>JAHDRA010000045.1 GCA_018433525.1 Paludibacteraceae bacterium
AAAAATTGAATTTTTTCGACAACAAACAAAATCTCAAATTTTCTCAAACTAAATAAGGTTGTTATGTTTTTTGTCGAAAATAAAACAAATCAAAAAACGTTAAATAAAATATCTAATTATCAATCGTTTGCAAAAAACCATAAAATATGGCACCAAAAAAACCAGTGAAAAACGGCGGACGAACGACTTCCGGCAAAGTTCAGAAGAAATCGGAGAAAAAATCTTCCGGCAGCGGTTTTGGTAAGAAAATTGCAAGTTTTTTTACCGACGAACGTACACATTTCATAGTCGGATTCATGCTTTTGCTGGTAATGTTGTACCTGATGTTGGCTTTTGTATCCTATTTTTTTACGGGCGCAGCCGACCAAAGCAAAATCGATTTGTCGTGGAGCGAGTTGCATGATAAGCGAACTTTAATTCAGAACTGGACTTCCGTTACCGGAGCCATTGCTGCCGAGCATCTCATCAATCGTTGTTTTGGCGTATCAGCTTTCTTTATTCCGATTTTCGGCATTTGGGTGGCTTTACGCTTAATGAAAGCGCATGAAAAATCTGTTTGGAAGGCATTTTTTCACTGTGCATTTTGGCTTGTGTGGCTTTCGGTAACGCTCGGATTGACACTTTCGCCTTATTTTTCCGATGTTTTGTTTTTTTCGTTGGCGGGCGGACATGGCGATTATGCAGCACAGTGGCTGGTTTCCTATATTGGTGCATCGGGTTCGTTTCTGCTTATGGGGGGAAGTTTTATCGTTTATCTGGTCATAGCTTCTGCCTCGTCGCTTCCTTTCTTTCGAAAACTTTTCGGAAAGAAAAATGTATCCCATACATCTTCCGAAGAAACTCTCGTAGAGCCGGCAGTGGCAGTGGGTACCGAAATTGTTCCCGAAGAATGGATTTCATCAGGCATAGAGACTGAAGTGTACGAAGAATTCTCAAAAAATCAGGAAGAATCACAAACCGAAAAAGTGGCTTTTGAGGTGGAAACGACCGAAAACAACGAAGAAAGCAAGCCGGTAGATTTGGATGGCAACGGAGAAAATGAAAGTTTGCAGGAAGATCCCTATTACAACCTTGCCAAATTGGGAAAATATGACCCTACACTCGATTTGTCGCACTATCATTTCCCTACGCTCGATTTGCTCAAAGTTTATGGTACCGACAACGAAACGCCCATCGACATGGCGGAACAGATTGCCAACAAAAACCGTATTATCAACACTTTGCTCAATTTCGATATCGAAATAGAAACCATCAAAGCAACGGTCGGGCCAACCATTACACTCTACGAAATTGTACCGAAAGCAGGGGTGCGCATTTCCAAAATCCGAAATCTCGAATCGGACATTATGCTCAGCCTGGCCGCTACCGGTATTCGTATTATTGCTCCCATACCCGGCAAGGGAACCATTGGAATAGAAGTTCCCAACAATGATCCGCAAATTGTTTCGATGCATTCCATCATTGCTTCTAAAAAATTTCAGGAATCGAAATTTGAACTTCCCATTGCTTTCGGTCGTACCATTACCAACGAAATTTTCATGGTCGATTTGGTAAAAATGCCACACCTGCTCGTAGCCGGAGCAACAGGACAGGGAAAATCGGTAGGATTGAATGCCATTATCACATCGTTGCTTTACAAAAAACATCCTTCCGAACTGAAACTGGTGCTGGTGGATCCCAAAAAAGTGGAATTCAATATTTATGCCGGCATCGAAAAACATTTTCTGGCAAAACTGCCCGATGGCAGCGAAGCCATCATAACCGATACAAGCAAAGTGGTCGAAACGCTGAATTCTCTTTGCGGAGAAATGGATATGCGTTACGATTTGCTGAAAAAGGCGCATGCCAGAAACATAAAGGAATATAACGAAAAGTTCATTTTGCGTCATTTGAATCCGGAGAAAGGACATCGTTTCCTGCCCTACATTGTGGTGATCATTGACGAATTTGGCGATCTGATCATGACGGCAGGGAAGGAAGTTGAAATGCCCATTGCGCGAATTGCACAGCTGGCTCGTGCTGTCGGCATTCATATGATTATTGCCACACAGCGTCCTTCGGTCAATATCATTACCGGAATTATCAAAGCCAATTTCCCGGCGCGGGTTGCTTTTCGCGTTTCGTCGATGATGGATTCGCGAACCATTCTCGATGCTCCCGGTGCCAATCAGCTGGTTGGACGTGGCGACATGCTGTTTTCGCAGGGAAACGACCTGATACGTGTTCAATGTGCTTTTGTCGATACTCCGGAAGTGGAAAATATCGTTCATTTTATCAGCGAACAGCAGAGTTATCCTACTGCTTTCTATTTGCCCGAATATGTGAAACCAGAAGGAGAAATGGGCGTAGCGTCTGCCGACTTGAGCAAACGTGATCCACTTTTCGAGGAAGCGGCCCGACTTATCGTTGCTAATCAGCAGGGCTCTACTTCGTTGATTCAGCGAAAATTTTCCATTGGCTACAATCGTGCCGGAAGAATTGTCGACCAGCTCGAAATTGCCGGCATTATCGGCCCAAACGAAGGGAGCAAGGCTCGTCAGGTACTTATTCCCGACGAATATCATTTGGAACAGATTTTGAAACAACTTTGATGGCTCAACAAAAAAGCTTGAGATAATCTTTTTAATTATCAACAAATTTAAAATTTTAACTTTTTCCGGTCGATATTTCCGGATTTAATCAACTTAAATCACCACTAAAAAATTCTGATTATGCAGTTTTCATTTCATAACCCAAGTCGTTGGGTAAAATCATTCATTTATTCTATGCTGTTATCGATAATTTCGATACAACCCGCTCTTTCACAGAATGATCCTGAAGCTCAAAGAATTATAGACAGTTTTTTGAATACCGCACGCACCGGTGCCATTACTACGCGCTTTACCGTTTCGGTAATCGAAAAAAACGGCGTAAATTCGTACACGAATTCCGGAACATTTACCTTAAAGGGTAACCGTTTCGTATTGGAGATGCAGGAAATGAAAGTGTGGTTTGACGGAAAGACACAATGGGCTTACCAGAAATCAGGCAATGAAGTTACCATTACCGAGCCGTCAGTGCAGGAGTTGGCTCAAACCAATCCGATGGCAATTCTTGGTAATTATCGGAACAAGTGCAATATCCGTTTCTGCAAGACTTCTTCGGAGTATTGGTGCATTCAGCTGACACCCAAATCGATAAAGAATGAAGATATTGCGGAAATTGAAGTACAATTTCTCAAGACAGACGGAATACCGCAATCCATAACCGTATCTCAAAAAAACGGAACAAGAACAGTTCTGATGCTTAGTCAGTTTCAGAAAAATGCCAAAGTTTCGGAACAGATATTCACGTTTGATGCAAAAAAATACAAAGACGCCTATATCAACGATTTGAGATAAAAATTTTTAAAAAACAACAAAAAGAGATGACAACTAACGAAAAGATACGATGCCTGATCATAGGATCGGGACCGGCAGGTTACACTGCTGCCATTTATGCTTCAAGGGCCAATCTTTCGCCCGTACTTTATCAGGGTATGGAACCGGGAGGTCAGTTGACAACAACCAACGAAGTGGAAAATTTTCCGGGTTTTCCCGAAGGAATTACCGGACCTGAGTTGATGGACAAAATGCAGAAACAGGCTGAACGTTTTGGTGCGGATATTCGCTTCGGAATGGTTACGTCAACCGATTTGTCGGCTTCTCCCTATCGCGTTACCATCGATAACGAAAAAATTATTGAAACCCAAAGCATTATTATTGCAACCGGTGCTACGGCAAAATATCTTGGATTGCCGGACGAGCAGAAATATGCCGGTTCAGGCGTATCGGCCTGTGCCACGTGCGATGGATTTTTTTACAGAAATCGGCCGGTAGCAGTAGTGGGAGGTGGCGATACAGCTTGTGAGGAAGCTCTTTATTTAGCCAATATTGCTTCCAAAGTCTATATGATTGTACGCAAGCCATTTCTCAGAGCTTCGAAAATAATGCAGGAACGCGTTTTGCAACATCCGAAAATCGAAGTCCTTTTTGAGCACGAAACACTCGGATTAACAGGCGAAAAAGTGGTGGAAGGGGCTGATTTGGTGAAACGTCGCGGACAACCCGACGAAGAAAAAGTGCACATCGCCATTGACGGTTTTTTTCTGGCTATCGGGCACAAACCCAATTCGGAAGTATTTAAACCCTGGATTGAAACCGACGAAAACGGATATATCAAAACTATTCCCGGTACACCACGAACCAATGTAGAAGGAGTTTTTGCAGCTGGTGATGTTGCTGATCCTCATTACCGACAAGCCGTGTCGGCTGCCGGTTCAGGCTGTCAGGCAGCTATCGAAGCTGAAAGATATTTGGTGGATAAAAAATAAAAGTTAGTAAAGCAGTTTTAATTTTGCTGTCGGAAATTAAGTTGAATGAGGGAGTTAATACCTGTTTTTCCTGCACAAATTTATATGCTGTGAAGTTGTTTTTCTGTCAATGAAAAATAATTCTTAACACTATTTTCAAATAAAATGAAACCCACATGTATTACATACGGTTGCGGTATATGAAAAGTTGGGCATTTCGGAGCAATTAACTGTCAAACCGCGCAAAGTTAAATGCGAGTTAAACACCTCAAATTTAGCACTATCTGCCCAATTTTTTATATACCGTGTTATGCACTGGCGGTTCTTGTCTGTTTGTATGTTAGAGTCAAATTGCACTTTCATGAGAATATAATTTATTTTTTAAAGGTCTGATGGAACCCACATGTCTAAATATTTATATTCATTCGTGTTTGTGTATGCAATACATGTGGGTTTCATGTTGTTGCTTTTGCTTATGAGTCAATGGCAAAAACCATGTTGAATACTTACTTTGAAATGTATCCACAATTATTTCTTTTTATTTTTATAATTAATCTTTTTCTCCGCAGCAATTTTTACCGATTTTTCCTCAATTGAATATTCCTTTGTTTTCTTGCCCTTGCCCTGCGCTTGCCGTATGAGTTTCTTTTCTGCTGCCAATTTCTCTTTCTCGGCTTTTATTCTTTCGAGCAATACACTTGCCGGCTCGTCGTTTGGGTCTTGTGCCACCAGCTCGCCACGAAATGCTTTGGCTAAAATACTTTGGGGTAGTTTATCCAACATGGCTTTGGCTTTGGTGTAACGTGCTTCTATTTTATCGGCAAAGGCAAAGAGTTGTTCGACGCGGTGGACGATTTCTTTTTGTTCTTCAAGAGATAAAATCGGAGCTGGTATAGATTTCAATTCTTCAACACCTTTTACATTCGGGATAGCAGAGCCGGTAGAGTTTTCAAATATATTACGCTGAAAATACGGAGACCTAAAAAGTAAAAGGAAGAACTTGCTGTCAAAATATTTTTGATTAATCCTTACTCTTAAAATTGCCTGATTAATAATGCCATCGTCAAATTTATCTGGAACTTGAGTAATTCTACCTAAAGTTACACCTGAACAGCTAATTAAAAAATCACCAGCTTTAACTGCAAAATTCTTAAGCTCATTATATTTCTTTTCATCAATAAAATATCTTGCAAATGAACAATCATCATTTATTGGACAATACTGTTCATAAATTTTATATCCACTTGATATGAATATTTCTTTTTTCAAGACACTTCCAAAAGGTCCTCTTCTGAATGGGTTATCGGAGAAATCCAAATAATTATCCCATCTTCCTAATCGCCAAGTATCAGGCAATTCAATTGTTTCGTATTCAGAAACGGGAATATATTCTTTTATCTTTTTAACATACTTAATTTTTTCCTTATTTATTTTATCAAGAATTAAATCCACACATTCAATGTTTTTATTCTTCTCCCTCCACTCCTCCGTCAACTTACCACTTACCGCAGCCGCTAAAACTGATTGTCGGAAGCGTTTTAATAGTTTTGGTATTTTTTCTAATCGTTGTTTGTTGTTTTCTATTTTTTCAAATAAAGCATCAAGTTTGGCTACAATGCGATGTTGCTCAGCGAGAGGGGGGAGTGGGATTTTGCATATTTCAAAAAAGTCTTTATTGATATGTTGCAACCCAGTTCCTGTGCTTGTTTCTTTAATGAAATTATTTTGTTGTCTGATTGTATATTCAAGAAATTTTGTTTGAATACCTCCTAAAGCCTTTAAGCCAACTAAAGTAGAACCTATTGCCCCTTTCAACCCACTACCACATTTACCAATGCTACCATCCCAAACTAATAAAACTTCTGTTTCGTCAATTATTGATACTTTAGGGTCATTTGTATATGTTCTAATTTGTTTTCCTTCCATTTCATCAATAAGAATGTAAGGAACGTAACCTTCTCTCGGTTCGTCAATTGTTGAAGCCGGTTTCTTGCCTTTTTTGGCAGTCAGAATTTCACCAATACTGCATTCAACCCAACCTTTTGGCAAATTATTCTTCATTTCCATTGCTTTTCAAAAGGGTTAATGAATCGGTTGTTTCGGCTCCGCTCAACAACCGGGTAGGTGCCGTACCCTGAGCGGAGTTATTTTCCGTACCCTGAGCTGAGTTATTTTCCGTACCCTGAGCGGAGTCATTTCCCGTACCCTGAGCGGAGTCATTTCCAGTACCCTGAGCGGAGTCGAAGGGTACATTCAAAAAATGTGTCTCATTTTTACATTCAGCAAAATCATGAAGTTTCTCAAATTGATTATTGATCAATGCTTCCTTTTTCTTCCTGCTCCAGCCTTGAATTTGTTTCTCTCTATAAAAAGCTTCATCAACTCTTGCAAATTCTTCAAAATAAACTAACTTAACAGGTAAATGCTTTTTAGTAAAATTAGCACCTTCTCCATTTTGATGTTGTTGCAATCGTAATTCTAAATTATTAGTGCTGCCGGTATAATACATGCCGTTGCTGCATTCTAAAATATACATCCACCCTTTCATTATTCTTTTTCTAATAAACTAATTATTTCTTTTAAGTCATCCACTACAGCTTCCAGTTCGGCAATGGCTTCGGTAGCAAGGTCGTTGGGTTCGGGCAGGCTGTCGGCATCTTCAATGCTTTCGTCTTTTAGCCATGTGATATCAAGTTTGTAATTACGTTTTTTAATTTCATCAATGGTAAAGCAACGGAAACGCCCTGTTTCTCCTTGATCAGTTCGTGGGCTGTTGCCATTGGGGTCAGAGCCATAGCATTTTTCAAAATCTTCGAAATGTTTGGCTGTTAGCGGGCGGTCTTTTTTGGTAATGCTTTCTATATTGCTGCGGTTGTCGTAAATCCAGACTTTTTCGGTAGGCAATCCTTTCTGAAAGAAAATAACATTTGCTTTTACGCCTTGTGCATAAGGTGTAAATGTACCTCTTGGCAAGCGAAGAATGGTGTGCAAGTTGCATTCCTGCATCAGTATTTCAAAAACTTCCCCTGCTTTATCTTCAAACAATACATTGTCGGGTAAAACTATGGCGGCACGTCCGCCTATTTTGAGCGTACTCATGATGTGTTGCACAAAATTGAGCTGTTTGTTGCTGGTTTCTACCGTAAAATCGTCACGCTCCGGTATTTGATTTGCTCCCTTTGTGCCAAATGGGGGATTTGCCAAAATCACATCAAAACGGTCGCTACTTGGGTTATTATAAATGGTATCGCCTAATTTTATTTTAGGAGTAACGCCATGCAAATACATATTCATCAAAGCCAATCGTCTTGGACGGGCAACCAATTCTTGTCCGTAATAAGTGTTTTCTCTGATTCGTTTCACATCTTCACGAGGAAAAGCACCTTTACATTCCTGTAAAAGCCATTCATAAGCACAAACCAAAAAACCACCTGTACCGCAAGCGGGGTCATAAATGGTAAATGTATTCTTTCCTCTTGGATCGGGCTTCATCAAGCGAACCATGCTTTGTATTAAAGGACGCGGTGTAAAATATTGTCCAGCACCTTTTTTCCCTTCGCTGGCTGCCTTTTCCAGCAGCCCTTCAAAGGCAGCACCTTTCACGTCTATGTCCATCGAAGTCCATTCATCTTCATCAATCAGGTTGAGCAGTTTTTTGAGACTTACCGGATTGTTAAAACGGTTTTGTGCCTGCGTAAAGATTTCGCCAAGTAGTCCCGGTTCTTTAGCCAGTTCTTTTAACGAGTCGGTATAGTGGTCCATTAAATCGCCACCGCTTAATTCTTTCAGTGCTTTCCAATTGTATTTGTCGTTCAGATGGACTTCTTTTTCATCAGCCATTTTTAAGAAAAGAAGAAAAGAAAGTTGTTCGATATAATCGTTGTAATCAATTCCTTCGTGTCTTAATGTATGGCAAAAGCCCCACAATTTATTTACCACATCACTCATTATTTCTTCTTTTTTTTGTCAATATTTTTTTCTCTTCGCCTTCCAATTTACGTTGCAACTTTTTAACATCTTCAGCAGGTGGAAGATTCTCGGGAAATATTCCTCTTTTCGTTAACATTTCACGGACAGCAAGGTTATTGTCAACATGTTCTTTTTCTATTAAACTTTGTCCTTTTAAATCTTTATTTTGCACATTCAACCCTGTCATCTCAGCGGCCAAATCTTTTGCCTTTATGCTTATGGTCGGTAAAAAATCTGCAACGGGACGACTATCAGGTACGCCTAATTTCTTTTTCAGTTGTATTGTTCCCATCCCGAAAGTTGTTTTTCGGTTTGTGATAATTTTTCTCTGGCTTTTACACGCTCAAATTCCAGTAATCGGTTTTCAATCAATTCTGCCCTGCGGGTTTGAACAGCAAAATAGTTCTGTGTAAATGAAATTTCTTCCTTTCTCTCATCGCCATTTTGTGCAATTAAATAACAGGCATATCGGGTAAGCAGAATATCATCTATCTGTTTTTCAGCTCCTTTAGGCATAGGTATCGTTTTCCTGACGTCAGGAAAATGATCCTCTATATTTTCACCCGCATTAGAACAGGATTCTTTTGCTTTAACAATTACTTTCTCAAAATTTTCCCATTTGCTATAACCCAGCAGAGCTTGTAGTTCTCTTGCGCTCCAACATTCCACGTCATTGTACAAATAACAAATGTTTTCAAACTTCTGAAACAATTCTAAAATGAGTTCCTTCTTCATAACTTACACATTATGCTGCAATTGCATTGTTTATTTCTTTAATAATTTTTTGATATTCATCTGCAAAAACCTTTTTAAATTTGTTTAAACCGCCTCTGTCAGTGAACACTGGCAATTCCTTAAAATCATCTTCATCTAAAGTCAGGTTTTGTTTCAAATGTTCTTTGATGTATTCCATCCATTTTTGTTGTTCTTCATTTAAATTTTTACCTGCTGTAACTTTCTGTATTGCTTGATTCACCCTTTCATCAGGACTTAACAAAGGTTCAGTATCTTTTGCTGCATGTTTAATCATGCTAATAATATCAACAGTTTCTTTGTGGTAAACAAATTTATGCGCCTTTTGCAAATTGGCTTCATCATAATTGTTTTCTTTCAGTTTTTGTTTCAGCTCGTTCAATGCTTTAGTATTCCAATCATTCGGCTTATTCAATAAAATACCGATTGCTGCAATTTCATTTTCTTTACGTTTTACAAATTCTGAAAAAGCAAGTAAATAATCTGTTGGTTTTAAACCATATCTGCCTTCTGCCTCAAACAAGACCATTGAACTAACATCGTCTTTTACTTCGTATCCAACAAGAAAAACCTTTTTAGCTCTTTCGTAGTCCACCAATAGTTTTTGAAACTGCTCGTTTCTGAGTAGTTCCATCACTGATGTGAAGCTTTCAAATATTTCATTAAACGACTTTGCCATTATTTATACTTTTCAAAAAATTTGGCTAATAGTTCGGCAAACTTCCCCATGTCGCCATTGGGAATATAGGTTGCAAATTTATCACGGGCATTCCCGCTCATATCTTTTTCAATCCTATGAAGTCGCTTTGCTAAACGCTTAGCGTTAGCCTTTCTGTCTTCATTGTTGTATATTTTTTCAATGAGTTCTTTAATTGTAATAGTTTCCGTTCCGGGCGGGTCAATTTTAAAGTTATAACTGGCATCTTTAAAATATTTTATCAAAGTACCATTAAAACAATCAAATATTACAAAATGTGTTTTCCCAATTTCATCACATTTTCTGGTTCCCCTGCCAAGCATCTGTTCCCAAAGAATGCGAGATTTTACAGGACGAAGAAAAACAATAAATTCTATTGAAGGAATGTCTACGCCTGTACTAAGCATGTCAACTGTTACAACAATTTTCGGATTGGGTCGGTTACGAAACTCTTTGATTTTTTTCAAAGGTCTGTCAACCGTTGGGCTTCCTGTAATTTTTGCAACAAAATCGTCACCTCGATTGAAAACTGATTTGCAAATACTAACTAAACGGTCGGCATGTGAAATCATTGGAATATCGTTTGAAGCAAAAATCAATGTTTTAGGGAAACGACCTGTTCTTTTTTCCCATTCGTCAGTATATTTTTTAAGTTCTTCAACGATTTTCTGATTGGTGTCGGGAGCCGTGATTTTTTCTTCTATTTCGGTTGAAGTAAATTCCCTTTCATCTTCCAATTGGTCAATTTGCTCCCTGCCCGTTTCAGTATCAATCATTCCCACTTGTTCGCCTTCTTTCAAAAATGCTCCGTTCATAAGCACTTCCGAATTGATGGCAACAGCATCATAGTCCACCAAATAACCTTCTTCAATTGCTTGTTGTAACGAATAATTGAAAATCGGTTTATTGAAATAAGCAACAGTATGTGATGCAGGCGTAGCAGTCAAACCAACCTTAACAGCATCAAAATGATTTAAAACATTTCTCCAAACATTGGTTTCTTTTGATGTGTAACCACGATGGCACTCGTCAGCAATAATTAAATCAAAAGCATGTGATGGAATAGAAAGTTTTTCAGCATCATCTTCGTTTTCTTCATTTTCACCAAAAGCACCAGCTTTTCCGTAAAGATTTATTGCCATTCTCTGAATGGTGCAGATATAAAGAAATGTTTTTGTTCCATCAGGATTAGTTAAATAAGAATTTGGTAAAACAGTCGGGTCGTATGCTTCGCCTTCAAAGTCTTCTTTTTTAAATCGCTGTGAATACAATTCGTATTCGTCTTTGAATTTAATATTTCTTGGTGTATCAAACGAAGCAAAAGCAGTAACGGCTTGAGCAGCCAATGATTTTCGGTCAACCAAAAATAAAATTCGTTTAGCATAACCCGAAGCCAACATCCGATAAACAAGGTTAACTGTGGTAAAAGTTTTTCCTGTACCAGTTGCCATTGCTAATAACATTAAGCGTTTTCTTTCTTCTAAATTATTTTCAAATGCTTGTATTGCTTCCTTTTGATAAGGTCTTAGTCCAGGAGTATTTATCGGTTTTTCTTTTAGCCACTGTAAAGCTGTTTCTTTGTTCGAATTAAACAAAGTTTCCATTGCTTCGGGAGTATGAAAACTATAAATCTGTCTGCTAAGATTTTTACTATCTCTGGCATCCAAATAATAAATCAATTCTCCATTAGAAGAATATAGAAACGGGACTCGGTATTCATTCCATTCACCAACTGTCTTGTTTGCTCCTTTAGAATATCGTTTTGCTTGCTCTAAAACATTCGCTGCACCAACTTCAAGTTTCTTTGCTTCAACAACTCCAAGAAGTTTTCCATTAACTACTAAAGCATAGTCAGCAGGTCCGCTATTAGTCTGTAATTCTTCAATAGCGTGATTTGTCAAAATAGTCAAGTCCATTCCTTCAGAGTATGGAATAATAAGCCACCCAGAAGCTTTTAGCTGCTTGTCTATTCTTTTTTTTCTTGTTATTTTCTCTGATTCGTATGTCATAATTCTAAATCGCAAGGTACAAATAATTCTCGGTGCAATGGCAAAAAAATGTGCCATTTGTGGGCTGGCAATATAATTTACTAACGCTATTTTTATTTTCAATGTTATTCATGAATGCTTCGCATTTCAAAATTTTTGTGCGGTGGGTAAAAAAATTAAAACATATTTGGTTAAGCAATGAGTGTCGGGTTATATGTCTGTCAGTTTCTTTTTTCATTTCAAGTTTAATATTCCATTTTCAATTAGCTGTGTCGTTGTCTTTTCACCGCTTGTGCATACGCAACCACAATGAATACAATATTCAGACATGTGGGTTCCATCAGACATTTAAAAAATAAATTATATTCTGATGAAATTAATGAACAATACAATCTAATTTTTTGGTTTGGAAAAGTTTCATATCCTATAATTCCATTCTTTCCGGCCGTATTTTGAAATAGTAAGTCTATAGATTTTCTTTATATCTTCATTTAATAAAAGAGAGAGTTCTCGAATCTGAAAATAAGCGAGCATTAATTTTGTAAAAGTGATGAAAAAATCGTTGACATCTTGAGTCCTTACGGTCGATCTCTCTAAAAAACTGCGAATATTTTCTACCGGTGAAGGAACAGAACGAATTGCTTTTTTATTGGTTGCTGAGGTTGGAATCAGTGATTTTTGTAGCTTCTCCATATCAACATCGTAAAGCAAGGTACCATGATGCAATTCCCTACACTTTGACACATGTGAGGCGGTTCCTGAAACCTTATTTCCATCCGGAAGCCAAAGGTCTTTTCTCTTACCCACCTCAACAGGAATTTCCATTGAATTTAGAACAGAAATCACAGGCTGCAAAAAATCTGAACTTAACGGAGAATATCCTTTTTTCTTATTGAAAACAAAACAAAAATTCAAATTTCCTTCATCATGATACACGGCACCTCCTCCCGACAATCGTCGAAAAATGGAGATACCGTTTAAGTGGCAAAAATCCTCATTAACTTCATTGGTTACGGACTGATTAGAGCCTAAAATTACACATGGTTTGTTTACATAAAGCAAAAGATATTCATCTGTTTTTTCCGAAAAAAGAAATTCTTCGGCAGCCAAATTAAATTCCGGTATTTTATATGGAGAAAAAACAACCTGCATTGATAAAATTCAGACTTTTTTTATCCTATCCTTATTGTACGTTAAATGCCACTCTCAAATCATCTATTTCCTGGTCGCTAATAGGACAAAGATGCCCAATAGCCGAAGCCATTACAAGTGAATTGGCTGAAAACTCTGCCACTTCCAAATAATCGAAAGTATTTAACAATTTATCTCCGGTAACAAATACACTGTCGTTCTCCACCAAAATGACTTTGTTGTGGTTAAACATTTCAGCAACGCTGTCAATATCATTATAAATCAAACCGAAAGGAATGGACGGAACATCCTGAAGAAAAATCCAACTTTCAGGAATCGTGCGCACGTCAAATTTTGTACCGGTTATGGCATGTGCCATCAAATTTACCGGTTGCGTGCAAATAATGGAATTTATCTGTGGGTTCAATTGATATATTCGTTGATGTAAGGCTACCGAACGGCTAGGCGTTTTACCTACTTCAGCCATTCCTTTTTTAATCTGCACAATATCTTCGGGAACAATATCCCACCGTGCCACATTTTTCGGCGTAATCAAAAAATCGTCGTCTCGCCAACGTACCGACACTGTGCCGTAGGTAGAAATCATAAGCCCCTGATCACATGCTCTCCGAATAATTTTTACCATTTCCGAACGCAAGGCTCTCTCGTCGGAAGGATAATCCACATTCATAAAATATGGGATATTGGAAGGAAGATGATTAACGTATCTTGCGACCTGTTCATCCGATAAATAATTTACTTCTCCTAATCTACTTGCATTCACAATTGTGCGGCAACAAAATTCAAGTGTTTCAAAACGCTGATAGGCATCCATCAAGTCCATCCCTCCCAAAACAACCCCATGATTCTCCATGATTACCGCTTTATATTGCGTATTCCTGAATTCGTTAGCAATTTTCTTTCCCAAATCATCACTCCCCGGTGTCCCATAAGGAGCAAAACCTATTTCTCCACAAATATTATGGGCTTGAGGAACTATTTTTGTGTCTGGAACTTTATGTGCTATACTAAAGGCTACAAGTGCAGGAGGATGGGCGTGAATAATTGCTGTCAACTCCGGACGCGTTTCGTAAATGGCTTTATGAAAGGGAAACTCAGAAGAAGGTTTGTGCGGACCGATAACCGTTCCGTCTTTTTTCACGCACATGATATCGTTAAAAGTTAACGATCCTTTGTCTATACCCGATGGAGTAATCCATATATCGCCATTTTGATCCCTGATAGAAATATTTCCACCCGAAGTTGTGGTCATACCACTCTTGTAAATTCTTTTGATGATCACATTGATTTGTTCCACCGGATGCATCAGCCTAACATCTAATTGTTTCATATTCTATTTCTATAGTTTATAATTTAATCTAATTTAATTTGATTTGTTTGCATTTGCCAACAAAAAAGCTTCAGCTTCCACATTCCATAATCCCTTATGTCTTGCACAAATGGAAGACAATTCTCTGAAAAATTCGCTGGTTTTCCCCAACTCTTCAAAATCTGAGATTGATGTCAAAGGCATGGTAATATGAGTATAAATTAATTTTTTCCCACCCGGAATTTCAGGCAAATGAAGAGTAGCTTCGGATACAGCATTCAAACCTCCAATATGCGTTACTAAACCTGCAGGATCAAGACCCTCATTCATTATATCCAAAGCTTCTACCATATCTTCGTTGTTTCCCCCACTTGTGCCGGCTACATGCGTATAGGCATAGTGAATGTTGTAAAAATTCAACATGGCACTGAACTTGGGATCGCTTGGTCCTGCAAAAAAGTTGAGGCATCCATCGAATCCGAGAATGGCATCTGCTAATTCAACAACCGATTTCACTGGAGCAAAAACAAATACATCATTGTAGCCATTACCGTTGGTTAAAGTTTTTAATTCTTCTACCGGATTTTGCATAACCGAAGTATTGATATAACGAAGATCGATACCATGTGAAGCCGCAAAATCAACGGTATAGAGTGAAGCAGCCCTGTCAAGACGTGCTTGATCAATATCGGTAACTACCAACAACGAAGGGCGACGATCTTTTCTGTGTAGCACAAAATTGATAGCAGCCAATCCCATTGGTCCCACACCAGCCAGAATAGCCATTTTTCCGCCATCCACAATTCCCATTTTGTGTTCATAACTACCAGGCTTCAGATGATAATTGGCATGCATGGCGCCAATCACACAAGAAAGAGGCTCTGCCAGCGATGCCGGATAAAATCCTTCCCCATGATAAGGCAACAAACAATTTTTCTCCATTACTTCATTGGGAATGATCACATACGTAGCATCACCACCAATAAACGGATAGCTGTATCCCGGCGCACTCAATATTCCTACGGGACCGCCTTCGTAATTCAACGCCGGCTGAATGGAAAATTTATCGCCGACCTTAAATTGATCTGCCCACTTCGAACCAATTTCAATCAATTCACCTGCAAACTCATGACCGATGATCACCGGATTCTCGGCCACGTTATCGGGCACACGTTTGTGATCTGCTCCCTGTATGGCCGCTTTGTAGGATGACATACACAACGAATCGGAAACTACTTTAGCCAAAATTTCATTATCTTTTATGGGTGGCAATTCAAATTCTTCCAACCGAAGATCTTTCTTGCCGTATAAACGAACTGCTTTTGTTTTCATATTTTTTATTTTTAGAACCAAGAACCAAGAATCAAGACATAAGAGAATTTTTGAAGTCATGTATCATTCGCTGCAATTCTGAGAGTTTTTGTTGTAATTGTTCGTAAGGTTCGAGGTTGACATAGGATTGAAAAGACACTCGAGCAATATTAATTACCTAATAACGTATTCTTAAGTTTTTAGTTTCGTGTTTTCTTTGTGTCTTGGAGCCTTTGTGGCTGTTTTTGCCACCAAGACACAAAAATACGAAGTTGCGCAAAGTAATATTTCAATTTTCTCTTGACTCTTGAATCTTGACTCTTGATTTTTATATCATGCCAACATCACCTGCCCACCAGTAATTGGGAGTGCCTGTCCGGTTTCGCCACATTGTTCCATCAGATAAAGGACCCCTTTGGTAACATCTTCAGGGGTACAACCCTTCTTCATCGGCACCTGAGCCAAATAATATGTTTTTACATCTTCTATCGTTTTCGCACCGGGAACTTTTCCTGCCTTTAAATACTGAACAAATAAACCGTTATCGGGATCACTCCAAAGCGGTCCCTCATAAAAATTACCGGGACAAACAGCGTTCACTTTGATGCGGAAAGGAGCTAATTCCAATGCAAACGACTGAGTCAAACCAATTCCACCAAATTTGCCCCCGGCATAAGCAAAATTGGCTTTGCTTCCCTTCAATCCCGATTTGGAATTGATCTGGATAATGTCAGCATAATAATTTTTTGGGGCGAACCGAGTTTGCAATTTTAGGGTTCGGCTCACGACCTTTACGCCATAAAAATATCCGTAATAATTGATTCGAGTAACAAAATCGAATGTTTCCGGTGTCATTTCGTCCAATCCGCCGGCTCTAAGGACGCCAGCATTGCTTATGTAACAGTCGATGGCACCGAAATTGCAAACCGCATCGTGCACCAAACTTTCGAGACTTGCAATATTCGTAACATCGGTTTTCACGAAAACAACCCGATTGCCCCCGCAAAGCATATTTAATTCGCCGGCTGTCTTTCGACCTGTCTCTTCATTCAAATCGGCTACTACAATATTGGCACCTTCTTTCACCAGACAGCGCGCGATGCCTTCGCCAAAACCTTGTGCAGCACCGGTAATCACGATGGTTTTGTTTTCGGCACGACCATTCGATTTTGCCGTTGACACACTTCTCCGATAATTTTCGACTTCCCAATGATCGATGAAATCAATTTGATTTTGCGTCATTGGATGTTCTCCTCCAAACGATTGCGCCAGATAAGCCACTTTCATGGCATCTTCGAATACATCGAGAATGGTTTCGCACTGTTTGGCATTGAGGCCGGCAGCAACAAGTCCGATTCCCTTCATCAGCAAAACATGAGGATGATATCCCTGTTTTTCGATAAAAACAGGAATTTGCGTTTCGGCTTCACGAAGCAAAGTTTCTTCCGAATTGCCGTCAAAGAACAGATAATTCGATTTGCAATATACAATTTCGTCGGGAGTGAAAGGTTTCGCAATCAGTTTTCGGTTTTCGATATTCTCCGAGAAAAACGCTATTAGCGGATTATTGCGGACTTTTAGTGTTTTCAGTCCATTGACTGAAAGCATCATTCTGACCGCAGGAATCACCTTTTCTGCATCGTGGCTTGCAAGGGTTTCGTTCGAAGGAAGCGTTTTTTGTAACGATTTTTCGAGTGTGCTGAAAATATCAGAATAAATTTTCTTGATTTCTTCTATGGTATCTGCAGCTACAAATATTCCGTGATTTTGCAACCAGATAACATGAGGCTCTTCGTCGTAAGCAGCGCGAAACGCTTTTATTTTTTCTTCTACTTTTTTGAATAACACATAACCCGGATCGGTATATTCCACAAAAAGTGCTTTTTCGCCAAAAAGTTTTTTTAGCATGGATTCGGCTTGTTGCGAACACATCAGTGCATTCACGAGCGTAGGATGCAAATGCACAACAAAAGCATATTCGATAATATTGTGCATCGAAGTTTCCACCGACGGGCGCTTATCCCTGGTAAGCGTGGCAGCTGCCAGGTCGTTTTTAACTTCTTCTTCGCGCAAAGCGACATCGTCGCTGTATTTTTTTTCGGACATCGGACGAAGTTTTGTTCTGTCGAGCAGGGCAAATCCATTTTCGGTGATGGTCGCCAGCGACGTTCCACTGGCCTTTACCCAAATTCTATCCGCGTTTTTATACGAAGTATTTCCTCCTCCCGCAATCACATAGCGACTGTCTCGGCCATAAAATTGCGATATTTCTATCAATTGCTCTATTTCTTTCATTTTTGTTTTTTTGCTCCCTATGAATCAATTTTCTCTAAATTCTTTTGTCTTTTTTTTCGCGACTTCGCGTCTTTGGGAAACAAACTCATCAGCGATCAAATAAATTTTTTAATTGCCACGAAGGCACTAAGACACTAAGTTCCTCAAATTCTTTTTGTTTCTTTGCGTCTTCGCGTCCTTGTGGCGTAAATTCTTCAATCCAAATCACAAAACTCGGTCGATTAATTCCTTCCCCAAATTCACAAATTCGCTACGTTTGGAACGATCGGCAAAACCGTTCTCGTCCACAAAACCTCGCAAGCTTTGTTTTACCAAATGCTGATGGGCGGCAATTACGCATGCACCCTCGTAATTTATTTTTTTCAATTTTTCCGAAAGCGGAATTCCATTTCGGGCCGAAAGCAAAATCGGCTCCATTGCCGGCGTATTATGTTCACTTCCGAAAGTAACCACAAAGCCTTGATCATAAAGATATTCGGCATACTTTTCGAGTAAGTGCAAATCGTTTCGAGTCGAAATAAACTCTACCGAATGGAATCCTCTTTCGGTAAGTTGACGAGACACGCGCTCCAAATCGTTTTCGAAATCGGTATAGTTGCCTTTTGCATCATCTGCCAGAAACGGATAAGTAGGAATTCCTCCTCCTGCCAGAATAATATTACAAACCGATTTAACGGGAAGAAACGCCGTCGATTCTTCGAGAACAAATGCTGAACCACCCGCCTTTAGCAAATTCGAACGAATTTCATTTTCCACTCCGGCCCGATCATCCACTGTAGATTTCAATGGTTTCCCATCAAAAAGCGTCGCCAAAACCGATTGAATCTTACTTGCATCGTTTTGGCAATATTCATAAACCTTCATCCTGAGAGCCTTTGCCAAATGTCGTTCGCGGATCAATCCTTTTGTCAACTCACAAGCAATCTGATCGAAATCGAGCACGAATCCGATTTTTTTCTGTTCAAGCACTTCGTTGAGTTTCGAACACATCGCCTCCACCTGTCTGTTGGAAGCCTCCCGAACAGTTTGCAATTGCGAAGCAAAAGGTTCTGCGAGGAAAAACGGTTGCCGCAAACCCTTACCACTTATATAAGTACGACCCGGATTGGCCGGATCGTTCACGCGCAGACCGGCTTTTTGATCATCCTCGTCCAAAGCGATAAATTCGATTCCGAAAAGCGGATATAACCTTCTTCTGCTACAGCCCTCATCCCACTCGTCATATCCTGCTGTCGAGTAAAAATCATTGATCCCGACAACTTTCACATTTTCGGATGCAGCTCTGTCGAGCGCATCGTCGATATCGCGAAAAGCGCTGAAAGAATAGGGCGTATGCAGATGGGCATTCACATTGACGACGGCTTCACTACTATCGCTTGAGGAAGTACTTTTAAAGAAATTATTTTTCAATTCCGTATTCATTTTTTAATGTGTTGAGCGCTATCTGAAATGTCACTTTAAGGTCTTCTCATCATTTTTGTTGATTTGTTGATTCGTTGATTTGTTGATGTGATGAGGTGCCAATGTTAAGAATGTGCCAATGCGACCTTTCCTTCTGATTTCCGACTTCTTCATTTCTCACTTCTCATTTCTTGGTTCTTGGTTCTTGGCTCTGAATTCTCATTTCTCACTTCTCTTATTCCTTCACCTTTTCGCGTTCAACAAACTGCGTTTTGCCGGCACTTACGATAGCCTTCAGAGCAATATCTTTCACCGTTTTTTCCGAAACATCCACTTTGGACGATGCTTCTCGCAATTGCTGTTCCATTTCCTTTATTTTGGATTGAAGCGTCTGAATCTGATGATCTTTCAGATTGATAATTCCTTCCACTTCTTTTTCGCGAAGCTCTTTTTCGTAAGCATCCAAATCTGTGCTTTCGTATTTTTCTCAGATAACGGCTGTTCCATTTTTACATAAAATTTTCAGGGTGAAATAATTACTTTTACAAATGTCCAGCATTTTTGGACTATTACAAAAGTAATATAAGTAATTCAAATTTATCGTTTTAGATTCCTTTTTTCGCCCTTCTTGCCATTTCACCGTCGGTGAAGTTTTGCAAGGGAACATACCCTTTGAGAGGTTGAATACGTTGGTGAATCATGTCAATGAACCAACTAGCCTGCGGGAAAAATGCCGTTTCGAGTTCATGAGCCGGTGTAATCCAATTACGCGATCCCAGCACACAAACCGGGGCATCCAAATAATCGAAAGCAAGTTGACTTATATTGGTCGCCATATCGTTTAAAAACGAACCTCTCGCACATGCATCACTTGCGATTATTATTTTTCCCGTCTTTTTCACCGATTCGATTACTTTTTCATAATTAAAAGGAACCAACGATCGTGCGTCTATGACTTCGACACTCATGCCGTATTTTTCTTCCAGTTCTTTTGCTGCCTCCAATGCTTGATATAAGGTGTAACCAATTGTAAGAAACGTGATATCCTTCCCTTCTTTCTTGATGTCTGGTTCGCCCAATGGAATTTCGTAATATCCGGTCGGCACTCCACCTTTGTAAAATTGTTCACCGATATCGTAAATGCGCTGACTTTCGAAGAATACTACCGGATCTGTTCCCTGCAAAGCGGCATTCATCAGCCCTTTTGCATCATACGGAGTTGCTGGGAAACAAACTTTCAGACCCGGAATATGAGAAACCAACGATGTCCAATCCTGCGAATGTTGTGCACCATATTTCGAACCGACAGATACACGAACAACAACGGGCATTTTAAGGACATTACCGCTCATTGCCTGCCATTTGGGCAATTGATTAAAAATTTCATCGCCTGCGCGTCCCAAAAAATCACAATACATCAATTCAGCAATAACGCGTCCTCCGCACATTGCATATCCGACAGCCGTTCCTACAATCGCTGCTTCGGCAATGGGCGCATTGAAAAGACGATGATAAGGCAACGCTTCCGTCATTCCGGCATACACCCCAAAAGCTCCTCCCCAATCTCGATTTTCTTCGCCGTAGGCGATAAGTGAAGCATCTTTATAAAACCGATCCATGATGGCTTCGAAAATGGCGTCGCGCAGCTGAAATTGTTTCATCTTACTGTAAGGTTTGCCTTCGGCATCGAATGCAAAACGCTCTTTGGCAGCAGTCTTTTTCACACGCGAATTTTCTTCGAGCGGCATCAACACTTCGGGCTTGGCGTCAGAGAAAGAATCTACCGAACCATTCGAAAACATCATATCGCCGATCACCTCCGGATTTTTCATACGCGGGGAAATATTGTCGTCAATAGTTTTCAGGAACAACTCGTAAATGAGCGCTTTTACGTCTTTCCAAACATTATCCAAATCATCTTGAGTAGCCACTCCGGCTTCAATCATCTGTTTACCGAACGAAGCAATGCAATCATGCTTTTCCCATGCCTCAACTTCTTCTTTTGTCCGATACGAAGAAGCATCTGAAGGCGAATGCCCACTATAGCGATAAGTAAGCACATCGAGCAAGACAGGTCCTTTTTTCTCTTCAATAACTTTTCGTTTACGTTTATAAGCATCGATGACAGCAAGCGGATTGTATCCGTCAATGCGTTCGGCATGCATTTGTTCAGGATTAACGCCTGCTCCGATCCGTGCTGCAATACCGTAGCCCATTGTTTCGCCACAAGTTTGTCCGCCCATGCCATACTGATTGTTCATGATATTGAAAATGATGGGTAATCCGCCCTTCATATCGCCTTCCCAAAGCTGTTTGAATTGATCCATCGCCGAGAAAGTAATTCCTTCCCACACAGGGCCGCATGCCAATGCGGCATCGCCGATATTGGCAACCACCAAACCGGGTTTGCGATTAACTTTCTTGAAAAGCGCAGCGCCAACGGCAATATCGCCCGAACCACCTACAATGGCATTGTTGGGATAAACGCCGAAGGGGGTGAAAAATGCGTGCATCGATCCACCCAAACCTTTATTGAATCCCGTTTCGCGCGCAAATATTTCGGCAAGCGTTCCATATACTAAAAATCGGCGAGCAAGTTCTTTTGTAGTTCCGTTGAAATCTTTTTGAACGATTTTCAAAATAGTTCCGTCGAAAAAATTCTCCATGATTTGCATCAATTGCTTATCATCGAGTTTATGAATTGCCGACATCCCTTTTGCAAGAATTTCGCCATGCGAACGATGACTTCCAAAAATGAAATCTTCGATAGTAAGCGTCCAAGCCATGCCGACTGCAGCAGATTCCTGACCGATGGAAAGATGTGCAGGTCCGGGATGATTATAGGGCGTTCCGTTATACTCACCTTTGGTTTTGATAAAATTGATCATGGTTTCAAACTCGCGAATCAAAACCATATCATGATACATGGCTTTAAATTCGTCATCTGTAAAATTGCTTCGTTCATCCTTAACCGTTTTTTGATACTGGTTGACAGGAATAGCTTGAAATTCGATAAATCCCGGTTGTCGTACTTGATTGGGATCGATAAATTCGCTTTTTGGCATATTATTTTTGATTTGATGATTTACTGGTTTATAGATTTACTGATTCGTTAATTTTCTTTTTGGTGGAAGATATTATTTTTGAAAGTAATTTTTTAATGCTGTTCAGCCTTGGTAATAAATCGGCAATTGAGGGGTAATTTTCAGCGTTATCACATATTAGAAGCCAATATTCAGTTTCTTCAACTTCCTTTGCTGCAATTTTCATTTTATGCAGAAAATCCGAAATACTTTCTGCATTTTGAGCTTCACGAACGTTTGCTCCAATCGAAGTACCCGATTTCAATAATTGGTTAGCAATAACAAATCTCTTATTATTCTCAAGAGTTTCACAATAAGAGACAATCTTCATTGCAAAATCAAAGCTTACCTTCACTATTTCATTTTCTTTCGAAATCATCGAATCGAAAAATCTTCACATTATTAAATTATTTTACTCCCACCCTATTTAACTATTCGAACGAAAAAACAGTTTCCTTGATAATCTCGCTCACTGTTGGGTGCGGAAAAACAACTTCCTGCAATTCTTTTATAGTCATTTCCTGTTCTATAGCCATGCAAGCACCATAAATTATTTCGCTCGAAGGATTTCCCAACAAATGCACACCGATAACTTCGCCGTATTTTTCTCCAACCAAGACTTTGCATAGGCCGTTACCACCTTCGTTTTCGGCGACAAAACGTCCGGCATAAGACATCGGAAGTTTGGCAACCTTGTAGGCTATGCCTTTGGCTTTAGCCGATTCTTCCGTTTCGCCTACACCTGCTACTTCAGGATTGGTGTAAACTACACCGGGAATAGCATTATAACGCATCCTGTCCTGACGTCCGACAAGATTATTAACCACCACTTCTCCTTCGCGACTTGCCGTATGAGCCAGCAGAGAGAAACCGGTAACATCGCCGGCTGCGAAGACGCCGGGTACGTTAGTGCACATTTTTTCGTCGGTCCTGATGCCGCCTCTGTTTAGTTCCACATTCAGATTTTCCAATCCAAATCCTTGCGTTACAGGACGACGACCTACACTAAGAAGGATTTTTTCTCCTTCGACCGTCTGTGTTTTGCCTTCTTTTTCGAAAACTACTTTATGACCGTCCACCTGTACCACTTTCGCATTCAAGTAAAAATCAATTCCTTTTTTGGCATAAATATCACGAAGCATGGCCGAAATCTCGAAATCTAGTCCGCCCAATATTTCGGGTAACATTTCTACAATCGTAACTTTCGTTCCCAAACTATTGAAAAAACTGGCAAACTCCATTCCGATAACGCCTCCCCCGATCACAACGAGAGATTTTGGCTGCTGTTTCAGTTCGAGTATTTCACGATTGGTAACAACCACATCGCCTGCTTCCTTTAATCCGGGTATGGGAGGCACGGTTACCTCGGAGCCGGTGCAAATCAGCAGGTTTTTACCTTTATATATATTGCCATTGCAGGAGACTTCGATTCCGTCTTGTCCACGACCAACTATTGTGGCAGCGCCTTCAATAACGGTCACTTTGTTGGCTGCCATTTTACTTTTGACGCCTGCAACTAATTTTCGTACTACTTTATTTTTCCGACTGACGATCTTTTCGTAATCATATCCGACATTTTCGGTCTGTACGCCATATTTATCTGCATGCAAAGCGTTTTCGTAGGTTTTTGCACTGTAGAGCAAAGTTTTTGTGGGAATACAACCTTCATTGAGGCACACTCCGCCTAAGGCCTTTTTTTCGAAAAGCGTCACAGACAATCCATGATGTCCTGCTCTTTCAGCCGCCACATATCCTGCCGGGCCGCCGCCGATAATTAATAAATCTGTCATAAGGTGTTTCAATTTAAAAAAGTTCGATTTCGAGATTTTCTATTTCCACCGCAATTTGTTTTAAAAAGCGTGTAGCCTCGCCCCCGTCAATCGAACGATGATCATAGGTGAGGCTCAATCCGATGTATGGGACAAATCCATAAACTCCATCTCCCAAATCTTTCGGACGAGGCACAATTGTATTCACTCCCAAAATTGCCGATTGAGGCAAATTAATGATTGGCGTAAAAATCTCTACACCATAATTTCCCAAATTGGATACGGTAAACGTACCCGCCTCTGATGAGAGAATCTCGGGATTCACATTCCCTTTTCGACATAAAGCTGCCACTTCCTTAAGCTGGCTTGCCAATCCGATAATGGACAAATCGTCGGCATTGCGCACCACCGGCACCATCAATCCCCGATCGGTATCGACCGCCAAACCGAGGTGAATTTTCTTGAAGTATCGAATGCTGTCGCCCAGAAAATGTGAATTTACATTCGGAAATTTTTGTAAAGCCTTGATCACGGCAAAGCAGACAAAATCGTTCAACGTGATATTCACCTGCAATTGTCCGCTCTCGTAGGCAGCTTTTGCCTTTTTGCGAAGTTGGAGAATGCATCGGGCATCGGCACCCAGATGATGTGTCAACTGAGCCGAATTTTGAAGCGAAGCTTGCATCGATTTTGCAATTAGCTTGCGGATATTAGGCAATTTTCGATCTTCGTAATCCAAACCATAAACTGCATTTGTCGGAGCTGATAAATCTACCGATTTTGCCATTCCATTTAATCCGCTTCCCGATGTAGTTGGTTGCAAACCTTCTTCCGAAGCAATCTTTTTTGCCAAAGGGGTCATTTTCGGTCGGTTTTCCAACGCAGCTTGTACATCCTTTTCGATCACCCTTTCTTTTGGGCCGGAACCCTGAAGTGTCGACACATCCACCGCTTCTTTTTCAGCCAGTTTCTTTGCTCGCGGAGAAACAAAAACAGGAGTTTCCCCTTTTGAAGATAACACGGAAATAGGTTCTTCTTTTTTAGCTTGAAAAACTGCTGTTTCAACTTTTTCTTCTACAAGCTTCGTAAATTGTTCTTCCTTCGCAGATTGTACATCTTCCAACAACAAAGCCGAGTAATCCTCTCCTGGTTTGCCAATCACCATCATTGGTTGCAGAACGGGCACTTCGTCTCCCTCCTCATGAAAACATTCCAATATAACGCCATCTACCGGAGATTCCTCCTCAAAAGATGCTTTATCCGTTTCATACGAAAACAAAATATCTCCTTTTTTTACGGTGTCTCCTTTTTTCTTTTTTATTTCAGTTACAATACAACTTTCCACCGATTGCCCTTGTTTGGGCATAATTAACACAACTGCCATAGATAAACAATTAAAATAAAATGTCTCTTTCAAATGGGATATTCTTCCTTTTGAAAGAATTTGACTTAATAAATAAAGTAAAATTAGATAAAAGAAAAAAATTTTTTATTTAGAAACGCATGTTACAAAAAAAATAAATCCATTATGAAAACCACATGTATTTCATACACAAAAACAAATGAATATAACATTTAGACATTTGGGTTCCATCAGACCATTAAAAAATTAAATTATATTCTGATGAAAATGAGATTGATGTTTTCTAAATAAAATTTCAAAATAGCCTAAGAATAAGGATTGTTATCAAAACTTCAAAATATTTTTTTACAAAACATCAATAGTAGATTCAACCAGCAAATGCAAAATTATGAAAAAATTTTGAAGAATTCACTTTCCGTCGAAATGTGTGAGAAGTTAATAACATATCTGTCAAATTAATTTTATTAAAACTTTTGTAGAAAATTCGGAGATAGAAAGATACCTATTCTTATGCTTGTTTCTGACTAAGTTGCTTGGTGCAACCGTCAAGTACCTATTGATGAGCAATTCCATTTGCGATAAATTACATGTTTATTTTACAATTTGGGGAAATATAATAGAGAATATCAATATGGCCAACCCAATAATAAGAACAAAAATTGTTTTTTTACCAACGCCATTCCATTCTTTCAATATAATTCCCCAAATATTACTAAACAACACATTCAGCGACATAAGAATACTCCATGAAAATGCCATCATGACACTTCCGGGAGCAAAAAAACTTTGACCGGCACCCAATCCGAAAAACTGCGAATACCAGAGAACGGCTGCCAAGGCACAAAACAACAAATTATTCATCCAAATTTTTCCTGAAGATCGAGTGTAATCGGAGAAGGTTTGATTTTTATAATTTTGATAAAAACAATAAACTGCATTTGTTAGGAAACCGCCAATAGTAACCAGAAAAATCACCGGATTCAGTACCATTAAACTGTTCCCTCCAATATTCAGAAGAGCAGTTTTTATAGAGCTTCCGGATTCCAACCCCAAATTAAAACATGCACTCATAATACCAGCCAGCAAAGCAATGAGAATTCCTTTTTTCAAAGCAAAATCTTTTACTGCCTTTTTTCTTTCTTCTTCGGTTAAATTTTTCGCTTTTAGCGAACCGGCATAACCAATCACTGCAATACCGGCAATAGCAAGACAAACTCCTATTAACAAAATCAATCCATCGCCTTTCAAGAGATTATCACCTTTTAATAAAGCCGGTATCAATGTTCCGAATGCGGAGCATGTTCCCAAAGCTAATGACTGTCCTAACGCAATTCCCAAAAAACGCATACTAAGACCAAAGGTCAAGCCTCCAATTCCCCAAAGAATACCATATCCAACAGATTTCCACATATCACTACCACCCGCCGACCATATTTCTCCCAGCGAATGTCCGGCAGGAATTGCCATTAATGAGCCTATAAATGGGAAAACAAGCCATGCAAAAATGCCTTGCATCAGCCAAAAACTTTCCCACGACCAATTTTTTACTTTTTTAATAGGCACATAAAAACTTGATTGTCCAATACTACCGATGGCAATAATTATTAATCCTAAGATGGTATTCATGATATAAAAAAATGGCTTTTAAAAAATTTTTAATCAAGAAACCCACATGTATTGCATACACAAACACGAATGAATATAATATTCAGACATGTGGGTTCCATCAGACCTTTAAAAAATAAATTATATTCTGATGAAATTTAATTTCGTTTTGAGGTTACATTTTTCTCATATTGTTGAATTTCAGCAATATAATCTTCTCCGACAGGCACATTGTTTTTCAAGCAAAAATAGTCCCAAACAGCATTCCAGGGCAAATTTTTGGTTTCTTCGAGCAATGCCAGTCGTTCAAAATATTGTCCATTATCTTCATATTTTCTCAATAAAGAAAGAGGTTCTAGCAAAGCCTGAAGAAAAGCTTTCTGAGTAGCCCGTATGCCAACAACATAAGCTCCAATACGATTTATGGATGCATCAAAATAATCCAACCCCACATGAACTCGATTCAAGGCATCTGCCCGTACAATTTCTTTAGCCAATTCAGTAACATCATCATTTAATATCGTTACATGGTCGGAATCCCACCGCACCGGCCGACTTACATGCAACATAATTTCCGGAACAAAAAGCAAAAGAGAAGATATTTTATCTGCAACACTTTCCGTCAAATGAAAATGGCCTGTATCCAACGTAACGATTTTTTGGTTTTTAGTACCATAAGCCAGATAAAAATCATATGAACCTACCGTGTAACTTTCCAACCCAATACCAAAAAGTTTTGCTTCTATACAGTCTTTCATGTTTGTGTAACCTTTGGCGAAAATTTCATCCAACGATTTTTCCAAAATGCTTCTGTAAAGCAGGCGATTTACAGTTAAATCTTTCATCCCGTCGTGAATCCAAAGATTCATAATACAAGGGTCGTGTTGAAATTTTCCCATTTCTTCGGCAATTAGTCGACAACGTTTGGTGTGTTCAATCCAAAAATTGCGAATTTCTTTGTCGGGATTTGCCAATGTGAGGTTACCACTTTTTGGATGTCCAAAAGATGTCGAATTAAAATCAAGTTTTAGCCCTTTCTCTTGAGCCCATTGCATCCAGCTGGTGAAATGGGAAGGCTCTATTTCGTTGCGGTCAATTTTTTTCCGTTGAAAATCTCCGTAAATAGCATGGAGATTTAAGCGATGTTTACCTCCTACCAATGCCAACACTTTTTCTATATCTTGACGAAGTTCATCCATATTGCGTGCTTTTCCCGGATAATTGCCAGTGGCTTGAATACCTGCATCGTTGATATTGCCAAAATTTTCAAAACCCGTCACATCATCGGCTTGCCAGCAGTGAATGGAAAGAGATAATTTTTCGAGAACTTCTATTGTTTTGTCAACACTTACTTCTACTGCTTCATAACGTTCTTTTGCAATTTCGTAGGACTTTTGAATAATTTCATCCTTTTTCATGATACATTAATTTTGTAATAGTTATTTCGACTTTTATTTTTCTAAAATATGAAGATATTTCTTGTATGCTTTTTCCCATAACTCTGTATTTTGAGGATAAAAAGTTTCCAGCTCAACAGAATTTCGGATGATAGACCTAATTTCAGTTAATGAATTGATCAGCCCCAATCCTTTTGCCTGCATCATAATGTTTCCCATCGCAGTAGCTTCTGCAGGTCCTGCAATCACAGGAAGTCCTATAGCATTCGCTGTGAGCTGATTTAGCAAATTGTTTTGAGATCCTCCGCCAATGACATGAAGTCGGTTTATTGGGAAAGGAGACAATTTTTGCAAAGAATCGAGAACATACTTATATTTCAATGCCAAACTGTCAAAGATACAACGAATGAATTCAGCATGTGTAGCAGGAACTTTTTGACCACTATTCCGACAAAAAACAGCTATTGACCGTGTCATGCTTTCAGGATTTGAAAAAACACTGTCATCAGGATCAATTAAAAATTGAAAACTCCTTACTGATTCTGCCATTTGAACAATTTCAGGATACGTATAGGAATTCCCATCCAATTTCCATTCTTCGCGGCATCTTTCCAAAAGCCACATGCCTGTTATGTTTTTCAAGAATCGTATGGTACCATCTACTCCACCTTCATTGGTAAAATTTAAACGATAACTTTCTTCCGTAATTATGGGATTTTTGGTTTCAATGCCCATTAACGACCATGTCCCCGAACTCAGGTAGGAAAAATTTTCGTCCTCTGCCGGCACTGCAACCACTGCCGAAGCAGTATCATGCTCTGCAACTGCAATGAAGGGAATTTCAGGAACATTGCATTCCCGTTGAATACTTTTTTCCAAATTTCCAACAACTGTACCCGGCATAACCATTTGTGGTAGTATTGTTGGTTCAATATTCATTGGAACTAATAATTCGGCTTCAATTTTTTTTGTGAATGGATTTAACAATTGAGAAGTTGAAGCAATGGTATATTCGCAAACTTTTTTCTTGGTAAACAAATAATTAAGAGCATCGGGCATAAACAAAATTGAATCAGCATATTCAAGAGCTGAAGAAGATTCTTTTTTTGCTGCATATAATTGAAACAAGCTGTTTAAATTCATAATCTGAATGCCTGTCAGTTCATAAACTTCTCTCTTTGAAATACGTGAAAAATATTCTTCCGGTACTCCGTTAGTATATGGATCACGATAGGAACGCGGAAGATTAAGTAAAGAACCATCGTTTGCCAGATACACAAAATCAACTCCCCATGTATCGATACCCATTGCATTGATATGGATTCCTTGCTGACTTGCAATTAAAAGTCCTTTTTTAATTTCTTCAAATAATGAATAAATGTTCCAATAATATTTGTCATGAATACAAATAATTTTATTCTGAAAACGAGTAAGTTCCTTTAAATCAAGTCGGTTATTTTGCAAAGTACCTAAAATGGTTCGCCCACTGGTGGCACCCAGATCTACAGCAAAAAAATGAGGGAGTTTACTCATAGAATTTATCTTGTATTATGAATGCAGAAAATTTATTAATGAATCTACCTAATGTAAATTTCAACAAAAGTACATTAATAACCATAAGAAAATACTAAGTATTTTGATATAAATACTTTGAAATTTGGCATAAAATGTAAATTTTTTTTCTTGTAATATGTGGAATAAAAATTTTTCCCTTCACAAGTTCAAAAAAAAAATTAATTTTGTCATGAAATTTCAAATCTTTAAGGATCGGAGAAAAGAGATAGACGTTTAATTTTCAGATATTTACTTGTTTCCTTTGTCTCTAATTTTACAAGCAGATTAATACATGAAAAACATAGAAGCAAAAAACTCAATCCTTTGCCGCTATCTCATCGCAAACGAGCAAGATACAAGATGGGGATTGACAATAACTACGGTTGGTAAACAAAGCTTAAGCATCAATGAAGATTATCCGCCAAAAGATGGGCATCCTATGAGATATTTATTTACAACCGAACAAGGTCGAGTATTAGATGAATATCAATTATTATATATTGTTAAAGGTTCAGGAATTTTCACATCAACTTCTTGCAAGCTTACCAATATAAATGCAGGAAATATGTTCATGCTTTTCCCTGGCGAATGGCACAATTATAAATCAAATCCATCAACAGGATGGGAAGAATACTGGATTGGATTTAAAGGTGAAAATATTGATAATCGGGTGAAAAATGGTTTTTTTAATAAAGAAAAACCAATTTTCAATGTGGGAGTATTGGATGAAGCAGTTCAATTATATGAACAAGGAATTTCCGTCGCCATTGAACAAAAGGCAGGTTTTCAACAAATGTTGGCAGGAATAGTAAATCATCTGTTAGGATTAGCTTTTTGTTTAAATAAATATAATGAATTTGAAAATCTGGAAATTACAAATCTTATAAACGAAGCTAAAATCAGATTTATGGAAGACTTTCGGAAAGATATAGATATAGAAGATGTTGCGAAGGGATTAAATATGAGTTATTCAACTTTTCGTAAGGTTTTTAAAGCATATACGGGTTTTGCTCCGGCACAATATTTACAAGAGATACGCATACAGCATGCAAAAGAATTATTAACAAACACAAATTTAAATATTAAGGAAATTGCTTTTGAAAGCGGATTTGAAAATCCCGAATATTTTTTTACCGCATTTAAAAATAAAACCGGATATACTCCCATCCAATATCGAAATTTTACTCAAGGGAAAATTAGTATCTAAAAATTGTCATTCTGTTTTTGGGGATTTTGTTTATTCCGAAAATTATGTGCTTCTTTTTAATGAAATGACAGATTAACAACATATTATGAATGTAATTTCCATCAAACTTTTTCTTTGCAGGTAAGAGCAAACGTATTTCATACCATCTCTGATTTTATTAGCAGTTGCCCATTAATTTATCTTATTAGAATAAATAATCCTTAGGCAAGCGTTTTGAAATTCTTTTGATTAAAAAAAAGAGGAAATTGTTCGATTAACTGTTTCTGCATAATTTCATTCAATTGTGGCAGGTAAGCATCCGGCTCACGTCGAAAAGGGTAGTGAGATCTCAGATACTCAAACAGTCGAGGATGATTTTTTAACTGATTGCTTTCTGATTCGATATTGTAAGTTTTCAGAAAAAAATCTTCTATGTTATTAACAAACGACAAATCGACTTTAGTAGGTTCAGGGAGATTAGAGACTTCCCAATTATCAAGTCCCAGACCAAAAAATTTGCTTACCGCCCGCACACTTTGAGAAGCAGCGTTGGCTTTGCCTTCGGCCGAATATCCGGCAATGTGTGGAGTACCCAATGCAGTTTTATTCAACAATTCGGTATCAATATCAGGCTCATTTTCCCAACAATCAATAACAGCAGTCAATATTCCTTGTCTGTTCAAAGCATCCAACAATGCACTTGTAGAAATTACTTCTCCTCGAGCAGCATTAATAATCAACGGTTTTTTTTTTAATGTATCGAAAAATTTTTTATCGGCTAAATGAAAAGTTTTATCTTCACCTTCCATATTGAGGGGTGTGTGAAACGAGATAATATCGGATGTCGAACAAATTTCCGATAAAGAAACGAATTGGTAAGGGTCTTCTTTTCTGGCGCGAGGAGGATCGTTTTGCAACACATTCATACCAAAAGAAGCTCCCAATTGAACAATTTTTGAACCTACAGCTCCTACCCCGACCACTCCTAAAGTTTTTCCTGCCAGCTCAAAAAAATTTCTATTTACATAACTGAGTACCGAAGCCATATACTGAGCAACCGAAAGCGCATTGCAACCGGGCGCATTGGTCCACTTTATACCGTTTTCGGCACAATATGCAGCATCTATATGATCGTAACCAATAGTGGCTGAGGCAATAAACTTAACTTTAGAACCCGACAACAAACGTGCATCGCATTTGGTACGCGTACGGACTATAAGGGCATCTGCATTTTTTACGGTTTCATTCGTAATTTGAGAATGGGGCATATATGTAACATCCATCACCTCATCCAATACACCCCGAAGGTAAGGAATATAACTGTCTATGACAATACTTGGCACTTTTGATTGAAATAATTGAACTGCAAAATTACATGAAAATTGAATTATTTCCAAGCTTGTGAAAATAAAAATCAAAGTTGTAAAGCCAACAGGCAAGTGAGAAATCAAATAAAATGTTTTAAAAAAATATTTTTCGACAATAATTTTACTATCCTGGGCGTAAAAACAGACTTTATAAACATCGATTAAACGATAAAGCGCCTTAAAAATCAATAAATTCTCAGACGCTTTATTATTAGTAATCAGTTCAAGAAAAATTTTTTGAAATAACCCTTGAACCCTTTTTTGCCTAAACTTTTCTAATTACTTTGGTTGCCAATAACATCTTTTGGGTGATTCTATGGCTCCTTCAGCTTTCAGCTCGTTCATGGCTTTGTCTACTTCCTTTCTGTCGAGACCGGTCATTTCGACAATTTTTCCTGCATTCACCGGCGAACCGGCCTTCTTCATGGCTTCCAGTACAATTTCTTTAGTATTCATAGCTGTTAAATTTTTTTGTTTACAACAATCATTTCCCGAAAATGTTTTCAATACAAAGCTTATTCGATATTTTTTCTGACTTTTTCCAAAAATTCCTGCATTCGTGCCGCGTCCTTCTTTTTAATGATGTCCAGCAACACTTTCAGTTGAGCTCGAATGTTGTCGATTTGTTCTTCCGCATAAGGATTGAAAAGAATTTCGGTCAACAGATAATCGTCTTCCGATAAAAGCCCTTCTGCAATGTCCATGTGCCTTTTGAAAGTGGTGCCAGGTGCATCCTGATGTTTCATGACAGCTGCAAAAACCAATGTGGATGCAAATGGTATAGCCAGCGAATATGCTGTTGTTTTATCGTGTTCTTCAAAAGAGTATTCAAAGATTTTTAAATGTAGAGAATGGTACAGATCTTTGAAAAACATTTTTCCAAGATAATCGGACTCCGAAATAATGATGGCATTCTGAGAACTTAAATTGTCGAGCGTTGCAAATGTTGGTCCAAACATGGGGTGAGTGGAAACAAAACGTTTTCCGGTACTTTCGTAAAATTCCTTCAAACCCGTTTTAACCGATGCAATATCGGACAACATGCAGTTTTCGGGCAAATAGGGCAACACATTTTTAAATGCCTCTATGGTATACTTAAGCGTAACACAATTGATTACCAATTCAGGTTCAAACTCTTGTATTTCTTTGTATTGAGTCAGCCGATAAGTATTAAAAACAAAACGCAACTTTTGTGGGTCAACGTCATAAAGAGCCACTTCGTGATGGAGGCACAATAAATCGGTGAAAAAAGTGCCCATCTTCCCTGCTCCTAAAATCAATATTTTCATCAGAATAGAATTTATTTTTTAAAGGTCTGATGGAACCTACATGTCTGAATATTATATTCATTCGCGTTTGTGTATGGGATACATGTGGGTTTCATAAATTGTTATTTTTCAATTTCGAATACAAAAGTGGCAAAAATGAAAACAAAACGATTCATTTTACAAATAAGTAGAAAGATTTCTTACACGGATTTCTTTTTCCCGAATTCCTTGTCTATCTTCATAAACGGAATAATGGCAAGAGTCGGAATGGCACAAATCAACACGAAAATAAAGAAATGATTGTACCCTATCAATTCTTGCAGCCAACCGGCCATCATTCCGGGCAACATCATTCCCAGCGCCATGAAGCCCGTACAAATGGCATAATGGGCAGTTTTGTGTTCTCCTTCCGAAAAATAAATCATATACAGCATATAAGCCGTGAATCCGAATCCATAACCAAACTGTTCGAAAGCGACTGCCGCATTGATAAGCAACATATTCTCGGGCATGAACCACGACAAATACAAATAAGCCATGTTTGGCAGCGTGATGCACAAGGCCATCGGCCAAATCCAATATTTCAAGCCTTTGCGCGAAGCTGCAATCCCGCCAACAATTCCTCCCAAAGTCAAGGCAATGACGCCGACCGTTCCGTAAACCAGCCCAACTTGTCCCGTGGTTAGTCCCAAACCTCCAACTTCCCGCGGATCGAGTAAAAAAGGAGAAGACATTTTAACCAGCATTGCTTCTCCCAACCGATAAAGAAGCATGAATGCAATAGCCAACCCGATTCCTTTCTTTTGGAAAAATGTGGCAAAAGTTCGTCCAAATTCTCTAATAATATCTTTTGACGAATGAGTCAAAGATGGGTGATCGGAAGCCGGTCGGGGTAAAATAAACCTGTGATACAGATAAAATAAGATAAATAAACCGGACAAAATAAAGAAAGTTATGCTCCAAGCTAATCTGATATTTCCTGAAACTCCCTTAAATTCGCTTACCGCCTGTCCCTTCAGCTTAGCATCGAGCTGAACAACTACCAGCGCGGGTTTATCCCAATTTTCATCGGTAAAAACCAAACGTTCGCCACTGACAAGAGAAATACTTTTATCGCCTTTGGACTGACTTAAATTCAAAATCAACGGTTTACCGGCTTCTGGTTTTTTTGTCAAACGTATGGCTACAACACCGGCATTTCCCGTTAAATTCTCTACCATTGAAATTTTTTCACGTTTTTCTCCAAAATTTTCCCTGATAAAATCGGCAAAAGGCCCTGAAACATGTTGATGCCACCAAGAATCGTTTTCTTTTTTGGTCTGATCATTTTGAAGGTTTTCTTCCGCAATAAATCGATAGCGTTTGTTGTTCTCCACTGCAGCGGCTTTGATTTTATTGAGCGAATCGCTGGTAATAGGTTGCGTACTCAAACTCAAGCTGGCAGGGAAAACTACAAATTTCATCTCGGCATCTTCGGGAAAATTTACTTTTGACAGACTGTCTACATTTACTATTTGAGAAATTGGATCCGGAGAAGATTGAACGGAAAAAACAACCGGTTCCATGCCGGTATGGCTTTCCAAAGCTCCCGCAATAATAATGAGAATTCCCTGACCTGCAATCATGGCAAAACGATAAAAGGTACTGCGAATTCCCACAAAAAAAGACTGTTGTGAGCTATCGAGCGCCAGCATATAGAATCCATCGGCCGCAATGTCGTGAGTTGCAGAACTGAAAGCAATCAACCACAGTACAGCCAAAGTAGCCTGAAAAAAGAAAGGAGCGGGAATTAAAAAAGCTACTCCAGCAAAACCGGCACCAATCAGCAACTGCATGGAAGTAATCCACCAACGCTTGGTTTTAATTAAATCTACAAATGGACTCCAAAATGGCTTTATTACCCAAGGCAAATACAACCAGCTGGTATACAAGGCAATATCGGCATTTGAAATACCCAGCCGCTTGTACATGATCACAGCTACCGTCATGGCAACTACATAAGGAATGCCTTCAGCAAAGTATAAAGTGGGTACCCATGCCCAGGGAGAAATGTTTTTTGTTTGCTTGATTTTCATGTCGATATATCGGAAAAATTTAGAGGTTATAAATTCTGTTTCTGATCATTTCAAACATATAAACTTTTCATAGCAACATTAAAGTCAGGGTGAGGGTTATAAATAAATTTTGGAAACGAGTTTAAAATATTTCTAACTCAATAAAATTGTAACACAATATATGGGAACATCCCTTCTTTGCTTAAGAATTAGAAAAATACAAACCATGACAGAAAAAATCGAACTGAAAAACAATTGCTTTCAAATTAAGAAAGGCAAAGGTAAACAATCTTCTGTGAATTTAAAAGAAAAAATGATAAATCATCTACCAACAATTCTTACATTTATATGCTGAAATTCCCTTCAATTTTTCAAGGGAAATATTTTCTCTTTTTTGGAAATTAATTTAAATAGGTATAATTTTGAAACAAAAAATATCGTAAACAGACAGAGTAATGAGAAAAATATTTTTTTTTCTTAGCTTATTTTTTTTCCCCATCCTGATTCAAGCGCAAACTTTTTCTGGAAGTGCTTTAATTACAGGTAAACTGATTGATAAAGAAACAAAAAAACCTGTACCATTAGCAAATATCCGGGTTTTACAGCAGCGCGACAGCAGCTTTGTAAACGGACAGGCGAGCAGGAATGATGGATCTTTTTCCATTCCGGTTCATTATGGATCTTACATTGTACATATCTCATTTTTAGGTTATGATGATGTTTTTAAGCACGTTCAAGTATCAGCTTCAAATCCTATTGCTGTGCTTGATACTATATTTTTAAGACAGACCGATTTTAAGCTTTCTGAAGTTATAATTACCGAGAAAGCGCCTGAAGTTAGAGTGAAAGGAGACACGCTGGAATTTAATGCCGGTTCGTTTAAAGTTACTGAAAGTGCTGTGGTAGAAGACTTACTTAAAAAAATGCCCGGTGTGGAAATTGATAAAGACGGGAAAATTACTGTCAACGGACGCGAAATAAAAAAAATTATGGTGGACGGAAAAGAGTTTTTCAGCAGCGATCCCAAAGTTGCGTCCAAAAATCTACCTGCCAAAATGGTAGAAAAAGTTCAAGTGCTGGATAAAAAATCCGAAATGGCTGAAATGACCGGCTTTGACGACAGCGATGAGGAAACTGTGATAAATCTGGTTATTAAGCAAGGGATGAAAGAAGGATTGATAGGAAATGCCTTTGCCGGATATGGAAGTAAAGACCGCTACGAAGGCAATGCTATGGTCAATTACATGAGAAACCAAAATCAGTTTACCTTCATAGGCGGCCTAAACAATACCAATAATGCAGGATTTACCGATTTGGCATCAAGTATGTTTGGTAACATGGGCGGTCGCGGTATGCGAGGAATGTTTGGAAACCAAGATGGAGTTACTACTTCGGGCATGGGAGGATTCAATTTCAACACCCAACTTTCTCAAACTTTCAAATTGGGCGGAAATGTTCGTTATGGTTCCACAAACAGTGATGTGTTGTCAAAAATCCGGACACAAAACATGCTGAGCAGCGGAAATACTTTTGAAAACGAAAATGACACCACGAACAGTTTCAGTCAAAATTTTAATATGGATTTACGAATGGAATGGACTCCTGACACAGTTACCCGCATCATATTCCGCCCAAGCGTCGGGGTGTATGAAAACAGTCGCGATGAAATTAGTAATTTCAATACAACCAATGAAGAAAATGATTCTATAAATAAAGGTGATTCAAAGTATTCTTCGGATGGAAACGGATACAATGTCGGCGGGCGCTTGGAAGTAAGCAGGCAATTGGGGAAAAAAGGACGTGTTCTCAGCCTCCAACTGAGAGGACAGTTGAATGATGCCGACAACGACGGTTACAATCTATCCAATACTTATTATTTTGGTACCAAACCTGATGATATTATTGATCAGAAATTTACCAATACCAGCAACAGCAAAAACTGGCAAAGTTTTCTATCCTACGTAGAACCCATCGGACACAATAACTTTATTCAGCTTGCCTACAATTATCAGCAAAAATTTTCCGAATCGAACAAGGATACACGAACCAAAGACGACTTGGGAAATTATTCGGTAATGGATACTACCTACAGCAAAAGATTGGAAAACGACTTCGTTAACCAATCGATAGAAATGAATTTCAAAGCAAACAGAGGAAAATATGACTATATGTTTGGCTTCAGTATGCAGCCGTTCAATTCCAGCAGTAAAACCTATAAAGGAGATTCTCTTTATAACAATACTTCCAATCAGGGTATCAATTATGCACCAAGTGCCCAATTCAATTATCGATGGAGTCGACAAAACAATTTAAGAATCAGGTATTCGGGCATTACAAGCCAACCTTCCGTAACGCAACTTTCACCGGTGAGAGATGTTTCCAACCCTTTAAACGTTACTTATGGTAATCCCGATTTAAAACCTTCTTTCTCCCATCAATTGAATATTCGCTATATGAATTTTATGCCGCAACAAAAAAGTTCAATCAATTTTTTTGGAAACGCTTCCTACACGTTGAACGATATTGTTTCTTCCACTTCTACAGACGTTTTCACGGGACAAAAAGAAACCACTTATAAAAATGTTAATGGCAACTGGAATGCCAACGGACGACTGACACTGAATTTGCCAATAAAAAAAACGAATTTTTCCGTTTTTTCCATGTCATCAGGCAGCTATACTCATTCCAAAGGATATTCCAATAATGAAATTAACTTAAGTCAGCGAACCGGTTTGGGACAAACACTGGGAATTGATTTTCGATCGGGTGTCGTGGATTTCGGCACAAGGGGAAACATCAATTACAACAATATCCAAAACAGTTTGACAGGTCAGCAGGATCAGGAATATTTCAATTACAATGTTTCAGCCAATACCACTATTTATTTACCTTATGACTTATCGATCGACAGCGACCTATCTTACAATACCAATTCCGGCTATTCAACGGGATTCGAGCAGGAAGCACTGATATGGAATGCTTCCCTTCAAAAGCAGCTTTTTAAACACAAAAATGGCTCCCTGCGCTTAAAAATTTACGACATTCTGCAACAGAAAAGCAACATCAGCAGAAGAGCAACGGCCAATTATATTACAGACACTACTACCAACACGCTAACTTCCTATTTTATGTTTCATTTTGTGTATCGTTTCAATATTTTCAAAAACGGCGCAAATCAAAACGACATGATGCCGCGCAGAAGCTTTGGTGGAGGACCCAGTGGACACTGACCCTATGCTGACAATATTTGAAAAAACAGAACAATAACTACTGTATTAAAATCATAAATGCAACTGTTTATAGGACAAATTTTGTAATAAAAATTCAGTTGTTATAACAGATTAAGGTTTTTATATTCTTTTTCTTTGCTTTTTCCAAAAGATTTACAAGAGCAATTCCGAACAAAATATAACCCTTGAACATGATGTATTGCATGAATAAAAATTATTTTTTTTGTAACAAACACATAAACAATGATTTATACTATTATTTTTCAATATAAAAATCTGAAAAAATTAAAATTTTTTATATACTGAAATAATTTTTCTATTTTTTTTTGTTATTTGAAAAAAAAGCATTTCCTTTGTATCCGATTACAAGAAGTGTATCTCCCTCGATCGGTTATTTTCAACTTTCCATTTCTCTGGACGGCAATCTTTAACCTCGTATGTTTGTTTTACTCCTCTTTAATCGCAAATTATATTAATTTCTAATTTTTAATTTTTTTATTTTTATGAACATTTATGTTGGTAACCTGAGCTACAAAGTTCGGGAAAATGATCTTCAAGGGGTTATGGAAGAATACGGTCAGGTATCATCCTGCAAAATCATTAAAGACCGTGAAACCGGAAGGTCAAAAGGATTCGGATTTGTTGAAATGAGTGATGACACTGCAGCAACAAAAGCAATTGAAGAATTGAATGGAGCCGAATTCGATGGAAGAACAATGGTAGTTAAAGAAGCACGTCCAAAAAATTAAGCTTTTTTTAAAAATCGAAATGGAGAACTTCTATTGTCGCAAGACAATGGAAGTTTTTTGTTTTTAACTGTTTTCACGAATGATTAATGATATATCGACAGAAATATGAGCTCATTAAAAGGTGTTTTCAAAAATCGTAAAATTTTTTCTCAATTATTGCTGTTGTTGTTTTTAAGTGGCTTGTTTTTTTACATTGGTTTAGCTTTTTGGATGGTTATATCGGCAGGAAAAAGAGAAGACGCCCAAGCCATCCGAGTATTACAACTGATACAGTCAATCGGATTGTTTTTGATTCCACCATTTATTTTTGCATATTTAGTGAGTGATCGTAAACCGACAGAATATCTCAGTTTATCTCAAAAAATCAACTTAAAGGATGTGATGTATGTGATACTAATAATGTTTATTGCTATTCCATTTGTCAATTTTCTTACCTCTCTTAATCAGCAACTGGTTTTACCGGAGGTACTTGCACCTGTGGAAGAATGGATGAAACAAACAGAAGAAGAAGCTGCATTGCTTACCAAACAACTTTTACAGGTCGACAACATAGGTGGATTGTTTGCAAATCTAATATTAATTGCCTTAATTCCAGCATTGGGAGAAGAATTGTATTTTCGTGGTGCTTTACAAAACGTCATAGGTCGTGGCAAAGGTACCCACTTTGCCATCTGGATGACCGGTTTTTTGTTTAGCGCATTTCATTTGCAGTTTTATGGCCTTTTGCCTCGATGGTTGCTGGGAGTGTTTTTTGGATATATCTTGGTGTGGAGTGGAAATATATGGCTGCCAGTTATTGCGCATTTTACCAACAATGCAATAGCAGTGATATTTTACTACTTCAGCGGACAAAACAATGAAGTAGTAAACATTGATGCTGTTGGGACAAATGATAGCTGGTGGATGGGTGTAATAAGTTTGATTTTAACCATTTTGCTTGTTTTCAGATTAAAATCAAGAATTCCAAAAAAGCAGCATATTTAACAGGCATTTCTTCTTTCGCCTACTATCATTAAAGCTTCCTCTCGTAAAAATAAAGGTAATTCTATCTGCCTCATTTGTAAACTGCGTAACCAACCTGCCACATCGCTTTCTTGCAAACTATAGAAAACTTCAGAAAGCAGTTCTATTTCTTTATCGGAAAATTGGTTCGGCGATTTTCCACTCAAAGCATCAAGTTCTTCGTCATCATAATATTCTATTTCATTATTCATGTTTAAGAGATTTTCTCTTTCACAAAGAGCATGTGCTCCACAGCATTCTGAATTTTCTCGAACTTGTACCGTTGCTTCTTCTCTTTTGCCTTTTCGGCTAAAATAGGTAACTGTCATTAAAACAAGTCCGACTGAAATCAAAATTATTATCAATACCCACATAATTGTTTGTATCCTTTCTTAGTTGTTTATAAATATACAACAAATTTTTTGACTGTAAAGTTAGCAATAAAACTGAAAAAATGTTTGTTAAATTGTATATGAATTTTCGGTCCCACTTATGTTTTATTTCTCGTACACTAAGTTATGCAAAAAATATTTTTTTGTTTTCTCTTTAATATTTTCTTACCTTTGGATAATTTTTACAGAAAGTTGTCCCACTCAAGGGTATAGATTTTGATATCTGGTATTATAAATCTTTTTTTGTAGAATTTGGATGCATATTTACCATTAATCTAAGGATTTTACTCATAGATGCTTAATTCCTGAATAAATATGATTGATCACCATTCGAAAAGAGCAAGAATATATATTTTTTTAAGAAATTTTAAATGGAAAACTAATCCGGGTATTGTCATGATGGTAGTTGCCATCGCAACCCTTATTATTGCCAATTCTCCATTGAAGGAATGGTATCAGTCATTTTGGAATATAGAATTTTTACTTGGTACAAATTCATTCAACCTTTTTAGTCATCACGGTACACCCCTTACCCTGTTGAGTTTTATCAACGACTGCTTAATGGCGGTTTTCTTTTTTTCTATAGGTTTGGAAATAAAACGAGAAGTTCTGATTGGAGAACTTTCATCTTTCAGGCAGTCGATTTTACCTATGATTGCAGCTTTGGGAGGAATGATTGTTCCCGTTTTGTGCTTTTTTGTTACGGGTCGAATACAGAACCTTTCGCCAGATGAAATGAGAGGAATGTTTATCCCGATGTCAACCGATATAGCTTTTTCGTTGGCAGTGCTATCGTTGTTGGGGAAAAAAGTTCCTGTGAGTTTAAAGGTTTTTTTGCTTGCTCTGGCGATTATTGATGATATTGGTGGTATTATAGTAATTGCTTTATTTTATAGCGATTTCAATACCGAATCGGTAATATATCTTCTTTATGCTGCATTTTTTGTGATTGTCCTTGCTCTTGGAGGCAAATTGCGTATCAACGGAAAACTATTTTATGCTTTTTTTGGTATTATTGTATGGTATTTGTTCCTTCAGTCGGGTATTCATCCTTCCATTGCCGGCGTAGTAGTTGCTTTTACTGTTCCTGCCCATCCGCGTATCAACATCAGAACCTTTATACGTCAGCTGCGCAGAGATATTGATTTACTTGAAAGTGTTTCACCTAAGCCCACGAAGGAGGAAATAATTCTCAGCAACACACAAATTAAATATCTTTCTCATATCGAAAATGCAGCTGATCAGGTAATCAGTCCGCTACAAGATTTTGAAGACAACCTTTATGTATTAGTAAATTTCATTATTTTGCCTCTTTTTGCCTTTGCCAATGCCGGTGTGGTTATCAATCTGTCCGATTTTTATTTGTCGGGTATTGCTCTGGCCATCATCATAGGTTTGGTACTGGGAAAATCATTGGGAATATTTTCCTTTACATGGCTTACCATCAAATCGGGCTTATCGCGTATGCCCAATGGCATGAACTGGCACAGTCTGTTTGGTTTGTCATTAGTTGGAGGGATAGGTTTTACAGTTGCATTATTCTTAACTGCTCTATCATACCCTGTCGGAAGCGAAATACTTAATCAGGCGAAATTAGGTATTATTGCAGGGTCTCTTATTTCGGGCTTTTTGGGTTACTATTATCTGAAGTTTTCGATCAACAAAGGTGAAAAAAACAATTATCGATTGAAAGAAAATTCACAGGCTTCATAATCATGTGTTTAAACATTTGTAAGATGCCTTTTGACAAAAAAATAAAATACTCAAGGGAGTTTGCCAAATATTTTATAAAGCATAATTTGTAACTATCCGAACTATTTTTATGGAAAAAATCATTATACTTGATTTTGGTTCGCAAACCACTCAATTGATAGGTAGACGTTTAAGGGAACTTAACGAATTTTGTGAAATACTTCCTTACAACAAATTTCCTGAACAAACAAAAGAAGACATAAAAGGTATAATTCTTTCTGGAAGTCCTTTTTCGGTTTATGATCCAAAAGCACTACAAATCGATTTGAATAAAATTAGAGGGAAATTCCCAATTTTGGGAATTTGTTACGGGGCACAATATATTGTTCACTCGGCCGGAGGGAAGGTTCAGCCTGGAAATACTAGAGAATATGGACGAGCTTCGCTCACCTATGTGGATTCAACAGACCCATTAATGTCAAATATTCCTGTCGGTTCTCAAATTTGGATGTCCCATAGCGATTCTATAACCGAGGTTCCGCATAACTTTATACAAATTGGAAGTACGCAGGATGTACAAATTGCAGCTTTCCGTATCGAGGGAGAAAAAACCTGGGGTGTTCAATTTCATCCTGAAGTATTTCATACTACAGAAGGCCTATTGCTCTTAGAAAATTTTTTAAATATTTGCGATTGTCGGCGAAACTGGACTCCCGCTTCATTTATAGAAACTACCATTCAACAATTAAAAGAACAATTAAAAGACGAAAAGGTGGTACTGGGATTGTCGGGAGGGGTAGATTCTTCGGTAACAGCCGTGTTATTAAACCGAGCCATTGGAAAAAATTTGACCTGCATTTTTGTCGATCATGGTTTGCTCAGAAAAGACGAATTTCGTGAAGTACTCACTAATTATGAACATTTGGGTTTAAATGTTATTGGAGTCGATGCCAAAGAAAGATTTTATGCCGTACTGAGGGGAATCGCAGACCCTGAAAAAAAACGTAAAATTATTGGAGCCGAATTTATAAATGTGTTTAACGAAGAAGCTAAAAAAATTGAAAATGTAAAATGGCTGGCACAAGGAACCATTTATCCGGATGTTATCGAATCCTATTCCATTTCGGGTAATACTATTAAGTCTCACCACAACGTTGGAGGATTACCTGAAAAAATGCACTTGAAATTATGTGAACCTCTGCGTTTACTTTTTAAAGATGAAGTTCGCAGTGTTGGTATCGAACTTGGAATGACACCTCAACTTATCAAACGGCACCCTTTCCCTGGTCCCGGGTTGGCAGTCAGAATTTTGGGAGAAGTTACCCCTCAAAAAGTTGCCATTCTTCAGGAAGCCGACTACATTTTTATTCAAGAATTGCGAAAATGGGACATCTATGATAAAGTTTGGCAAGCGGGATGTGTTTTGCTGCCCATTCAAGCAGTTGGCGTAATGGGTGATGAAAGAACTTATGAAAACGTGGTGGCGCTCCGTGCTGTTACTTCAACAGATGCCATGACTGCCGATTGGGCAAAATTGCCTTATGATTTTTTGGCCAAAGTATCAAACGAAATTATAAACAAAGTAAAAGGTATAAACCGGGTAGTGTACGATATCAGTTCTAAGCCTCCGGCAACCATTGAATGGGAATAATTTAAAAGGTGGAATTTTCAACCAAATCACAGTAAAGAATTCGCTGCACAAGTAGCAGCTACAAATTGTATTCACGATACTGTCTAAACATTGTTGCACTTTCAAGGTAAAATAAAAACTTTTATGTAATAATTCAAACAAGCATGATAGACACCCATGCCCATATATATTCCGAAGAATTTGATGCTGACCGAGAGAAAGTTATAGAGAGAGCTCTAAAAAGAGGCATTGAACACATAATCTTACCAAATATAGATTTGCAGAGCTTACAGCCCATGTTGCAACTGGAAGCAAGCCATCCTGATATTTGTCATGCAGCTATTGGCCTTCACCCTGTAAGCGTGAAAGAAAATTTTGCAGAAACCCTGAATTTTTTAAAATTCAAATTACAACAACACAACTATATTGCTATAGGAGAAATAGGCATAGATCTGTACTGGGACAAAACGTATCAAAAAGAACAAATTGAAGCTTTTTGTCAACAAATAGAATGGGCATTGGAATGGGAATTACCAGTAATTATTCATGTAAGGGATTCGTTTAAGGAAACTATGCAGGCTCTTGAACCCTACAGGAATAAAAAGTTAAGGGGTGTTTTCCATAGTTTTACGGGAACAATAGAAGAAGCAAACCAGATCATAACTTTTGGAGGTTTTAAAATTGGTATCAATGGAATACTGACATTTAAAAATTCTGAACTTTCTAAAACTGTCAGCCAAATTGAGACAGAGTATTTGGTACTGGAAACCGATGCACCTTATTTGTCGCCCGTCCCTTTTCGTGGAAAGAGAAATGAGCCGGCTTACCTATCCTATATATGTGAGCAACTCGCGCTGATACTTGGGAAAACATCGGAAGAAGTCGAGTTTATCACTACCCAAAATGCAAAGAAATTGTTTAAATTACAACCTTAACAGTAAAAAAAAATAAAAAAAACAAGAATCTGATTATAAAATAAAAACAAATATATTGTATTTCATTTTTTTTTCTTAACTTGCACCCCAAAATGGAGAGGTGCTCGAGGGGTTGAAGAGGTGCGTCTGGAAAGCGTATATACGGTGTTGAACCGTATCGAGAGTTCGAATCTCTTCCTCTCCGCAACATCAAAACAAAAACAAAAAAAAACAAGCAGTCAAAATTTAAAACAAAAAATTAGAAATCTTAAAATTTAAAGAAAAATGAAAAAGGTATTTGCAATCTTATCGATCGTAGCAATTTTTTCTTTCGGAAGCGCTCTGCATGCTTCGGCTCAAGATACAAGCGCTCCTCAAACCGAGCAGACAGCCGGCAATGATACGGCTGTAGCAGCTGCACAAGCAATGGAACAGATAGAAGCCCCTGCCCCAGCACAAGGTGGTGGCATGCATAAGGCTTTAAAACAAAAATTTATCGAAGGAAGCCCGGCATGGATGGCACCTATTGCTCTCTGCTTAATTATTGGATTGGCTTTGTGTATTGAACGTATAATTTATTTGAATCTTGCTTCTACCAACACCAAGAAACTCTTGGAGGATATTGACCAAGCTTGGGCTAAAGGAGGTGTTCAAGCTGCTATGGAAGTTTGTAGAAATACCAGAGGTCCGGTAGCTTCAATTTTTTATCAGGGACTTTCACGGTACGATGAAGGAATTGATGTAGTTGAAAAAGCTGTTGCTTCTTATGGTGGCGTACAATTAGGATTGCTCGAAACAAACTTAACTTGGATTAGCTTGTTTATCGCTATTTCACCAAGTTTGGGATTCTTAGGTACTGTTATCGGAATGATTGAAGCATTTGATAGAATTCAGCAAGTAGGCGATATTTCCGCAACAGTGGTAGCCGGGGGTATTAAAGTTGCTCTTTTGACAACGGTATTTGGTCTTATCGTTGCTATGGTGTTGCAGGTATTCTACAATTACATCCTTACCATTATCGAAAACATGACCAATGATATGGAAGACTCTTCAATTTCATTGCTCGATATCATTGTAAAACATTCGAAAAAATAAATTCGTAAAAACTTAATAAGGTTATGTCGAAATTCATGCAAAAAATACCTATAATTTCAGCAATTTTCCTGGTATCGGTATCGGTAATCTTGGTATTGCTGATTTATGTAGGGGGAACCTCAGGTTCGATAAACAATAGCGCCGGTGAGGCAATGTCAGTTCCAAGATTTACTGATGCACTAATTTACTGGTCATATTTTCTTGTGGGATTAGCTGTAGTTATTACATTGGGCTTTGTAGTTAAAAATTTTTTCCAATCTTCAAAACAAAGTTCATCATCTATTTTTAAGTCTCTTCTGCCTATCATAGGATTTATTCTTTTGTTCGTTGTTTCATGGCTACTTGGCAGTGATCAGGAATTGAAAATTATCGGATATGAAGGAGCAGAGAACGTTGGATTCTGGTCAAGATTTACCGACATGATGATTTTTCCGATTTATGTAATGGCAATAGGAATTATATTAACAATCATAGGTACTTCTATTTATTCCAGTCTAAGAAAAGATTAAAACTGAATTTTGAGTTAATAAAAGTTTGACTCTTACTAATAATATATTAAAATGTCGAAGAAAAAAAGAAAAGTAGGTCAAATAAATGCCAGTTCAATGGCTGACATTTCATTTTTACTTTTAATCTTTTTCCTTGTTACTACATCCATGAATGTTGGAACGGGTATCGCAAGAAGATTGCCGCCTCCGCTGCCTCCCGATCAAAAACCACCAGACATGGACATAAAAAAACGGAATATTTTCATTGTCCGTATCAACAGCCAAAACCAAATTATGGCACAAGGAGAAATATTAGATATAAAACAGTTAAGGTATAAAACAAAGGAATTTATAAAAAATGAGAATAATGACCCTAATTTGCCGGAACTGATTACTGAAAATATTCCCTTATTGGGAGAAGTTACTTATACTAAAAATCATGTGATTTCACTTCAGAATGATGTGGGGACGCAATACCAAGCTTACATAGATGTGCAAAACGAATTGATTGCAGCATATAATGAACTGCGCGATGAGTTTGCCATGCAACGTTTTGGGAAAAAATACAACGAGTTAAGCCAAGAGTTGCAAGAAGCAGTTCAAAAAATCTATCCACAAAAAATTTCGGAAGCTGAACCCAAAAATTATGGAGGAGTAAAAAGTGGCAAGAATTAGAAAAAGCGAAAAACGAGAAATGCCGGCATTGAGTACTTCTTCTTTACCGGATATCATCTTCATGCTGTTGTTTTTCTTTATGGCTGTTACAACCATGAAAGAAGTAACCTATAAGGTCAGGATTGATCCTCCTAAAGCTACGGAAATTCAGAAATTGGAAAACAAGTCGCTCATTCGATATATCTATGTCGGTAAGCCTTTGGAGCAGTATCAAAGAATTTATGGTAGCGAAACCCGAATTCAGTTGAGCGATATGTTTGCAGATATTTCTGAAATAGAAGAGTATATCATTAACGAACGTAGTGCAATGAAGGAAGAAGATCAGAATTTAATGAGTGTATGCATTAGAGCTGACAAAGATACTCATATGGGTATTATCACTGATATAAAGCAAGCTTTGCGAAGAGCCTACGCACTTAAAATTATCTATGCTGCCAATCAGCGTACACAGTATTAATCTTCTTAGTTTTTAGTGTTATCCAAATAGGCTGTCTCATAAGTGCGACAGCCTATTTTTTTTGTGCTTTGCAGGATATAGAAAAATTTATTTTACAAATAACACCAATTGGTAAAATTCAACCGCATTTTTACCTAAATCAAAAACATTATTTTGAACGTTTTAAATTGAGATGAGAATCAAGATTCATTCGTGAAAGTATCATTCCTTTTTCAATCACATTTTTTAAAATATACTCAACAAACGCCCGGTTGCAGGGTCAATAATTACTATTTTGTCATTACCTTTGATCATAGAAGACGATAGCGGAATTACAATGCCAAACTGTGGGAACAAAAATTGTTGAGAAAAAAATGTGCTTTTCCCATCGGAAACAGTAACCAATGTAGCAGAAGGAATAACAAAGTTTATGTATTCTTTGGGTGCTTTTTGTTTGGGGTTGTCCAATATGGTTGGAGATTTAGTAGGAATAACACTAATATAGTACGGAACGCCACTCAAATCATCAGCTGGCACAAGCCCTTTTAAAACCGAAAAACGAAAAAGGACTTCGTTGTTCAAAGCTTGTTGAGGTCGTAAATATAAGGTATGTTTTTGAATTTCTTTCGTTGTACTACCAATAAAAAGTTCTGTTAACTCTTTTTCTTTTTTATCCAATTCATTTAAAATGGCACTCAATGATGTTCCATCAGAAGGGAAATGATCAACATCTCCGGTAAGTAAGTTTAATCTGCTTTCCCGAATTCTATATATCTGTTTGGCAGCTCCTTCTGCAAGTTTTGCTACTGACCCAACCAACATATATTCTTCACCCAGCGGCAATATAACGTTATTGCTAAGATTTTCTTTTGCTTCTGTGGGTGCAAACACTGAAAGTTCGGGCAAAGAGGTGGGAGGAGGAACATTTATTCCACATAATAAGCCGTTTTGATCAACCGAGATGGACACAAAGGGCGAATTTTTATCCACTCTAACGGCATAGGTTTTCGATGGATCGGGAACGGCATTTGAAGTTACCTGAATATCTTTTAAAGAATAAACTGTTTTTTCTTCGGTAATTATATCTGAAGTAGCCAAATATCTTTCAGAATAACGATAAAAAACACCGGGTTTTCGGGTAATTTTTTCCACGTCAACTTTAATACATAATTCTGTCATGGGTAAAGAGTAAATAAGCACTGACTCGTTTTCTTTCAATGTGAGGGAAGATTGACATAACACGCTCGAAATAACAGAAGCCATAAGGAATGAAACAATTATTTTTTTCATAAAACTGAATTTGGTTGATTGATGTTGTTAATAAAGCAGGAAATATAAAATATTCAGAAAGATTTTTCGACTTTTTGAAAAAATTTACCTTAAAGGATGCTTCTTTATATCATACTATAAAATCAACTTTATTGAAATTCATTGATTTCTGAGCAAATATAGAAAAACAGGTGCAAATTACAAAAAAGAAAATCTAAAAAATATTTCAGTTGGTAAGAAGAAAGTATAAATACTTTAGAAACATGTTGTTGTTACCGATTTATAAAAAATCTTATTTCTGTTCTACAACGCAGAACGTTTGTAAAAGTATAAATTTATTTTTATTATCTTTGTCCAGCTTAAAAAAAATCATTTCTTGGCTGCAAAAAAGGCAATATGCCTTACTTATATGGAAGAATTTTAATGTCGATTTCATAAAAAAGAATAAATTGCCTTATTAATTTTATGGGTAAAATTATATCGTTGGCCAATCAGAAGGGCGGAGTTGGTAAAACCACTACTGCTATTAATTTGGCTGCTTCTTTGGCATCATTGGGTAAAAAAGTTTTGCTGGTTGATGCCGATCCTCAGGCAAATGCCTCTTCGGGATTGGGAATAGAAATTCAATCGCTGAAATATACCATTTACGAATGTTTGATTGATGGTGTGTCGCCACAGCAAGCTATTCATGGAACGGAAATAGAAAATTTGTCGGTGCTCCCTTCACATATCGATTTGGTTGGAGCAGAGATTGAAATGTTGAACATGGAGGAGCGGGAAAAAGTGATGCAGCATTTGCTGCGCCCGTTAAAACCCGATTTCGATTTTATTTTGATTGATTGCTCCCCTTCATTGGGTTTGATAACGGTAAATGCACTTACGGCTTCCGACTCGGTGATTATTCCCGTGCAATGTGAATATTTTGCATTGGAAGGTATCAGCAAACTTTTAAATACCATCAAAATAATTAAAAGCAAGTTGAATCCTTCGCTTGATATTGAAGGCTTTTTGCTTACCATGTACGACAATCGTCTTCGGTTGGCAAACCAGGTTTATGCCGAAGTAAAAAAACATTTTCAGAACATGGTTTTTGAAAATGTCATATACAGAAATGTGCGGCTCAGCGAAGCGCCAAGTTACGGGAAACCCGTTATGCTGTACGATCCCGAATCGAAAGGTTCTTCCAATTACCTCGATTTGGCAAAGGAATTGATTGACCGACAAAAAAGTTAATATAGCTTGCAATAAAAAATAAAAAGAATAAAATCTCGTTTGCAGTTATGGTAAAAAAATCAGCATTGGGAAGAGGACTTGGAGCGTTGATCGACACCGACGACATTTATACCAGTGGTTCTTCTTCCATTAGCGAAGTGGATGTGGATTTGATTTTTCCAAATCCCAATCAGCCACGTTCTCACTTTGATGAGGAATCTTTGGCCGAATTGGCTTCTTCCATACGTGAACTGGGAGTTATTTCACCCATTACGCTTCGGAAAAATGATGATGGAACGTATCTGATCATTGCGGGTGAACGGCGTTATCGTGCTTCCAAGATGGTGGGGCTCAAATCCATACCGGCGTATGTTAAAACGGCAGCCGACGAGCAAGTGGTGGAAATGGCACTGATAGAAAACATTCAGCGCGAAGATTTGAATGCCATTGAAGTGGCTTTGGCTTTTTACCGACTGTTGGAAGAATATCATCTTACGCAGGAGCAGCTTAGCGAACGAGTTGGCAAGAAAAGGGCTACCATTGCCAATTACTTGCGTTTACTTCGTTTGCCGGCCGAAATCCAGGTGGGAATTAAGGATAAAAAAATCGACATGGGACACGCCCGTGCTATCTTGGGATTGGAAGATCCTGCTGTACAACTTCAACTCTACGAAGCTATTCTGGAGAATTTTTATTCTGTCAGAAAAGTGGAAGAAATGGTCAGACTCTACGCCGAAACCGGAAGTTTTGAGGAAAAACATGCTCGAGTTTCCAAACCCAATCCGGTAAGAAAATTAAAAGAATACGAAGAATTAAAGAATCAACTGAGTAAAACTTTCGGCACTAAAGTACAATTTAGTTGTAACGAGCAGGGAAAGGGAAAAATTTCCATCCCATTTTCAAACGATGAAGAATTATCCCGTATCATGGGATTGCTGGATAAAATTTAAACCAAATTTCAAGTGAAAAGATTTTTTCTGATAACGGCAGAAATATGGTTTATCTCCCTTTTCGGAATTGTACTCAATGCTCAGAATGTCAACGAAAAAAGAGAGATTGTTCTGGATAGTATGAATCGGCTGCCTGAAAAATCTTTACAAAAAGAAACCCAAGTATCAATTGATACTGTACAAAAGCCGGTTTACATGCCCAATCCGTCGAAAATTGTTTGGATGGGTGCAGTAGTACCCGGTTGGGGACAAATATTGAACAAAAAATACTGGAAATTGCCAATTGTCTATGGCGGATTGTTGGGATGTTATTATGCCTATTCATGGAATGCAAGCCGGTATAATTCTTATCATACCGCTTATTTGGATATTATTGATTCAGACCCGACGACAAACAGTTTTCTGGATATTTTGCCGGCAGGATATACTCTTGAATCAATTGGCGGGACCGGCAGATATACAACCATTTTAAAAAGCGGACAAGATCAATTTCGTCGGCAGAGAGATTTGAGTGTAATTGTTTCGGTGGCTTTTTATGCTCTTACGTTGGTTGATGCTTTTGTGGATGCACAATTGTACGGCTTCGACATTAGTCCCGATTTGTCGCTTGAAATCAAACCAATTTATCTAAAAGATAATATAACTACATCAGGGGGGCTTGGCATGCAATGCCGTTTTAAGTTGAAATAATTACCCCGCATTATTAGGATAAAAAATGAATTTAAAATTTTCCATAATTGTTGTTTCTTTCATTTGCTTTTCGATAAATTCAGTTATTTCACAAGCTGCCAAAGATTTACCGGAAGATACTTTATCTTCCAAAATCGACAGCATCATTGGAATACCTGACGCATACGGATATGCATTAGATCATTTGCTTCATCTATGGGCATTGCAGCGAATGGATACTACAGAATGCAATTCGGGTGAGCCACCCGCACCGGTTCCCGATTCTCTATATAAATATCGGCTCTCACAAATACCTTGTTTGATAGAGCTTCCTTATAATAATATTGTTCGCTCCTTTATAGAACTTTATACTGTCCGAAAGCGAACTCAAACAGAATACATGCTGGGCATCAGCAATTATTATTTCCCTGTTTTCGAACAAGCATTAGATGCCAATAAATTGCCTTTAGAATTAAAATTTCTCCCTATCATTGAATCTGCTTTGCACCCTACTGCTATTTCACGAGCTGGAGCTGCCGGTTTGTGGCAATTTATGATTCCAACAGGGCGAATGTATGGTTTGGAAATCAACACATTGGTTGACGAACGGCTTGATCCTCGAAAAGCGTCCTATGCTGCAGCGCGGTTTCTTAAAGATTTATATGCCATTTACGGAGACTGGAATTTGGTGATTGCTGCTTACAATTGCGGTCCCGGTAATGTGAACAAAGCCATCAGAAGAGCCGGCGGAAAAACCGATTATTGGGCAATTTACCCTTATTTGCCATTGGAAACACGAGGCTATGTTCCCATTTATATTGCTGCCACCTATACTTTTCATTATGCCGAAGAACATAATTTATGTCCAGCAGTGGTAAATATTCCAGCACTAATTGACACTTTCATGATCAATCAAAGAATCCATTTGGAACAAATATCGTCAGTGCTTAATATCCCGATTGAAGAGCTCCGGTGGCTTAATCCACAATATAAAAAGGACATAATACCCGGTGATTTAAAACCCTATGTCTTAACTTTGCCTGTAAATTATTCCAGCATTTTTATGGAGAGATTGCATGAAATAGCTTCTTATAAAGCTGATGAATTAATCAATAACCGTAGAAACGAAATTGAAGCTTTCAGGTCAACTTCTTCTTCTAATTTAGGGGCTTCCAAAAATGTTACTTATCACAAAGTAAAAAAAGGTGAGACCTTGAGCGGCATTGCTGCAAAATATGGTGTTTCAGTCTCCAACCTTAAAAAATGGAATAACATCAAGGGTAGTAAAATAACAATTGGCCAACGTCTGAAAATTATCAAATAAAATTCAACATGGAAAAAGTATATTATTCCATTTCGGAAGTAGCAGAAATGCTGAAAATCAGTCCTTCCAACCTGCGGTTTTGGGAAAAGGAATTTTCGCAGCTGAAGCCAAAACGAAGCAACAAGGGAACACGTACTTATACCAAAGAAGATATTGAAATTATTAAAATGATTCACTTACTGGTCAATGAGCAGAAACTCACATTGCAAGGCGCAAAGCGTAAACTTTCGCTGAAAAAGGAGACCGTTTCCAAACAGCAGGAGTTGGTGGAACGTTTACAAAATGTGAGAAGGGAATTGTTGATGATCAGTAAGGCTTTGGATGAATAGGCAATTTACAAATAGAATATAAAATGAAAAAAACGAATTTTTGTTTAGGCTTGATAGCTGCATTAATTTTGATGTCAGCTTCGGTTTCTGCTGAGAAAAAGCCAAAAAACGTAATTCTGATGATTGGTGATGGTATGGGTTTAGCCCAAATGTATTCGGCAATGACTGCCAACAACAATCAACTTCAGCTCGAACGGTGCACTTACACCGGTTTTTCAAAAACTTATTCTTCCGATCATTATACTACCGATTCAGGTGCCGGAGGAACAGCCATAGCTTGTGGCGTAAAAACAAAAAACGGCATGATTGGCATGACGCCCGATTCCGTAAAAACAGAATCTATTCTCGAACTCTCCGAACGCAATCAGTTGTCCACCGGAATAGTAGTAACTTGTGCAGTAACCCATGCAACACCCGCCAGCTTTATCGCACATCAGATTAGCCGCAATATGTATGAAGAAATAGCTGGAGATTTTCTTCAAACAGATGTTGATGTGTTCATTGGTGGCGGACTGAAGTATTTTAATAACAGAAAAGACCAGATAAACTTAGTAGAAAAACTAAAAAAAAATAATTATCAAATAGCATATTCACTCGACGAAGCTGTAAAAGTAAAATCGGGAAAATTGGCCGGATTGTTTTATGAGAATCATTGCCCGCCGATGCCTGAGCGTGGCGATATGCTCCCAAAATCGGTAATGGCAGCCATAGATATTTTGGACAACAACAAGAAAGGTTTTTTCCTGATGGTGGAAGGTTCTCAAATCGACTGGGCTGCTCACGACAACGACAAGAAACAGATCGTAAAAGAGATGTTGGATTTTGATGAAACCATTGGAAAGGTTTTGGATTATGCCCAGAAAGATGGCAATACATTGGTAATTATTACAGCCGATCATGAAACCGGCGGAATGACTATTTTAAATGGAAAATTCGGATATGACGAAATGGATGCCCATTTTTCTACCAAAAACCACTCGGGTGTTCCGGTGCCGATCTATGCTTTTGGACCCGGAGCCGAACAGTTTACCGGTATTATGGAAAATACAGCGTTTAAAGGGAAAATAGAAAAGTTACTCGATCTAAAAAAATAATTTTTCATTATTACTTGTTGAACAGTTAAATTTTTAACAGTTCGGTCGTAAATTTTTCTGATATATTCATTTTCAATTTAATAAAAAGACAATATAATGATAACAATCGAACAACTTAAAGACGTTACAGAACGCACCGAAGCGTTGAGGAGGTATCTTTGACGTCGACAACAGGCAAATTCAAATAGAAGAAGAAGAACTTCGTACGCAGGAACCCAACTTTTGGGACGACCCGAAAAAGGCAGAAGCTCAAATGCGAAAATTAAAAGAGCTTAAAAATTGGGTAACCGGTTACCAGGAAGTGAAAACCGCAGCAGATGAGCTGGAGCTTGCTTATGATTTTTTTCGTGAAGGCGTGATTGAAGAACAGGAACTGGACGAAACCTATCGGAAGGCTTTACAATTGATTGAACAGTTGGAAATGAACAACATGCTTTCTCATGAGGAAGATCAGTTGGGGGCTGTTCTTAAAATTGTTGCCGGAGCCGGCGGAACCGAAGCTCAGGATTGGGCGGAAATGCTGATGAGAATGTATCAGCGATGGGCAGAAAGAAAAGGTTATAAATGGGAGATTACCAACTTCCAGCCCGGCGATGAGGCAGGAATTAAATCCGTAACCATTCAGATAGAAGGAGAAAGAGCTTACGGCTATCTGAAAAGTGAAAATGGCGTACACCGTTTAGTCAGAGTCTCTCCTTTCAATGCTCAGGGCAAAAGAATGACTTCCTTTACATCGGTTTTTGTTGTTCCGCTGATTGATGATTCCATCGAAATAGAGATTAATCCGGCCAATCTTTCGTGGGATACTTTTCGCTCGTCGGGAGCTGGCGGACAAAATGTGAATAAGGTTGAAACCGGTGTAAGATTGCATTACACCTTTAAACATCCCGTAACAGGGGAACAGAGCGAAATCGTTATTGAAAACACCGAAAGTCGTTCACAATTCGATAACAAGGACAATGCTCTGCGTTTACTCAAATCGCAACTTTACGAGCTTGAACTTCAGAAACGACGGGCTGAACAGGAGAAAGTTGAATCGACCAAAAAGAAAATTGAATGGGGTTCGCAGATTCGCAGTTATGTTTTTGACGACCGTAGGGTGAAAGATCATCGAACCAATTATCAAACCTCCAATGTGCAGGCAGTGATGGATGGTGATATTGATGAATTTATCAAAGCGTATTTGATGGAATTTCCCGACTAAGAGAAAAACGTTAATTGCTTTTTCCCAAATTCCATATTTTGATCGAAAATGTTTGTCTTCAAAAAAAATGGAGTAGGGGATATCTCTTTTTTCTATTTAAACCCAGATTACTCATTAACCAATTTAAAGGGAAAGTCAAAGTCAGAAGAGTTGTTCTATAGTCAGGAAAACTATGCTCGCCTTTTTTATTTATTTAAATGGATTTGATAACTGGTTTGCTGTTGATTTTTTCATGATATGCATTCGACTGCAGAAGTTCTATATAAAAGTTCTATATCTTTAGATAAAGTTATTTTTATACAAGATTAAAACCCTTTTCCTATTAAGGATTCTGAGTTAAAATAAGACATCGGACAACAAAATTGCAACTTTCAATATTCAATTTTTTTTGCGAAATTTGCAAACTTAAAGAATTTAAGTAAAAACGGCAAAGTGAAAGAAACTAAATACATTTTTGTTACAGGAGGTGTAGTTTCCTCTCTGGGAAAAGGAATTATTGCAGCTTCGTTGGGGAAACTCCTGCAGTCGAGAGGTTTTAAGGTGACCAACCAAAAACTTGATCCTTACATAAATATTGATCCGGGGACATTGAATCCTTATGAACACGGGGAATGTTATGTGACCGTTGATGGACATGAAGCCGACCTTGATCTGGGGCATTATGAGAGATTTTTGAACATTGAGACCCATCGTGCAAATAATATTACCACCGGGCGAATTTATCAAAATGTTATTGAAAAAGAACGTCGTGGAGATTATTTGGGAAAAACCGTACAGATAATTCCTCACATTACGGATGAAATAAAGCGAAATATTAAATTATTGGGCTCAAAAGGCGATTACGATTTTGTAATCACAGAAATTGGCGGTACTGTTGGCGATATTGAATCATTGCCCTATATTGAAAGTGTCCGTCAGTTGCGATGGGAACTCGGGAAAAATTGTTTGATTGTTCATTTGACTTATGTACCCTATATTTCAGCTGCTAAGGAACTAAAAACAAAACCTACTCAACATTCAGTCAAAGCTTTACAGGAACAAGGTGTACAACCCGATATCCTGGTATTGCGTACCGAGCACAATATTTCTTCCGATTTGCGTAAGAAAGTGGCTTTGTTTTGTAATGTCGAACCCAATTCGGTTATGCAGTCTGTAGATGTTTCTACCATATATCGTGTCCCATTAATGATGTACGATGAAAAACTTGATGAAGTAGTACTTAGAAAAATGGGGTTTGACTTGTTGAAAATACCTCAGGCCAATCTTTCCAAATGGATACAGTTTGTGGAAAAATTGGAAAATGCAAAAGAAGAAGTACACATTGCATTGGTGGGCAAATATGTTCAGCTTCCTGATGCTTATAAATCTATCATCGAATCTCTACTTCAGGCATGTGCTTATAACGACAGAAAATTAAAGCTCGATTTAATATTGTCGGATAAACTTACCGAAGAAAATATAGAAAAAAAACTTGAGGGAGTCGATGGTGTTATTATCGCTCCCGGTTTTGGTCAAAGAGGAATTGAGGGAAAATTAGTCACCATCAAGTACACACGTGAAAAAAACATACCAACTTTCGGCATTTGTATGGGGATGCAGTGTATGGTGATAGAATTTGCAAGAAATGTGCTGGGTTATGCAGATGCCAACAGCACCGAAATTGACCCGACTACCACTCATAATGTAGTGGACATTATGGAAGAACAGAAAAATATTTTGAATTTGGGTGGCAGCATGCGATTGGGAGCATTTCCCTGCAAATTGAAAAAGGGGACAAAAGTTTTTAAGATTTACGGAAAAGAAAATATCAGCGAACGACATCGACACCGGTTTGAATTTAATAACTATTATAAAGAAGAGTTTGATAAAGCCGGCATGATTTGCAGTGGAATAAATGCTTCTTCAAATTTGGTAGAAATTGTTGAAGTTCCTTCTCATAGATGGTTTATCGGCGTTCAGTTTCATCCCGAATACAGCAGTACGGTTATTAATCCTCATCCTCTTTTTATCAGTTTTATAAAAGCTGCCATCGAATATAGAAACGAATCGAAGGAAAAAACTCAAAACTCAAAATTTAAAACAGCTATTAAATAATTAATGATTGAAAATTTAATTCTCATTTCTCACTTGTTGAATTTCAAAAATATATCATGGATAAAAATACAATTACAGGTTTTCTATTAATAACGGTTATTATTGTTGTCTTTGCCTTATTGAATCGCCCCAATCAGGAAATGATCGAAAAACAAAGGCGCTACAACGATTCGATAGCACAAATTGAAAAAGCCAAAGCTGAATCGGAAACTGCTATTCAAGAAGTCAATTCTTTACTTTCTGATTCTATTAAAACCACACTGGATTCTTCGGCTGTTATCAGAGATGCTTATGGCGATTTCAGTGTTGCCGCTTTAGGGAAAGAAGAATTTATAACATTGGAAAACAGCGTTTTAAAACTTACCTTTACGAACAAGGGGGCTCGTATTTATGCAGCCGAACTAAAAGATTATCGTCGACATGATTCCCTTCCTCTGATTCTTTTTCAGGGGAGTGAGGCCAATATGGGATTTACTCTGATAACCAACAATAACAGAATTCTGAACACAGCCAACTTATTTTTTGAAGTTTTACTTCCCATAGAAAAAGATACATTGGGAAATCAAATACTTGTTTTCAGACTAAAAACTACCGGCGAAGGATACATGGATGTGGTCTACACTCTTCCTCCCGACAATTATATGTTTAGTTTCAGCATTAAAGCCAACAAAATGAGCAATGTTATGCCGGCGGGAACTAATTTTTTGGAAATGCAGTGGACTACCCGATTGCGTCAGCAGGAAAAAGGTCGGCAATTTGAGAGTCGTTACTCAAATATTCAGTATAAATATCTTTCGGATGATGTAGAAAAATTAAGTGAAAGTAAAAATGACAGCAAGCAAATTACCAACAAACTGAAATGGATTGCTTTCAAGGACCAGTTTTTCAGTAATGTGCTTATAGCCGAAGATGCATTTACTTCGTCTTTTCTGGAAAGCAAGGTTGAACCTGAGGATTCTCCCTATCTGAAGTCGTACAGGGCCGATATGACCATTCCATTTGATCCTACCGGAAAAACTTCGACCAACTTTAGAATGTATTTGGGTCCTAATAAATTCAATATCCTTGCATCTTATGACAAAGGAGTAGCCAAAGAAGAAAAGCTTCAACTTCATAAACTGATACCACTTGGATGGGGAATTTTTGGATGGATTAACCGTTACATGATTATTCCCATGTTTAATTTCTTCAGTAAATACATCGGGAATTATGGCATCATCATCTTATTGATGACAATTATCATTAAAATCATAATTTTTCCCATGACGTATAAATCATATACATCCAGCGCCAAAATGCGAGTCCTTAAACCAGAAATTGATGAAATTTACAACAAAATACCTCCTGAAAAAGCTATGGAAAGGCAAAAAGCAGTCATGGATCTTTATTCCAAAGTTGGTGTAAGTCCCATGAGTGGATGTCTTCCGGCTTTGTTGCAAATACCTATCCTTTTTGCCATGTTTAGCTTCTTCCCTGCTTCGATCGAACTCCGTCAGGAAAGTTTTCTTTGGGCAAAAGATCTTTCAACTTACGATTCTATAATTAGCTGGAATGCTTATATCCCAATTATTTCGAAGTATTTTGGCAATCATTTAAGCCTTTTCTGCCTTTTGATGACCATTTCAAGCATTATTTCCACCAAGTTGACAATGACAACTACTCCAACTACCAACCAACCGGGCGGAAATTTAATGAAGTGGATGATGTACTTGATGCCTGTCATGTTTATGTTTATTTTTAACAATTACTCGGCAGCATTAAGTTACTATTACTTGCTTTCTACTCTGATTACCATTATTCAAACTTTTATCATTCGCTCAATGGTTGACGAAAAGAAACTTTTAGCCCAACTACATGCTAAACGCAATCAGAAGCAACCTGCGAAGAAAAAAAGCAGTTGGATTGAACGAATGGAAAAAATGCAACGCGAACAACAAAAAGCATTGAAAAACAAAAGATAAGAGTTTTAGAAAATAATATGTTTAAGCGTAAAATTGCATAAAAAATTTTTGTGGTTTTACGCTTTCTTTTAAAATTCAATCATGACAAAAAAAATCAAGTTTTTTATTCTGTTTTTTCTGATTATATTTCTTTTCTCGTGTCAAAATCATAACCGTTTTCGCATTAACACAAAAAAGAATGAAGTTGAAGTTCGGATACGGCGTTTTGATAAGGATTTGATCAACGTTGACACTACAAATCTCAAAGCAGAAATTAGGAAAATTTACAAAGATTATCCCGTTTTTTTCCCGGTATTTATTAACGAAATACTTAACGTTGCACCTTCCGACACCGATTCAGTTGCTAAATTAATAGGAGATTTTCTTTGTGATGCCGCTTTTCAAAAAGTCAACAAAGAAGTTCTGAAAACTTTTGCTGATGTGCATGATATAGAGAAACAACTTTCGATAGCTTTTACTTATATGCATCATTATTTTCCCGAGATCAGGCTACCCGAAATTTATTTTTTCGTATCCGGCTTCAATCGTTCTATCATTATTTACCCTTCTTTAATTGCTGTAGGGGCCGATTTATACTTAGGAGCCGATTACCCTCTTTATAAGTCGTTTACTTATGAATACCTGACTTTCAATATGCGACCTGAAAGTATAGCCCCTGATGTTGTTTCTACGCTTCTTTTTAGTTATTTCCCAATGGAATCGGAAAATAATCGCTTGTTGGACAATATGCTGTATAATGGGAAAATTTTATTTTTGTTGTCGGTCTTTATGCCTGATGTAGAACCTTCAGTATTGATGGGGTATACTCGCGAACAATGGCAATGGTGTAAACGATTTGAAAAGGAAATATGGGCAAAAATTATTGAAGACAAAGCATTGTTTTCTTCCGATATGAGGCTTATAAATTCCTATTTGGATGAAGCTCCTTTTACTGCTCCTGTATCACAAGATTCTCCAGGTAGAGTGGGCACATGGATAGGTTGGCAAATTGTGAATAGTTATATGAAAAAAAACAATAACGTCAGTCTACGTCAGTTAGCTAATGAAAATAATTATCAGCTACTGCTCCAGAAATCGGACTACCGTCCATAAAAAAAGCGGTTCCGTCATGCTTTAATGACAGAACCGCAAACAAAATAAATTAAATCGAAAATTTAATTATGCAGGTATGATTGCTTCTGATGGACAAACATCAGCGCATACACCGCAATCTGTACACACATCCGGATCAATAACATAGATATCGCCTTCTGAGATTGCTTCTACCGGACATTCAGTTATGCACGATCCACATGCAATGCAATCTTCTGTAATTACGTAAGCCATTTTTATATAGATTTAGTTTAATGCTGCAAAGTTACTTTTTTTTCTCAAACCAAAAAAATTTCACAACACTTATTCACTTTTGAAATTTCTAAAGTCGTAATTTTTTTATCAGTTGAGAGACAGATTATTTTGTTATGCTCACAAACAAATTTTTCCTTTCATCAGAATATAATTTATTTATTTAGAGTCTGATGGAACCCACATGTCTGAATTATTATATTCATTCGTGTTTGTGTATGCAATACATGTGGGTTTCATGATGAATTTTAAAATCTCATTAAGCCTTTAATTCTGAGATGGGATATTTTATCTTACCTTTCTAAAGTAAATTGTTCAAACATATCTTAAACATTGGTATTACATACCAAAGTCAATTATCATTGTTTGGAATTTATCACATCAAGCGCTTTCAATACAGTTTTGTCGCTTCGATAAAGTAATGGATAAAATCCTTCATCGCCCAGAATATTTCGTGTAATATACCCTTTAAGTTGTGTCAAAAGCAAATTTTTTGAGATGTTTATTTCTTTTTTATTGGCTTGAATTCCTTTTTCGGAAACAAATTTTACAAATTGATCCAATAAGGATTGACTATTTAAGTAAGTGTCCATTTCCTGCCAATTCTTTATTTTTTTCAGTTTCTCTCTGTTTTTGTCAGAATATTGAAAGGCAAACTGATAAACATATCCGTAATTGACCACGTTATTAAAATATGGTGTAAATTCTGATGTATCCAAAGGAACATATACATCGGGCATAATGCCGCCTCCGCCATATACAATTCTTCCTCCAACCGTTTTGTATCGCAAAGAATCCGGGTGGAAAATACTGTCGTTAATTTCATGCAACAGACGGTTGATAAATTCTTTTTCGTATTCTTCCGTATTACCAAGTTTATAAGGCTTTTGAATACTTCGACCGGAAGGGGTATAATAGCGTGCCACCGTTAGGCGAACAGCCGAACCATCAGACAAATTAAACTGCTGTTGCACCAATCCCTTACCAAAAGTACGTCTGCCTACTAACGTTCCCCGATCGTTGTCTTGAATGGCCCCTGCAAAAATTTCACTTGCCGATGCAGAAAATTCATCAACGAGTACTACCAGCGGCTCCCTTGTACAGCTACCCTTTCCATCTGATTTGGCTTCAAAGCGCTTATAGGCTTTCCCTTGTGCATAAACGATAAGTCGGTTAGCCGGCAGAAATTCGTTAATCATATTAATGGACTGATCCATAAATCCGCCACTATTGCCTCGCAAGTCAATTATGAATTTATCAGCACCCTCGTTTTTTAATTTGGCTATGGCATTCAGAAATTCTCCATAAGTTGTTTCGGCAAATTTGCTGACTTTAATAAAACCCACACTTGGCTGAACAATATAAGCAATATCTACGGAATTTACAGGAATTTTTCCTCTGGTTATTTCATAATACAACACTTCCTTTGTTTGGTTTCGTTTAATGCCCAACTTAACTTTCGTACCTTCCGGTCCGCGAAGTTTTTTCATTACTTTTTCATTGTTAATACTTTTTCCCACAAAGGTGGTGTCATTTACTTCTACAATGCGATCTCCGGGCATTAAGCCAGCTGCTTCCGAAGGACCTCCGCTGATCACGGATATAATCATGACTGTATCGTTCTGAATGTTGAATTGTACGCCAATACCACTAAAACTACCTTCCAATTCGCTATTTGCCAAAGAAATATCTTCTGCCGGTATGTATACCGAATGGGGATCAAGTTTTGCGATTATATCTTGCATGACGTTTTCAGTCATTTCATCTAAGTTGAGTGTATCGACATAATTAGTGTTAATAATCTGAAGCAATTCATCTACTTTGGAAGCATTACCAAAACCGAAAAAAATGTTTGGTGAAGACGAGAAAAAAGCCCTCTGAGCCAGTAAGTTACCCAGAATAAGTCCAAAAATTACGGCTAAGAATACGATGAGGGGTGCAAGATAATTTTTTTTGTTGCGATCCATAAATAAAAATTATTTTTTTATGTTTTCCAAAATATTTATTTAAATGACATTGAAATGATGGTAAATTTCATCTCTTATTTATGAAGGTTTTTGTTCTCGCCGGTAATTTTCATTTTTATCAAACGAACTAATTCTGCTTGAAAAAAATGATTATCTCATAAATAAGTGGATAAAATGATGGAAAAATGACCGAAAAAATTTACTTAAAAGATGAATACAAAATTAGAGAATTAACTTTGTTTTTCTGTAAACATTTTATTAAAAATAACGATTTTGACCGACTTTTGTTCTTTGAACTGTTTTTCTTTGATTTTATACAATGGTTTCCTATATCCGTTGGTCTACTTTCTCTGTAAAAAAAATTATTGGCAAAAACATTTTCATTATTTTAAATAAAAACACCTTATATTTCCACGTTAATTATTAAATTTGCGAACTTAATTATAAAACCAGAAAAAATGAAAGTACCTGAAAATTTGAAATACACCACCGAACACGAATGGATCAGGGTGCAAGGTAATACTGCATGGGTGGGAATTACCGATTTTGCTCAGCATGAATTGGGCGAAATAGTATTTGTTGAGGTAGAAACCTTGGGAGAAAACATTCATGCCGGCGAAGTTTTTGGAACAGTAGAAGCTGTCAAAACAGTTTCGGAACTTTTTTTGCCAATAAGTGGTGAAATTCTTGAATTTAATAAAGAACTCGAAAACAAGCCGGAACTGCTCAACGATGATCCGTATGGCGAAGGCTGGATTGTTAAAATAAGGGTCGCCGATCCTTCTGAACTGGAAAAATTACTTTCGGCAGAACAATATGTCAAGTTGATTGCTTGAACAAGAAGTTTTATAAATCAATTTTTTAAAAATGAAAGCAAGAGCAAGTATTATCATGGGTAGCACCTCCGATCTGAAAATAATGGAAAAGGCTGCCAAACTTTTGGATGAATTTGAAATTCCTTTTGAAATACATGCGTTATCGGCTCATCGTACTCCAAAGGAGGTAGAAGATTTTGCTCTTCATGCTGAAAAAAGGGGTATTGAAATAATTATTGCCGGGGCCGGTATGGCAGCACATTTACCGGGCGTTATAGCTTCGATGACTACTTTGCCTGTGATTGGTGTTCCAATTGAAGCTTCTTTAAACGGTATGGATGCCTTGTTTTCCATCGTTCAAATGCCTCCGGGTATACCTGTTGCTACTGTAGGGATCAATGCTGCACAAAATGCTGCAATTTTAGCTGTTCAAATATTGGCTTTAAAAGACGAAAAAATCAATTCCAAATTAAAGCTGTACAAAGAAAATATGAAACAAAAAATTGTTGAAGCAAACAATCAACTCAAAGAAATAAAATATACTTATAAAACAAATTAATTAGCTCCGTAAACTATCACTGAGAAAGCTGAAATTATCATTAAAGTTTTTATTCCTTTTTGTTTCATTTTCTGCGAAGTATTATCACTATTTCACGAAGTGTGATGTAAATTAAAAAGTTGTATAAAAAATTAAAATCTTATTCTTTCGACAAGGATAAGAAAATTGATTAAGAATAATTTTCCACTTTTGAATAGGTTTTGTTCATTTTTTAGCATCTACCCTGAGGGTAAAGAAAACCATTTTATAACCCCGTCGCCCGAAGAAAACGACATTTTATTTTTGGTTTTTTCCCCTATTTCCCCTTTTTCAAGATAACCAACACTGTATCTTTTTGTTTCCAGCTTTGTTGTAATATTGCCCAAATTTCGTACCTTTGTTCTATGGCTAAATGCCTTCATCATGGCAATTTTTTAAGAGGAAGAGACCAAAGTAATCTATTTGTTCGATAACCAATGAGAAAAATTCTTCTATCAACTTTAACTTGAAAATAATTCTCTTTTGCTTTTATTTCCCACGAAAAAATTGCATGAATTACTTGAATTTACGTTTGTTTTATAAAGAGTGTTTTTTAAAATATGACTACCTATCCTTCTCAGTCTGTTTTTAGTTTATACCGTCGCATGGTAACTTCTGAAAAGAACATGTTTTCTTTTCAGGAAAGGAAGGCCATCAAACAAATTCTGAAGGAATACTATCTACTCCATCCGCAGCAATTGACATTACCGGGCCATTCTATCGAAGACAAATTGTATATTATTCAGATTCTGCTCAATGAAATAGGATTGGGAAAAGCTTCTGTTCTGAGTGTGCTTTTTATGGAACCGATCAAGAACAATTATTTGACTGTTTCAGAAATAGAACAAAAATTCAAAACTCCGCTTGACTCGATAATAGGCGGAATGCAGCGTGTAGAAGAGCTTTACGAACGCAGTTTTTCGCTGGAGACAGAGAATTTCAGAAAACTTTTATTGACTTTTGCTCAAGATGTTCGTGTCATTTTAATGATGATAGCCGAGCGACTTTATTTTATGCGAATACTGGATAAATTTCCTGCAGATATGCAGCAAAGCATGGCTCGCGAATGCTCGTTTCTTTATGCTCCGCTGGCTCATCGTATGGGACTTTATTCCATTAAAAGCGAAATGGAAGATTTGTCGCTGAAATATACAAATCGGGAAATTTATCGTGAAATTGCCCAAAAATTGAATGAAACCAAACGTTCTCGCGACAAGTACATTGAAGAATTTATTACCCCTTTGAAGGAAAAACTTGGCAAGGAAATTAAATATCCCTTCGAAATCAAAGGTCGGACGAAATCAATTTATTCCATTTATTCCAAAATTCTGAAACAGAATACGCCTTTTGAAAACATCTACGATCTTTTTGCAATTCGGATTATTCTGGATGTACCGTTGGAAAAAGAAAAAATGATTTGCTGGCAGGTTTATTCCATTGTAACCGACATGTATCAGCCCAATCCGAAACGTTTGCGCGACTGGCTTTCCATACCGAAATCAAATGGTTACGAAAGCCTTCATATCACTGTTTTGGGGCCTCAAAACAAATGGGTGGAAATTCAGATTCGCACTACGCGTATGGACGAAATAGCCGAAAAAGGATTGGCAGCTCATTGGAAATACAAGGGAATAAAAGGTGAAAGCGGCATGGACGAATGGCTCAAAAATATTCGCGATATTTTGGAAAATCCCGACTTGAATGCCGTAGATTTTATGGATGAATTCAAGTTGAATCTTTACGATCAGGAAGTTTTCGTTTTTACTCCGGCGGGAGATTTGCACAAGTTGCCAAAAGGCGCTACGGTACTGGATTTCGCTTATCTGATTCACAGCAATTTGGGAAGTAAGTGTATTGGAGCCAAAATCAACAAGGAAAGAAATGTGCCGATAAAATATGTGCTGAAAAACGGAGATCAGGTGGAGATCCTCACATCTCCCTCCCAAAAGCCAAATCCTTCGTGGCTGAACATAGTAGTAACTTCAAAGGCGAAATCGAAAATTCGTCAGGCGCTGAAAGATATAGAGTTTAAAGACGCTGAAATTGGTCGGGAAATTCTTTTGCGGCGTTTCAAAAACTGGAAAATTGAGTTGGAAGAAGGAAAGCTTTCGCGATTGGCCAAGAAAAAAGGTTATAAAACCGTCAGCGATTTTTATCAGGCCATTGCACATGAAAAAATCGACATGCTGCTCATTCGCGATGCCTATCTCGACCTCGACCGGCATGAAACGGGAGCAGAACAGGCTGAACCTCGGAGTGCCGAAACTTTTTCAAAAGAAACTCCTGCCGAAGAACTTTCTTCAAAAGAAGATGTTCTGATTATCGGCCAAAATCTGAAAAATGTCGATTACACACTTGCCAAATGTTGTCAGCCCATTTACGGAGACGACATTTTTGGGTTTGTATCCGTTGGCGGAGGCATCAAAATTCATCGAACCACTTGCCCCAATGCTCCTCAGTTGATTTCAAAATACGGTTATCGAATTATCAAGGCTCAATGGGCCGGACGCTCAGGAGGAACTCAGTATCCGATTACACTTTATATTGTCGGGAAAGATGACATCGGTATTGTAACCAACATTACTTCACTTATTTCGAAAGAGAAAAATATTTTGTTGCGTTCCATATCGGTTGATTCCAATGCCGGTGTTTTTCAGGGAAACCTTACAATAATGGTAAACGATGCCAATGATTTGGACAGTATCATAAAAAAAATAAAACAGGTAAAAGGTGTTCTGAATATTTCAAGAACCAAAAGTTTAACCCAAAACAACCAGTAAAATTTTATAAACAATGTTTTCAGGAATAATTGAAGAAGCTGCCCCGGTAGTAGCTTTAAAAAAAGAAGCCGGCAATTTGCACATTACCATGACTTGCTCGTTCGTAAACGAATTGTCGGTTGATCAGAGTGTTTCGCACAATGGCGTATGCCTCACTGTCGTTTCCAAAACTCCCGATACCTACACCGTAACGGCTATCCGTGAAACGTTGGAAAAAAGCAATTTGGGATTGCTCCAAGAAGGGAGTAAGGTGAATCTGGAAAGGAGTTTGCTACTCACCGAACGTCTCGATGGACATATTGTTCAGGGACATGTCGATACAACAGCAGTTTGTACCGATATTTCTGAAGCTGATGGCAGCTGGTATTTTACTTTTCAATATGATGTGGACAGGGAATTGGCAAAAAGAGGTTATGTTACCGTTGACAAAGGTTCAGTGGCGGTGAATGGAGTCAGTCTTACCGTGTGCAACCCGACGGAAAATACCTTTCAGGTTGCGATAATCCCCTATACTTACGAACACACCAATTTTCATCAAATTTGCGTGGGAACGACAGTCAATATTGAGTTTGATATTATTGGGAAATATATCAGTCGATTGATAAAGCTATAAAATACGCCCTGATTTTTTGTTTTATCAAACTAAAATCGATGGCAATTGTTATATAACATTGCAAAATCCATTTAGAATTTGGTAATGGAAAATTTCAGGAAACAGATAAAAATTTCATTTTTCAATCCCATTATTCATTTTCTTCCGCTTCTGCTGTTTTTGGTAACAGCTATGTATGCCGGAAGAACGGTGGCGAATTATGTTTCCATTTTCGTCCTTCTTGTGTCGGCGGTATATGTTTTTATTGCTTATAATCAGATATTTATTTGGTTTTTCCTGTCGTGTGTCATCTTTTTGGCGGTCAATATTGTTGGCAGTATAATTCGTTTGCCGATAATTTTTCTGAGTTTTCGACCTTTGTTGGATGAAGCGTTGACATTGGTATTTTTGGGAGGAATGATGTTGCTGCAAAAACGCATAAAAAAAGGAATTATGGCACTCATTCCCAAAACTTTGCCAATGAATAACAATCTTGATGAATATTTCGGTTTTATCCGAACCATTTTCTTGATAATTCTGGGATATGTTTTGGCTACCGGTTTTATCTATGCTTTCCCTACGCAGCGGGAAACGGCTTATTTGCAACTGGTGCAGGCAATTTATGTCGGAATTCTTTTCTTTGTTTTGGTTTTCGAATCGCTTCGGGTTCAAATTATTCGTGCACGCTTGCTGAAAGAAGAATGGTTGCCGATAGTCAATTTGCAGGGAAAAATTATTGGCAGCGTACAACATCAAGCCAGTTTGGGCGAAAAACGAAAATTCATGCATCCCATTATTCGTGTACATATTATTCAGGATGGCATGATTTTGCTCAGAAAGCGTCCTGCTGACGATTTGTCCTATCCTTTACATTGGGATACGGCTATTTCAAATCATATCCGCATGGGAGAAACAGTTGAAGACTGCATTAAAAGGACGGCTCAAGAGCTATATGGTTTGACCGAGTTAAAATCTTTTTTCCTTTCCAATTATATTACCCACACAGATTTTGAACAGCATTATGCTTTTCTTTTTATTGCCTGCAAAATGAATAAAATAGACCTCCAGTCGGAAAAAGTGAAACAGGCAAAATGGTGGACGCTGCAACAAATTGAAGAAAATTTGCAGGAAGGAATTTTTACCGAAAACTTTCTGATAGAATTTGATTTGTTGAAAAAGAGTGGAGTTTTGGAGAATAATATTTGCGATTGTGCGTGCAAATTGAAAGAAACCATTTTCAAAGCTCCTCATCTGTTTCGGTAAAAGCAAAGCATAAATAACTTAATGATGAGATTATATTTTATTTTGCTCCTAATAGCATTTGTTTCCTGTGGTGGGCATTCCAACTCGGAATTTAAGCTGCAAAATTCCTTTCAAATTAAGCTGCAGGATTCGATTTGTATCAATGCTAAAGATTGTTTTTATTTTAGTACCGACAGTAACCTTTATCGGATCTTTATGTATTTTTCAAATGCAGAATTGAAAGAAAAAAAAATAATTGATACCGTAGATTTTAGCCCATATAAATCAAAGATACATAGCTTTCAATCGGAAAATAATGAGTCTTATGTTGTTTTATGGGAAACAGAATACGAATTTTATCCTTTAATTTATGTCTACTTTATTACAGCAGGTAAAATAGTAAAAATTGGAGAACTTTTAATTTCTTTACCCTGTCAGTCGTGTGAGAGTTTCGAATATCCAATAAAAGATATTCGAATGCTTCAAAAGGGAATGAATATTGAAATCTCATTTTTAAAAGATGTAAATTATAAGCCAAGTAACGGTAATGAATGGCATTTGTATAAAGCCGGTATGTTAAAATGCATTTTTAATGCTGAAACAAACAAATTAAAATAGATCTCATCATTGAATTAGTGTTAAGTTAGATGACAAAAACAATTTATTTCACTTAAAGATAAACCTATATTATTGATTATCTATGTTTTACATTATATAAAGATATTTTGTCTCTCGCTGGCTTCAGTGATTTACCACTGCCAAAATCCCCTGATTTGTAAGGTTTTGGAGAGTGGAAGGAGTGTTCTTGTTATTAAGGTTTGAGCAAAATAAGGTTGAAGGAAATACCACAGGGCAATCTTATTTTTTGGTCTTGACATGAGCCGATGAGCCGAAAAAGAAGAGAAGTTGGCGTTAAAAAATCTTTTCTGCTTGAGCTACGCAAGGAACGAATTTAAAAGATTTTAGCCAACAAACGTCCATTCTTTCAGTAGAGCCGTTGCATGCAACGGCTCATATAAAAACAGAATTTTTGGGCAAAGCCCATATTTTTATCTTTTTGTTCGGCGTAGCCTCCAGGCTACGTCGTATTTTTTTCTGGCGAAGGCTTTCACCTGAACCAAAATCTCCTGATTTTAATTCTTTCCCTGCCTCACAATGCTATCCTGGAATTTTCCAGAGAATAACAGCCTATCAACTTATAATCTTTGTAGCCAGTTTTTAAAGCTAATAAGGAATGAATTGTTGATATTGTTGGAAAATTCTATGATCAAATGAGGTTTGGATAAAAAAATATTATTTTTTTATTTTGATTATGCTAAATATTGTATATTTGCCTTGTTATAATCTTTAAATAAAATTACATTTCTTTACCGTATAAAATTAAATAATCAATTAAAAGTCAAAGGGAATTATTTTTATATAGATCCATTTTATTACTTAATTTTTAAAAATAAATATCATGAAAAATCTAAAATTTTACCTTTCTTTCCTTTTATTGGCAGGATGCAGTTTACTGTCTGCCAAAACCATTTATTACGTAAAGCAGAATGGAACAGGCGATGGTTCTTCCTGGGCGAATGCCTCCGGCAGCATTCAGGCAATGATAGATAAAGCTGCTTCCGGAGATGAAGTTTGGGTAGCAAAGGGAACTTATTATCCAACTACCGAAACCATTGCCCGTGATGTCCGTTCACGAACTTTTTTAATAAAAGCAAGAGTAAAACTATATGGCGGTTTTGCCGGAACGGAAAGCTCCATTGCTGAACGGCAATTAGCCGATCTGGACGGGAACGGTAGAGTAGATTCCTGTGAATTGGTAAATACGACCGTTTTAAGTGGGGATATTGACGGCGTCCCCGATGTTTGGACCAAAAAGATGAATTCGAACGGAACCACATGGACATGGACGGTAACCGGTAACGAAGGGAACTGTTATCAAGTGGTAAATAACCTTGGGGGTACAATTGATGGCTTTTCTGTCATCGGAGGCAATGCCAACAACAATACCGCGAGTATTTCTTCAGGTGGCGGAATATATGCTGATTCTTCTTCTAGTTCTTCTTCCGTAATCAATTGCACGGTATCCAATTGTTCAGCGGCGTCTAGAGGTGGCGGGATATATTCTTCTTCTTCTTCTTCCATATCCAATTGCACGGTATCCAATTGTTCAGCGAAGGGGCCAGGTGGCGGGATATATTCTTATGCTACTTCTGGTTCTTCTTATGTAATCAATTGCACGGTATCCAATTGTTCAGCGGCGTCTAGAGGTGGCGGGATATATTCTTCTTCTTCTTCTTCCATATCCAATTGCACGGTATCCAATTGTTCAGCGACTTCAGGTGGCGGGATATATGCTTATTCTTCTTCTGCTGCTTCTTCTTATGTAACCAATTGCACGGTATCCAATTGTTCAGCGTCATCTGATGGTGGCGGGATATATGCTTTTTCTGGTCCTTCTTCTTACGTATCCAATTGCACGGTATCCAATTGTTCAGCGACTTCTGGTGGCGGGATATATGCTTATTCTTCTTCCGTATCTAATTGCACGGTATCCAATTGTTCAGCGACTTATGGTGGCGGAATATATGCTAATTCTTCTTCCGTATCTAATTGCACAGTATCCAATTGTTCTGCGGCATCTGCAGGTGGTGGAATATATGCTGGTTCTTCTTACGTATCCAATTGCTCGGTATCCAATTGTTCTGCGGCATCTGCAGGTGGCGGAATATATGCTGGTTCTTTTTCCATTAATAATTGTGCTTCGTCCAACAATCTTAGCAATGGAATCACAGGAAGTGGTATAAGTATAAGCGGAGCTAGTTCAGCGAACTGTATTTCACCGGATATAAATCTTGCTTATCTTCACCCTACCAGTTTTATTGGAATAGCTACCACAGAGGCACAAAAACAGGAATTGCTTACTGCTGACTGGCATTTGAAAGCAGGTTCGCCTTGTATCAATGCTGGTACTACTATTGGTCTATCACAGGATTTCCTGAATGGAAAAGATCTGGATAATCATCCAAGGGTTTTATATGGGACTATTGATATAGGTGCCTATGAATTTATGTCTCCAAATATTCAAACAGTACAAATTCCTATTTCTGAAAATTTTGATGCTATTTCTGATTGGAGTCAAAGTCAATTATTTGCTTATACCATATTGACAAATAGTAATAATATTTGGACTTTAATCAACCAGAAGGCAGTTTTCAATTGGCAAGTAAATCTTACTTCTTATTCTATCCCACTTTTTACTTGTGAAATAGACGGTACGAATGTGGATCATATTTTTCTCCGGTATGATCTATATTTTGAGGCTTATGCGGGCTCTATCACCCCATTAGGTACTGAACAATTAAAAGTGGAATTTTCACCAGATTTTGTTAACTGGACAACGATTGCTTCCTATTCCAATGCCAATGGTACGATATCCAATCAAACATACATTCATGATTTAAGTGCTCAACTTGCCGGTAAGAAATTTTATATTCGTTTCAATGCCAGAGGGCAAAACAGCAATCGGATAGAAAAATGGGAAATTGATAATGTAACAATCAATACAGATGGTTCAAGTGCCGTCCCTTCTATTCAAAACAATGCTTGTAATTGGAATGTAAAGGATAACATATTGATAGTGAATAATTTATCTTTAGTTTCTAATTTACAGTTATATGATATAAACGGGAAATTGATTTCTCAGAAAAAGCCAGATGCTTCCAGTATTCAATTTGTTTTGCCTGCTCATGGGGCTTATGTTTTAAAAGTAACTTCAGAGACAGGGAATGAAATACATAAAATTGTTTGGTAAATTTTAGCTAAAAGAAAAGATAGAGCATAACATAAAATTAAAGACTTTTAGTACGGCGTAGCCTTCCCGGCTACGTCGTACTTTTTGCTGGTGAAGGCATTTGACTGTGGAAAAATCTCCTGATTTTTAATAAGCTAATAAGGTTTTGGATAGTGGAAGAAGTGTTCTTGTTATTAAGGTTTGAGCAAAAATAAGGTTGAAGGAAATACCACAGGGCAATCTTATTTTTTGGTCTTGACATGAGCCGGTGAGCCGAACCAACGGTCAGCGTAGCTAAAAATAAGAGAAGTTGGCGTTAAAAAATCTTTTCTGTTTGAGCTCCGCAAGGAGCGAGTTTAAAAGATTTTAGCCAACAAACGCCCATTCTCTCAGTAGAGCCGTTGCATGCAACGGCTCAGATAAAAGTAGAATTTTTGGGCAATGCCCATATTTTTACCTTTTTGTTCGGCGTAGCCTCCCGGCCACGTCGTTCTTTTTGCTGGTGAAGGCATTTGCCTGTGCCAAAATCTCTGATTTTTAATAAGCTAATAAGGTTTTGGATAGTGGAAGGAGTGTTCATGTTATTAAGGTTTGAGCAAAATAAGGTTGAAGGAAATACCCACAGGGCAATCTTATTTTTTGGTCTTGACATTAGCCGGTGAGCCGAAAAATAAGAGAAGTTGGCGTTAAAAAATCTTTTCTGTTTGAGCTCCGCAAGGAACGAATTTAAAAGATTTTAGCCAACAAACGTCCATTCTTTCAGTAGAGCCGTTGCATGCAACGGCTCATATAAAAGTGGAATTTTTGGGCAAAGCCCCATATTTTTACCTTTTTGTTCGGCGTAGCCTCCAGGCTACGTCATAAGTAAAAACAAAATTTCCAGATTTTTAATATGCTAATAAGGTTTTGGATAGTGGAAGGAGTGTTCTTGTTATTAAGGTTTGAGCAAAATAAGGTTGAAGGAATGATGTCATTTCATCAGAATATAATTTATTTTTTTAAGGTCTGATGGAACCCACATGTCTGAATATTATATTCATTCGTGTTTGTGTATGCAATACATGTGGGTTTCATATTAATTTTCAATAAAAGGCACTATTATGAACAAAGCATTTTATAGAGTTAGAGAAAATCATCATTCTGTTCAAATAAAAAGTATGATCTGAATATGGAGAAGATAAGAACATGGTACGAAGGAAACATGGACAAGGTATGGAGGAGATATGGACATGATATTGAAGAAAAACAACCAACATTGACTCAATAAAAAAATCCCCGCCACAAAGGATTTGCCATTATTTTCAAGGTTTACCGCAAATTTAAGCTTTGTAAGTAATGTGCTGCCGTATTGAAAATCTAACTTGGTATTCAATTTATTATGGGTTATTTGTAAAAATCGCCAGTTGAAAATACTTTTTTTTATGAAAAAATTGCCAGTTGAATAACTTTTTTTATATTTGCAACAAAAAAATAGTATGAAAATTATTAGAAGGATACTTCAAGATAAGATAATAGATAAAATCGCACCCGGTAAGGTCGTGTTGATTTTCGGAGCAAGGCGTGTAGGGAAAACGATTTTAATGCATCAAATTCTGGAGTCTTATCAAGGTAAAACAATGTTACTCAACGGCGAAGACTACGATACGCTGACATTGTTGGAAAACCGTACCATAGCCAACTACCGACATTTGTTTAATGGAATTGATATGGTAGCTATAGACGAGGCTCAGAACATTCCACAGATCGGCAGCATTTTGAAATTGATTGTTGATGAAATACCCGGCATAAGCGTTTTGGCGAGTGGTTCTTCGTCATTCGACCTGCTCAACAAAACGGGTGAACCATTGGTCGGACGCAGTTCGCAATTTTTGCTTACACCTTTTTCTCATCGGGAAATATTGCAAATGGAAACCATGCTTGAAACACGACAGAACCTCGAAGCTCGGCTGATTTACGGTTCATATCCGGAAGTAGTAATGATGGATAATTTCGATCGCAAGACCGATTACCTGCGTGATATTGTCGGAGCTTATCTACTAAAGGATATTTTGGCTGTCGACGGAATAAAAAATTCTAGTAAGATGAGGGAACTGTTGCGGCTGATCGCATTTCAGTTAGGCAACGAGGTTTCCTACGACGAATTAGGGAAACAGTTAGGCATGAGCAAAACGACCGTCGAAAAATATCTTGATCTTTTGGAAAAAGTATTTGTTATTTATCGTTTAGGAGCTTATTCTCGTAATCTGCGCAAGGAAGTAACGAAAGCCGGGAAATGGTATTTTTATGATAACGGTATCCGAAATGCCATTATAGGAGCATTCTCGCCGCTGGCTATCCGACAGGATGTAGGTGCATTATGGGAAAATTATCTCATCAGCGAAAGACGTAAAGCAAATCTTAATGAAGAATTACACAAAGAGTTTTATTTCTGGCGTACTTACGATAAACAGGAAATCGATTTAATTGAAGAAAGTTCAAATGATCTGACAGCACTGGAGTTCAAATGGAGAAACAAGATTCCGAAAATTCCAAAAGCCTTTCAAGAGACATATCCTCATGCAAAGTTTTATGTGGTAAATAAAGATAATTATCTGGAATTCATATAATTTCAAGGATATTTCCAACAAAAATAAGTTTTGAAAAAACTACATCTCCGTATTATAATACATTGACACATTTTTTCAAGCGGGTTTCTCTTTTCCGTATAGCCCATAATTCGGCGTAGCCTTCCGACCACGTCGTATTAAAAATAAAATCTCCGGATTATCAATCATTCAACGAATTAAATGAAGTTCAAAAAATAAACTTCATTTCAACGAATTGAAAATTTACCGAATCTATTTCCCCTTTTTCTCAATAAGCATGTGGATCTTCATTGATTTCCTCCACATTGGTACGCTTTTTCTCAAGTGCCCGCCAAGCATAAAAAATATAAATTACCACAAACGGAATAATCAGCGAAACAATGGACATAACCTTCAGGGTAAATTCACTGGAAGAAGCATTGGAAAGGGTTAGCGAACTTTGCACGTGTGTTGCTGAAGGATACAACGCAGTATTATTAAAGCCCACCAGCAACAGAAGTCCCAGCACCGCCAGAACAGTCCCAGCTCCTGCAAACCAAATTCCTTTTCTGTAATTTTCTGAAAACAGCGTGCGAATAATTCCATACAAAACACCCACTATACCCAGTAAAAATGTTGTCATCACTGCCGGCATTTCCACCAGATTGAGAAAATATTGGTGAGGACTTAAATATACTTCACCTGAAACAGGATGTACGGCAAAACCATCGGAAAGAAAAGTCCAGATAACAAATGCAAGGAAGAAAACTACAAAAGGAATGGCATTGTACCACAAGTATTTTCGTGAACGTTTTTCCAGCATTTCATGATCCACCCGATTGATAAAATACAAAGCCGCCAGTGTGCGCGACAGAAAGAAAACCGCCAGTCCCAGACAAACATTTCTCAAATTGAGCAAAGCTTCCAGTCCGTGCCACGGATGCTGCCAACGGCTGATAATAGGCGAGAGCGGATTGGAAATATTTGCTTTGTCCACTACAAAATCCGAACCCGTAAAAAACGTGGCAATCACCACGCCCAATAAAAAAGTTCCCAATAATCCATTCAGAAAAAGAAAAAAACGATACGTATTTTTTCCCAGCAGATTTCCCGCTTTGGTTTGAAATTCATAAGAAACTGCCTGCAGGGTGAAACAAAACAGAATAATCATCCACACCCAGTAAGCACCACCAAAACTGGTTGAGTAAAGCAGCGGAAAAGAAGCAAAAATGGCGCCGCCAAATGTAACAAGAGTCGTAAAAGTATATTCCCATTTCCGTCCCAGAACATTTACCAGAAGTCGTTTTTCATCTTCTGTTTTTGAAAGCGAAAAAATCATGGATTGACCACCCTGTACAAACAATAGAAAAGATAGAAGACCTCCCAGCAGAGCAATCAGAAACCACCAGTAATGCTGTAAAAAAGAATAAGTTATCATAGTATTCTAAATTTAAGGAAAGACAAAATGAATTTTCTCCTAAAAAATTACTCTTCTATTTTCTCAGCTTCCGGTCCCTTCTTTATTTGTTTGACCATAATACCGATTTCGGCAACGAGTAAAGAAGTAAACAAAATCAGGAAAAGGAAGAAAGTCAGTCTTACCGATTCGGCCGAAATGCTCGACACGGCAACCTGAACGGGCAAAATATCCTGAATCGCCCAAGGCTGACGACCAATTTCGGCAACCATCCAACCGGCTTCTCCGGCTACATACCCCAATGGTATCGTCAACAAACAAATCCATTGTAACCAGCTTAAATGCTCTAATTTTTTTCGATAAGATAAAATAAGTACCCCCGCAAAAAGCACAATAAAATAAATTCCCAAAATCACCATAATATGGAATGGATAAAATACCAGCGACAGATTCGGGATCAATTGCTGAGGATGGTCCAGATAACCATAACCAAAATAGGCATAGTTTTTCATGAGCCTGTCCTTATACATTTTGGCTGCAACCGTATCTTTTTTTTGGCTTGCTTGCTGATAATCGGCCAGTGCCTGAATGGCCTGTTTACCGCGCTCTCTTTTTTCTTCAAACGATAATGTTTCTCCCGATGCAGTTTGATATCCACCTTCAATAATATCTTTTAATCCCGGCACAAAAGCATTGGCATCGCGATAGCCCAGAAATGAAAGGAGTTTTGGGATTTCAACTTTAAACAGATAAGGAGCAAGAGTGTCGTTGTATGATTTTTTCTCGGGATTCAAAATACCAATGGCTATCAGGCCTGCACCATTTTTCCCTTCATAAAGTCCTTCCATAGCTGCCAGTTTCACCGGCTGACGCTGAGCCACATTATAAGCCGAGCCATCTCCGGTATAAAGCAGAAGCAAAGAAGAAATCAAACCGAATAAAGCACTGACGCGAATGCTTCTCAAAGCGAAATCCTTTTCGCGTTTATTGAGCAAAAACCAGCAGCTGATACCCACAACAAATAATGCACCCAATACCCAGCCCGAAATAACCGTGTGAAAAAATTTGTTAATGGCAACAGGAGAAAAGAGAATACTCCAAAAATCAATCATTTCGTTGCGAACCGTATCGGGATTAAATGTCATTCCCGTAGGATATTGCATCCAAGCGTTGGCAACAAGAATCCACAATGCCGAAATAGTTGCGCCCAGTGTGGTTAGCCATGTAGAAGCCAAATGAAAATTTTTCCCCACTTTTTTCCAACCAAAAAACATGATAGAAATAAATGTGGCTTCCAAAAAGAAAGCCAATATCCCTTCTATGGCCAGCGGAGCTCCAAAAATATCGCCTACAAACCAGCTGTAGTTCGACCAGTTGGTGCCAAATTCAAATTCGAGGATAATGCCGGTTGCTACCCCAATTGCAAAGTTGATCCCGAAAATGGTCATCCAGAATTTTGCTGCTTTTTTCCATTCTTCCTTCCCCGTTTTCACATAAAGAGTTTCCATAATCGACATAATCATGCCTAAACCCAATGTGAGCGGGACAAACAGCCAGTGATACATGGCTGTCATGGCAAACTGTGCCCGCGACCAATTTACTAAGGATGCATCCAGTAATAATTCCATAAATTTCAGTTTATTGATTCTTTCTATTTCGATTTGTTGATAAGTTCCATGCGCACATGGTTCGCCTTGCCGGCATCATCCCTGAAATGTTCATTAAGATAGTCGGGAAAGAAAAAAACCTTCAGAATGCCAAACATGATGAACAGTTTTATCAAAACGATTATCCATAAGGTTTTTCCCACCGTCATGTTTTTAAAACCTTCGGAATAAAACGAATAAATATTTTTTAGAAACCCGACTCTCTGCATAAATATTTTTTTGACAAAAATAACAATTTGTTCAGATTTACAAGCAATAGCCTGATTTTTTCTTTCAATTTCTTTATCATTCAAATTTTAGATTAAAAAAATTAAAATACGCACCTGCAAACATTCGTAAAACAGTTTACTTTACTCTATTTTAACCGAAAATTTGCAACAGTATATTAGCCCTCAAAAAAATCGAGCAGTAGAAAATAAAAATTATTAGGAATCAGTGGGTTAGAATTTTCTTAAAGAAAATATGAAACTTAGACCTCCTCCCGGCTGGTTTTTAGCTGAGATATTTCCTTTGTGAAATAAAACTGCATTTTTTACAATGGCCAATCCCAAACCCGTGCCGCCGAATTTTCTACTTCGGCCTTTGTCCACGCGATAGAATCTTTCAAATAGTCTGTTTAAATGCTCTTCAGCTACACCACGTCCATTGTCTGAAAATGAGAAATAATAAAACTCGTTATCTTCACGGTAACAATTTATCTCAACCGTAATATTATCACCACCATAGGTCAAAGCATTGTCTATTAAATTGCGAAAAATAGAGTACAGTAAAGAATTATTACCGTTTATTTTCATGTCGGAAGGATAATTTTTTATAATTCTGCACTTTTTTTGCTCGATTTGGACATGTACGTCATTGAGAACTTCATCAATGACTTCAGAAAGGGAGCACGGTTCTTTTGCAAACAATTTGTATGCTTCGTCGAGCTTGTTGAGGGTAGATATATCCTGAAGCAAAGCATTTAATCTCTGGGTTTGCTGATAAGCTCGTTCGATAAAAAAACGTTCACGTTGAGGTGAGATATTGGGATTCTCAAGAATACTTTCCATATAACCCATAATGCTACTTACAGGCGTTTTCAGTTCATGGGAGATATTTTGTGTAAGATGCCTTTTAAGTTCATTTTCATGTTCCTGGGCAGAAATATCATTTATGGATATCTCAAACGTGTCATCCTGAAATACAATACACTGAACGTAAAAAGAATGTCCATTTTTTTCTATCGTAATCCGTTTTCGTTTTGTTTCATTGTTAGAAAAGCAATCGTCAATAAAAGCATTTATTTCGGAAAATTCGGAAATGGAAAAAATTTGATCAGAACTTTTAACTTCCTGATCGGAAAGAATGTTGGTATATTGAATAAAATGTGTGTTTGCCAGAATTTCTTTTTTGTCGGAAGAGAAAATGCCCAATCCCTCGCGTGAGATTTGCAAGTGCTTAAACAGTTTTTCCCGTTGACGATCGGCATCAGCTTTCGATTCCAGCATACGTCGATAGATTTGAACAATATTATTGCTGATTTCGCCTAATTCATCATTCGGAAACTGAATGTCGGTATCGAGAATATCGTCTTGTTCGGCTTTTTGAGTAAATATTCGTAATCTGTCGATAGAGCGTGAAAAATTTTTCGAAATGATAAACAATGCAAAAACTGTAATAACAAACATGAATAACATAAAATACAAGAAAAACATATTTGCCCTAAGAGCGGCAATGAGATTGACATTATAAGGGAGAGCGCAACGTATGTAATATTCAGGGAAACGTTGGGCCATATAGTAATAGTTTTTTCCTGTGGAAGCAGAATAACGTATGGCCTCTCCAATCTTTTCCTTGCGGGCTTTTGCTATTTCCGGGCGGTCCAAATGATTTTGGAAAAGGGTTCCTTTGGGCAGAAAAGAATCAAAAATTACATTACCCAAAGAATCGACAATGGTTACTCTGAGTGTGCTGTCGGGAAACAGGCGAACGAATCTGCTGAGTTCTTCCCAAGTCGGTTGTTCACTTTGAATGAAGTTATGGATGGTATGCACGTAGCTGTTCAGTTGTCCGTCCAGTTGCGATCTGCTGAATTCCTTTTCGCGATGATACTGAAAATAGGTAACTATTACAAAAAGGATAAAAAATATACTGAAAAAGTATAGGAAAATTTTTTTGTTTAGTTTCATGCAGGGTCGTCGAATTTGCAAGGAAAAGAGTTAAAAAAACACCTCATCTAAAACCAAATAAAATCATCTGTTTATCCCTCAAAACAATAGCCATAACCCAACCGGGTAACGATATTTTTTCCGTAAGGTCCGATTTTTTTTCGTAATCGGGTAATATTTACATCAATGGTGCGATCAAGCACACAAACATCGTCTGTCCAAACCTTTGCAAGAATCTCTTCACGCGAAAATACCCTGTTTTTGTTTTCCAGAAGCAATTTTAAAATTTCAAATTCTTTCTTTGTAAATGGAATTTCATTTCCTTCCAGCGAAACTTTTTTGTTGTTGAGATGCATTTCGAGTTTTTCAAAAGTAAGAATTTTATTTGTGGTTTCATCCATTTGCATCGACTCGGATCTTCTCAGCACCGCTTTTACCCTTGCTATAACTTCCCGTAAAGAAAATGGTTTGGAAATATAGTCGTCGGCACCAATATTAAATCCTGTTATTTTATCGTTTTCCGTGTCTTTTGCTGTCAGGAATATAATGGGAATAGAAGCTGTTTTCGGGTTATCGTGCAACATTCTGGCCATTTTGAAACCCGAGATTTCACCCATCATAACATCGAGCAAAATAAGGTTATAAACAGTTAAATCCTTTTTTAAAGCTTCTTCGGCAGAATATGCCGTATCTACTTGGAAACCTTCTGTTTCCAGATTAAATTGAAGAATTTCACACAAATCTTCTTCATCATCTACTACTAAAATACGTGTGGGAGCATTCATAAATTTCTACTTTAGAAATAATAAATTAACCAATTTATGCTCACTTTGGAGCAAAAATTTTATTCATGTTGCAAAGTAACTGAAGAATTATTTCGATATTATGTAATATATATTACAAATATATGACAAAAATTGAATTCTCTGACTAAAATAGTTGAATTTAGAATTCGGCATAATTATACTTTTACCGATGGAAAATACAATCGATTCATATATTGGACTTTAAAAGAGGAAACAGGAATTTTCGGGAATGTACATATTGAAAAAGGCAATTCGAAAAAGAACTGCCTTTGCAAAAAAGATTTAAAAAAATGTCAATGTTGTGCCAACTTAATTTGAAGTGAATTGGATGTTGACAGATCTATTTCCACATCCTGTTCTTCGTATGAAATCAAACTTGCTTTCAATCGAGCTTTCCCGGTTGGAAATGTAGAAATTGTAAAACGACCATCCAAATCGGTATAAACTTTTTGACCATTCAGCATTATTTTTACGCCTGCCAATGTTTCAAGGGTATTTTTATCCACTACCTTACCTTCGATAACAGTTTTTGTGTTCGAAACATTTTTTGCTTCCGAAGAATTATTCTCTCCGGCCATAACATTGCCTCCGAGAAAAACCGACAATGCGAAAAAAACTACAGCAAAAAAATTTTTTTTCATTTGATTTGTATTTTAATTTGTTTGAAATTAATCCCCTTTGTTTGGATACAAAGTAAGTTACTATATATGACAATAGTATTACAAAAAAAATACAAATACATGAAAAAAATTAAGGGGTAGAATAGTTTTTTTCGGAAATTAATTTCCCTTTTTCGTCCCACATAAACCACGTTCCGATTTTTTCGCCCTCATGATAATGCATTTCATAGCGCATGATACCATTATCATCCCATATATGCCAAGTACCATGTTTTTTATCGTTCCGGTAAAAAGCTTCAGATATCAGTACTCCAGATTCGTTGTATGTGCGCCATGTTCCGTGAAATTTTCCGTTCCGGTAGGAACGTATTTCGTTGGGCTTCCCGTTGGGGAAATAAATAATGTAATCTCCTTCCGGCTTACCGTCCTTGATGTACATTTCGAGCCGCAAAGATCCATTGTCGTAAAACTCGCGATAATCCCCTGTATAAAGTTTGGTTTGGGACAAATCGGTGAAAAACAAACCATCACTTTGCACTATGGTAGATGGTTCGCTTTTTTGTGAAAAAACGCTCATGTGGAGAGTCATTATTACCGACATCAATAACAATATTTTGTGCATAACTTATATTTTTTATCGTTAATACCTCTACAAATGTAAGTGAAATATATGTGAAAAATTTTCATCATCAAAAAATTTAATACATGTTACAAAAAACAGAAAAAATTTCTCAAGTTTTAGTAGAACGCGAAAATGACTTAGCAAGATAAAAATAATAAGTGTCTTATGAATTTTTACTTGATTTAAAATTAATTGAAGTTTAAATTTTCTTCAATATGGTGTCCATCACCCAATTGGTTCGAATGGCCGAATAGCAATTGCTTACAGGTTCAGTGCCTTTCCCGTTCAAAAAATTGATAATACTTTCTATCAAATAAAATTGAATGTTTTCCGGTTTTGGTTCCGAAAATTGTTCTACTTTTTCTCCATTTTCAAGCACTATTGGACTAAAATCGAAAGTTGAACAGGTGAGTGTTGCCTTTGTTCCTACAAAAAGAATCTCGTCGCATCGAAAATTTTCAGGAGCAGAAAAAGTCCACATTCCGCTACCCAAAATCCCGTTGCTGAAGCGAAAAATTCCGCTCACCGCATCTTCCACTTCATACAGTCCGGCAATGTTGGTTGTAAAACCCTGCGCTTCCGAAATAGGACCAAGAATAAAATCGAGCAAATCGAATTGATGCGGAGCCAAATCGTAAAAATATCCGCCACCGGCAATTTCCTTCTTAACTCGCCAAGGCAAAGTATCGGGACGAAAATCATTTTGTGACGGTGGCAGAGCAAACCGAATCTGTACGGAAGAGATTTTTCCAAGCGTTCCCTCGTCGATCAACTTTTTAACACGTAAAAAATAAGGTAATGTTCGCCGGTAATAAGCAACAAAACAAGGCACATGGGTTTCTTCGGCAACTTGAACAATTTTCTGACCTTCCAGCCAGGAAGAAGCAAGAGGTTTTTCTACATAAACAGGTTTGCCGGCTTTCATGGCTTTGATGGCATATTCGGCATGAGAAGAAGGAGGCGTTGCCACATAAACTGCCGTAACTTCTGGATCGTGTATCAGCTTGTCGGCATCGTCGTACCACTTTTTCACTCCATGACGTAAAGCGTAGTCTTTGGCTTTGTCCAGACGACGGCTCATTACGGCCACAACATCCGAACCCTCGACTTTCTGAAAAGCCGGTCCACTTTTTTTCTCGGTTACATCACCGCAACCTATAAATCCCCAATGTACCATTTTATGAAATTTGATATTCGGTGTAAGGTAATTCCAATGACTCGGCTACATTTTTAAAAACAATTTTGCCATCGACAATGTTTAAACCGTGCTTTATATCATCGTGATTTTTGCAAGCTTTCTCCCAACCAAGTTCAGCAAGCTTGATAACGTAAGGCAATGTGGCATTTGTCAGTGCGCGGGTAGAAGTTATGGGAACCGCACCCGGAATGTTGGCGACGCAATAATGCAATATGCCGTCCACTTCGTAAACAGGATCGGTGTGGGTAGTCGGATGAGTGGTTTCAAAACAACCACCCTGATCAACAGATACATCCACCATAACGGTTCCTTTCTGCATAAGTTTGAGCATTTCTCTTGTAATGAGATGCGGCGCTTTGGCTCCAACCGTGAGTGCTGCACCAATCACCAAATCGGCTGTGGGTAAAAGTTCGGAAATGGCATATTTACTCGAGTATTGAGTTATTACATTGGCAGGCATGACATCGTCGAGATAACGAAGCCGATACAGATTGACATCGAGCATGGTAACGTTTGCTCCCAAACCGGCAGCCATGTATGCAGCCTGAGTTCCTACTACACCTCCACCAATAATGAGCACATTGGCTGGACGAACACCGGGAACGCCTCCCAGCAAAATTCCCTTCCCGTTTTGTGGCTTTTCGAGATATTTGGCGCCTTGCTGAACAGACATGCGCCCGGCCACTTCACTCATCGGCATCAATAGCGGCAAACTTCCATCTTTTTCCATTACGGTTTCGTAAGCAATACATACAGCCCCACTTTGCATCATGGCTTCGGTAAGTTTTTTACTCGAAGCAAAATGAAAATAAGTAAACAGTATCTGATTCTTTTTGATAAGAGAATATTCCCTTTCAATTGGTTCCTTCACTTTCACAATTATATCAGCCATGTTGTACACTTCTTCAATGGTATCCAACATAACGGCTCCAGCCGATAAATAAGCTTCATTGGAAAATCCGCTCTCTTCTCCTGCTCCCTTTTGTACAAAAACTTCATGGCCATATCGACAAACCAAGTCCATAACACCGGCCGGAACCATTGCCACCCGACCTTCTTGCGGTTTTATCTCTTTGGGAACTCCTATTTTCATAATCTTTTATATTTAATTAGCTATTTGATAACAAACAGTGTACAATACAAACAAACAACTTCTTCTCACCAAACAATTTGAAATAATTTTGTGAACATCAAATCGAAAACAGCAACAGGCCTAATGAAGCCGACAAAAAGGCACTTAAATAAATGAATTTTGGCGTATAGGTCAAAAAGTAGGCTGTTTTTTAGAACTTTCTTTCTATAGGTCAAAAAGTAGGCTCAAAATTTTGCTTTCTTTTTTTCTTTTTTGCTAATTAAAAACGGAACTAAATTTTGTTTTAGCACAACTAAAATTAAAAGTGTCCAATCATAAGGAATGTATTCTGTGACATTTTTTTAATACGCGGTGACGTCTCCTTATGCCTTAAAAACCCATCTATATATTTTTCTCATTTTTTTACTTTATCACATTCATTTTTTGTAGTTATTGGCATACCATTTTAAAAGCATATTTTTGTTCAAAATCTTTGATTTATTCCAAAGATAATCGTAGCATGGCTTTTAGAAGATTTCAGCCTACTTTTTGACCCATAAGTCTGAATTTTTAACTTTTTTGTAACTTTCATTTTGTTTTAAAACAAATCAAAATCATTTCCCCTTTTCTATTAATGAAATGGAACTTCGATTCGGCTACAATAGATATTCGCCATTTTCGCTTATCTGTTTCCGTAAAAACTTTTTATTTATCCGTTTTCTTTTTCTTTGCTTTCAAATTTGAGCTGATTTGATTTTAGCTGATGGTTAAGTTCCCTGTTTTTGTAAACATCGCATGCCAGATACAAAGCTTGTCGGAAAGAATTTTCTGAAGCAACATTCTGTCCGGCAATGTCGTAAGCAGTGCCATGAGCGGGAGAAGTGCGGATAATGGGAAGTCCGGCAGTGAAATTCACCCCATTGTCCATAGAAATTGTTTTGAAAGGTGTCAGGCCTTGATCGTGATACATGGCCAAAATGCCGTCGAACTTTGTAAAACTTCCCGATCCGAAGAAACCGTCAGTTGGATAGGGACCGACACAGATTATTCCGGCCTTTTCGGCTTCCTTCATGGCAGGGAGAAGAATAGTTTTTTCTTCGTCGCCAATCAATCCATCATCGCCGGCATGTGGATTTAGTCCCAAAATGGCGATGCGTGGTCGAACAACCATAAAGTCCTCTTTCAGTGAGTGGTTGAGAATTTGCAGTTTTTTCAATACCAATTCCGAAGTTAAAGCGGACGGGACCTCGCGTAGTGGAATATGCCCCGTTACAACAGCTATCCGCATCACATCGTTGACCATCAACATCAGCGCATTTTCCGTGTTCCCGAAGTGCTGGGCAAGATATTCGGTATGACCGGGAAAGTGAAATTTTTCCGATTGGATATTCTTTTTGTTGATGGGTGCAGTAACCAACGCATGGATTTCTCCATTTTTCAAATCTTCTACCGCACGTTCGAGGGCAATATAGGCAGCTTCTCCGGCTTCGGGTGTGGATTGTCCAACTTCGACCTTAATATTTTCATCTACACAATTGATAATATTAACCCTTTTGTGGTTCAATTCTTTTACCGAACCAATGATGTTGAGATTCAGATTTTGAATATCCAGCATTTTTCTATAATATCCGGCAGCTTTGGACGAACCATAAATAATCGGTGTAAAAAAGTCGAGGATAACAGGATCGGACAATGCTTTGAGTATCACTTCATAACCTATTCCATTAAAATCTCCATGAGTGATTCCTAAAATAATTTTTTGTTCCATATTCTAATGTAAAAATCGAAAATTTATTTTTTTGGTGTTACCGATATTTCCTTTAATGCATTGATTTCCTGTGGTAATTTAGCTGAGTAAACAACTGATTCGAGCTGACGAATGGCATTCCTTTTTTTCTCACCAGGAGCAAAAACAAAACCTTCGATAGTAATTACCCGCTGATTAATTTCATCCAAACGGGTATGACTGTAGAATGGACCTCCCATAGCTGCACCATGAAACATTTTCCATAATCCTCTAATCTCTGCACAATAACCACCATTCACCCAGATTTCTCTGAAGATTGGTGGATAATATTTGTACTCGGTTCCCATATAAGAGCCTTCTATTTCTCCCTGAACATTATATTTCATTACCGAATCCCGTTTTGCCAATAAGTAATCTTTTGTAAAAGTGTTTTTGTCGGTATATGGATAGGAGTATATTACTATATCTTTCCTTATTTTCGGATTATCGTTCGTAATCCAGTAAAAATCCTTTTTTTTAACTGCTTTTTTAAATTCGCTAGGAATATCGATCTGAATACCAAAAATTTTTTCTATTTCTGCTCTAGCTTCTAAATTCACAAAACTTTTGTTGTATTCCATTTGTCTTTGTCGTTCCTGAGTAATAAAAAAATCAAGAATATTTTTCCCGAATTTTTGCACAGCTTCAACAAACGAACTGTCATTGGGTGCCGTAATTCTGACAATGGCTTGTGGATGAGCCCATTTATCACGTGCATACACTACTTTTGGTTGAGAGTATTTTTCAGAAATATCGGAAATAATAATATTTCTCGAAGACTTGAACATATTGGAGAACCCTTCCGGTCGACAAGGAATAATATCCATTACAGGCTCCGGTTGCGGTAGCGCTTCCATGTCTTGGTCCAACAAGTCAACCAACGTACGACCTGGTGCTGAAATCCACTGTTGATGATCCATTACAACCAAAACTTCGTACATTGAACCGGTAATTCCTGGCAAGGAACTTTTATTGGAATTGCAACCTGACATGATTAAAAGTAGAGTCAGAACAAATGTTGTTTTTGTTTTGGTCAAAATAAAATTAAATTTAAGAGTTGAAATATTGCTCACGCGAATCCGTTCTACTATTCTTGCGTGAAATCTTAAGAATGCTCGTTTCATATTCTTTTGTTTTTAAGTTTAAAAAATCGCTTAAATTTATTGGTCTGTTTTTGATATCTTTTATTTATTTGGGACATTATTTGTCTTCATGGTTTTGCAAAAAAATCCAGAACTGACTTCATGAAAGCTTCTCTTTCTGCATCTGAAACGATGGTTTCAAAAGGAAATCCTAACGCACAAATTTTATATTTCCCCGAATAAATTACTCCTGCACTCAGATTGTTTTCTGCATAACGACAAAAAGTATAAGCATCCCTTGCAGCGGGTTCAATGGCATCAGGTGATTCGACAAAATAAGAATATTGATTGGGTTCGGAGTAATAAGAAAATTGATGTCGAACAAATTGTTTAAATGGAGAAGATACAAATTTTACGTTCCCCGTAATAGCCGCTTGATGTACCCGATATTTGATTTTAAGAGTGTTTTCTAAAAAACGAATATCGTCTGGTAAGGCGTCATTTCTGTCAAACATATCAGACGCAATTGATGCCCCTGTAACCAGTAGATTTCCACCTTGCTGATGACAAAACAAATTAATTTTTTGCTGTAAAGCTAATGGAAAAGTTTTAAATAAAGAAATATTTTCTCTAGTGCCAACATCAGTCTGCTTCTGTTTTCCCAAAATTAAATCTACAGTCTGAAAATCGTTCAAATTTATATCGTCATTCATAACAGCTTCCACACTGCATGAAACAAAAGAATAACCGGCGGCACAAATAGCTTTGCCATGCAAAAAAGGGTAATCAAAGGAATTTCCTGCCAGTATTTGGGTTTCATAATTGGCATGACTAGCTCCGAAACCCGGTGCATCATCGTCGACCCATTTTCTATCACGTCTAAATTCATATTGTTTTCCCGTAAAATTATAGCCATATAAATAAGGGACACCTGCATCCATGTCGTTCAAAAAGCCTGCATAGGTAGTATCGATTACAAAACCGGCAGGCGGAGCTACTCTTTCAAAACCATTTATGATGAGAACGCTGCCTTTTTCGTGCGGATGAGAGCATACCGACAAAATTTCTGAAGGAAAACTCTCTCCACCACGATTTACGGATGTTACTTTAAAACTGTATATTTTCCCTTGTTCCAACACCTTAAGGTATTCGGTATCCGACACAAGTACCCCATTATCAAAGTCACCATCGTCAATTCTCGTGTACACCACAAAATGTTCTGCTACAGCACTAGGTTCTAATGAATCCATTCTTGTTTTCCACCGAAGTTTAACTTTGTTTTTATCTACAAAAATGCAGCTAAATTGTCGTATGGGTAAGGGCTGCACCATATAATCCTCTTCGTCATTCAATGCCGACAGGTATTTTAAAATTCCTTTGTAAATGGAGCGGCTTACCAAAAACTGAAAACGGGGATCGAGTCCTAATTTCATGTCTGCATAATTTTGATGCGAAAGTAATTCGAGCAACATAGTCGGAATTTCAGGAACTCTGGCTTCATAGTAAGATTTATTCCAAAGTCCGCGTCTTATCCAACTATCATTAAAGCTCATGCGTATGTCTTCTACAATTTGAGTTTGAATAATATCGGTCAAATCACGCGAGGCCCAACGCGATACTTTATTATTATAGGATTTCCCATTACCCTTGCCGACTGTGAATATTCCCAAAGTGCCAATTACAGAATCGTTTTTGGTTGTTCCGGCATCGGTATGAAGAGCCAAAGACAAATCCAATGGAATATTCAATCCTTTTCCTTTGGGATGGAGCGAAGAACCTGCCGTGAGAAAATTTACCCATTTAGCTCTTGACTGAAAGTCATCAATATAATCGTTTGCTCCGCGATTGGGGCTGTAGATGCTGTCGGGGAACCCAGCCCATTGTAACCAATACCGTGCTCCTTCTGCAAAGCGAGGATAACCGCTTATTTCGGCTTCAGTCTCCCAACTCAATACCATTTCTTTCTTTAATGCAGGATTTTTTATTTCAGAACTTTTATGGTTTTCCAATATTCCATTCTGATCTGGAGAACGGGCAATATTTCCCATTCCTCCACCAAATTTCACGGCATCGGCTGTTACAATTTCTTCTTTTTCCCCTGTAAAATTCGATAGTACCACTTTGCCGTTTTCATTTCTTCCTTTGTCGAAATTAAATTGTCCGAGATAAATCCAAGTTCCGCCACCCATAGTCTGATTCACGGAAAATTTGGTTTTACCTCCCTTGTGGTAGACCGTATAGTGAGCATTTTCAGTACTTTGGGGTAGTGTTTTATAAGAAACATAAATGCCATATTTCCCTGCTTTAGGAAAATCGGGGATATATTCAACAAAACTTGCTTTGTTCTCTTTTTCTACCGAATGTATTTGACGGTAACTTCCCATGTTAAAAGGATTTTCGCCTTGTAAATAAAAACTTTTGAAATTTGCAAATCCAAAATCTTGGCTTTCTGTCCAAACTTCTTGTAGGTTAAATTCCCGATATGAGAGTGAATCTTTATTGTTATTGTCTACAATAACTTCATTGCTTTGCATATCTCTTTCGCGTGGTGTTAATACAGTGGCTCCGGCATTTTCAAGCATAGGTATCAGATACGGATAAACAATGGATAGGGTAAAAAGATCTTCCACTGTTTGCATCACACGGGCACGCTGCCACTCCCAACGAGAAATGCTTTGTTCGTAATACAAACCATGACTAGCCCATAGAGCAATATTTTTTCTTTCTAATCCGTTGGTTACATTATATGGTTTTGAAAGATTTTTTACCAATGAATACTTTGGTTTTTTTGGATCAAAAATTCTGGTTTCGTCTCTTTTTCTTTTGGTTCGATAAAAATTTGGAATTAATTCTTCTATAGTTTGACCGTCGACCATACAAACTATTTTATAGTTTTTGTAGGACGGACTAAAAATTTGTTTGAGTACCCGGTAGATATGTTTTACATTTTCTTCTCTAAAAGGCATATAACCAAACTTTTCATTGGCTTTGATAATAATTTTTTTTTCTCTATTGTTGATATAAATATTATCTACCGATATTTTCTCCACAAATGTATATTTATTCGCAATAGAGGTTAGCGAGTCTGAAATTTGTTTTTCTAATAACGATTGTGCAAAAACGGGTTTAGGTAATAATCCCGCTAAAACAATGATAAATAGCAAAATCGTTTTTTCAGAAATCAGGTGAAATTTATTTTTATTGATTATTTTTCTCATTTGAAAGATTGGTTATGACATTTTTTTATTTTCCAACGTAGAAAGCAGTCCGCAGGCAGCTGAAATATCTTCTCCTCTGGATTTACGAATGGTAGCCAAAATTCCATTATTATTCAGATAATCGCAAAACCATTTCATCCGTTCATCGCTTGAACTTCTTAAAGAAACATTTGGTATGGCATGAAATCGGATTAAATTTACCCGTGCGTTCATGCCTTTTAAAAGTCTTACCAATTCTGAGGCATGTCGCATAGTGTCATTAAACTTATCGAACATGATATACTCGAAAGAAAGTTTTCTTTGCCGTCCAAAATTGTAATTTTTAAGCACTTCTACCACTTGTGAAATGGGATATGCTTTCTCTATGGGCATTAGTTCGAGCCTCTCGCTATGAAAAGGAGAATGCAAACTAATAGCCAAATTGCAATTGGATTTTTCCAAAAAAGTTTGCATACCGGGTATTAATCCTATAGTGGAAACCGTAATTCGGTAGGGGCTCCATGCATAACCATAATTGGCAGTTAAAATATTTAAGGTACGCAATAATTCTACTGTATTGTCAAAAGGTTCGCCCATGCCCATGAAAACAAGATTGGTAATTTTTTCAGCTTCAGGAACAGAAAGTATCTGATTTAGAATTTCCGATGCCGAAAGTTGCCCCATGAATCCTTGTTTCCCAGTCATACAAAACACACAATTCATTTTACATCCAATTTGAGAAGAAACACACAAGGTATTCCGATGTTCTTCAGGGATAAAAACAGTTTCGATAAAATGATCTTTTTCTGTTCGAAACAGATATTTTTTTGTTTCATCTTTTGATACTGTAACTTTAACAGGAGCCAAACGGCCAACTTTATATTTTTCTTTTAACAGGTCCCTGTTTTTAACGGAAATATTTGACATTTCATTAATATCAGTTACCCTTTTTTTATAAAGCCAGTCGGAAATTTGTTTTGCCGTGTAAGTGGGCATTTCCAGTTGTGAAACAATATCGGTAAGCTCCTCCAACGAAGCTCCTAAAAGTGGAATTGGCATAGGGAAATATATTTTTAATGAGATAGGGAATAATAAATATCTGTTTTTATAACAACAATAATTATCTAAACGTTTTGTCAGACATTTGTTGCCAATGCAAAGTTAAAAAAACTGACCATAAAAAAGAAAAACGGAATGAAAGAGTTTCATCCCGTTTTTACAATTTTTATTTAACAATACCTTTTTAACGAAATATTGATTGAAAAACTCCTCAATACCTCAATAAAAGTTGGAACGGTAATCTTCAATTTTAGTCCTTTCTCTCAAATTTTCTAAAATCAAATAGGGCAAAGAATAAAGCATTCTTGCATTTAGTTGAATTATTTCCTGCTGAGCATTGAATGTTTCGGTATTCTCCTTTTTGTTTGATGTTTTCATTACATAAACTCCAGCATTTCCTTGAAATGGTCCCGAAACTTTTTCGAGTGGAACAATCGTAGCTTTTCCTATGATGTAAGGTTCAAATCCGGCTAATCCAAACTGATAAGAAGTAAAATTAACGTTTTCGGCCATTTTAATTTCTGCATTCAGTGAAGCAGCTAAAGCTTCGAGGTCAGGTGTTTTCTTTAATTGCTCTGAAATATTATTTATCATTTGCGCCGCCTTTTTATCTCTTATTATTTCGCTTTTCAACTGAGCAGAAACTTTCTCTATCGGCATATAACCCTTTTCGTTTTTTTCGGTTATCATCGCCACTACGTAATAGTTGCCGCAATCGAAAACATCAGAAACATCGCCTTTTCCCCCTTTAAAGGCCCAGCGAACTATTTGACGGGATTGGGGTAAATTGTTTATTTGTTCGGTATTTTCATTCAGATTTTCGGCTTTTTGCACAATATAACCTTTTTCTTGGGCTCTTGAAACAAATTTCTCTGCATCCAATTCGGCTGCAAATTGTTTGGCTTGGTTGTATATTTGACTGTATGTTTTACTACTTGGTGTAACTTTTCTTTGAAGAATGGCAAGTTTCACTTTTCTGCGTAGGGGCGTGCGGTCAGTTACCTGCATGATTTGAGTTCCTTGAATATCTTTTATTACAAAAACTTCATTCAGAGGCTTTTTAAATGCGTTTTCCAAAATTTGCTTATCCACTCCTTGAGCTCCGTCGGGTAACCAGCCTATTTCACCTCCGTTTGCAGCAGTTTGAGGAACAGCAGAATACTTTCTGGCCAAAGTTGCAAAATCGGCACCCGCTCGAAGGGCTTTTACTATGCTGTCAGCTTTTCCTTCGTTTTCCTGAGTCAGGAAAATATGCCGTAACTTAACTGAATCGGGACGAAGAATATCGGTTTCCATGATGCGCGCCATAGTGTAAGTGTCGTTTTCAAAAACAGGTCCGAACACATCATTTTTTTTCCCTCTAAATGCAAAATCTTTTAACATGGCAGGTACAGTTGCTTCAGAATAATATCTGCCGTCGTACATAATGTCGGAATTGGTATTTACCAGACCTACCACATCGTCTGTTGTTCTAAATTCGTCTTCAAGCTTGTTAATCCATTCCTCAGCTTCTTGGAAATCTTCTTGTGAAGGCTTGATTTCCAGGGCAACATAATTGATAGATGCAGATTTTTCCTGTTTGAAAAGTTCTTTTCGTTTGTTATAAAGGTCTCTAAGTTCTTTAGAACTTACTTTAAAAATAGAATCAGGCACTGAATAATACGGTTGCATTACATAAGCCGCGTCAACAGTAATTTTTCGAGCTTCAAAATTCATTTTTGCATCTATACTGTTGGCAGATATGGCAGAAGTAATTAACTTATTGTATTTTTCCTGTAAAATAGCATTTTTTACGTTTTTTTCCCAAAAAAGCCAGTAATTTTTAGCTTGATCTATTTGTTGCTTCATCTCATTATTGGTAGGAGTAACATCAAGACTGTTGAGGAATTGGACAAGTAAAGAGCGACTAAATTGTCCTGTTTCATCCATAAAAGCCCCGCGCTGTAGAATGATAGGATGTATGTTTTTCCCGATCAGTCTTTCAGAAAGTTCTTCGGGACTTACGGAAAGCCCTATTTTTTTTGCTTCGTGAGTTAAAATTTTTTCCATCAGCATGTTTTCCCACACCGATGCTCTTAATTGAGATACAACTTCTTCGTTCAAATTCGTTTGCCCTGTCTCAATTTTATACACTTCCGTCATCTGGTCAATGGCTGCACTGAACTCGTGGATGCTGATGTTTTCATCACCTATGACGGCAATTTTTTCTTTCGACTGATTAAAAAAAGTGGAGCTCGAATTAAGAAAATCTCCAACAATAAAAGCCAATAAAGCAAGTCCGATAACTACAATAAGCAAAACTCCTTTGCTCCTGATCTTCTCTAAAGTTGCCATTTTACATTTAAAATTATTTGCTATAAAACTATTATTTTTTCAATTTTAAGGGCACGAATATACGAAAAATTCTTGATACTTTGATTTTTCATTGTATTTCTTGACTTCAAAAAGACAAAAAAATTATTTCTGTAGTTTCATTTTCACCAGTTCAATACGATTATTGGTAATTTTTATACATTTGAAAGTATAATTATCAATTTGGATGGACTCGTTTAACTTAGGAAAATGCTGATGATGATAAAGAATAAAACCGGCAATAGTATCGTAAGCATCCGATTCGCGAAGGTTGAGATGAAATTTTTCATTAATTTCCTTAACTTCCAAGCGGCCTGAAAAAACATATTCGTTTTCGCCGACCTTTTCTGCAACATAATCATGGGTGTCATGCTCATCTTCTATTTCTCCAAAAATTTCTTCCATAATATCTTCCAATGTAACAATACCTGCCGTTCCTCCAAACTCATCCACCACAACTGCTATACTTTTTTTCTCTTTCAGAAAAATTTTCATTAGTTTTTGAGCTGCCATGTTTTCGGGAACAATGGGTATCTGGTTAATATGCTCTCTCCAATCATTTTGATGCTGAAACATTTCAGAAGAATGAATATAACCAATGATGTTGTCAATATTTTCTTTGTAAATAGGAATTTTAGAGAAACCCGTTTCAATGAAGGTTTGCTTTAACGTTTCCAAATCCACATTGTAATCCAATGCAACTATTTCGGTACGTGGAACCAAGCAATCGCGTAATTTAACCTTTGAAAAATCAAGTGCATTCTGAAAAATTTTTACTTCGTTGTCAACATCCTGCTTGTGTTCGGTGTTTTCAAAACTTTCGTGTACCAAATAATTCAAATCTACGCGAGAGAAGGCATTTTCATTAGCCAAAGGGTTGATTTTTATACCCATTAGTCTCATAATTCCAAACGAAAGAGACGTTGCTAACAAGGTAATGGGGTATAAAATTACATAGAAGAACAATAACAAAGGAGAAAAAATGCTTAACCAAAAATTTGGATTTACACGAAAAATACTTTTGGGTAAAAATTCTCCCGTAACCAAAACAAGAGCTGTAGCCACTATAGTTTGTGTGAAAGTAATTAAAAATTGACTACCAAGTATTTGTAGCAATGGGGACAAAATTTTTGCCATCAGCAACCCGTAGATAACAAGAGATATATTATTTCCAACAAGCATGGTAGAAATGTACTGCTGGGGATGCTTATAAAAAATAGTAAGTATGGATGAAGTTATACTGCGCTGTTTCTTATCCAGCTCAAATCGAAGCTTATTTGAAGAAACAAAAGCAATCTCCATCCCAGAGAAAAAAGCGGAGAAGAAAAGAGTTATTAAAACAGCTGTAAAATTATTCACCTTAAAAAATTAGCTTTACACTTGCAAAGATACAATATTTAAAGTAACATACAGAGCGTTTAAATAAATTATAAAAAAGAGGCCACTCTTAAAACCTGATTTTTTTTCAAAAGGGAGAAAAAATGAGATTTTTTTTGAAGAGAAGTATTAAATTTTTTGTTGTTTCAATTTATCAAAAGTTACACAATAAATAACAAAGAACATCAATAGACGCTTTTTTTCAAAAAAAGTCTATTGATGTTCAAAACCAGAGGAAAAAAGTCAATTAACTTTTTTAATCAATTCCATTCCTATTTGCAAAGCTTTTTCGTTTTGCGGAATCAAATGATGATGACGTTCGGGCAACGATTTTTTCAAACCTTCCAGCACATTCTCTATCTTCACAATGGGCCTGACTTTTAAAAATCCTCCCAAAATAATCATATTGAGCGTTTTGGCAGCATTATGAGCTGTTGCATATTCTGTTGCATCGATTCGATACACGTTGATATCGGTGCGCGTGGGGAATTTGTGAAATCCGTTTCCGTCAAATATCAAGGTACCGCCCGGTTTCACCTTGCTTTCAAATCTTTCCAGTGAAGGCTGATTTAAAATGATAGCAGTATCATAAGAGCTCAAAACCGGCGAGCTTATTTTTTCATCGCTTAAAATAACCGTAACATTTGCTGTTCCCCCGCGTTGTTCAGGCCCGTATGATGGCATCCAACTCACTTCCTGGCCTTGCATCAAGCCTGAATATGCGAGAATTTTCCCCATGGAAAGCACGCCTTGTCCACCAAAACCTGAAATAATGATTTCTTCTTTCATCTGTTTATTGTTTTTTCAATAATACTTTCTCTTTTAAAACAAATAAGTTTACCTTAAAATCAATATGATTTATTGTTATTATTCTAATTTATGATCGGTGTAGAAATTCGGTATTTAAAGAGCATTGAAATATCGATTAAATGTCCTTTAAATCTCCCAGCGGATAGGCAGGGAACATATTTTCTTCCATCCATTTGTTGGCATTTTCGGGTGTCATTTTCCAGCCTGCGTTACAGGTAGAAACTACTTCTACTATGGAAGTTCCCTTATTTAACATGGAATTTTCAAAAGCTTTCTGAATGGCTTTTTTTGCTTTTCGCACTCCGGCTACCGACTGAACGCTTTGACGCGTAACATAGCAAGTTCCGGGCAATTGTGCCAACAAATTGGTGATATTCAGAGGATAACCATTCAATTCCGTTTTCCGCCCATAGGGAGTAGTAGAAGTTACCATATCCGGCAGTGTGGTTGGTGCCATTTGTCCACCTGTCATTCCGTAAATACCGTTATTGATGAAAATGATCACAATATTTTCACCACGATTACAAGCATGAATCGTTTCGGCTGTTCCAATAGCAGCTAAATCGCCATCTCCTTGATAGGTAAACACATAACGATCGGGCAATAATCTTTTAATGGCAGTTGCCAAAGCCGGTGCTCGTCCGTGAGCAGCTTCCTGCCAGTCGATGTCAATATAATTGTAGGCAAATACGGCACATCCTACCGGAGCTATTCCTATGGTTTTATCCTGAATGTCCATTTCATCAATTATTTCGGCAATAATCCGGTGAACTACTCCATGACTGCAGCCCGGACAATAGTGCATATAAGTTTCTTTGAGTGACTTGGGTTTTGCATAAACCAAATTCTCGGGACTAATTATTTCGTTGTTCGACATTTTTCTAAATTTTTGAATGAATAATACTGTTAATTAAACTTCAGCAAATGAATTAACCGGCTGAAGAATTATTTTTATTTGATCAGTTTGGATACCAAAGCATCGTAAACTTCATCGGGTGAAGGTACTATTCCGCCCAATCGACCAAAAAATTCAACGGGAACTTTTCCATTAACTGCCAGACGGACATCTTCCACCATTTGTCCGGCATTCATTTCGATAGAAATCATTCCCTTGACCGACGAAGCCAATTGATTAATCATATCTTTTGGAAAAGGGAAAAGGGTAATGGGACGCAGCAAACCGGCCTTGATTCCGTTCTCGCGTGCCATTTCAACCGCTTTTTGACTCACGCGAGCGCAAGTTCCAAAAGCTACAATAAGGTAATCGGCATCATCAGCCATATAAGTTTCGTAACGAACTTCATTTTTTTCCATCTCCCGATAACGTTTCTGTATTCTCAGATTAATGGCTTCCATTGCTTCAGCTTCAAGCGCCAAGGAAGAAATTACATTTTGTGGTCGGTTGGATGGCTTACCCAGCGTCGCCCACGGACATTGTTCACGAATTTCATCGTCGGTGCGACGTGGTTGGAAAGGAGGCAACACCACTTTTTCCATCATCTGACCAATAATTCCATCGGCCAGAATCATGACGGGATGCCTGTACTTAAAAGCCAAATCGAAGGACAGCGGCATAAAATCGGCCATTTCCTGTACGGAAGCCGGAGCTAACGTTAGAAGTTTATAATCACCGTGTCCACCACCTTTTACTGCCTGAAAATAATCTCCCTGACTGGGTTGAATCGTTCCCAAACCCGGACCTCCGCGCATTACGTTAACAATTACGCAGGGTAACTCTGCACCCACCATATAGGAAATTCCTTCCTGCATTAAACTGACACCGGGACTGGATGAGGAAGTCATGGCTCTTTTTCCACAACCTGCAGCTCCATAAACCATGTTGATGGAAGCTACTTCGCTTTCGGCCTGTAATACCACCATACCGGTTGTTGTCCAGGGTTGCAGTTCCATTAAGGTTTCCATAACTTCCGACTGAGGAGTAATGGGATAACCAAAATATCCATCGCATCCACAACGTATGGCTGCATGGGCAATGGCTTCGTTTCCCTTCATCAGAAGAACTTCTTCTTTGTTATCTGTTTTTGAGTTTTTGTTCATTTTTTTACAATTTAAACATTGAATAAATACGGTTGAAGAGTAGAAATTTATTGTACTCTCATTTTATAAACCGTGATGCAAGCATCGGGACAAACATAGGCGCAAGCAACGCAACCAACACATGCATCAGGATTACTCAGGAAAGAATAGTTGTATCCTCTTGAATTTGCCTCCTTCGACAGCGATAAAGCTTTGGGTGGGCAAGCTACGACGCACAGATTGCATCCTTTACAGCGTTCCGTATCTACGACCACAGTTCCTTTTATTTTAGCCATTCTGTTTATATTTTAAATTTTTTTTTCTTCGCAAAAGTAGTGAAATTTGAGAAAATTGTTGGAATTTTTTTATCCAAATTCTTCAAATGAAAAATATTTTTAAAAATTTTAAAATGTAATTAATTGATTTTTAGTTATTTCTTTTGGCTGAACAACCAGCTTAAAAAATCAGGTTGAGCAAAAGCAAAATCCCAACTGTTATGTTTTACTCCGGGAAATTCAATATATTCAACTTTAGTCGATCCAAGCGCTTTTAATTCAATATAAGCATTGCGCGAATGTTCGGCAGAAACCACATCATCGCTGCCACCATGATAAATTCTGATGGGCATGTGTTTAACTTTCTTCAACCTTTCCAAACTTACACCTCCACAAATAGGAATGGCTGCTGCAAACGTTTTGGGCTGACGACAGATCAGGTCGAATGTTCCCATTCCTCCCATGGAAAGTCCCATAACATAAATCCTTCGGCTATCTACAGCCTCTTCTTTCCTGATTTGTTTAAGTAACCGAATAACCATTTGCATGGATGGTGTTGGCTCTTTGGAATTTATGAAAGAAAATCCGTTGTCCCGTTCTTTAATTGGCGCCCAAAAACCATTTTCAGGACATTGCGGAAAAACTACAATGGCGGGATATTTTTGTCGGTTCTGTGAATCAGTAAAAAGGGAAGCGCCATGCACCAGCTGTTTTTCATTGTCATTTCCTCTTTCTCCAGCTCCATGCAAGAAAAGAACAAGCGGATAAGAAGCGGACTTGTTGTAATTTTCGGGGTATAAAATGCGATAAGGCAAGGTATCTCCTTTGTAAATAAATAATTTTTTCAGAAACAACTCGTTTTGAGCCTGAGACAATATACTCACGAACAAAAAAAGGCTCAACAAAGAAAAAAACTTTTTCATAAACTGATGATTTTTACAAACTATTGTTTTTCAATGTATCATATTATTTTCGGTTTTGGTTTAAGGAAGTTTTAGTTGTAGCTGTTGGATAAACATAAATAATGATTAAACAAAAATACTTTCTAAAAGTTCTATTTTTTCCACGATCGATAAGGATTTTTTTTGAGCATGGCGTTGTAATATTCAGGTTTTCCTGTAACTTCTTCTCCCAACCAATCGGGCTTTAAAACCTCTTGGCTTTCATTTTCTAATTCAATTTCGGCCAAAATCAATCCTTCATTTTCGCCAAAAAATTCGTCCACTTCAAAACGCTGTCCCCGATAAACAACTTCGTAACGCTTTTTTTCGATAATGCCGGGTTCACAAATTTTCATTAATTCCTGCGCCTCGTCAACAGGGATTTCTTTTTCCCACTCGAAGCGGCTCAATCCCGAAAGATTACTTTTCCCCTTAATAGTAAGGAAAGCAGAAATATCCATAATACGAACTCTGACCGTACGCTCAGGATCAGAACACAGGTAACCCTGAATAATGCGATAACTTTTGGAAGCTTGAGATTTAAATGCTCCCGTTACCAAAAATTTTCTTTCTGTTTCAATTTTCATTTTTAAAAGATATTTGTCGATTTAAAATATCTGTAGCACATTTTTCCACTAAATTCTGATTTTGAAATTTTTTCATGCTCAACTTCGAAGAAAAATGTTTTCTCTACTCATTTTTGATACTCGACTTCTCAGGTTTGAAACAACTTTTGCAATTTTCCCTGTCGAAAAAGAAAATTTTTAACGATTGCAAATTTCCATAAAAGAACAATTGTCGCAGTTTTCTTTAATTTGCGTTTGCTTAAAAGGAATTTCAGGATTAAAAATTTCATTCAGCAATAAAGTCAGTTTTTCCTTAAATTCATGCTCGAAAATGCCGAAATCTTCCACCTGAATAGTGTGCTTCTCCGGTTTGAATTGAATTGAAGAAGAAAAACCGCTGCTAAAAATTTCCTTCAAATAGTAAATGGCGGGTGAAATAATTTTCTTTTCGGCTTTGGAACGATAAAGCAGGCAATACATAAAAACCTGAAAAATATGTTTTGGCCGATTTTTCATCGGGAGAGAACCATCAAACAAATCATCCAACAATTTAAAGGTTGTATTTCCCGTTCCCGTTTTATAATCAATGATACGCAAAAAATTTTCCGTTTCATCAATCCGATCGATATAGCCTTTTATATTCACTCGCAAGTTTAGCGTTTCGAGCGGGAAGCGAATACTGCAAAATTCCTCAGCGCCGAGATAACGAAAAGGTGTCAATTGCTGATCGACATACAATAAACGCATCAGAAACTTTTTCAGTATTTTGCTGATGAGTAAATTATTGCCTTCTAATGGCGGGATTTTTCCGTTTTGTTCGTTTTTAAAAAAATGTTTTGAAAAAGCCAGTGAAATGGCCTCGTCCACCAACGAAGGCTGACGCAAAATTTTCTCAAAATCTTCTTTTCCCAGCTGCACATCTTTAAATGGTTTGTAAAGCAATTCAGCAGAAGAGTGGAACAAAGTACCGAACAAATCATTTTCCACTGTTTCAGTAATTTCTTCCGTTTCTTTGATTCGGGCTATTTGAGCATAATAAAATTTCAGCGGACAATCTATGTAAGCATTGATGGAGCTGGCAGAAAGGTACAACTTGTCATCGCCGGAAGAAACAAAACGCTGCAATTTTTCGCGGATAAGTGAGTCCTTTTCTACCGAAGCGGAGACTGCATCTTTCAAAAAAATATCGTAAGTAATGTTTTTACGTTCAACCTTTGTGTCGTAAAGATATTCGAGCTGATAAAGGAACCTGCTGACTTCTCCCGTCTGAAAACCTTCAGTACTGGAATTATATAAAAAATAAACCTTTTGGGCATGATGAATCAGCCTATAAAAATTGTAGGCACTAATGGCATCCTGATGTTCCTTTGCAGGCAAGCCGAAACCACGACGCAAATTGTAGGGAATAAAACTGTGGGTGGGAGCATTTTTTGGAAAAACACCTTCATTGAAAGAAGTCAGCAAAATATTATCAAAATCCAAACCCCTGGTTTCCAACACGCCCATAATTTGCAAACCTTCCAGTGGTTCACCGACAAAAGGTAAAGTAATAAAGGCAGAATATTGAAAAATCAATCGCATCAAAGTATCCATCTTCATTTCGATTCCTTCTGACTGATATTGCAAAATATCGGACATGCGGTTTAGAAAACGATAATATTGAATCACAAAATCGGTTTCCATTCGATATTGATGATTTCCAAAACCAATTTGCTGAAAATTTTTCCGTAAAATACGTAAAATGTTCAACAAATACGTCAGCATTTCGCGTGCATCATTTTGCGGCCGAAAAATAGCAGTAAACAACTCATTGATTTGAAGTTGTTCAGGCCGAATGTATATCGAGTTGTTTTCTACCATTTGCTGAAGTATATTTTTGCTGTCGTCTCCACAAAGCAACGTAATGTAGGAATGCTGCAAAATTTCGGTTACCGGTTGATGATAAAACAACACTTCTTCATCGGAATTGCGAATTCGTTTCTGCAAGTCGAAAACATGCTCAATCAACCCGGAAACAGGGGTGCTTTTGAGCGGAAAACCCATAGTAACATTTACCTTTTCGATGTGCTCGGGCAGGGAGTAAAGCGCAGGCAAGAGCAAATTTTCATTTGGCAAAACAACAGCCGTTTTAATCCAACTTTCTTGCTGAACGGATGCATCCTGAGGATAAATGCGATTTAGAATTTCATAAATCTGTTTGATCTGACCAATTTCAGAAGGCACGGCTATCAGCTCAAAATACTGTTTTTTCCTTTCTTCGACAGGAGTTTCAATGGAAAATTTGGAAGGAAAAGTTTTGGTATTTTCCATGAAAAAAGTTGAGGCCGGGTTATCGGCATCGCGTAAAGCCGGAGCTTCATAATCCCAGTAAAAATCGGCTTTCTCTTTTTTTTGGAGGACTTCAAAAAGAGTTTTTTCGCAGCGATTCAGCGCATTGAATCCGATAAAAACAAATTGTTTTCCTTCCCATTCTTGAATTTTTTCTTCGCTTTCGAGTCGTTCGGCTAGGTTGCGATAAATCATACCTTCCGTTGCCATGTTTTCCCGCTTCAATTCCTCCGTAAAATCTTGATAAACAGGATAAAGAATTTTCCAAATTTGTATAAAATCTTCCTGCGTTTTTTCCTTAGGAATCGGGATAAAGTTTTTCCAAAACTGACGAATAGCATCCAACTGATTTTCGGAAAGATAATTGAACATGCGGTCAATCTGTTTCAGTTCAGTAACATTGGTAAACAGTTGGCGGGCATCAATGCGATATTTGTCGATATCGTCGAAGTCGTTGAGCAACATTTCGCCCCAATAAGCAAAAGAATCGAAATTTTCGTTAGTACCACTTTTTTCCTTATAAATTCTATACAGACGAAACAGGAGACTCAACCTGTCAGCCAAATGAAATTGGGCTACAGAGGTAAAACAATCGTTAATGGTCAATATTTCGGGCGAGAAAAGCGGTTTTTTGGCTATTTGCGAAATGTAGCGCTGAAAAAACATGCCTGCGCGCCTGTTGGGAAAGACAAAGGTAAAATCGGAAATTTTATCTTCATAGTGGTTGTAATATGTTTGAGCAATACGATAGAGAAAAGATTCCATTGTTGAATAATAAAATAAAACCTGCTTTGGTTGAATTTACCAAAATTACAACAAAAGCAGCTGAGATTAAAATTTTAATTTCATCGAAAAATTACTTTTTCCAGAACGCTGGTGTAAAAAGCAGCAAAACCGTGAAAAGTTCAAGACGTCCCAACAACATCATAAACGACAGGAACCATTTGGCAAAAACTGGGAAATAAGAATAATTTCCCACAGGCCCAACCATTCCCAAGCCTGGCCCAACGCCGCCCAAACAAGCTACAAGTCCGCCAACCGATTCAATAAAATTAACACCCGACATGCAAAGAATTAAGATTCCCAGAATGGCTGCAATCAAATAAAGCAAAACAAAAACCAGCACTCTGGTAACCACATCCTGAAATACAATTTTTCCGCTGTAACGCACCGGAACGACTGCCTTTGGGTGGATAAGTCTTTTGAATTCGTAATAACAAAATTTGAAAACAATCACGATACGCACCATTTTAATAGCCCCACTGGTAGAACCTGCCGAAGCACCCGTCAGCATGACAATCAGCAAAATTACCCACACAAAGGGTTTCCATTGCATATAATCAACAGTAGTAAAGCCTGTGGTTGACATAAGTGAACCAACTGTGAATAAGGCATTTCTCCATGATTCTTCCACTTTGTGAAAAGATATGGGTCGAGAAAAGTCAATCATGGAAAGTGCAACAATAATAGCAAAGCCAAACAATACAATCAGATAATAACGCAATTCTTCATTTTCCCTTATTTTCTGCAGTTTGTTTTTAAATCCGAAATAATAAAGGCTGAAATTGACACCGGATAAAATCATGAAAATAATTATGGTGTATTGAATGTAAGGCGAATCCCAATATTGGATACTGTTTTGTTTGGTTGAAAATCCGCCTGTAGCTATGGTGGCAAACGAATGGCAAACGGCATCAAACCAAGTCATTCCTCCCAATCGCAACAAAATAGTTTCGGAAAAAGTGAGCAAAAAATAAATTACAAACAATCTTTTAGCTGTTTCACTGATTTTGGGATGAATTTTATCTTTCGTAGGGCCACTGCTTTCGGCTGCAAAAAGTTGTGCCCCGCTTGTGCCAAACATAGGCAGCAAAGCCAAAGAAATAACGATGATGCCTAAACCACCCATCCAGTGGGTAAGACTTCTCCAAAACAGCATGGAGTGGGACAGTTCTTCAATATTATTTAAAATGGAAGCGCCGGTTGTTGTAAATCCCGAAATTGTTTCAAAAAAGGCATCTGTAAAAAGAGGAATGCTTTTACTAAGCCAAAAGGGAAGAGATCCAAACAATGAAAAAATTATCCATGCCGAAGTTACCACCAGCGAACCTTCGCGTTTACCAACAGACATAGGAGCATTTTTTCCAAAAAAGAAACCCGCAAAGCCGACAACATAACAAAGCAAAGAGGTGAAAATAAAATAAACACCATCATTTTCCCCGTAAATCAATGAAATAAAAAACACCAACAATAAAGCAGTTCCTTCACTCAGTAGAAGACTGCCCAACATACGAATCACCAGTTTAAAATTTATTTCACGATTCATGGTTTTAGTGAATAAAATGGGGTCAGGTGTTGAAAAAGGGTTCGAGTTTACGAATAGCTGAAGAAATACAAAAAACTATCACATGATCTTCGGGTTCTATACTTGTCTCTCCACTGACTATCATTCCTTTTCCATTTCTCACAATACCACCGATATTTACATTTTCGGGCAGTTTTAAATTCTTTATTTTAGAACGTGTAATTTTTGAACCTGCTTTGGCAATAAATTCCACAACTTCAGCATCGGCAGAAGTTAAATTTCTGACATTCAAGACAGAAGCATTTAAAGTGATTTGATAAATATAACTGGCAGCTATCATTTTTTTATTGATAACCGTGCCTATATCCATGCTTTCTGCAAGTGGGATATAATCAATGTTTTCAACTTCTGCAATCGTTTTTTTTACACCAAAACGTTTGGCAACCATACATGCCAACAAATTCATTTCAGAATTTCCTGTTGCTGCCACAAAAGCATCCATTTCCTGAATTCCTTCTTCTCTCAGGACATCAATATTTCGACCATCGCAATTGATAATGAGAGTATCCGGGAACTTTTCAGCCAACTCCATACTCCTTTCATTATTTATTTCCAAAACTTTGGTATGAATATGATCCGGAAGTCTTTTTAATGTTTTTTGTGCAATTCGGCTGCCACCCAAAAACATAACGTTCTTAATAGGAAAATCTTCCTTGCCTGCTTGTTCCCTTACGAAATTTAAATATTGAGGTGTAGTGATAAAATACACAATATCATTGTCCAAAATTTCGTCGCTGCCTTTGGGTATAATGGTCTGCATCCCACGTTTTATGGCGACTACTCTGTACTTGTCGTGATCAAAATAACCGGTACTGAATTTTTTGTTGATAATTTCCGAATTGCTTCGAACCTTAATACCCAGCAAAATCAGAGCATCATTGCAAAAACTCATATTTTGTCGTAGCCAACTGGTTTTCAATGATTCCGAAATTTCTTTTGCGGCAAGCACTTCAGGGTAAATCAAATAATCGACCCCCAATTTCTTGAAAAAATCCTTGTTTTCGGGGAAAAGATATTCGTAATTATCAATACGCGCAAGCGTTTTTTCGGCGCCCAAATTGGTGGCCAACATGCAGGCAGTCATGTTTACACTTTCATAGGGAGTAACAGCTATAAACAAATTGGCATTTTCTACGCCAATTTCCCTCAAGTGATTGATGGAAGTGGAAGAACCCACACTGGTGAGTAAATCGTAGTTGCTTTCCAAATCCATCAGCCGGTCAGGATTTTCATCACTTAGGGTTATTTCCATACTTTCCCGAGCCAGCAATTTTGCTAAGTGCGTTCCGACTTCTCCTGCCCCAACAATAATAATTTTCATTCTTTGAAATCTTTTCTGAAAATTCTGTTGATTATAGAATTTTTATTTTTTCCAAAATTATTGGAAGAAACTATCTGTTGTTTTTTTGGATTATCGTTTTCAGTGTTTTTTTGTAGCATGTCGATAATGGTTTTTGATATCCCATTTTCGTCCATATCCAGCATGGCATATAATTCGTCAGGCGAACCTTGTTCAATAAAATTGTCAGGTATGCCAAGTCTTTTCACCCGAACCGAATAATTATGATCGGCAAAAAATTCCAGCACTGCACTGCCAAGCCCCCCTTGTATAACGCCATCCTCAATAGTCAAAACGTATGAAAATTTTGCTCCGATTTTATGGAGCATATTTTCATCCAAAGGTTTAAGAAAACGCATGTCATAATGTGCAATTGACAAATGGCACTCGTTTTCAACTTTCGCAATAGCTTTTTCGGCTTTCACTGCCATTGTTCCAATAGTTAAAACAGCCAAATTTTCACCCTCTTTCAAACATTCACCTTTACCTACTTCAAGTCTCTGCATTGGTTTTCTCCAATCGACAACAGATCCGGCTCCACGAGGATAGCGAATTACAAACGGTCCCAAGTCGGGTTGTTGCGCCGTAAACATCAAATTCCGCAATTCAATCTCATTTCGAGGAGCGGCAATGGTCATATTGGGAATACAACGCATATAGGCCAAATCGAATACACCGTGATGAGTGGGGCCATCGGCACCCACCAATCCCGCACGATCGAGACAAATCACTACATGCAAATTTTGTAATGCTACATCGTGAATCACATTGTCATAAGCTCGTTGGCAAAAAGTCGAATAAATGTTACAGAAAGGAATCATTCCTTCTTTCGCCAATCCGGCCGAAAAAGTTACGGCATGGCCTTCGGCTATACCTACATCAAATACTCTTTCCGGAAATTCCTTTTGCATGATGTTCATGGAACAACCACTGAGCATGGCAGGTGAAACCCCTACAATTCTATCGTTGCTTTTAGCCAATTCCAGCAGGGTTTCTCCGAAAACATGCTGAAAAAGAGGAGGCTCGAAAACAGAATTGGAAGAAGTTTTTTCTCCTGTTTCCACACAGAATTTTCCCGGTGAATGCCATTCGGTTACAGCTTTTTCGGCAGGCTCGTAACCTTTTCCTTTTTTGGTTAGACAATGCAAAATTTTAGGCCCCTTATAATCCTTAATTTCTGAGAGAATTCTCACCAATTCATTAACATCGTGCCCATCCACCGGTCCGAAATACCGAATATTCAATCCTTCAAAAAGATTGTGCTGTCGGGTAAGGGTAGCTTTCAGCGCATTGTTGAAACGAATGATATTGTCTTTTCTCGACTCATCAATCAAATTCAACCCTTTCAGCATTTTATAAATTTTGTACCTTATTTTGTTGTAGGTCTGAGAAGTAGTAATATCAATCAAGTATTCGGTAATACCACCTTTCAGGGGGTCAATAGCCATCTGATTATCGTTAACAATTATCAACAAGTCGTTGATATTTTTACTCATTGACACATTGTTCAACCCTTCAAAAGCAAGTCCGCCGGTAAGAGCTCCATCACCAATGACGGCTACGACATGCCTGTCTTTTTCATTTTTCAGTTTGGAAGCAATATCCATTCCCAATGATGCTGAAATGGAAGTTGAAGCATGACCAACTCCAAAAGCATCATATTCACTTTCTTTGGGAGAAGGGAAGCCACTAATTCCTTTAAATTCACGATTGGTGTGAAATTTATCACGACGACCGGTAAGAATTTTGTGCGCATACGCCTGATGCCCTACATCCCAAACAATGCGGTCGTAGGGAGTATTAAATACATAATGTAGAGCAACCGTGAGTTCCACGGCACCAAGACTGGATGCCAAATGACCCGGATGTTGGGAAACTTCGTCGATAATAAGTGTTCTTAATTCTCGGCAAACCGCTTTAAGTTCTTCTTTTTTAAGAACTTTCAAATCCTTAGATGATTCAATGTGAGATATATAGGTAAAGTTTTTATTTTCCATTTTCTGAGATTATGATTGTGCACAAAATTAATACATTTTTTAATGTTTGCTACTTTTTAAACAAATAATTTATTGCTTTGTTTTTATACCGCCTTTATAAAAAAGACAAGTTTATACACAGAATAATTGAAAGCTATAAAATTATTTTTTAATTATTTCCGACTGCCTTATATAACAAATTGAAAAAAAATATGATTTTTTTTGATAAAGTAATTTTTTCATCTATCTTTGCACCGAAATTCAATTTTGAAGAAATGTATCGGAAAAATAATTTTTTAGGAATCGTCGTGCTACTTTTGGTCCACAATCAAAGGTGAGGATGGTTCTTATTATTTTTATATAATAAAGCATAACAGATAAAACCTTTCTCACCTTCATAGAGAAAGGTTTTTCTGTTTTTATTGAATTTACTTTTTTACATAGAAAAAAGTAAAAAGCAAACAAATAATTGATTTAAAATCAGTAAGTAATATAAATTTTTAAAATAATTTTTGAATGGGAACTTCAATAAACAGTGTTGAAGAACAATCAATGATAAGCAGGTTGAGAAGTACAACCAGCACATCGGGAAGAAGAATGGCCGGAGCGCGAGCCTTGTGGCGAGCCGCCGGCATGAAAAACGAACAAATGGGAAAACCCGTGATTGCGATAGTCAATTCTTTTACTCAGTTTGTTCCGGGACACGTTCACTTACACGAAATTGGTCAGAAAATAAAAGTTGAAATAGAAAAACTTGGATGTTTTGCAGCAGAATTTGATACTATAGCCATTGATGATGGCATTGCCATGGGGCATGATGGAATGCTTTACTCGCTGCCTTCCCGCGATTTGATTGCCGACAGTGTGGAATACATGATGAATGCTCACAAGGCTGATGCCATGATATGTATCAGCAATTGCGATAAAATTACTCCCGGTATGTTAATGGCGGCCATGCGATTGAATATCCCTACTGTTTTTGTATCGGGTGGGCCAATGGAAGCAGGCGAATTGGATGGTGTACAGCTCGATTTGATTGATGCAATGGTACAGTCGGCCGACGACTCGATTTCCGACGAACAAATTCAAAGAATTGAAAATGCGGCCTGTCCTACTTGTGGTTCTTGTTCAGGAATGTTTACCGCCAATTCGATGAACTGTCTGACCGAAGCTATTGGACTGGCACTTCCGGGTAACGGAACAATAGTAGCTACTCACGTCAACCGGGAAAAATTGTTTGTACAAGCTGCCAAACTGATCGTTGAAAATGCTTATAAATACTATCGGGATGGGGATGCTTCTGTTCTGCCTCGTTCCATAGCAACACGTGAAGCTTTTCTTAACGCCATGAAACTGGATATTGCCATGGGAGGCTCTACCAATACCGTTTTGCACTTGCTGGCTGTTGCTCACGAAGGCGAAGTAAATTTTACAATGGACGATATTGATGAACTTTCCCGCCATACACCTTGTTTATGTAAGGTAGCACCAAACACTCAAAAATACCACATTCAGGATGTCAATCGTGCAGGTGGAATTTTGGGAATACTGGCAGAACTCAGTCGTGGAGGACTCATTGACACCAATGTTCGTCGCGTTGATGGAATGACTTTAAAGGAAGCCATTCATAAATATGATATTACATCGCCCCATGTTTCGGCTGAAATCATTCAGCTCTATAAAAGTGCACCGGCCAACCGGTTTAATTTGGTAATGGGTTCTCAAAATTCTTATTATAAGGAATTGGACACCGACAGAACAAACGGATGTATTCGTGATTTGGATCATGCTTATACAAAAGATGGCGGACTTGCAATTTTGAAAGGAAATTTGGCTCAGGATGGATGTGTTATTAAAACGGCCGGCGTAGATGAAAGTATATGGAAATTCTCCGGTCCGGCAAAAGTATTTTCTTCTCAGGATGCAGCTTGCGAAGGAATTTTAAGTGGAAAAGTTGTGGCAGGTGATGTGGTAGTCATCAATTTTGAAGGACCAAAAGGAGGGCCGGGAATGCAAGAAATGCTCTATCCGACTTCCTATATCAAATCGCGCCACTTGGGAAAAGAATGTGCATTGATTACCGACGGAAGGTTTTCTGGCGGAACTTCGGGGCTTTCTATAGGTCATATTTCGCCTGAAGCCGCAGCAGGAGGCAATATAGCATTATTGCGCGATGGCGACATGATAGAAATCGATATTCCGGCACGTTCCATACAAGTGAAACTCAGTGAAGAAGAATTGGTAAAACGCCGCCAGGAAGAGTTGTCGAGAGGAAAAGAAGCTTTCACGCCGAAAGACCGTCAACGTTCGGTTTCAAAAGCTCTAAAAGCCTATGCTTCAATGGTAAGTTCGGCCGATAAAGGCGCAGTGCGGTTGATTTAAAATGAAAAATGATTTTTTACAGTACAAAAAGTTTATTATTTGATTCAAAGATTCCCAAATGAAAAAAGGAGGAATAATAATATGAAAATGACAGGAGCAAAAGCATTGATAGAATCATTGCTGCAAGAAGGAGTAGAAACCATATTCGGATACCCGGGCGGTGCCATTTTGCCCGTTTTTGATGCTTTATACGACTATGATCGGAAAGTAAATCATATTCTTACGCGTCACGAACAGGGTGCCGCTCATGCAGCTGAAGGATATGCCCGCGTTTCGGGGAAAGTGGGAGTTTGCCTGATAACTTCGGGACCGGCAGCAACTAATGCTATTACCGGAATCAGCGACGCTATGCTCGACAGCGTCCCATTGTTAGTCATTACAGGACAAGTTGGAGCAAGTTTGCTTGGTACGGATGCATTTCAGGAAATTGATGTGATTGGTATTACACAACCTATAACAAAATGGTCATATCAGATTCGGCGGGCCGAAGATGTGGCATGGGCAGTTGCTCGCGCCTTTTACATTGCATCCACCGGACGTCCCGGACCTGTAGTACTCGATTTTACCAAAAATGCACAGTCGGAAGAAGTAGATTTTCAATACAAACCTTGTAAATTTATCCGCAGCTATGTTCCGGTTCCAGAAGTTAATTTTTCCCAAATCGAAAAAGCAGCCGAACTGATTAATGCCGCTGAAAAACCTTTTGCTGTGGTTGGTCATGGCGTGATTCTCGGTCAGGCAGAAAAAGACTTGATGGAATTTTTGGAAAAAGCCGATATTCCGGCTGCATGGACTTTACTGGGGGCTTCGGCCATGCCATCGGACTTTCGGCTGAACAAAGGATTTGTAGGCATGCACGGAAATGTAGCTCCCAATATGAAAACCAATGAATGTGATGTATTAATTGCCATCGGTATGCGCTTCGACGACCGTGTTACAGGCGATCTGAAAACGTATGCCAGTCAAGCCAAAATAATTCATATCGATATTGATGCAGCTGAACTGAATAAAAATCTGAAAGTGGAAGTGCCAGTTTTGGGCTCGGTAAAAGACGTGCTACCGGCTTTAACAAAACTTGTTAAACCTGCCAAACATACCGAATGGATTGATTCCTTTGATATTTTTGAAAAAACGGAATACGAAAAAGTAATTGAACGCGAGGTATTCCCCAAAAGCGGAAAAATTACAATGGGAGAAGTTATCCACAAAGTATCCGAAGCCACTCAGCACAATGCTATTTGTGTTACTGATGTGGGGCAAAATCAAATGGCATCGGCTCGCTATTTTAAATTTTCACAATCCAGAAGTTTGATAACCTCAGGTGGACTGGGCACAATGGGTTTTGGACTTCCGGCAGCTATTGGCGCAAAAATTGCTGCTCCGGACAGAACGGTTTGTCTGTTTGCCGGCGATGGCGGTTTCCAAATGACTATTCAGGAACTTGGAACCATTATGGAAAACAATATCGGCGTAAAAATGATTGTGCTCGACAATAAGTTTTTGGGCATGGTGCGTCAGTGGCAGGAATTATTTTATGAAGAACGCTACTCTTTCACCAAAATGAAAAATCCCGATTTTGTAGCTATTGGAAAGGCTTATAATATTGATGGAAAATTGGTTAACGAACGGGAAGAACTCGATGAGGCCATTGCCGATATGCTGAAGGATGACAGACCTTATCTGTTGGTTGTAAATGTAGAAACAAAAGGAATGGTATACCCGATGATACCTGCCGGAACAAGTGTAACCAACATTATTCTGGAGTAGATTTATTACTGAAATTTCAAAAATATAACTTCAGAGATTTATCAGCATTTTTTAAAACTTTGCATTATGGAAAAGACATTATATACCGTTATCATTTTTTCGGAAAATACGGTTGGCGTACTGAACCAAATTACCGTCATCTTCACGCGTAGAGGTCTGAATATTGAGACTTTGTCGGTTTCTCCATCGGCCATTGCAGGTATTCATAAATTTACGATTACCGTCATTACCACACAGGATGTTATCGAAAAAGTAGTGCAGCAAATCGACAAACGCGTCGATATTCTGAAGGCTTACTACAATACCGATGAAGATCTTGTACATCAGGAAATTGCATTGTACAAAGTGGCAACGGACAAATTGCTCGAATTGGGGTCTATCGAAAAAATGATTCGAGATTACCAAATTCATGTGTTGGAACTCACCGAAAACTGTGTGGTTTTTGAGAAAACCGGACATTATCAGGAAACACAGAAGCTTTTTGAAGAATTGAGCTCGACTATTGGCGTTTTGCAATTTATTCGTTCGGGACGAATTGCCATCACCAAGTCGAAAGTGGAACGGCTGAGCGATATGCTCGAAAAAATGAGTAAACTTGAACAAAAAGTCAATGCCACAACCGAAACACAAGAATAATTGCAACGACAAATTGTTGCAATACCAACTTAAAAATACGAGTGGAAAAAGAGTTTTCATATATTTTTAAAATTGCTCCGTCCAATGTCGATTTTCAGGGAAAGCTCACTTTAGCCTCGCTAATAGAGCTTTTAATGGAAGCAGCAGGCAGACATGCCGATGGAAATGGTTTTGGGATGCGGCAATTGAATGAATTCAATGCTTCGTGGGTGGTGCTACGAATTGCATTGGAAATAAATTATTATCCTGAACAATATGACGAAATAAAAATATCGACATGGATTGAAAAAATTCAGCCGATAAAAACCATACGCAATTTTTGTATTGAAAATGCACAGGGAGAAATTATTGCCTCAGCCACTTCAGAATGGATTATGATGGATTTGACCCAACGCAAACCAAAAGATTTGCTTTCTCTGGAAGGTTTTGAAGAATTTGCCACAGGAAAAGAAATCTCGGCCGGTAAATTGGAGAAACTTCCTCCCGTGAAAGGTGAGCTGGTAGACAAAATAACCGTGAAATATGGCGATATCGATATTAACGGACATGTAAACAGTATCCGTTACGTACAATGGCTATGCAATTGCTTCAATTTGTCGGACTATCGGGAAAAGCAAATTGAACGCTTTGAGATTCACTATATTTCCGAATTACATGAAAACGAAATTATTAAAATTTTTCGAGAAGAAAAGAAGAAAAATGATTTTTATTTCGAAATAGACAGTGATAAAAAAACGACTTGCAAAGCAAGAATAAGCTTTTCGGAAAAGTAACAAATAAAATTTTTAGCAAACAATTGATAACAAACAACTTAATAACAAATAATTTTTAAAAACTACAAAAAAATGGCAGTAATTAATTTTGGCGGTGTTGACGAAAATGTAATAACCCGCGAAGAATTTCCTTTGAGCAAAGCTCGTGAAGTACTGAAGGATGAAGTAATTGCCGTAATTGGTTACGGTGTTCAAGGTCCGGGTCAATCGCTCAATTTGCGGGACAATGGTTTTAATGTCATTGTTGGACAACGCAAGGGCGGTAAAACTTGGGAAAAAGCTGTTGCCGATGGCTGGGTTCCCGGCGAAACACTTTTCGATATTGAAGAAGCTGCAGAAAGAGGAACCATCATTCAGTATTTGCTTTCGGATGCAGCCCAAATAGAAGTTTGGCCACGTATAAAACCGTATCTGACACCCGGCAAGGCTTTGTATTTTTCTCATGGATTTGGCATCACCTTTAAGGATCGTACGGGCATTATTCCTCCTCCCGATATCGACGTAATTATGGTAGCTCCCAAAGGTTCGGGAACTTCTTTACGTCGATTGTTTCTCGAAGGACGTGGATTGAATTCTTCCTACGCCATTTTTCAGGATGCTACAGGGAAAGCCTTTGACAGAGTGATTGCACTCGGAATAGGTGTAGGTTCAGGCTATTTATTTGAAACTACTTTTGAAAGAGAAGTTTATTCCGATCTTACCGGTGAACGCGGAACTTTGATGGGAGCTATTCAGGGACTTTTGTCGGCTCAATATGAAGTGCTCAGAGCACACGGACATTCTCCTTCGGAAGCTTTCAATGAAACTGTGGAAGAACTGACGCAATCGCTGATGCCACTTTTTGCCGAAAACGGTATGGATTGGATGTATGCCAACTGTTCCACTACAGCTCAGCGCGGTGCATTGGACTGGATGGGCCCATTCCACGATGCCACCAAACCGGTATTCGAAAAACTTTATAACGAAGTGGCTTCAGGTCGTGAAGCACAACGTTCCATTGATTCCAATTCCCGCCCCGATTACAGGGAACGGCTTGAAGAGGAACTTAAGGCTTTGCGCGAAAGCGAAATGTGGAGAACAGGCGCTGTTGTTAGAAAACTTCGCCCCGAAAACAATTAAATTTTTTTGATTAAGAATTTCACTAAAAACCTGTCTGTTTTGAAATTAATTCAAACGACAGGTTTTTTATAAAAAGCCCTCTTAGCTTTATTATATTATTTTCATGTTGTTTATATGACAATCATGGCAGTATTTCACCAACTGTGTAAATTAAAAAGTTGGAGCAAAAATTAAAATCTTATTTTTCGCCGAAGGAAGAATAAATTGATTAAGAAAAATGTCCTAATTTTGACTAGTAAGTCAAATTGGTTGTTAAAAAGGTTGTAAGTTACATATTATCATATCTTTCCTCTATAAATCTTAGGTTAATATTTTGAATAAGATAATCGTATTGTTTTGATAATCAGATTATCAGTGATATTTAATTCTGTAAAAAAGACAAAGCTAAAGCCTGCGTCTTTCTTTTTTGAAAGGCGGAAACATGAAAAATAATCAGTCGAGCCTTGAAAAGTCCATTTTTTATTAAGTTATTATTGACTTGGTAAAACATAGCGTTTATCAAGTCAACAATTTTTTTTTAATTCGAGCCAAAAAGATGATTTCTATTTATTCATCATCCTCTTAAAGTTAAATGCAACTGCTGCAAGCATTACATTTTATCGCATGTAATTCCTTTGTAGAAATTACGATTTAAGCGATGGTCTGTTTTTTAAATGACCGTTAATAATTTTTACGAAAACTTTGAAAAAATCATCGAATTTTTAATTCGATTTTTCTACTCGATAGCTCTAATGGACAATTTGGGATTATGAGATGAGATGAAATGAGAGGAAAAGTATTAGAATTCAAGTTTAATTCCAGCACTTAATGTAGCAACCCCATAATTAAGCCCAATATTTCCTAGCGATATGTTTGCTTCAGCGCCTGCATTTTGTAATGACAACTCAGGTGAACCATTCGAAAATTTTGATAATGTTATTAAGTTTTGACAATTAATTTGAGCTATTATTTTTCCAAGTCCGAATTTTTTGGTGTTTTTTGAGTCGAAAGTATAGTTCATACTCAAATTGCGCAATCGCAAATACGATGCATTCATCAAATAACGTGTGCTATTACGGTTCGCCATTTGAGAGTTATAAAGAAGTGGTGTGTTTGAGTTTTTATTTTCAGGCGTCCAATAATTTTGTAGCGAAACCATCTTATTGTTTATGTCATAGGTGTTTACGTATGAATTTTGTCGCATACCGTTGTGATATATCCAATTTCCGAGTTGAAATGAAAAGTGTATGTTGAGTTCGAATTTTTTGTATGCAAAGAAATTACTCACTCCTCCGTATAATTTGGGATAGGGTGTCTTGTCTGTTATCAATACAGACTGGTTGCGATACTCAACAGATGTAAGCATTTCGGCATCCAATAATTTACCTGTTTTAGTTTTATTTGTTTCGGGTCCTATAACTTCATATATCATTTCATGTCCAGTTTCGGGGTTGACACCTGCCCATAATGGTAGGTAGTATAAACCTAGTGGGTAACCCACATAAGCTCTATTTATTCCATTTTCAATATAGTTTTGCTGAGTCGAAAGTTTTGAAATCTTTGTATTAAACATTGAAATGTTAAATTCGGTTTTCCATTTGAATAAACCATCATAATTGGTAGTTTTTAAATCTAAATCGAAACCATTGTTATTCAAATTACCCGAATTTATTGGAACTTCTGTGTTAAAGTATCCTTGGAATTTTCCAATATTGTAATTCAAAAGTAAATCAGAGTTACGTTTTAAAAACCAATCTAGGCTTGCTGATATTTTGTTTTTTAAAGCTGAAATATTGAATCCTACATTCAATTGTAGTTGTTTTTCCCAACGCACATCCAAGTTTGCTATTCTGTCCAACACAAAGCCAGGGCTACCTGCGTATTCAGCCCAATTGAGTACTCGCGATTCGGCAGGAAAATTACCAACCTCTGCATTTCCTACAAAACCATAACTTGTTCTAAATTTTAAATAATCAATTGATTTTATCTGTGAAAAAAAGTTTTCTTCACTTAACATCCAACTCATTCCAAGCCCCGGGAAAAACCCCCATCTATTATCATTAATGAATCGAGATGTGCCGTCGGCTCGTGCGTTTAATTCAAAAAAATACTTCTCGTCTAATGCATATTGAGTTCTGTTAAAAAAGGATACAAATCGATAGCCATCCATTCCTGCCGATTGTCGTGTTAGTACTTTTTCGGTGTTTGCATTAGTTAGCTGAAAGTAATTGGTTGGAAAACCCTCAAAGCGTGCAACATTAAAATCGCTGTTAAAGGATTGAATGTTATTACCCAGCATAACTTTTATGACATGCCGGTTGTTTATTTTTGTATTGTAATTCAGTAAATTGTTTACATTAAATCCATAGCTTAAGGTTCTTGAATATAGTATTATACCGCTTTTTGATGGGTCGATAGCTTCATCTTCGCGATAAAAGTCTTTTGACTGAAAATATCGATACCTGCTAGTACCGGGTGTCATACTAAGTTCAGATCTAAATGCAAATTTTTGCATCAATTTAATATCGAAATAACCAAGTAATAAACCATTAAAATTAATATTGTCATCCCAAGTTTCACTCATTCTATAAAGTGGATTACTGCCTTTTTTGTCATTTATATTGCGTGCGTCGAAATATTTACCCGAACCATCTGGCGCATATATTGGGAGCAATGAAGAACGTGAAAATAAAGACTCCAACTTGTCAAAAGTTGAATTTTTCGAAGTATTTAGAGTGAAATTTATGTTAAATCCAGTGTTAATTCTCTCCGATATCTTAAAATCATTTTTTAATACTAAAGTGCTTCTTTTCTTGTTTTTATTATCAACTAGTTCATTGTCCGATTTATGCGATAAACTAATGTAGTAACTATTTGACTTTTGTCCACCTTGAAACGATAAGCGGACATCTTGAGAAATTGCAGCCTGTGTTAATGCCGATTCCCAGTCGGTTCCAAGAGGGTTGTTAAGCAAATAAGTATTCAACCAATCGCGGTTAAAACCTAAAAAATTAGCATAATCTGGTGAAAAAGGGAAATATTTGATAGGATTGTTATCTTCTAATGTTTTATTTTCAGGATACCTGTTATAGTAAGCTGCATCAAGTAATGAAATTAGTTCTTTGCCCTTAATGAATTTTGGTTTGTTCGTTACGTAATTGATTGATGTTCTATATTCGGCAATTGTTTTTTGTTTCGAATTCAAATCACCTGATTTTGTGCTTATAACAATAACTCCATTGGAAGCACGTGAGCCAAAAATAGCCGCTGAGGCTGCATCTTTTAGAAACTCTACTGAAGCAATATCGTTAGGGTTAATGTCATTTAAGCCAATGGTTTGAGGAATCCCGTCTATAACAACAAGTGGGTCGGCTGACGAGTTTATTGACGAAACACCTCTTATGCGATAATTTTGATTCGATGCCCAAAGTCCTGCAACATTACCTTCGAAACTATTCCCAATATTTCCCCCAACATTGTTTTTAATTGCAAATTTCGGTAATGATTGTATAGCTCCTGTAGTTTCTCGTTTTTGCATGCTGCCATACCCTATAACTAATAACTCGCTGAGCAATAAGTTGTTGGAGCGCATCGTCACTTTGTAAATGTTATTGTTATTCAAAAGTTTTAGTGTTTCTCGCTTGAAACCATGCATAAAAAAATATAAGCTTGAATCTTTTGGTATGCTATAAATATTAAAACTGCCATCTTCATTACTTATACCTAGAATGTTGCCTTGTTTGTCGGTGATGTAAACGCCAGGTAATTGTTGTTGTAATTCATCAACAATTACGCCCATAATACTTTTAGACTCTTTTAGAGTCAAATTGTTAGTATCTTTCTTGGCACGCAAAAACACATAAACATCTTTTATCGTATAAGTAATGTCGGTTCCTGCAAACAATGTATTTAAAGTCTCATACAAATCAAGATTATTTGTCTGTAAACTTTTAATGCCAAATTCATTCAGGTCCGATGTGTTGTAAACAAATACTACATCCCATTTAAGCTCAATTTCGCGCATTATTTGCTTGAAATCAGCATTTTCGAAATTTAACGATATTTTTTCATCATGTTTTTGTGCCCACGCTTTAGCGCTCGCAAGATTTAAACAAATGATAATTACGATGAGTAATAAGCGATTGAATATGTTTTGTTTTCTTCTCAATTCGATTTTTGACATAATAGGCTCCGTATTATAGCTTGCCGTGCATTATACTTATTCGGATTATATACATTTTATTATTCTTTATCTTTTTAGTGCAGGATTGTAAATGTATTCATTCTCAGGTATTAAGCAGTACAGTCTTTCGTCGTTCCAATGTAATATACTGTCAGTTATTAACAAAGCTCTATTTCCTAAAGGTATATTACCCAATTTGTATGGCATGGGTAAGTAACTAGCCGCATTACTATCGCTCAAAGATGCTAAGCGAATATTATCACTCCTTCTAATACCTTCGAAATGCATTTCTCTGAATCTTTCATCGATGATTGCTTGAAATAATTGAGTTTTTCCTGCGAAAGTATAATTGTCAAGTCCTGCACGTTTTCTAACTATGTTAAGTTCGTTAATTGAAGAACTAAGATTATCCTTGTGGAGATAAATTTCTGCTCGCATAAGATGAAACTCTGCTGCACGAAGCCATACCACATTTGAAGTTGGGTATGCATGTTTTAGACTAGTCCACTGCCCTGCAGGCGATTCTTTTCCTATGTTTTTCGTAATATATATCATGTTTTTAAATCTAACATCGTTTAAAGTATCGCCTTTCAAAAAACTTTTAATTAATGCACTGTCCATAACAATTCTGAAACGGAGATTTGTTAAGTCGCTATTTTGAAGATTTTGAAACGCACTCCAATGAAACATGCTCCACTCTTGTGTAGATGTAGGACGGAATGCAGAGTTCCCATGAAAACCCATAATAATTTCACTTTTACTATTAGCTTGATAATTTGTTTTATCTACAATTCGAAAAAGTTGATTATAGTTATTCGTAGTTTGAAGCGGGTATTTATTCGAAGCTCCCGTTTGATTTCCAAGCAATTGGTTGATATATACCAAAGCCGAATCAAATTGGTTTTGTTGAAAATATGCTTTAGCTAACATTGCTATCGCTACGTCTCGCTTACACCGATATTGATATGCTACGGGATGTATTGTTTTCTCGTAATATTGTGGTAGTAGTTTGCGTGCATTTTGTAGATCTTCTATAATATACTGATGCACCTGTTCAACCGTTTTTCGAGGTTCGGGTATATCTTCGAAGCCTAAAATGGCTCTTTTTCTATATAAGCTTGCTGGAAGTTGAAGTGTGCTTGGGTGGTATTGACGCCCAACATACAAGTTGTTGTAATACTCAACACAGGCACGCAATAAATATGCCTCTCCCAAAAGTCTTTCGGCATTGAGCGTGTCATTAAAATTACGTAAATTTGGTAATTTATTTTCAATTGACTTGATCACTACATTACTGTTGTTGGTGACAAATGATCCCCACATTAAAACTGAACCAGCCTGATAATTATCAGTGTTACACTGGTAGCTGAAGTGATAATTGTACGCTGAGATAGATAGAAAATCAGGTAATATGCTTGGGTTTTTGGTGTTCGTAATCTCGTCCGATCCTAGTGTTTGAGTTAAAACTACATTGTTGTAATAAGAGTTTGAGCAAAAAGCTCCATAAGCACCGTTTATACAAACATCAATGTCATTTATATTGTATAACAACGATTCTATGCTTTGGCTATTCTCATTGCGTATAGACGACAAGAAATCCTCGCACGAACTCATAATTATTGAAATTATAAGTAATGCGAAAGTTTGTAAAATATTGAATTGTGATTTTTTCATTGCTATAAATTGATTTATCACGAAACTTTTTCAAGCCTCTAAGATGCAAATATACAAAAAAAGTCTAATCCCTAAGTTTTTGTTTGTTTTTTAACATTGATATTGTGGCTTTTACAATGTATTGATTTGAAAAATTATATTCATTTTTGTTGATAGTTATAATAATAAATAGAGATTATTTAAATTAATATGTTATATGGTTGCTTACCAATAATATTCAAATAAAATTTTCGTTAAGTATTCATATTTATTAAATGATATGAATAATGCAATACGACAAAATTAAAAAGCGACCAGTTCAGTTTCTGAG
>JAHDRA010000114.1 GCA_018433525.1 Paludibacteraceae bacterium
ACTATCTCAATGAGTTCTGCTATAAATTTAATCGACGTTATTTTGGTGATGCAATCTTCGACAGGTTGCTTGTTGCTGCTGTGAGCTACAATTCCGATTTCAAGTCAAGAATTTACAATAGGAATCATTGCGGATAATCATAATAAATTATATTCTGATGAAAAATTATTTTTATTCACTTGTCATTATTATTTTGCTGATTGGTTGTCAAAATAAAAATTCTTTTACTGTTGAAGGGAACATATCTTCAGCCAAAGGAGAAAAATTATACATAGAACACATGGGGTTATTAAAAACAACTTCTGTAGATTCAGTCAAACTTGGTAAAAACGGAAAATTTCATTTTACCATAAAACGACCTGAATATCCCGATTTTTACCGCTTGCGACTGAACGATAAATTAATCATTTTTGCCGTAGACTCAACAGAAAAAATTACAATCAAAGCAAGTAAAGAAGATTTGCCATACAATTACACACTAACGGGTTCTGAACAATCGCTTAAAATTCAACAATTGAGGAAATCGGTAGCCAATATTCAAAACAAGGTCAACAAATTTTCAAGCAACTTAGCTCCAGAAGAGCAAAATCAGCTAATAAAAGAAATTGAAAAAGACATTGAAAATCATAAGCGGGAAGCTCAAAAATTAATCTTGGAAAATCCACGCTCTACAGCTGCTTATTATGCACTTTATCAGAAAGTGAATGATTTTTATTTGTTTTCACCTTACGTAAAGGAGGATAGATCTTATTGCGCGGCTGTTGCCACTGCTTATCACACTTTCATGCCTAACTACACCAGAAGTCAAAACCTTTACGCAACGGTAATGGACGCTATAAAAAATGAAAGAAAAGCAGAAAGTCAACTACGATTGGAAGAGTTATTTAGAACAAACAGCACCGGCTACATTAATATTGTTTTGCCCGATAAGAATGGAATACAGCAAAAACTGTCCGATTTGGAAGGGAAAATTGTTTTGATCGATTTTTCAATTTATACAGCTCGTGAAAACGTTGAACATACTTTTTCGCTGCGTGAGTTATACAACAAGTATCACGAACGCGGTTTTGAAATTTTTCAAGTTTCACTTGATGAAAATCGCTTTCTTTGGGAAAAATCCGTTCAGAATATTCCTTGGATTTGTGTTCGTGACGAACGAGGACCCAATACGCCATATGTACTTTCTTACAACATTTCTACTATACCGGCATCTTTTTTGATGGACAGGCAAGGCAATATTATTGCCCGTGATTTGGATTTCAAACAATTGGACAAACAAATAGCAAAACTTTTGTAGTTTATTTGATACAATAAAAAGTTTAATCGTAATCTATACCGCTCAATTCGGTTGTCTTTCTCAACAAAAAATCGAATGAGAAATTTCATTATCAATACTGCACTCTCTATCGGATTCGATGCTTGCGGAATAACCAAAGCCGAAACACTTTCTGCAGATGCAAGTTATTTGCAGTCGTGGCTAAAAGCAGGCTGTCACGCAAGCATGAAATATCTGGAAAGAAATTTCGACAAAAGAGTGAATCCAAAATTACTGGTTCCGGGGTGTGAATCAATAATTGTAGTTCTGATGAACTATTTTCCATCCGAAATGCAATTGTCAGCCGCGCCCCAAATTGCAAAATACGCTTACAGCAAAATCGATTACCACAAAGTTTTAAAGACAAAACTTCAACAGTTGGAAAAAGCCATCACAGAAAAGTTTGGTAAAAACAGTTTTAACGATGAAGTACAACATATTTTTGTGGACTCTGCTCCCGTACTGGAACGTCGATGGGCAGAAAAAGCCGGTTTGGGATGGATTGGAAAAAACAAACAACTCATCCATCCGGGATTGGGTTCTTATGTCTTTATCGGAATTTTAATGATGAATGCCGAAACAGAATATGATTTGCCAATTAAAAACCGCTGCGGAAACTGCCGAAAATGCATCGACTCCTGTCCCACTCAAGCGCTATCGGAAGAATGGCTGGATGCAAATAAATGTATTTCTTATCTGACTATAGAATGCAAGACAAATATTCCTGAAGAATTTCAGGGCAAATTATCCAATTACGCGGTCGGCTGCGATATTTGTGCCGACGTTTGTCCGTGGAACAGGAAATGGGCACAACCCAACAGGCATCCCGAATTGGAAACAGCTTCTCCCATAAAAAAATGGAACTGCAAGCAATGGGAAAATCTCAACCAAGAGGAATTTGAATCAGCGTTTTCGAAATCTGCCATCGAATACGTTGGCTATAGCAAGCTGAAAGAAAACATTTCCATATTGATGGAAAAGTTCAAAAAGGACTAAAAAATTAATAAAGTGTCAGTTTATCACTTATTCTTTTTTAGCTTGTTGAGTCTTTTTTCCAAAGCATTTTGAGTAGTCTCTCTATATCTGTACTTATATTTCTTTTCATTTTTATATCCATATCCATAATGAGAAACATCATTTGTTCCATTCAATACAGTAGCCATGTTTTTAAGCTTTTTGGATTCATACGTATGATTAATAAAATGTAAAGCTTCTTTTGGCGTATATTTAAGACGAGCTACACAAATAGTATTGTCCACCAAACGATTGAGTTGGAATGTATCGGAAACAATTCCAATAGGAGCCGAATCGAGAATAATATAATCGTAACGAAATTTCAATTCCCTGATCAATTCATCAAGCCGTTGGCTCATCAATAGTTCAGCGGGATTGGGAGGAACAGGTCCTGCTAAAATAACATCAAGATAGGGATGTACCTCGGAAGGCTGAATAATTTCATCCATTCGACAATTCGGATCAGCCAAAAATATAGTCAACCCCTTATTGTTCTTTTTTAAATTAAAATATTCAGCCAACATGGGATTTCTGATATCTACGCCCACCAAAATGACTTTCTTTTTCATTAAGGCAAAGGACATGGCAAGATTTGCTGCAATAAAGGTCTTCCCTTCTCCGCTGATGGTTGAGGTTACCAATATGACAGGTGATTTTATGTCGGAAAACATAAACTGCAAATTGGAACGCACTAGCCTGAACATTTCAACTATGGGAGTTGTTCTACCTTCTTTCACAACTATATTTTCCGTTTCTTTACTTAATCCAATAGTTCCAAGAAATGGTGCCTTGACAAATTTCTGAAATTCTTTTCTATCTTGAACTGTATTATTAAAAAATTCCATCACATACATCACCAATATCGGCAATCCGAGTCCCAAAATCAACGCAAGTAAAAAAATAATCATTCTTTTGGGAGAAACGGGTGAACCGGTGGTATAGGCAGCATCAATTGTTCTGGCTGATGGAATAGTACTTGCCAGATTTAGAGCATTTTCTTCTCGTTTCTGAAGCAAAAAAACATAGAGCGATTCCTTGATCTGCTGCTGACGTTTAATTTCCATAAACTGACGCTCTTGAGTAGGAACGCTCTTAATTCTTGAAGCAAATTCATTGTTGTAGGCCATTAAATCTTTCTTAGAAATAACCAATCCATCTTTTACACCGGCAATACTTTTTACAATATTACTGCGAATGGCATTGATTTGTTGCTCCATTTGGGTAATAACGGGGTTTTGTTCGTTCGAGCTTCTCAAAATTTTCATTCGTTCCAATAAGGCAACATTGTATTCTTCAATAAGTTTTTGCAAGGCTGGATCTTTAATACCCAAGTTCGCAGGAATCAGATTGAACTGGTTTTTACTCTCGTTGATATAACTTTCAACATAATTTACCAAATTGAGCTGTGTTTCTATATCGGCAAGTTTTTTTTCATATTCACTAGCCGTCTCGAGATAAAGTTGGGCTTCAGATGAAATATCGGTTAATCCGTGAGTCTTTTTATAGTTTTCTACATTTAATTCTACATCGAGCAATTCGCTGCTAATAAGCCTTAAACGACTCTCAATAAAGTCGGCAGTATTGGTCAATATCATATTTTTATCAAAAATGGCATCCAAATTATAAAGCTCAACCAATTTATCGAGCATGACTTTTGCCTTGTGAGGTGTAGGCGAAACAGTACTAATGCTGATGGCATTAGAATTCTTGTTCACTGTAGCCACAGAAATGGACGCTGCGAGCTGATTGGTTAAGGCAGCAAGTGGATAGGAAATAATTTTTATCTTTTGTCCACTTTTCAAGGGACCATTTACAAAAAATCGAATTGAACCAATAGGTGTAGAAAGTGGTGTGGAAAGATCGGATACTCGATATTTTTTTTCAATACTTTCTCCATATTGAAATGAAATATCATAACCTTTTGAAGTAGGGGACAATATTAAGATTATCTTTTGCTTTAAAGTGTCATTGAAATTATTTGACACGAAAATCTGAACCGGACTGATGGGATAAACTTCATCATATCTTAATCCATTTTTTACATAGTATTCTGTTCCAAGATTTAAGGAGTCGATTACTTGCCTAACAAGAGTTTTAGAAGAAAGTACCTGAATTTCATCTTCCACCTCTTTCGAAACTCCCAACAACCCCATATTAGAAAACATGGTCATGTTGGACAATTCAGGAGTCGAATTTTGATTACGAAGCAAGATGGTGGTCTGAACCTGATATTTGTTGTGGGTAATTTTCAGATACAGGAAGGCTACGATAAAACAAAAAACAATTGAAATAACAAACCAATGCCATTTACTCAGATATTTTATTAGTAATTGCCTTAAATCAATCACTTCATTTTCGTTTGCAGCAACGCGAGAATCAATATTGTTTTCCATTTATAACAGATAAAAATAACACAATTTAAACTAAAAATTATTTTGTAACACTATAAATAACCGTAACCAAAGTAGCAAACGTAGAGATAGTAGATAGATACAACGGAATATTTTGAGCCGAAATGCTTCTTACAACGTTGGGTTCTACATATAAAATATCGTTTTGTTGTAAATAATAATAAGGAGAGGTAAACACATCCTCGGAATTCAAATTTAAACGAACAAATTCCAATTTTCCAAAGTTTTCACGTATCAACAGCACATTTTCTCTCTTTCCGTAAACTGTCATGTCGCCAGCCAAACCCAAAGCATCCAACACTGTAACTCTTTCGTTGTTGATGGAATATTGTCCGGGACGAAGTACTTCTCCCAGAACCGTAACTTTATAATTCAAAAATTGTATGGTGATAATGGCATTTTTCAAATAAGGACTCAATAACTCACTAATATAAGCAATTGCTTCGGATTTGGTCAATCCAACCAATTTTATTGGTCCAATAATCGGAAAATTGATATAGCCGTTAATATCTACCAAATAAGATTGCAAAACAGGAGAAGCGTAAATTTGTGTAGATCCAGGATTGGCATAAGAAACCAGAGGCAAGTTGAAAGGAGCAACAGCTTCTGGGTCTAAGCCCGAAACTGTTATTGACAACATATCACCCGTACAAATACGCGCTTCATGCCCTTTGGTGAAAGATTGATTAATATTTGCGACCGATTTTTCATCAACACCATAAAAATAAGCAATTTTTTTCTGAGAGGTACATCCTGTGAATAAAACAATTAACAGAGTAAAAAAAAGGAAAGAAAAATTTCTCATAATCAGTTATTTTTCAGTATTCATACTCAAAATAAAAAATTTACAACCGTTAGGTTTATAACACCATTTATCAAAAAAATTAACGACTTTAAAATGAAATTATTTTATCATTTTAAAGTTAAAAAAATTTCCATGCGCCCTATAAATTGTCTTCAATCAGCCTGATTTTTTCTTCTATTAAGCGGCTTTCTTCTTTCAGGGTATCAATTTTTCGTTCCAATTCGAGAATCACTTTACTGCCTTTTTGGGTAGTAGAAGTAAAATAACCCAAATTGTTTTCATAGGTTGCTATTTCAGAATTAAGTCTTTCCCGTGCATGAAGCAATTTATCCCTTTCGTGAATGAGTTTTCTCTGCCCTTTGGTATTCATGTCTTTCAAATTATTTTTGAAAGTTTCCAAGCGACGACTTACCCAATCGATATTGAGCTCTTCATATTTTTTATCTACAGCTGCACGAAAATCTTTGTAAACCTTATCCTTTTCCTTGAAAGGTACATGACCAATGGTTGACCATTCTTCTATAAGAGCTTTTAAAGTGGCAACCGTTTCATTGGGATGATCCGATTTTTTTAATGAATTGATTCTGGCTATCAGATTTTTCTTTTTCTCGAGATTCTCCAATTCTTCTCCATGTAGAGAATTCGTGTTTTTCTTTTTTTGATCGAAAAAATAATCGCAAGCAGATATAAAACGTTTCCAAAGTTCATCGGAATATTTTCTTGGCACCGGACCAATGGCCTTCCATTCCTTTTGTAATTGGATAAATTTTTCGGAAGTTTCTTTCCAGTCGGTATTATCTTTTAAAGACTCGGCATTTTCACAAAGCTCAACTTTTTTGCGATAATTTTCGGCATAACTGTTTCTCACCTGTTTGAAAAATTCTGCTTTAGCCGAAAAAAAGGCATCGCAAGCATGCCGGTAACGTTCAAAAACTTTTTGATTGAGTTTTCGCGGTGCAAAACCAATGGTTCTCCATTCATCCTGCAAGGCCAGTACATTTTTAGTAGCTTCTTCCCATTCACTGAAAGTTTTTAATACAGAAAAATCAATGGATTCTATTTTTTCGCAAAGGGCAGTTTTGGCAGCCAAATTATCTTCTTCTATCTTTCGAATGGATTCAAAGTAAGTCTGATGTTTTTTATTGATAGCAGTGGAAGCATTTTTAAAACGTTGCCAGATTTCTTCTCGTAACTCACGTGAAACAGGACCGATTTCATGCCATTCATTATGAAGCTTTTGTAAATGTTGAAATGCTGTAACTACATCGGGCTCGTCCATCAATTTTTCGGCCGCTTCACAAATCTGTATTTTAGCTTCCAGATTTTTCTTGAAATCATATTCTCTCAGCTCGTTGTTGATTTTAATTAAATCCCAAAAAGCTTCCTGATAAGCATTGTATTGTTTAAATAATTCCGACAAACTGGAGGGAGGAACCTGTCCAATAGATTTCCATTCCTGCTGCAATGCTCTGAATTCATTAATATGGGTCGACACATCGTCTTTTGCATCGGCAAGAATTTTCATTTTTTCCAGAATCTGCTGCTTTTTCAACAGGTTGTCCTGTTTTTCTTTCTCAACCTTTGCCAAATGTTCAGCTTTCTTGTCGCGAAATTCCTTTAACAAAGATTTAAAAGTTTCTTCCAACTCATTTGGTTTTGGAACAAAATCTTCTTCTACCCCTCCATTTTCGAGAAAAAGTTTTTTCTGATTTTCAACTTCCGCACGATGATTTCGATAAAATGCCTGTTTAATACTTTCCACATCATTTTTAACCTCTTCAACTTCCTGGATTAGACACTTTTTCAAAGCCTCAATCAATTCTTCATTTGAAAGAGTTGAATAATTCGAAACAACAGAAGGTGTCGATTCGGTATTTTGATCTTCTACAGCTGAATTATTTTCGCCAACAGACAACTCAGCAGAAACATTCTGCGATGCTTTGTCGGTAATCAATTCAGAAAAGTCGGTTTTGTTGATTGAATCCATTTAAAGTAACGTTATTCATGATCTGTTCTCCCATTTTTTAGCGAGAACGATGCTATTTCTTTTCAAAAACATTTTTATATTCACAAAAGTATAATAATTATTTTAAATATCGATGATGTACATTAAAAGATTTTAAGCTTTCTTTGTCGAATCGGTTTATTATTGATAATTTTACGTATTTCTAAATGATATATAGGTATTGGCCTGCTGTGCAGGATTTATTTGAATGTCATTAATGGAAACATGCTTTGGACGGGTTACAATGAATTCCACCGCATCGGCTATGTCCTCGGCATTCAATGGAACAAGACCAGCATATACCGCTTTTGCTTTTTCGGCATCTCCATGATAGCGCACCAGCGAAAATTCGGTTTCGGCCATACCGGGAGAAATGGAACTTACTTTTATTCCATATTTTACCAAATCAATTCGCAAACCTTTAGTAATGGCATTCACGGCATGTTTGGTTGCACAATATACACTTCCGCCGGGATATACTTCTATTCCGGCAATTGAAGAAATATTAATAATATGGCCACTTTTCCGCTCCACCATTTTCGGCACTATTAGTTTGGTAATATACAACAAACCTTTAATGTTGGTATCTACCATTTGTTCAAAGTCAGCTATATCGCTCTCTTCAAAAGAAGAAGCCCCTGCTGCCAAACCGGCATTGTTAACCAACAAATCGATGTTTTGAAAATCTGCAGGCAACGATTGGATAGCTTGTTCACAAGCATTTTTGTCGCGAATATCGAAACAGAGAGAAAATACATCGGTAGAATATTCTTCTTTTAATTGTTGAGAAATCCGATGCAATCTTTCGTTTCGTCGTCCGGTAATTATCAATCGATAACCCAATTTTGCCAATCGAAAAGCTATTGCACGTCCAAAACCCGACGTGGCACCTGAGACAAAGGCTATTTTATTGTTTTGAGAAGTTGTCATAAAACAATTTAGTAAAAATAGAAGTATTTTTAAAGAATATCGGTATCGATTTTTTTATCTCCATTTACATAACGCAGCGTATGTCCCATTCTTTCCTTTTTTGTTTGCATATAAAAAGCATTGTAAGGATTTGGTTTAATTTCTATCGGCACATTTTCGACAATAGACAATCCGTAGGCTTCGAGTCCAATGCGTTTAACAGGATTGTTGGTCATCAATCTGATTTTGGTAACACCCAAATCCTTCAAGATTTGCGCACCAACGCCGTAATCGCGTTCATCGGCATCAAAGCCGAGATGCAAATTGGCTTCAACCGTATCCATGCCCTGCTCCTGCAGCTTGTAAGCCTTTATTTTATTCATCAATCCAATACCTCGTCCTTCCTGATTCATGTAAACGATCACACCCTTGCCCTCCTTTTCAATCATTTCCATAGCTTTGTGCAACTGCTCGCCACATTCACATCGAAGCGAACCAAAAATATCTCCCGTTACACAAGAGGAATGAACACGCACCAAAATGGGCTCATCTTTTTCCCATTCTCCCTTGATTAAGGCAACATGTTCCTTATCATTGGAAATCTGACGAAAAGGAATCAGTTTAAAATTACCGTATGCAGTAGGCAAATTGACCATTTCGCCTTTTTCTATCAAAGATTCAAACTTCAACCGATAAGCGATCAAATCCTTAATGGTTATAATTTTTAAATCGAAACGTTCTGCAATTTCCATCAATTGCGGTAAACGAGCCATAGTTCCATCTTCGTTCATAATTTCTACCAAAGCTCCAGCCGGATAAAGACCGGCTAAACGTGCAAGATCAACAGCAGCTTCGGTGTGACCAGCCCTGCGCAATACGCCTTTTGATTTTGCTCGAAGTGGAAAAATATGACCGGGACGGCCAAAAGTTTCGGGAGTTGATGAAGGATCGGCAAGTGCACGTAAAGTAGCTGCTCTATCAGCCGCCGAAACGCCTGTAGTGCATCCTTCCAATTTGTCTACGCTTACTGTAAAAGGTGTTGAATGCATGGAAGTGTTGTTTTCTACCTGCATTTCGAGTTCCAATTCCTCACATCTTTCTTCGGTCAGGGGAGCACAAACTACTCCACGACCATAAGTAATCATGAAATTGACCATTTCGGGCGTAACCTTTTCGGCAGCGCAAATAAAATCTCCTTCGTTTTCGCGATCTTCATCATCCACCACAATAACAAATTTGCCATTACGAATGTCATTAATGGCTTCTTCTATAGTGTTCAATTTTATTTCCATAACTTATAAAAATTTAAGCATGTCTTTTTTTTAATTGCAGTGCAAAAAACTTATCTATCCATATCTTGATTTTTTGCACCAAAGAATTCCAAATTCTTGTGTAATTTTCTGAATTAAAAAGAGCAGAATCTGTTACTGCCTTATATGTCAGAAAAATGCCAATGGGCAGCAATACAGCCGAACTCAGCCACATCCCTTGAAAAGTTGACCAAATTCCTTCTCTGGCCATTTTGTATCCGGTATTGTCGATAATGTAATAAATAATAAACATGACAACCGAAATAACTACCGGCATGCCAAATCCTCCTTTACGAATAATGGCTCCCAAGGGTGCTCCAATAAAAAAGAAAATCAGACAGGCAAAGGAAAGAGTAAATTTCCGATGCCATTCAATCCAATGTCGGCGTACATACATAATTTGCTGTTCGAGCATAATTTTATTAAAATCTATACTGCTTTTGATTTGCTGAACTTCAGAAATTGCCAAATCAATGGCACGAAACATTGATTCCTCATTTAGCGACAAAAAAAGAGAATCAAAAGAATAAGTTGAAAGCTTTTCCTCGGGCAGCAAAGTAGATTCAGGCTGATTGATGCTCCAATTGATATAGGGATGCTGCATAATTTCTTTTGATTGTTGAATTTCCATTGACCGCACAATCTTATTGACAGAATCAATAGATTGAGAAAGCTGTGAAATATTTTTGCTAATATGCTGGTCATTCAACAAAGATTCATCAAAACGATTGAATTCGGCATTAAAATCAACCACTATTTCTTTTGTTCGAAAAGATTCACGTCGGTAAGGGATGCTGGAAGGCGAACTGCCAATTTGCTGATTTTTAAGATTTTCAAAACTTTCTCCACTGTAAAGGGAAAGCAATAAGTTTTTTTTGTCTGATGACAGCTGTATCTCACCCGAATCTGCCACCATTACTATGGCATTATCGAAACCTGCAGAAAAATCATAAATCATCAAATCTTTCAATAATTTCCCATCTTTTTCTCGAACATAAATATTATAACCATTGATGCCTGTATAAAATTCGCCAACAGGAATTTCCAACTCAGGAGATTTTTGTTTCAGTGAAAAAATCAATGTCCAAAGCTTTGTTTGAGCCATTGGTAAAGCAAAATTGGAGAAAAAGAAAGCGGCCACACAAATTAACGAGATAAAAAATAACAACGGACGCATAATTTGAAAAAGAGATACGCCTGCTGCTTTCATGGCTGTAAGTTCTAAAGTTTCTCCCAGATTACCAAAAGTCATAAGGGAAGCTAACAAAATAGCAAGTGGTAAGGCCATAGGAACAAGAGAAAGAGCGGAGTAGAAAAAAAATTCAAATAATACCGACCACCCTATTCCTTTTCCGACCAAATCTTCAAAATGACGCCACAAAAACTGCATTAAAAGAATAAAAATGCAGATGAGAAAAGTAACGATGAAAAGCGAAATAAAGTTCTTAAATACGTATATATCAATCTTTTTTATCTTAAACATATTCGTTTTCTTAAAATTACAAAATTACGCTAAAAAGTTTGATTTTACATTATTCGTAGCATGAAATATGCTTAAAAAATGAAACTTATCAGCAAAAAAAAGCATAAAAAAACCACTTGTCGGACAAACAAATGGCTAATTTTTGAAGAACAAGCAACAGCAGCTTTTACATACCGGCAATACGTTTCAATTCGTCAACTTGATAGTTCCACAACAGGATAGCGTCTTCCTTTTCGTCTTCCCATGCAAAATCGGTAATAACCAATGTAACTTCACCGGTGAGCTCTTGCGTATCGATTCTAAATTCAAAATAAGCAGGAGTATCCAAATCGTCGAGCCATTGAAAACGGATACTTTTATTGGGCTTCAGTTCCAAAAGTCGTGCACTTTGCTGAAATTCTTCCCATTTAAAAACGTATTTTGAATCTTCCAAATCAACTTCATTGGCAAACCATTCCGATAAGCCAAGCGGCGAACCAATTTTAGTCCACAAAAAGTTTGCGGAAGCCGACTTGAGAGGATATTCCAATGTAAAAATCGATTTTTGCATTTTTCTCTTATTTTTTCGTTCTTATTCTAACTCTCAAATTCCTAAAAAACATTATTACATTAACGACTGCAATATAATGAATTAAAACGAGCATTCAAAATTTTTCACTCACTAATTCAGCAAAAATTGTGGTACTCATTTTTGTAGCTGCAACTTGTCGAAACTCAAAGGCAACAAATCTTTCACGCAAGAGATAATATAAATTTTCTGACTTCCATAAAGAAGAATGGTAATATTTTTTTCAAAACGCAATTCTGTTTCGAGCAAAACCTGCCGACATGCTCCGCAAGGCGTAACGGGCATTTTTAAAAATTCTCCGTTTGTAAAAGCCGCAATAGCAAGCGTTTTCACAGGTATGTCGGGATATTGGGCATTGGCATAAAATACAGCTACTCTTTCGGCACATAAACCCGAAGGATAAGCCGAATTTTCCTGATTGCTGGCCGCAATAACTTCACCGTTTTCGAGCTCAAGAGCTGCACCAACATAAAATCCGGAATAAGGTGCATAAGCTTTTTGTACCTGTTCTTTGGCTTTATCTATCAATTGTTGCTGCAATGAAGTCAATTCATCAAAACGACAGACCGAATAAGTAACTTTTGTTGATTTTTTAAACATAGTAGAATCTGATTTAATGATACTTTCAAAAAATTTTCCTTTAGCAGGGGGTACAAAAGTAAAAAAATAATCAACAAAACGCTCATTTTTGAGAAAATAAATTATATTTTTGCAATTAAACTAAACTTTATTAGCCGGTTTAATCTATCAAGCTGAAAACTACGGGAATTTTTCTAATATGTTTTTCAAACAACATTCCTGTGGAGCATATTTAGTTTGACAGAGATTGACCAACTAATTTTTTTTTAAAAATCATTTCAGAAAATAGCATTCATGTATTCAGTTGCAACTAAAATTCGTCTCTCCATTTTTTTGCTTTTTGCTACAAACATTGCTTTTGGCCAGCAACTCAACAAAAATTATCTGTCCTACATCGAAAAATACCATCAGTTGGCTATCAAACAACAAAAAAAACACGGCATTCCCGCCAGCATTATCCTGGCTCAGGGTTTGCTGGAATCGTCGGCCGGACAAAGCCAACTATCACAACTTTCGAACAACCATTTCGGGATCAAATGCAATTCGGATTGGAATGGAGAAACCATTTCATGGGACGATGACGAAAAAAATGAATGTTTCAGAAAATATAAAAATGTTGCCGATTCGTATGAAGATCACTCATTGTTTCTAAAAAATCGTCCTCGCTATGCTTTCCTTTTCCAACTAGACAAAACCGATTATCAAGGTTGGGCTCATGGACTGAAAAAAGCCGGTTATGCTACTGATCCTACTTATGCCTACAAATTAATTTCCCTGATTGAGAACTACAACCTGAATAGATTCGACAAACAAATTTTTGATAACAATTATGCCGAAAGAATGGAAATTCAAATCAACACTTCCATTCCACAAACCATTCAAAAAGTGAGCGATTACGTAACCCACAAAAAGTTTAAAAACAATGGAGTCCCTTATGTAATAGCTGTTCCGTGCGATACTTATGCCAATATTGCTCAAGAATTCAATTTAAGCGAAGAAACCCTCAGAAGTTACAATGAAGTCAGCGCAACCACAGCATTACAACCGGGAGAAAAAGTATATATTCGGCCTAAAAAGAACAAAGCTTCCAAAAATTATCCGGTTCATGTGGTACAAGCCGGAGAATCCATGCACGACATTGCACAATTTTACGGTATAAAAACCGAAAAACTTTATAAAATGAACCATATTCCATTTACCGAAGGAGCACAAGTAGGACAAGTACTGAAATTACGCTAAAAAATGCTCTTTATTTAAAATCATGCGAAGAAAAAACACGGAATTATTAAGCGAAATCATTCGGCAAATGTTGAAAGACCAACATTTGGAAAAACCGTTGTATGAAAAAAGAATTATTGACGCATGGACTTCTGTTTTGGGCCCTCAAATAAAAAAATATACCGGCCATTTGGAAGTCAAAAATGGAATTTTATATGTCAGCATCAACTCTGCCGTTTTGCGACACGATTTATTCCTCTCAAGAGAAGAAATAAAAAACGCTTTAAACAAAGAAGTTGGGCATGAAGTTATCAACGCTATCGTTTTCCGTTGATAAATATTTCTCTATAACATACTGAATATAAACGATATAATTTTATCCTTCCATAAGAAAACTTCAAAAAAGTAACATACAATGAAAAAAAGTGTTACTTTTGCTCACTTATTCAAAGCCCATTAAAGGGTAAATTTTTATGTTTAATCACAATAATTTATTGTTATGTCAGCTAAGAAAAACATTATTGCATTGCGCCAAAAGAAAGCAATCATAGAAAAAGGCGGCGGTGAAAAAGCTATTGAAAAACAATTGGCAATGGGTAAAATGACAGCCCGCGACCGCATCCGCGCTTTGTTGGACGAAGGCTCATTTCACGAATACGATTTGTTTGTGCAGCACGAAGAAAAAAACTTCGGAATGGACACAAAAGATTTGCCCGGTGATGGAGTTATTACAGGAACTGGATCTATCAACGGAAATCCTGTTTGCATTTATGCTCAAGATTTTACGGTTATGGGCGGTTCTTTAGGAATTCAACATGCCAGAAAAATCACAAAAATCATGGATCATGCGCTGAAAATGAAAATGCCGTGCATCGGCATCAATGACTCTGGAGGTGCACGTATTCAGGAAGGAATTGGCGCATTGGCCGGTTATGGCGAAATTTTTTATCGCAACACTATGGCTTCCGGTGTAATTCCTCAAATTTCAGTTATTCTTGGACCTTGCGCCGGTGGTGCAGTTTATTCTCCGGCACTGACCGATTTTGTGTTTGTCGTAGAAAATATTTCAAAAATGTTTATCACGGGTCCTAATGTGATTGAAACCGTACTGGGAGAAAAAATTTCACAGGAAGATTTGGGAGGCGCCAGAGTACATGCCGAAATCACAGGTAATGCTCACTTTTACGCACTGAGTGAAAAGGAATGTCTGCAACAAATCAAGGAACTTATTTCTTACATTCCTCACAACAACGAAGAAAAAGCTGCCAGAGTTGAACCCAAAAAGCCAAAATTCAAGAAAAAAATTGAAAATATCATTCCGACAAATCCAAAATTACCATACGATGTACGAGAAATAATTTACGCGCTTTCAGATGATTCTAAATTTTTTGAAGTACATCAACTTTGGGCACCCAATATTGTAGTGGGATTTGCTCGTATAGAAGGAGAAACGGTTGGTTTTGTTGCCAATCAGCCAATGTATTTGGCCGGTGTACTCGATTGCGACGCTTCAGATAAAGCTGCCCGTTTTATTCGATTCTGCGATGCTTTTAACATACCGCTCATTACTTTGGAAGATATTCCGGGCTATTTGCCGGGTGTAGATCAGGAACATGCAGGCGTTATTCGTCATGGAGCAAAAGTGCTTTATGCTTATTCGGAAGCAACTGTTCCAAAAATCACCGTCATTTTGAGAAAAGCTTATGGAGGAGGATACATTGCCATGAATTCCAGACATTTGGGCGCCGATTTTACTTTTGCTTGGCCTGAAGCCGAAATTGCAGTTATGGGACCGGAAGGTGCTGCCAACATTATTTTCAAAAAAGAAATCATGGAGGCTGAAGATCCCGATGCCATGCGCCAATTAAAAGTTAAGGAATACATCGAAAAATTTGCAAATCCATTTGTTGCCGCCGGTAAAGGTTATATTGATGCCGTTATCGAACCTTCGGAAACTCGTGAACTGCTTATACATTCGCTAAGTGTATCAAGGAAAAAATTTGATTATCGCCCGACAAGAAAACACGGAAATATTCCTTTATAATTTGGGTCGGCGAAAAATCAGTATTTTTCATCTTTATTTTTTGTTTCTGCAACTAATTAATTATCAAAATTATGATAAAAAACAACCGTTTGTCTTGATAATCTTTCAGTAAAAAGAACCAAAAAATTATTTGAAAAAAGCCGACTTATGCCAAAAAGCTGATTAACGAGCTTTTTGCTCAACTTAAAAACATAGTATTTATGAAAAAAAATAAATTATCTATACAGGAAAACCAAGAATTAATAGATTTTGCAGTTACTGCGCGAAAATATAAAACTCAACTAACCAAAAAATTCTTGAACAGAAAAAAATGGGAAAATCCGAGTCCTTTTGAAATCTATTCATTTATTCCGGGAACAGTGGTAGACATTTTCGTTAACGAAGGCGATATTGTGGAAGAAGAAACACCCTTAATGACGCTGGAAGCCATGAAAATGCAAAATAAAATAGAAATGCCTTTCACTGCAAAAATAAAAAAAATTAATGTGAAGAAAGGTGAGCAAATACCTAAAGACTTTCTGATATTCGAATTGGAACCGGTCGAATAACGGCAATTTCAGGAAAAAACATCCTGTGTTTAAACCGAAAAAAATCTCTTCGTCAATAACGACAACAATGTCGAAAAAAGCGGAGAGATTTTTTTACATATTGTGGTAGAAACAATTGAATAACAATTAAAAAAACAACTTTCAGCCCTCGCTTGCCCAAAAGTTTGCTTTTCATCAAAACTTCAAATTGCCTATCTTCATAAAATATTATACTTTTGTACTCTCAACGGAAGTATTTTCTTATCCAACTGTTGATTGGGAAAACCCAAAATTTTCATTAACTGAAAAACCAACTTTTACCTATGAATCAGACCGATAAACAATTTGACCAGATTGCTGCCATCTGCCGCAACATTTTCATTCAGAAGCTGAAAGATTATGGCGCTTCATGGCGTTTGTTGCGTCCAACTTCGGTTACCGATCAGCTCTATATCAAAGCCAACCGGATCAGGAACATTCAGGTAAAAGGTTTTTCCAAAATCAATGAAGGCATTCGATCCGAATTTATCGGCATTGTAAATTACGCAATCATCGGTTTGATTCAATTGGAAAAAGGATTTGCCGAAAAACCTGACCTTTCCGTCGAAGAAACGATTGCTCTGTATGACAAATACATGCAACAGGCTAAAGAACTAATGATGGACAAAAATCATGATTACGACGAAGCATGGAGACACATGCGAATCGAATCGATGGTAGATTTGATATTGATGAAAATTGAAAGAACCAAACAAATCGAAAAAAATGATGGAAAAACTTTGATTTCGGAAGGCATTGATGCCAATTATTTTGATATGATCAATTATGCCATTTTCGCCCTAATCAAAATGGATGAAAACGACAGTCAACAAAAAAACGAAAAAATTTAAAGCCACTGAAGCAATTAATTAAATCTCATGTCGTCAGATATTTATAAAAACAAAAAAATGGCTTTTCCTGCCGAACAAAAGGGGAAAAAAATTCTATTTGTTCGAATATGCAGCATCCTTTTGGGAGCGCTTTTTGTATTTTCAGGTTTCGTAAAAGCCATCGATCCGCTGGGCACTACTTATAAAATTGAAGATTATTTGAATGCTTTTGGCAGTCCTTTTTCCCAATTTGTTTTTTTGGCTTTTCCGGCTGCTGTTTTTCTTTCTACTTGGGAGTTAGTGATGGGACTGAATCTTTTGTTACGAATTTATGTACGATTCACCACATGGGTAGCCACTGTATTCCTGTTTTTTATGACCTTGCTGACTTTTTACATCGCTTTAAAAAATCCCGTGACGGACTGTGGTTGTTTTGGCGATGCAATTGTCCTTACGAACTGGCAAACTTTTATTAAAAATCTTTTTTTCATTGCTCTGTCGATTTTTCTGCTTATCAACCGTAAACATCTTTATCCGCTTGTTCTTCCTTCATTAGAAGCCATTTTCACTGTTTCATTCGTTATAGTAGGCATTGGCATTTCGGTTTATTCTTATTTTCACTTGCCTATCATGGATTTTCGTCCCTACAAAGTGGGTGTAAATATTCCGGAAGCCATGAAAATTCCGGAAGGAGCCAAACCCGACGTATATGAAACTACATTCATCTACGAAAAAGAGGGGAAACAAAAGGAATTCAATCTGGAAAACTACCCAAAAAACGACAAAAGCTGGAAATTTGTCGACCAAAAAACCAAACTGATTTCGAAAGGCTATCGACCTCCGATTCACGATTTTACTATTCTCAATAATGACAATGAAGATATTTCTGACATTATTCTTTCTCAATCCGATTCAACTTTTCTGCTCATCATGTACGACATCAACAAAACTTCTCAGGAAGGAGCAAAAAAAGCAGAAAGAATTTTTCAAAAAGCTCAGCAAAACGGGCACTCGTTTTATGCCATTACAGCTTCAACCGATAACGACATTCAAAAATTTACGGAACGTACAAAAATCTCATTTCCTTTCTACAAAGCCGATCCTATCATACTGAAAACCGTCATTCGCGCCAATCCGGGTTTGGTACTGATAAAAGATGGAACTATTTTGGGAAAATGGAATTGGCGAGATTTTCCAGAAAACTTTTATTAAGCATCGAAAAAGAATAAATTTCTTCAGACAAACTTCTACAAATAAACTAAATTTATCAAACTCAATAAAAAAACAGTAAATATGAGAAAAAACATTGTAGCCGGAAATTGGAAAATGAATAAAACCTTACCGGAAGGTTTGGCATTGGCAACAGAACTGAACAAAATGCTTTCGAATTACCAGCCCAAGTGTGAAGTAATTATTGCTCCGCCGTTTATCCATTTGGCAAGCATAACGGCAACTATTGATACAAAAAAAATTGGCGTTTCTGCACAAAATTGTGCCGATAAAGAATCGGGAGCCTATACGGGAGAAGTGAGTGCAGCAATGGTAAAATCTACCGGTGCCAACTATGTTATTTTAGGTCATTCCGAACGCAGAACATATTATGGTGAAACTCCCGTCCTACTGAAAGAAAAAGTGAATCTGGCATTGAAAAACGAACTTACACCCATTTTTTGCATTGGTGAAGTACTGGCCGAAAGAGAATCGGGAATTTATTTTGACGTAGTGAAATCTCAAATTGAAGGCTCATTGTTCCACCTTTCTGCAGAAGATTTTTCAAAAATAATCCTTGCTTACGAACCCGTTTGGGCAATTGGAACCGGAAAAACTGCCACACCTCAGCAGGCACAGGAAATGCATGCTTTCATACGCCAAATCATCACCGAAAAATATGGAAAAAGCATAGCCGAAAACACTTCCATTCTTTACGGTGGCAGCTGCAATCCGGGCAATGCTAAAGAATTGTTTGCTAACGAAGATGTGGACGGCGGACTGATTGGTGGAGCTTCTTTGAAAGCTGCCGATTTCAAAGCCATAATTGATGCATTTTAAGCGCTGAACATTAACGAAACTTACCAAATATGATCATGTCACACTAAAAAATGGAATTCGGTAAAATTCCACTGAGTGGTATTTAGGCTCTACGTTAGCAGGTTTTAGTCCAATTCAATAAACCTTCAATTCTTCATCAGAATATAATTTATTTTTAAAGGTCTGATGGAACCCACATGTCTGAATATTATATTCATTCGTGTTTGTGTATGCAATACATGTGGGTTCCTTATATTGAAAATGTGAATGGTTATAAACCCAAATTGTCCATTAGAACAATAAGATATTAGGATTATTTTTTTTTAGTCAGTATTTTCTAATGGACACCAATAGAAAAATATGCTTATAAATTATTTATTTACAAGATATTGTATTGCATTAATTCATTAAATTTGCGTATAATTTTCGTTATATAATGCAAGCTTATGGAATTAGAG
>JAHDRA010000014.1 GCA_018433525.1 Paludibacteraceae bacterium
TAGACATTATTTCGATTAATATTATATAGCACTGTTATTCAGTGTAATTCTTAAATTGTGTAGTCCGCAAGCAAGTTCCATGACTAAATCGTCAAAACCAAACTTGTGGCATCTAAAACGATCTTTGACAATACGACATCTTTTTACGCCACCAATGGCATGTTCTACCAGAACTCTGTATGAAGAAATCGAACGATTATTTTCTTTTTGTTCATCTGAAAGTTCTTTTCCCTTTGGCTTCTTAGTAGGCATCATGACGGTTACATTTGTTGGATTATGTCCCAAAAAGCCGGTGTCCTGCCATAGAGTTATACCCGCAGGGAAATGTATTGGCTGATTGTCACATATTTTTTTATCGTGTAAACTACCTTCACAGGTCTTACTAAGCCATAAAATACGTTTTTCAGGGGTACTTAACAAGTTGTTTTTCACATTATGAGTTTTTTTTCCCACTGTAGCAGGCTTTTTGAAGATCGCTTGCCTGTGGTCGTTGAATTGGACGTTCAACACCGTCGATAAGCAAATCGTCGCAGGATTTCAAAACATGAATAACTCGATGTTCGTTACGTTCCGGGAGTTCACCCAAGTTCTTCAAAGTCTTACGCAAAAGACTTGACAATAAATGAATCAACTGATTGGCTTGTGATTGTGTCATACCAAAACTTGCAGCATGATGTTCCTGCAAAGGGTTGGTTTTTAAATAAATCAACAAAAACATTAACTTGTCTTCAATTTTCGGGAGAATCGTATTTTTTCTTGTAAATGTTCGTCGTTGACGTATTTTCCCCGTAAAAGTGAAATGGTCATTGTACTCGTCCCATTCTGCTTTAAAATAGGGGAGCAAAAAGTTGAAATCTTCTATTTTCAGCCCTGTTATACTCAGAAACTGAACTGGTCGCTTTTTAATTTTGTCGTATTGCATTATTCATATCATTTAATAAATATGAATACTTAACGAAAATTTTATTTGAATATTATTGGTAAGCAACCATATAACATATTAATTTAAATAATCTCTA
>JAHDRA010000033.1 GCA_018433525.1 Paludibacteraceae bacterium
AATTTGGTAGCAGTAATTTCCAACGGTACAGCCGTATTGGGGCTGGGCGACATTGGCGCGATGGCAGGGAAACCGGTTATGGAAGGAAAAGCTTTGCTGTTTAAAATTTTCGCCGGTATTGATGTTTTCGACATTGAAGTAAACGAAAAAGATCCCGAAAAATTTATTCAGGCAGTAAAAGCTATCTCACCTACTTTTGGCGGTATCAACCTGGAAGATATTAAAGCTCCGGAATGTTTCATGATAGAAGAACGATTAAAAGCAGAACTGGATATTCCCATCATGCACGACGATCAGCACGGAACAGCCATTATTTCGGGCGCCGGACTGATTAATGCACTTGAAATTGCCGGCAAAAGAATGGAAGACGTTAAAATCGTCGTTAATGGAGCCGGAGCCGCAGCTGTTTCCTGCACAAAATTATATATCAGATTGGGCGCTAAACCTGAAAATATTGTCATGCTCGACTCAAAAGGAGTAATTAACAAACAACGCACCGACCTGAATGAAACGAAAAAAGCCTTTGCTACCGACAGAGAAATTAATACACTGGAAGAAGCTGTAAAGGGAGCAGATGTATTTTTAGGTTTATCGGTTGCCGGCGTTCTGTCTATTGAAATGGTAAGATCAATGAATGAAAATCCCATTGTTTTTGCCTTAGCCAATCCAAATCCTGAAATATCTTATGAAGATGCTATCTCGGCACGCGAAGATATTATTTTTGCAACCGGTCGTTCCGATCATCCCAATCAAATAAACAACGTACTCGGATTTCCTTATATTTTCCGTGGGGCACTTGATGTGAGGGCAACCTGCATCAATGAGGAGATGAAATTGGCTGCCGTTTATGCACTTGCTGAATTGGCAAAAAAACCAGTTCCTGACGTGGTGAATGCTGCCTACAACTTGAAAAGATTAAGTTTTGGACGCGATTATATTATTCCCAAACCTCTCGATCCCCGCTTACTTACCATTGTGGCTCCGGCTGTAGCTCGAGCAGCGATGGAATCGGGGGTTGCACGCAAACACATTACCGACTGGGCCGGCTATAATGCAAAACTCCGTGAAACGATGGGTTATGACGATAAAATGCTGCGAAGCTTTTACGAAACAGCACGTCAAAATCCAAAACGGGTCGTATTTTCCGAAGCAAACCATCTGAATATGCTTAAAGCTGCCGAAATGGCTTACAATGAAGGTATTTGTTTTCCTGTTCTGCTGGGTAATGAAGAAAAAATCAACAGCATTGCCCACGAATACAACATCGACTTGTCAGGAATTGAAATTATTAATCTCCGCCACGACAGAGAAGAAGCAAGACGGATTGCTTATGCCGAAAAACTTGCAAAAAAACTGGGACGCGAAGGAATGACTTACGATGAAGCTTATGAAAAAATGTATGAACGCAATTATTTCGGCATGATGATGGTTGAAACCGGAGAAGCGGATGCCCTTATCACTGGAGTTTATACAAAATATGCCGATGCCATTCAGGCAGCTAAAGACGTTATCGGCATCAGACCGGGGTCCAAACATATTGCAGCCATGCACATTATGAATACAAAAAAAGGAACTTTCTTCATGGCCGACACGTTATTTAACCGTCATCCTTCTACCGAAACATTAATCGATATTGCCAAATTAACTTACCGTACAGTAAAATTCTTTGCACACGAACCGGTGATGGCCATGCTTTCCTACTCCAATTTTGGTTCCGACAAACAGGGAAGTCCAGCCAGCGTTCACGAAGTAGTTGAAACATTGCACTGCGAAGTACCTGAAATGATAGTTGACGGTGAAATGCAAGTGAATTTTGCACTGAACAAAGAATTGCGCGACCGCAAGTATCCTTTTACCAGATTAGCAGGGAAAGATGTCAATACATTGATTTTCCCCAATTTAAGTTCTGCAAATTCTGCTTACAAGCTATTGCTCGAAATGGGAATCTCGGAAGCTGTTGGGCCAATTCAAATGGGACTGAATAAGCCCGTACATATTTTGGATGTGGAAAGCTCCGTCCGCGATATTGTCAATATGACTGCTATCGCTGTTCTTGATGCCATTGTAGAAGAAAAAATTACAACCGAAAATCTCGAACGTATTTAATAATTTTTTCTTTCTAAACAATTGCTCGATCATAGGAAAAATGGTCGAGCATTTTTAATTATTTTCAATCGTTTTGCCGCTCATCATTCATAATTTCCATTTCCAAACAGGCTTGCAGAATTTTTAGATTTAAATTATACACAAACCAATAATTTCTGCAGCCTCCTTATTCTCTGATGGTATCCTTTCTATTTCGTTCGGTTTGGTCTAACCAATTACCTGTTTGCGAATCAAAAGTTTTTTATGCGATAAATACTTTTGGCCTCCGGATGCGTTTTGAAATGATTCATAATAAACATTGATGCAAAATTGCTTTTTACCAAAAAGGGATAGCATGGTTTTGATGAATATGGGACAGCTCTTCTGAGCTTGACTTTCCTTTTTTAAATTGTCAAAGCTTAATCCTGGTTTAATCCCCTGAATTTCGAAATTTCATGCTAAAGAAGCCGACGTCAGCGTTATTCATGTATTTTTGTTTTTTACCGTGTGAAATTCAAAAATTATCCCGTAAATTTGTGAACACAAAGTTTTGATTTAGCATTCATGTACATCGAATCGATTAACATTGTCAATTATAAAAACATCCGTCAGGCTGAATTGAGCTTTTCCCCGAAAATCAATTGCTTTATTGGCAACAACGGGATGGGGAAAACCAATTTGCTGGATGCCGTATATTTTTTGTCTTTTTGTAAAAGTCATTCCAACTTTATTGATTCACAAAATATTTTTCATGAGGCCGATTTTGCCGTATTGCAGGCAAAATATCGTATGGGCGAAGCAACAGAGGAGATTTATTGTGGAATGAAACGCAATCAGAAAAAGCAATTTAAACGCAACAAAAAGGACTACGAACGTCTATCCGACCACATTGGATTGTTACCGCTGGTATTGATTTCGCCCGAAGATTCGGTCCTTATTTCCGAAGGCAGCGACGAGAGAAGAAAGTTTGTTGATGGCGTGATTTCGCAATACGACAAAAAATATCTGCATAATTTATTGCTTTACAACAATGCGCTGAAGCAGCGAAATGCCTTGTTGAAGGTCGAAACGCCCGTCGACGAATCTTTGTTTGAAATTCTCGAAGAACAAATGGCCGACTATGGTTCTTACATTTTTGAACAACGAACCCGTTTTATCGATCAGTTGATTCCTGTGTTTCAACAGTACTATCGCTATATTTCTTCCCATGAAAATGAGGAGATTGACATCACTTATTTGTCGCATTTTCAGCAAAACGATATAAAAAAACAAATGAAGTCAACCCGTGAACGGGATAAAATGCTTGGTTTTTCCACACGAGGCATTCATAAGGATGAGTTGGAAATGTTGTTGAATGGTTATCCGATTAAGCGTGTGGGTTCACAAGGACAAAATAAAACTTTTTTGGTTTCGTTGAAATTGGCTCAATTCAAATTTCTTAAACAAACCCATCATCAACCACCGATACTTTTATTGGATGATATTTTTGACAAACTCGATGCCGATCGTGTTAGAAAAATTGTTGAACTTGTTTCACAGGAAACTTTCGGTCAGATTTTTATTACCGACACCAATCGCGAACATTTGGATCAAATTCTTTACCAACTCGATCAGGAAGCCAAAATTTTTAAGGTAGAGAATGGAATAATTTTGTAAGTTTTATTAATCTCATCTATCTTTTTTCTATTTATATTATTAGGTTATAGATTTCCTTTATTGAAAATTAATTATATGCAAAAGTTTTCAAATAAGGAAATTTTTTATTTAATATAAAAAGTTAAATTATTAATAATCAATAATATAATTTTTGAAATAGAAAATTTTTACCGAAAAGGAAAAATAATTATTGAAATTATTGGATAATCATTTTTTTATTTATAAACTTGCAGTTGTAAAAAATGCGTCGCTAATTTTTCTTAAACCTTTATTTATTAACCCAATTAAAAATTTTTGTTGTGAAACCAAAAACTTATACTGCCGAAGAAGTAAAAAAAGCCAGTTTTGAATATTTTCAGGGAGATGAATTGGCTGCCACTGTTTGGTCAACAAAATATGCGTTAAAAGATTCTTACGGGAATTTTTACGAGTTGACGCCGGATGACATGCACAAAAGATTGGCTCGTGAAATTGCCAGAATCGAGAAACATTATCCCAATCCGCTGACAGAAGATGAACTTTTTGAACTTTTCCGGCATTTCAAGTATATCGTTCCACAAGGAAGCCCCATGACCGGAATTGGAAACGATTTTCAAATAGCTTCACTTTCCAATTGTTTTGTCATTGGTTTTGACCATGATGCCGATTCTTATGGCGGTATCATTAAAATTGATGAAGAACAGGTTCAATTGATGAAGCGTCGGGGTGGAGTGGGGCATGATCTTTCTCACATTCGCCCCAAAGGTTCGCCGGTGAAAAATTCCGCGCTTACTTCTACGGGAATTGTACCTTTTATGGAGCGTTATTCCAATTCTACTCGTGAAGTTGCACAGGATGGTCGTCGTGGTGCTTTGATGTTGACGGTTTCCATTAAACATCCCGATTCGGAATCGTTTATCGATGCAAAATTGGAAGCAGGGAAAATTACGGGTGCCAATATTTCGGTGAAAATTCACGATGATTTTATGCAGGCTGCTTTGGCGCAGGAAACTTATACTCAGCAATTTCCTATAGAGGATGACCATCCGTGGTTCAAAAAAGAAATAGATGCCCATTCCCTGTGGAAAAAAATTATCCACAATGCTTGGCAATCGGCTGAACCGGGCGTACTTTTCTGGGATACCATTACCCGTGAATCTGTTCCCGACTGTTATGCCGATTTGGGTTTCAAAACTATTTCTACCAATCCTTGTGGTGAAATTCCACTGTGCGGATACGATAGCTGCCGACTGCTGGCTATTAATCTGTATTCGTATGTCAATCATCCATTTACGCCGGAAGCTTCATTCGATTTCGATTTGTTTAAGAAGCATGTCGCAGTAGCTCAGCGAATTATGGACGATATTATTGATCTGGAAATGGAGAAAATCGATAAAATTATGGCCAAAATAAATGCCGATCCCGAAGATGAAGAAATCAAACGCACGGAGCTCAAACTTTGGGAAAAAATTAAAAATAAAACTTCTATGGGTCGGCGTACCGGTGTGGGTACCACAGCTGAAGGAGACATGTTGGCTGCGTTGGGTTTACGTTATGGAACCAATTCTGCCATAGATTTTTCTGAACAGGTACACAAAATTCTTGCTTTGGCGGCTTATCGTTCTTCTGTGACTCTTGCCAAGGAACGCGGTGCTTTCAGCATTTATGATGCAAAACGCGAAGAAAAAAATCCCTATATTCTCCGTTTACGTGAAGCCGATCCTGAACTGTACGATGAAATGGTAAAACATGGAAGAAGAAACATTGCCTGCCTTACCATTGCTCCAACCGGAACAACCAGCATCATGACACAGACAACTTCAGGTATCGAACCGGTTTTTATGCCGGTTTATACCCGTCGTCGAAAAGTGAATCCCAATGATAAAAATGTTCGCGTAGATTTTGTGGACGAAAATGGCGATTCATGGGAAGAATATGTGGTTTTTCATCATAAGTTTGTTACATGGATGGAAGCCAATCATTATTCCACTACCCAGAAGTATACCAAAGCAGAACTTGACGAATTGGTGGAAAAATCTCCCTATTACAAAGCAACAGCCAACGATATTGACTGGTTGAAAAAAGTTCAGATGCAGGGACGAATTCAAAAATGGGTGGACCATTCCATTAGCGTAACCATCAATTTACCTGCCGATACAACCGAAGAGCTGGTTGGTCAACTTTATGAAGAAGCATGGCGTTGCGGATGTAAGGGAGTAACCGTTTATCGTGAAGGTTCACGAGCCGGCGTTTTGCTGTCGGTAGAAGAAAAAAAATCCGAGAAATCAGGCGAGAGAAAAATTTGCTTTCCTCAGTCGGAAGAGCATTTAATTCGTCCGAAAGAATTGGATTGCGATGTGGTCAGATTTCAGAATGCCAAAGATAAATGGATTGCTTTTGTAGGGCTGAAAGATGGGCGTCCTTATGAAATTTTTACCGGATTGGCTGATGACGAAGAAGGAATTGCATTGCCTAAAACCGTTACTCAGGGAAAAATAATTAAAACGGTGGACGAAAACGGCAACAAAAGATACGATTTTCAGTTTACCAACAAAAGAGGGTATAAAACAACCATTGAGGGCTTGTCCCATAAGTTTGACAAAGAATTTTGGAATTATGCCAAACTGATTTCAGGCGTGTTGCGTTACGGAATGCCGATTGACCAGGTAATAAAATTGGTTTCGGGACTGCAGTTGGACAGCGAATCAATCAACACTTGGAAAGTTGGAGTAGAACGTGCCCTGAAAAAATATATTCCGGATGGAACAGAAGCTAATGGTAAAAATTGTCCTTCCTGTGGACAAAAAACACTGATCTATCAAGAAGGTTGTTTAACCTGCAAAAACTGTGGATATTCGCATTGCGGATAAATATAATTTGAGTCCGCTCCGAAAAGTTTTATTTTTGAAAATTCGCTTCGCCCAAACGATAAAGAAAACTCATTTTTCAGCAACCTACATTTAAATTAAGGGCAAAAAGTTGCTGAATTTAGCTTTTTTGACTTTTCGGAGCGGACTCTAATTTGATTTGTCTTTGGGAAAAAGGAACATTTAAAAAGATTGTTTAAACTTTTGTCTTGTTTTTAAAAAACTTACAAAAAGACTTTTAAATATAGCTTTTAATTGTATGTTGCTGCGTGTAGGGGAAAGTTGATGTTTTATGATTTCGGGCTATCGGTTAATCAAATTCATAAATTCCTCACGTGTGCGCGCTTCCTGAAAAACGCCTGTAAAATCGGAAGTGGTTGTAATAGAATTTTGTTTTTGTATTCCTCTCATCTGCATGCACAGATGCTGCGCTTCGATAATAACCATTACCCCCATAGGATCGAGCGTGTTTTGAATACATTGTTTTATTTGTGTGGTCATACGTTCCTGTACTTGCAATCGACGGGCATAAATTTCTACTACGCGTGCTATTTTGCTCAAACCGGTAATTTTTTTGTTGGGGATATAGGCAACATGCGCTTTTCCGAAAAAAGGAAGCAAATGATGTTCGCAAAGCGAATAAAAATCTATATCCTTAACAATAACCATCTGACGGTAGTTTTCTGTGAAAGTGGCCGTGCGTATAATTTCTTCAGCGTCCTGTTCGTAACCTTGTAGGAAAAACTGCATGGCGCGTGCCACTCTCTGAGGCGTTTGCAGCAAACCCTGACGGTCGGGGTTTTCGCCCAGCAGACGGATAATTTCCTGATAATGTTGTGCAATTTCTCCTGTCTTTTTTTCGTCAAAAGGACGGGAACTGGTAATGTCGAAATCCATGAAACTGATTTTTTTTCAAAAAGCTATTTTACAATCTGATCTCTCACCACATAAGTCTGACTTCGCAGGTCGGGAAAGACTTCCAGCAGCTTGTTGCGAAAGGCTTGCGCTTCATCTACCGAACTGAAGTCGCCTACGCGAACTTTCCAGAAAGGCGAGTTGTAGTTGACATAAACGCCGGTATTGGGGAAAGCCTCACGTATTTCTTTTTCTATTTTGAAAGCTTCAACTTTTCCGGTGCGCTGTTCGTTGCTCGAAAAAACCTGCACGCGGTAACCATTCCCCAACGTCGCTTCACGACCCGTTTTGGCGGTTTGCTTTTGATTGATAAGATTTTCTATGCGCTTGTCTTGATGAATGATAACTTTGCCTGCTCCATCCGATGCTTGAAGAACTTCAAAAATATTCTGTCGAACAGATGTGCTTTCATCCTGAGCCTGAAGCCCGCCAGACACTGCGAGAAAAATTGTGAAAAGTAAAAATTTAAAATTTTTCATCATTTCATTCATGATTGGAGTGCAAAGTTATAAAATATCGGGTAAATCCGATAGCTTTTCGACGAAATTATGAAATAATGGAAAGATTGAACTAAATTTGGTCATCATTTTTTGAAGTTTAATGTTTATCTTTGTTCGTAACTATTTTTCCCAATTTATGGAACTTACAAAAATTGTGCTTATTGTTGCCGGCGGAAAAGGTGAACGCATGCAGTCCGACATTCCAAAACAGTTTATTGAAATAGCGGGAAAACCCATATTGATGCACACCATTGAAGCTTTTGCACGTTACGATTTCGATTTACCTGTATTTGTGGTTTTGCCTGTAACTCAAATTGAATTTTGGAAAAATCTTTGTTCGAAATATTCTTTCAAATTTTCTCACCAAGTGGTTATTGGTGGCGAAACGCGTTTTCATTCCGTAAAAAACGGGTTGGAAGCTGTTGCTGCTTTTTTAGCGTCGCTTTATCCGGATAAATCTGAGGAAGAGAATAATTCAGCATTGGTTGCTGTGCACGATGGTGTTCGGCCTTTGGTAAGTGTGGAGACCATTCGGCGTTGTTTTGACGAAGCCGAAAAATTTGGTTCGGCCATACCGAGTATGGATTTGGTTGATAGCCTTCGCACAATTCATACCAAGTACAGCCAATCGTTGGACAGAAGTGCCTACAAACTGGTGCAAACGCCGCAGGTTTTTGATTTTAACATTTTGAAAAAGGCTTATGAGCAGGAGTTTTCTCCACTTTTCACCGACGATGCTTCTGTGGTTGAAGCTATCGGTGTAAATGTTCATCTCACCGAAGGAAATCGGGAAAATATTAAACTGACTACAGCTTTTGATTTGGAATTGGCATCTTTTCTGTTGGCGAAAAGAGAAAACAGCAGTTATTGATTTGGAAAATTTTTTGAAGATTTTTTACATAAGTGGATTTTTTTACCCAAGACATACAATTTATTCCGGGCGTTGGCCCCAAGCGGGCCGAGCTTTTCAAAAAGGAATTGAACATCCGAACGGCTGAGGATTTGCTGAGACATTATCCTTATAAATACGTTGACCGAAGTCGTTTTTACATGATCAGCGAAATTTCCGAAAATATGCCTTTCATCCAACTGAAAGGGAAAATTCTGAAGTTTGAGAAGGTTGGTGAAGGATGCAGTCAGCGTTTGATTGGGGTATTTACCGATGGAAGGCAATATATCGAGCTGGTGTGGTTTAAAGGTTTGAAATTTGTAGCAGAACGTTATAAAACCAATATCGAATATGTTGTTTTCGGAAAACCTACGCTTTTCAACGGAAAGTACAATATAGTTCATCCCGACATCGAAATTCTTTCACAACTTCCCCCGGTTGAGCAAATGGGCTTACAGCCTTTCTACAATACTTCCGAAAAAATGAAGACTCATTTTCTGAATTCCAAAGCCATTCAGAAAATTATTTATTCACTGTTGCCGACTTTGCAAAATGGAATTCCTGAAACCTTGCCGGCATACATTCTGAATCGTTATGGATTGCTTAACCTGAAAGATGCCTTAGTCAACATACATTTTCCAAAAAACAGTCATTTGTTGAATCGCGCACGACAGCGACTGAAATTTGAAGAACTTTTTTACATTCAGTTGGATATTGTGAAACAAACTGCATGGCGAAATCAGCGGTTTAAAGGGTTTGTTTTCAAACATGTTGGCTATTATTTCAATACTTTCTATCGCGATTATTTGCCTTTTGAGTTGACCAATGCCCAAAAAAAAGTCATTCGAGAAATTCGCTCCGATGTTGCTTCCGGCAAACAAATGAACAGATTGCTTCAAGGAGATGTGGGAAGCGGGAAAACGCTGGTAGCACTTTTTGCCATGCTGATGGCGGTTGATAATGGTTTTCAGGCTTGTATGATGGCTCCCACCGAAATTCTTGCCCATCAACATTTTGAAAGTTTGAAGCAGTTTTTGGGAAATATTGGTATCCAAATTGCTTTGCTCACGGGTTCGACGCGACCAAAGGAACGAGCGGCGATTCACGAAAAGCTGCTGAGCGGTGAATTGAATATTCTGCTGGGTACACATGCCTTGATAGAAGAAACGGTTCAGTTCAAAAATCTGGGGTTGGTTGTGATTGACGAACAGCATCGTTTTGGCGTGGCTCAGCGTGCAAGACTTTGGAGTAAAAATGTTCAACCTCCGCATATTCTGGTAATGACAGCCACACCAATTCCCCGTACCCTGGCCATGACCATTTACGGCGACCTTACTGTTTCCGTTATCGATGAATTGCCGCCCGGCAGAAAACCTGTTCAGACTTTTCATTTCTACGACAACAAAAGGCAGGCGCTTTATAAATTTATGGTGAAACAAATTGAAGCCGGAAGACAGATTTATGTTGTTTATCCGTTGATTCAGGAATCTGAAACTATGGATTTAAAAAATCTGGAGGAAGGTTACCAACATTTGAGCGAAATTTTTCCGCAATACCAAATCAGTATGGTACACGGTAAAATGAAACCTGCCGAAAAGGAAGCCGAAATGCAGAAATTTGTTGCCGGAAAAACCCAAATAATGGTTGCTACTACAGTGATTGAAGTTGGGGTGAATGTTCCCAATGCTTCGGTAATGATTATTGAAAATGCCGAGCGCTTTGGTTTGGCTCAGTTGCATCAACTCAGAGGCAGAGTGGGAAGAGGAGCTGACCAGTCGTACTGCATTTTGCTGACGGGATACAAATTGAGCAATTTGACCCGCAAAAGAATTGAAACTATGGTGAACACCAATGATGGTTTTCAGATAGCAGAAACCGATTTGCAATTACGGGGACCGGGCGATTTGGACGGGACACAGCAAAGCGGATTACCTTTCGAGTTGAAAATTGCCAATCTTGCACAGGATGGAAAAATGCTCGAAATGGCACGAAAAGTAGCTATGGATATTATAGAAGAAGACCCGCAGTTGCAGAAAAAAGAAAATTTAATACTCTCTGAACAATTAAAAAAAATGAAAACCTCATCCTTAAATTGGAGCGTTATTAGTTAAAAAAAACTAATAAGGTTTTGTTTTTGATTCATTTTTTTTTATTTTTGGGAAACCAAAAATCTCCTGTATATAAAACTTCCTTTCATTACAATTTAAATTAATGGAAAAAACGCTTGTTATTATTAAGCCCGGTGCCATTCAGCGCGAACTGATCGGTGAAATCATTACCCGATTTGAAAGGAAAGGATTGCATTTGTGCGGAATAAAAATGTATCAGTTTACCGACAAAGTGGTTTCTGAACATTATGCTCATTTGGCCGATCGGCCTTTTTTTAAGCGTATCAAGGATTCAATGATGGTTACGCCCGTGATTGTTTGTTGTTGGGAAGGACTGGACGCCGTTAGAATTGTGCGTTCCATGTCAGGTGTAACCAATGGACGTGAAGCAGCTCCCGGAACAATAAGGGGCGATTTCAGCATGAGCGTGCAGGAGAATATTGTTCATGCTTCCGATACGGTAGAAAATGCCAAGGTAGAAATTGACCGTTTTTTCAAACCTGAAGAAATTTTTGAGTTTAAGCCCAATAATTTTCCTTTTGTTTATGCTAATGATGAAGTTTAATTTTTTTATTAAAAGAAAAGTTTTGATGATGGAGTATATTTCGAAGTGTTTAAAATTCTTTTTTTTATTGCTTGGTTTTTTGTTGTTTTGCAATGCAATAAACGCAGAAAAAGTTAATATTCCCAACTCGACAACTTCAAATTTAAAAGATACTCTTAATATTTACCACCAAATGTTGAATGACACATCTGATGATTTGATGGAAAATCACCCGGCAGACGATATTTACAACAACATTTGGACTTCCGAAAGGTTAAATCCCTATCATTTTCCGGTAGATAGTCTGCCTGATTCCGTAAGAATTGACTGTTCCAATTTCATTCTACCTATTTACGGAAAAGTAACGTCTAAATTTGGCCGCCGTCGATATCGTTATCATTACGGAATCGACTTAAAACTAAATGTAGGCGATTCAGTTCGTTGTGCCTTTGAAGGAAAGGTACGCATTATTGATTATGAACATGGTGGTTATGGTCATTATGTAGTAGTTAGACACAATAACGGACTGGAAACGGTTTATGCTCATCTTTCAAAAGTTCTCGTAGAACTGAATCAAATAATTGGAGCTGGAGAGGTAATAGCTTTAGGAGGAAATACCGGTCGTTCCACAGGACCACATTTACATTTTGAAATGCGTTATTTGGGGAACGCCATTGATCCTGATAATTTGGTTGACTTTGAAAAAGGTTCCATAAGACAATTTTCTTACCTGATTACCAAGAAAAATACTTTCAAATATCAAAAAGATTTGAAAAGTCTTCAAATGGCACGCTACCATGTTGTTCATAAGGGTGATACACTTAGTCTTATAGCTTCACGCTATGGCACAACGGTAAAACAACTTTGCAATTTAAATCAGATATCATCTAAAAAGTTATTAAAACCCGGTCAAAAAATCAGAGTTCGATAGGAGAGGGGAACTATGAAATGCTCTCCTTTTTAGGTAATGAAAAATTTTTTGCTTATTTCACAGGTTAGAATAATAGTTTTAGGCTCTTCATGTAAAAGAGAGGCATAAAGTAGATTAAATCCTCGCAACAATTATTTTTCCTTTTTTATAATTCGCAATTACTTCCTTTACATCATTTTGCATGCAAACCATATCTATGCCTGTTAGCCATTGTTTAGTTTTGGTTTGACCTGCAAGCATCATTTTCGATTCGATTGATGAAAAGGATAATCAAAACCTCAAAAAGTATAACTTACTTTTCCTAAATCAAACCAAAACCACATGAAAATTCTTTTTGCTGTGCTTTAAAGTATTTCTGTATTATATATGTTCAAAAAAAAAATCCCTGTTTCTAATTTTAAGAAACAAGGGATGTTGTAAGAATAAAATTTAGGAAAAATTACTTTTCGATCGCAAGTAATTCAACTTCAAAAATCAGCATGGAAAAAGGTTTTATGGCACCTTGATTGGCACTTCCGTAAGCCAATTGGTAAGGAACATAAATTTTAAATTTGGAACCTACCGGCATCAATTTCAATGCTTCAGTCCAACCTTTAATCACCTGATTGACATAAAATTCGGCAGGTTGATTTCTTTCAACAGAGCTGTCGAAAACAGTTCCATCAATCAACGTCCCATGATAATGAACTTTGACTTTGCTGCTGTCGGTTGGGATAGGACCTTTGCCTTTTTTGATGATTTCGTATTGTAAACCACTTTCTGTAGTTATTACTCCCGATTTTTTTGCATTTTCAAGCAAAAACTTTTCACCGGCTTCCTTGTTGGCACTATATTGTTTTTCTATTTTCTTTTCCTGAAGACTTTGCATGGTAGATTGCAAATATTCGCTGGCTTCCTGAGGAGTCATTTGGATGTTCGAGCCTTTCATGCCATTGATTAAACCTTGTTTAACCAAATTGATATTGACAGATAAAGAAGAGTCGCCCATTAAACCACTTTTGCTCTGTTCTTTAAGAGAGTATCCAATTTGAGAACCAATACTGGCAAGTTCCATGTTTTCTTTGTCCACTTTGGATTTTAAACCATCGTTGATTCCTTTTAACAAAGAATTTAAAGCTTTGCCGGTAGAATCGCCCTGTAAATAATAATTTTTGATTCCATCACCATTGGCAACGCCAAAAGCATAATTCAAACTGTCGATTTGCGATTTAAGAGTCGGCTTGCCGGGTTTATCGCTGTTACATGAAGAAAAAGTGAAAGTAGCTGAAATGGCTACCAGAAGAAATAAATTTAATTTTTTCATCTTACAAAAATTATATGAGATTTTATTGTAATGTCTTAATTCATTTGAATTACTGCACACTGTCAGTTTTTTGACTTTCTGGAGCCGGTTGAGGCTGATTAGCAGGTGCTTGTTGAGCCGATTTTTTTGCTTGTAACTCAGTCATTGTTTTTTGTAAATACTCCTGAGCTTGTTGAGGTGTCATTCCACCATCGAAACCGTGAAGTCCGTTGACAAGACCGAGTTTAAACAACTTGGTATTGAAAACCAACGTGGAATCACCCATCAACCCATTTTCTTTCTGATACTTCAGAGAAGTTCCAATCTGATAACCCAACTGATACATCTGATCATCTACTTCTTTACTGGAATAAGCTTTGTCCAAAGCATTTATCAAAGCTTTAATGGGAGCATCCGATGAGTCGTTTTGTAAATAGTAATTCTTAATTCCTTCTCCATTGGCAAGACCCAACGTGTAATTGAGACTGTCATTTTGAGTTTTTAATTGGACTTTTTTTGCTTCGTATTTTTTACTACAAGAAGCCAACAAAAAAACGGCAAGAACTGTTGCCAACATAAAACCGATTTGTTTTTTCATTTTGACTGACTTAATTTTTTATGATACAAAAATTTTTAGTTTATTTTTTAGCTGGATTTATTTGCAATAATTCCACTTCGAAAATCAGTGGAGAATAAGGAGGAATAACGCCTCCGGCACCCTGCTCGCCGTAAGCAAGCTCATATGGAATATAAAATTTATATTTGGAACCGACGGTCATCAGTTGCAGGCCTTCACTCCATCCCGGAATTACCTGATTGAGAGCAAAAACTGCAGGTTCTCCTCTGTCAAAAGTACTGTCGAACTTGGTACTATCGGGAAGGAAACCTTGATAATTAACCTCAACCGTATCATTGATAGATGGTTTTGGACCATTGGCACATGCAAGGATTTCGTACTGCAAACCACTTTCAGTTGTTATTACACTTTCTCTGGTTTTGTTTTTTTCCATAAAAGCATCAGCAACTTCTTTTTTCTTTGCCGACTCTAAGGATTGAGCTTTAGTAATGTATTCACGAAAATAATTGTTGGCAAAAGCAGTGGTCATTACAGTAGAATCTTTTTTCATACCGCCGGTAAATCCCTGTATCAACCAATCAATATTAAATTGACCACCCGGAATGGTTTTCAAATTTTTAATAAAATCAGATCCAATGCTCAAACCCAAAGCATAACTCATGGAATCGATAGTGTTGGTGAGTTTCTGAACCGGAGGTTCTTCTTGAATTTTTTTGGGCTTTTTGGCCTCTGCCGAAGTTATCAAGAAAATTGCCAATAAAGATAAAACAAATATTTTTCTCATTTTTATAGTGAATAATTGATTTTTAGAATATTAAAACTTTAAAAATTTCAGCAAAGATAACTGATTTATTGCATTCCAACATGTTAATTTTTCAAAATTATCGTGCAGAGACCACAATTGGAATTTTCATCTGCTTTTTTTGGCCGGTTTTTGGTTGAATCATCTCAAAATAGAGTACATAAATTCCTGCATTAGCAATTTTCCCGCTATCGGTGCGGCCATCCCAAGAAAAGAAACCTTCCGAGGATAGCAACGCATTGCTAACCAACTGAAAAACTTTTGTCCCGGTCGCATTAATAATTTGAGCGTTAGCCACAAAACCTTCTGTCGGAGTACGATATTTTATGAAACAGACATCATCCGTACCATCGTTATCGGGAGAAAAAGCTTCGGGTTCAACCCAAACGAATTGTTTGTTTGAAAAAGTGTTTTCGATTTCACGATATTGTGAATTTTTATAGCCGGGTGTTCCGTATTTAACTTCAGAGGCTGCCGAGTGCCAACTTTCCGCCGATTGTGTGGGCAGAGCCGGATTAATTCGCTCCAATGCCACACCCTGCCGGTTTTTTATCATTAGGTGATGCCATTTTTCATTGTACGTCAATTCATCATATACAGTATCGGCTTTGGAATTGGCAAGCACAATGGTACTTTGCTGATTGTTGAGTGCCGTCCACGAAATGGAAACGATACTGCCATCGTTTGGCAGGCCAAAATAATTCATTACCGAATCGGCATGCTGACATACAGCCAAATAGCCTCCGGCTGCCAACAATTTACCGTCAGGAATATGGCGCAAAGTATTCAATGAACCATCCGATTTGCGTGTAGTTATGACTATTCCCGAAACATCCAGCGTTTTGGCTGAAGCATTGTAGATTTCGATGTATTCAGTAGCAGTAGGAGGTGCATTAAACATTACTTCGTTCAGCAATAAATCTCCCTGCGCTAAAGGTTCAATAATACCGGTTTTTTTGATATTGTCAAGTAACGTATTTCCTGCCAAATCGGTTACTTGCAAAAGTTCAAGCGTATAAATTTTTCCCTTATCAAAATTTTCGTTCAGCGCAACATTCATCAAAAAAGGTTTGGTTGATAAAATATCGATTTTTGTAGGAGTAATTTCATTTTCGTTCAAAATGAAAATTGAATTGGACAAGTCAACCGGTTCAGAAAATTGCAACTGCAAGGTATCAGGTTCAATTATGGCAAGTTTTTCCCAAACAGGTGGTTTTTTATCCACAGCTTTTTTCCCGTTAGCAGCAATATCATCGAAAAAATAAGCTGAGGTTGTAGTCGTTGTATTGGAATAAAGCAAACCAATATATGAGCTGCTTTCGATAGTTGTATCGCGAACCGTTCCTTCCAGCACAAAATCACTTTCGGAAGGGAGTTTACTGTAAAGAGAAAAGTAACCCAGTGAATCGCGGGTAACTTTTACCCGAATTTCAACCTGTGTACCATCTGTGCGCTTATCTGTGCCATCAATGATTTTGATTTTTGACGTTCCTTGCTGTCTCCACAACGAAACATCGTCCTGCGTATCACCAATTTTTACAAAATAAGCATTTCCTAAATTATCGGGAGAACTCGAAATAATGTAAAAAGCGGAATAATTGGAAGAAGAAGTGGAATAATTAATTTTAAACCATGCTTGCCATTCGGCATCGTAAAAAACTTCCGATGGCGTAAACAAATAGGAAACGGAAGTTGTTGGAGCATTGGATTGCAACTGAAAATATTCGTTTATCTTAAAATTTCCTGTCGTTCCGCTCCATGATGGATTTTCAGTAAAATTCCCATCAGAAAAGTCGTCAAGTACTTGTCCGAAAGAAAAGACAGGCAGTAAATACATAAAAATAAGACAGGTTTTCTTCATTTTTTATGAAAATTCTATGATTTAGATTAATTTTGTACCGAAAAAAGAAGAAGAATCAATTTTTTAAGACAATATACTGCAAAAATAAAAATTTCTTAACAAAGAAAATTATTTGCGTGCATATTTCTTTTTACCAAACATACAAATAACCAAAATTTTACAACAATGAGAGTAGCAATTGTAGGCGCCAGCGGAGCTGTTGGCCAGGAATTTTTGCGCGTTTTAGCCGAACGCAATTTCCCATTGACTTCCTTGAGCCTGTTTGGCTCTTCCCGTAGTGCGGGCAGCGTATATGATTTTAAAGGAGAAAAACTTACCGTAAAGGAATTAAAACATAACGACGATTTTAAAGACATAGACTTGGCATTTACCTCTGCAGGAGCCGGAATATCCAAAGAATTTGCCGAAGATATCACCAAATACGGGGCATTGATGATCGACAATTCATCTGCTTTTCGGATGGAAAATGACGTGCCGTTGGTAGTTCCTGAAGTAAATGCTTCCGATGCAAAAAATCGTCCCCGCGGCATCATTGCCAATCCCAACTGCACTACCATTCAAATGGTTGTAGCTTTAAAAGCCATTGAAAACGTTTCACACATCAAACGCGTTCATGTTGCCACGTATCAGGCTGCAAGTGGTGCAGGTGCCGCTGCAATGGCCGAATTGGAACTGCAGTACCGTCAGGTATTGGCTGGTGAAACACCGACAGTGAATAAATTTCCTTATCAGCTGGCTTTCAATGTAATTCCTCAAATTGATGTGTTTACTGAAAACGGCTATACAAAAGAAGAAATGAAAATGTTCAACGAAACCAGAAAAATCATGCATTCCGACGTAGTGGTGAGTGCTACCTGTGTGCGCGTGCCTTCATTGCGTGCGCATTCCGAAAGCATCTGGGCCGAAACTGAGCGTCCTCTGAGCTTGGAAGAAGTGAAAGCTGCTTTCGAAAATGCCGAAGGTGTGGTGGTGATGGATAATCCGGCTGAAAAATTATATCCCATGCCACTTTTCCTGTCGGGTAAAGATCCTGTATATGTAGGACGTATCCGCAAGGATTTGGCAAATCCCAACGGAATAACATTCTGGTGCGTTTCGGATCAGATAAAAAAAGGAGCAGCACTGAATGCAGTTCAAATAGCTGAATATCTGATCAAGGAAAAAGAGTTTTGATGAAGGAGAACTTTTTTCTTCTACAATTTTAACAAAAACCGTCATAACATGTTGGTATGGCGGTTTTTGTTTTCAACTTATTTTGTTTTTGAGATTAAAAATCAAAGTTTTTCATGAAGTTGCGATAAAAGGGAGGTCAATTAATTCTACAAAAAAGAAATTTACCAAAACAAAATCTGAGTTTTAAATGTTATCAAAAATACAATGAAATTTTAGAATTTCTGATACAATTTCTAAAATTTACAAGCAACTTTTTTGACAAGTAAAAAATTTTTCAATTTATGTCAGAAGATATAATAAATCAAGTTACACAGGGAGAATACAAGTACGGTTTCACTACCGACATCGATACAGAAGTTTTTCCGATGGGACTTAACGAAGAAATTATTCGACTTATTTCGGTAAAGAAAAACGAACCGGAATGGTTGCTCGATTTTCGTATCAAATCCTATCGCCATTGGCTGACAATGAAAATGCCGACTTGGGCTCATTTGGAAATTCCGCCCATTGATTTTCAGAAAATATCCTATTTTGCGGCGCCACGAAAAAAATCGCCAAAAAGTATGGACGAAGTTGATCCTGAGATTTTGAAAACCTTCGACAAGTTGGGAATTCCGCTCGAAGAACAGAAAGCGCTTTCAGGTATGGCTGTTGATGCCGTGATGGACAGTATTTCGGTAAAAACAACGTTCAAGGAAAATCTGGCAGAATTGGGTATTATTTTCTGTTCATTCAGCGAAGCCGTGCAACATCATCCCGATTTGGTTCAAAAATATCTGGGTTCAGTTGTTCCTTATTCCGACAATTTTTTTGCAACGCTCAATAGTGCCGTTTTCAGCGATGGTTCTTTTGTGTACATTCCCAAAGGTGTTCGCTGTCCAATGGAACTTTCCACCTACTTTCGCATCAACGCTTCCAATACCGGTCAGTTTGAAAGAACACTGATCGTTGCCGACGAGGACAGTTATGTTTCATATCTTGAAGGTTGTACGGCTCCAATGCGCGACGAAAATCAGCTTCATGCTGCCATTGTGGAAATCGTAGCACTCAAAAATGCCGAAGTAAAATATTCTACCGTACAAAACTGGTATCCGGGAGACAAAGAAGGGAAAGGCGGAATTTACAATTTTGTAACCAAACGCGGCATTTGCAAGGGAGAAAATTCCAAAATTTCGTGGACACAAGTTGAAACCGGCTCGGCCATTACTTGGAAATATCCCAGTTGCATTTTACAGGGCGACAATTCGTCGGCCGAATTTTATTCGGTAGCGGTTACCAATCATTTTCAGCAAGCCGATACCGGCACCAAAATGATTCATTTGGGAAAAAACACCCGCAGCCACATTCTCTCAAAAGGAATATCTGCAGGTTTCGGCCAGAACAGCTATCGCGGGTTGGTGCGAGTTTCAAAAAACGCCGACAATGCTCGAAATTTTTCGCAATGCGACAGCCTCCTGCTGGGCGATAAATGTGGTGCTCATACTTTTCCATACATGGACGTCAACAACGATACAGCCATAGTGGAACACGAAGCCACCACTTCCAAAATCAGTGAAGACCAGATTTTTTACTGCAACCAAAGAGGAATTTCCACTGAAGATGCTGTTGGCTTGATTGTAAATGGTTACGCAAGGGAGGTTATCAATAAATTGCCTATGGAATTTGCCGTAGAAGCACAAAAATTATTACAGATAACGTTGGAAGGTTCTGTGGGATAAAACCTGTTAACCTTTTGAAAGAAATTTTTATTACAGATTATTAGAAAAATACATTATGTTGGAAATAAAAGATTTACATGCATCCATCAACGGAAAAGAAATTTTAAAGGGAGTAAACTTAACAATTCGTGCCGGTGAAATACATGCCATTATGGGCCCGAATGGGGCTGGAAAATCCACTTTGGCGTGGGTTTTGTCCGGCAATCCGGCTGTGGAGGTAACACACGGCGAAATTATTTTTAACGGCAAAAATTTGCTCGAAATGTCGCCGGAAGATCGTTCGCGCGAAGGAATTTTCCTGAGTTTTCAATATCCGGTCGAAATTCCAGGTGTCAGCATGGTCAACTTCATGCGTACCGCCGTCAATGAACAACGTAAATACAAAAATCTCGAACCTCTTTCGGCTGCCGATTTTCTGCGCTTGATGCGCGAAAAGAAAGAATTGGTCGAAATGGACAATAAACTGACCAGCCGTTCCGTGAATGAAGGTTTTTCCGGCGGAGAAAAGAAACGAAACGAAATATTTCAAATGGCAATGCTGGAACCTAAATTGGCAATTCTTGACGAAACAGATTCCGGACTTGATATTGATGCGCTGCGGATTGTTGCCAACGGAGTAAACAAACTCAAGCGGCCTGACAATGCCACACTTGTGATAACCCATTACCAACGCTTGCTCGACTATATTATTCCCGATTTTGTACATGTGTTTTACGACGGACGAATCGTAAAAACAGGCGATAAAAACTTGGCACTTGAGCTGGAAGAAAAAGGTTACGATTGGATAAAAAAGGAAGTTGAAACTCCTGTAGAGCAGTAAAAATTCTTCTTAACTATCCGAAATTTGAAAAATCATGGAACAACAATATATCGATTTTTATAAAGAATCTCATACCCTGATAAAGCAACATTCGGCTGCTTTGATGAATAATTTTCGCGATGCCGCCTTTGAGAAATTTGAACGGCTCGGTTTTCCCACTTCAAAGCTCGAAAACTATAAATATACCGACATGTCGGCACCTTTGTCGATAGAATATGGGCTGAACATCAACCGATTGCAGTTTCAAATCAATCCTTACGATGTTTTTAAGTGTGATGTGCCGGCTATTCATTCCTACTTGTTTTTTGTGTTAAATGATACTTTTTACCCCGTCAACAGCACTGCCAAACAGCATTTGCCAGAAGGCGTAATTATTGAAAGTCTGCGAACAGCTGCAGAAAATTATCCACAACTGGTAGAAAAATATCTTGGAAAATTAAGCAATGAAAAAAATGACGGTTGGATTGCTTTCAATGAAACTTTCGCTCAAGATGGATTTTTTATGTACGTTCCCAAAAACGTGAAACTTTCCAAGCCTGTACAATTGATAAACATAATGCGCTCCGACGTGGATTTCATGGCCAACAGCCACAATTTAATCATTCTGGAAGAAGGAGCCAAAGCTCAGTTGCTGGTTTGCGACCACACTATGGACAATGTGCACTTCTTTTCCAATCGTCTCACCGAAGTTTTTGCAGGAAAAAATGCTGTTTACGAACATTATAAACTCGAAAACACCAATATCCTCAACACCAATGTTTCAAACTTACTGATTCATCAGGAAGATTCGTCGAATGTACTGACAAACGTCATTACTCTTCATAATGGCATGACACGCAACGGCATCGAAATGATAATTGATGGAGAAAATTGTGAAAGTTTGCTTTGTGGCATGGTGATTGGCGATAAAAATCAGGATGTGGATAATTTCACTGAAATTGTTCACAAAAAACCAAATTCTCAAAGTCGCGAATTGTTTAAATATGTTTTGGATGATTCTTCCAAAGGAGCATTTGCAGGAAAAATACAGGTTGCAAAAAACGCCCAAAAAACTTCATCCTTTCAAACCAACAAAAATATTCTCCTCAGCAAAACTGCCAAAATGCGAACCAAACCGCAACTCGAAATCTATGCCGACGATGTGAAATGTTCGCATGGCGCTACCATCGGACAATTGGACGAAGCAGCCAAGTTTTACATGCAATCGCGTGGTATTTCGGAGAGCGAAGCACGTTTGCTGCTAATGTTTGCCTTTACTGCGGATGTGATGGACAATATCCGTATCGATGCTTTGAGAGACAGAATGAAATTATTGGTAGAAAAACGTCTTCGCGGTGAACTTTCCCGATGTGAAGGCTGCATGATTTGTTGACTTTTTCGGTGAAATTATTGTAATTCTCTGTTTTTTGTAAAATATTTTTGTCGATTTTCTCCGGTATTTTTTTGTGTTGATTAATAAATTTGGGTCAATTTTTTTATGGGGAACAATTTATGTTTTCTGATAACACATCGATTTACAACTTTTCATTTATTAAAAAAGGCTGCCGGTTTTGTTCCAACAGCCATAAGGAATTAAGAAATAAAAATCAAATGTTGGAAAGGGCTTGCTCAATATCGGCTTTGATATCGTCAATATTTTCGATTCCCACTGAAAAACGCAGTAATCCCGGAAAAACTCCCGCTGCAATCTTGTCTTCGGGCGAAAGTTGCTCGTGAGTTGTGGTAGCCGGATGAATAATAAGAGATTTTGCATCGCCCACATTGGCCAAATGGCTTATCAGCTTTAAGTTGTTGATGAATTTGTCTGCCATTGAAGCATCGCCTTTCAATTTGAAAGCCAATACGCCGCCAAAACCTTTTTTCAGGTATTTTTTTGCCATTTCGTGATAAGGATTATTTTCCAAACCGGGATAATTAACATATTCCACAGCCGGCAATGTTTGTAACCAGCGAGCAAGTTCCAACGCATTTTGGACATGGCGTTCCATTCTCAAAGACAAAGTTTCCAAACCCTGCAGCAACAAAAACGAATTAAAAGGACTAATAACGCATCCCCAATCGCGAAGACCTTCTACACGTGCTCTTATATTGAAAGCAATATTCCCAAATGGGCTATCTGCTCCGAAAGCATCCCAAAAAACCAATCCATGATAACTTTCAGAAGGTTCGGTAAAAGCCGGAAATTTACCATTTCCCCAATTAAACTTACCACTGTCCACAATTACACCTCCCAGCGAAGTACCATGTCCTCCAATCCATTTGGTAGCGCTTTCTACCACAATGGAAGCTCCATGTTCTATGGGACGGAAAAGATAGCCGCCTGCGCCAAAAGTATTGTCCACTATCAGCGGAATATCATATTTATCAGCTACAGCAGCAATTGCTTCGAAATCGGGTATATTCAAATCGGGATTGCCAATGGTTTCGATATAAATGGCTTTTGTTTTGTCGTCAATCAATTTTTCAAAAGTTTCCGGTTCGTCATTTGCTGTAAACTTAACGTCCACACCCAGACGTTTAAATTGATTTTTAAACTGATTGTAAGTTCCGCCGTAAAGATGAGAAGTTGCTACAAAATTATCTCCAGCCTGTACAATATTGTTTAGAGCAAGAAATTCTGCAGCCTGTCCCGATGAAGTTGCCAATGCGCTGATGCCTCCCTCGAGGGCAGCCATACGTTTTTCAAACACGTCGGTAGTAGGATTTTGCAGACGGGTATAAATATTTCCAAATTTTCTCAAAGCAAAAAGGTCGGCTCCATCGGCTGCGTCGTCGAAAACGTAGGAAGAAGTCTGATAAATGGGTACTGCGCGCGATTTGGTAGTTTTGTCCACTTCCTGACCGGCATGAACCTGCAAGGTTTCAAATTTTAAATTGTTGATATTCATATTGCTAATTATTTAGATTTCGATTCTTGAAATTTATAAAGGATATTCGTCAAAAGCATAAAGTGCAGTGGAAAGATATCTTTCGCCCGTATCGGGCAACAGAACGACAATGTTTTTTCCTTTGTTTTCGGGTCGTTGAGCCAACAAAGAAGCCGCAAAAGCTGCCGCACCCGACGAAATTCCCACCAGCAAACCTTCCTGTTGAGCCAATTGGCGTGAAGTTCGAATGGCGTCATCATTGCTAACCTGAATAATTTCATCTACAACCGTCGGGTCAAAATTTTTGGGTACGAAACCTGCTCCTATTCCCTGAATTTGATGGGGGCCGGGTTTCCCTCCCGAAAGTACGGAAGAACTTGCAGGTTCGACCGCAACAATTTTTATTGCAGGATTATGTTTTTTCAACGCAGCTCCTACTCCACTTATCGTTCCTCCGGTTCCCACACCGGCAACAAAAATATCGACTTTCCCTTCCGTATCACGCCAAATTTCCTCACCTGTGGTATGAAAATGTATTAATGGATTGGCAGGATTTTCAAACTGCTGTGGCATAAACGAAGACGAATTCTGTTCATGTAATTCATGCGCTTTGGCAATTGCACCTTTCATTCCTTCGGTCCCGGGCGTTAAAACAATATTGGCACCCAAAGCCTTCAGTAAATTACGCCGTTCAACACTCATGGTTTCGGGCATGGTAAGGGTAAGTTTGTAACCTTTCACCGTAGCAATCATAGCCAAACCAATACCTGTATTTCCGCTGGTAGGTTCGATAATTTCAGAACCTTGTTTTAAAAGTCCTTTTTCCTCTGCGTCTTCAATCATGGCTAAGGCAATTCTGTCCTTTACGCTTCCTGCCGGATTAAATGACTCCAGCTTGGCCATAATATTGGCTTGCAATCCTTTATTTGAAACAAAATGTGTTAATTGCAACAAAGGTGTATTGCCAATAAGTTCAGTAAGATTTTTAGCAATTTTCGACATAAACTTTTGATTTTTAATGAATTTACAAAATCTTTTTTACCGAAAAAAATATCTGACTAAAGATTTTGTTTTTCTTTTGGCAAAGGTACAAAACAACTAAAAACAAGACAATCACAAGAATGGGTTAATTTTATCTACCACGATTATGGTATAGTCAAAATTTCAAATAACAATAATGGAGAAAATTAGGATTCAAATTTATATAATAATTTGTAAATCAAGAATATAATTAATTAGAGAAACAAACGAAAAGAATTTCCACTTTGCTTATTATGAAATTCACATGTATTACATACACAAACAAGAATGAATATAATATTCAGACATGTGGGTTCCATCAGACCTTTAAAAAATAAATTATATTCTGATGAAATTTCTCTGTAAATCTTTTGACAAGTTTTACAGAGAAATTTATCAATTCGGTTTTTGTGCTATTTATCGAAATTATCGATAGCAATCACCTTTAAAAAATTATTTTTCTCTCAAATGAAATGTCGGATTATTCTCGAAATCGTCATACATTGCCTGAAGAGGTTTTAAATTGTCAGCTTTTGGAGCAGCCACCGTAATGGCAACAATTTTTATATTTCTGTTGTTTGGTAAAGTCAAATTCTTGGCTCCTGCAACAATTGGAATTTCGTATTTATACAGATAACTGTACTGATAAGCTTCGTTTTTCATCGGATAATTGTTGTGGCAATGCGAAGCGAACCATGCGATATTATCCGTCTTTGTAAAAGGCTCATTCATTTTCAGCACTTTATTCTGATCCAAACTCAGAATACGATTGTAGAATTGACCGACAAAACCTGTCCATTTTTGAATCGACAGATTGATTGGGTTACCATCCACATAAAAATCGGCTTTCACATCATTTGCAGCAGCAGCCAAAAGATAAAGTTTGGTAAAATTTCCGGCAGGCAAAGCAATGGTTTGAGCGTTGCAAGCAACAGCATTATTTTGTTCGTCCTGTTTATTACCAATTTTGAAACGAATGCCTTCGCTTTCGACATATTCCGGCAAAAGTTCGGCAGGAAACGACTGACCATCGAACATGACTCCGTCGTCGCGATTTTCGTCGTAACTCATTACATCCCCATTGTAAGGAATAGTTACCGGTTGCTGTGGCAATACAGCTTCATTTGCTTTCTTAAGTTTGACGGCAAAACTTTTTATCGTATAATGACTTAAATCGAATTGAATGCTGTTTTTTGTAAAATTTACATCGCCTATTCGTTTTTCCTGTCCGTTCACTTCATAAGCTTGCAGTATTTCGTCCGGCAATGTGATTTTCGCATTTTTTATATCTTTTCCCGACAATTCATTCACACGAATAACGTATCCTTCGCCCGATTCCATTTTTTTGAAAGCCATTAAACCTACTTCGGGACGACTGATCGAAATCATCGAGAAACTGTTGCCCAATGTTCCATCGTGTTTGGTGGATTCAAAAGCCATTAAAGGCTGATTGAAAAATTGAGCCTGCCAAGCCGATTCTCCTTTTCTCCAATCTCCTTCGTGTCCATAAACGGCGTATTTCACATCATGAATACCCCAATCCTGAGTACTTTGATATATTGTCCACTGCCACTGCGGTAAATGAATACCGGGCGTGTAAAGTAAAGTCAGACGCAAGGTATTGTCATCCGGTTTGTCGGAACCATATTTGCAATCTTCCAAAATCGTTACGCCATATTTTCCCGATTGATCAGTCAAGTCGAACCATTGTTTGGAGGGAACTTCAAATTTTTTCTCCTCATTGTTTCCTCGAGAAATGGTACCAACACCTAAATTGTAGGTTGAATTTTTATTGGAAACGGATAGAGGAAAAGCTGCTTTCAAACTGACAGCACGTGATTGCCAGTCAATCTTGTTGCTCACTTCCAAACGTTTACCTGCTTCACCGGCAGCCAAACTGTAGAATTGCGTGATGATAGAATTTTGTCCTGCTCTTTCCACTTTCAAAGTTACCCTTACCGGTCCTTGTTCGACAACGGATATTTTTGCATTTTTATCCATAAAATCAATAGCCGGTTTTTGTCGATCTTTCCAGTCCATGTTCCATGCCGGCCATTCGTCGGGTGTTTCTGCCAAAAATTCAAGACGAGCCGGTTTTGCCAACAATTCTTTCGCATTTTTATTATCATAAATACTGAGAATATCGCCATTGGGAGCTACTTTCACTTTGTAATACTCGTTTTCAAGTGAATTTTCGGAAATAGAAAGCGCAGTTTGTTTTACTGCATTTGAAATTTCACGTACATCATACACTTTTATGCTTGCAGAAGGCATGTCGGCCAAAAACAAAATTTTAATACCATTTCCATTTCTTTCAATAATTTGCGAAGGAACTTCCTTTCCATTTTTATCGAAAACACCGACGGTTTGTGGTAACGATTTGTATTCCAATAGAGCGGTAACAACATCTTGTCTTGCCCGACTTACCTGATTGTAAACTACAATGGCTTTTCCTTCAGTTTGTGTATTCATTTTACCGGCAATGGAACTCAGGCTGTTTTTGAGCGCTTCAGCAAAACAATTGGCAGCAATAAATTCATCATTCCATGCATATTCATATGCTTTTGGAATAGACGTTCCCGGCAAAATGTCATGAAATTGGCTTCCCAGCACCAAATCCCAACCATTGTTTAGTTTACCGAACGGATAAGCTGCTGTTCCCATCCAATCGGCAGCGACACTTGCAAGTTCTGCCGACGAAGCCAAAAGTTCGTTTTTACGGTTCATTCTTTTCATAAAAGCTTGAGAAGTCAATGAACCCGAACTGTGCTCTATCAAAAGTAAATCGCCCGAATATACCGGAAGTTTTGCCTTAATTTCAGGCGTAATATCTTTGTACATTTGATCGGAAGAAGTCAACAAAACCTTAAAATTACTGTCGTCATTGTGCAAACTGTTGACAGCCCTTTTCACATCGTTTATACGCGGTGCTCCACCTTTATCGCCAACGCCATAATAGCGATAATCGAACGCATAACCCGTTTTTTCCTTGTCCTGATTCAGACGTTCCACCCATTGAGGATTTTTATCGAGACGCTCTTCAACTTTGGAAGTATATCTGGTCGCATTTAATGCAGCAACAATACCTTTGTCGTCAGGGCCTTTCCAAACGCCTACGTTGAATGGAACGCCAGCAGCAGAACGCCAAGTCAGTTTCTGAGTTGAAAACCCGATCAATCCGCAATGATTCAGAACGGAAGGCAAATTCCATAAAAATCCGAAACAGTCCGGCAACATGAAATCTACGCTTTCTTTCCCAAACTCATTTTTAAAAAATTCATTTCCATAGAGCACTTGTCGAACAAGTGATTCTGAAGAAGAAATATTGACTTCACCTTCGTCAACCGAAGAACCGGATACTTTCCAACGTCCTTGTTCAACATAATTTTTTACCTGATTATACAATTGAGGATAATACTCTTTCATCATTTTATACCGCCTTGATCCGGTAAAATTGAATACATAATCGGGATATTTTTCGAAGAGAGCAAAATTTTCGACCATTGTATATAAAATATACTCATTAATGGTTGTTGGATAATCCCAATTCCACTCGGTATCCAAATGAGCATAACCCACCGTGTACAAAAGTCTGTCTTTTGTTATGTCATAATCATTTGGTTTTAACGTTGGCTGAGCCTTTAGCAATGGAATTATTGCCAAACAAATCAAAATTGTAAATAATTGTTTTTTCATTTTGAGAAGAGTTTATTTGATTATTATTTTAAATGAATGTACGTAACAAAAGACAAGAAATCGAGTTAAGAACCTTTTTGTCGGAATTATCCCCCAAATTTACATCATTTGGGTTAAAAAAAAAAGGACTTTCAAATTTTCCGGATGAAAAAAATGAAAGTCCTCTGCTTAACCAACCATTGCAAAAAAAACTAATTGCAATCATTCTCCTAACAACACAACTTTTTTTACCTCTTATTTTATCTCACTAAAGTTTCGCAGTTCAGAAAGTGATGAAAATAAAGAGGAAAAAAGAGAAAAATGAGTAAAAAAGCAGCGTATATTATGAAATATATCATTAAAAATGAGTATATTAGCTGTCCAATCACAAAAACAGAAAAATATGCTACCGGACAAAATTAAGGAAAAAATTTCTGAAACAGGAACAGATTTCAATGAAACCCACATGTATTACATACACAAACACGAATGAATATAACATTTAGACATGTGGGTTCCATCAGACCATTAAAAAATTAAATTATATTCTGATGAAAATAAATTAGAGAGCATACCTATTTTGAAAGCTTTCAAGGCGTTGAAACTAAGGTGGTCGATAGAAGTATTTTTCAAAGAAGCGAAGCAATTGTTGAATCCGGGAGGATGTCAATCCAATGATTTCGATGCACAGATAGCCGATACCACGATAAGCATGATAACCTATATTTTACTGTCTTTTCGATATCGGTATGAACATTATGAATCGATGGGAGAACTCTTCAGGGTAATGAATGCGGAATGTTTGCAGCAGACTCTTGACGAACGTCTTTGGAAATTATTTTTGGACTTGCTGCGTGAAATATGCGAAGCATTTGAGAAAGATATTGACGAATTGTTTGAGTTAATCATGAATTGTCCAAAAACGGCAGAATTAGTTTCAAGGATGCTTGCTCCTCCGCTTCAGGAAGCAGTTTGACGAAAATGGAATTATTAATATGTTGACAACCAGACGGGTAACAACTTAATCGCACTTCTTTATTTTCTGTCTTTCAAATCATTAAAACGAAGTGCGAAACTTTAGCAATATTAAATTCAATTTTGAATTTTTCTTTTTCTCGCAATCTTATCAGTCGATATTTTCCATAAGTTCGAGCCAGCGGAAAGATTTTTCATCGATCAATTGCATTAGTTCCGAAAATCGATGGGATAATTGTACCATTTCTTCACTGTTCGGTTCTCCCGATCCCAGCCGGATTTCTATTTCTCTTTTCTCATTTTCTAAAATCGGGATTTCTTTTTCCAAAGTCTCCAATTCTTTTTGTTCCTTGTAGGTCAATTTCTTAGGCCGATTTTTTTCATTTGTTTCGTTTTTTTGAGACAAGCCACCGAACAAATTTTGCTTTAACTTTTTCTCATTTTCTCTTTCCTGCTCTTCCATCAAATCGTTCCATTCCCGGTAATCGGTATAATTTCCCGGAAAATCCTTCAGAATGCCATTTCCTTTAAATACCAGCAAATGATCTACCACTTTGTCCATAAAATAGCGGTCGTGGCTTACCACAATCAAGCAGCCCTTAAAATTCTGCAAATAATCTTCCAATACATTCAGCGTAACAATATCGAGGTCGTTTGTGGGCTCGTCCAGAATTAAAAAATTGGGATTTTTCATCAAGATGGTACAGAGATACAAGCGCCTTCTTTCACCTCCACTAAGTTTGTAAACATAATCGTACTGACTTTCGGGAGAAAAGAGGAAGTACTGTAAGAACTGAGATGCCGACATTTTTTTACCGTTACCCAAATCAATCACTTCGGCAATATTCTGAACCACATCAATGACTTTCATTTGTTCGTCAAAATTCAATCCTTCCTGACTATAGTAACCAAAAACGACAGTTTCTCCGATATCGAAAGTTCCACTGTCGGGCTGAACTTCTCCCAGCAGCATTTTCAAAAAAGTTGTTTTTCCCGTTCCGTTGTTTCCTGTAATTCCCAGTTTTTCATAACGGGAAAACACATAATTGAAATTCTCCAGTATTTTAAGTTCGCCATAAGATTTTGAAACATTTTTTGCTTCGAAAATTTTTGAACCCAAATAGCTGGCTTTAACATTGAGTTTTATTACTTTGTCATCAAAACGTTGACGTGCGCGCTGTTCAATCTCATGAAAACGATCGATGCGCGATTTTGCCTTTGTTCCGCGAGCTTGAGGTTGGCGATGCATCCATTCCAATTCTGTTCGATACAGTTGTCGGGTTCGGTCGGTTTCGGCATTAAAAGCATCGAGCCTTTCCTGTCGTTTTTCCAAATAGTAAGTATAATTTCCTTTGTAATGAAAGAGTTTTTGAAAATCTATTTCCAAAATGTCGGTGCAAATTCGGTCGAGAAAATAACGATCGTGGGTAACCATAAGTAGGGACATTGAAGATCGTTTCAAAAAATCTTCGAGCCATTCTACCATTTCCAAATCCAAGTGGTTGGTCGGTTCATCGAGCAAAAGCAAGTCCGGCTCCGTAATCAATACTTGAGCCAGTGCCACTCTTTTAAGTTGTCCACCGGAAAGTTCACCGATTTTTTGGTCAAAATCGGTTATTTTCAACTTTGTAAGAATTTGTTTGACACGCAGTTCGTAGTCCCAAGCTCTCAAAGCATCCATGCGCGCAACAATCTCATTCATCTTCTGCTCATTGTGTGAAGAAAGGCAAAGTTCATATTGTGCTATCGTTCTCACTATTTCGCTGTCGGAAGTTAAGCAGGCATCCATCACGGTTAAGTCTTTCCTAAAATCCGGATTTTGAAGTAAATATCCTATGCGCAAGTCGCTTCGGTAAACAATATTTCCGCTGTCGTAATCTTCGCCACCGGTAAGGATATTCAATAAGGTTGTTTTTCCTGTTCCATTTTTAGCTATCAGTGCAACCCGCTGATTTTCGGTAACTGTAAAAGAAATATTTTCAAAAAGCAGTCGATCGCCAAATGATTTGGTGAGATTTTCCACTTGCAGATAGTTCTCCATATTCAATAATTTGATACAAAGATAACACTTTCCGAGCATTGGGTCATAAATGTTTGCCATTTCGCGTGTTTCACTCCTCGTGAAAAATTATTAATTTTACTGCCAATAAATTGTAAATTCTGTTTTCAATAAATGGATAGCGAACTCATTTTAACACAAGATGGTTCACATACGTTGTTTGTTCCCGATATAGATGAATGTTATCATTCTACTTTCGGTGCGATAGGTGAGTCCACCCTGATTTTTATACAAAGTGGTTTCAACTGTTGTGAGAAGGATAAAATCAATGTGCTTGAAGTTGGTTTTGGCACGGGTCTGAATGCTTTTCTGACATTGTTGGAAGCGGAAAATCGAAACAAAAAAGTTTTTTATATGGCGTTTGAACTTTTTCCATTGTCGGTTGAGAAAGCCAAACAACTGAATTATCCCGAAAAAGTTTCACCGGAAAAACGTTTCTTTTTCGAAAAACTGCATACTTCTATTTGGGGTGAAGAAGTACCCATTACTCCCTTTTTTAAGTTGTTGAAGATTAACGCTGATTTTATCGTTTCCTCTTTGCCGTCAGTTTACGACCTTATCTATTTTGATGCTTTTTCGCCGGAGAAACAGCCTGAAATGTGGTCGCAGAAAATATTCAGGAAAATTTTTGACCACTGCAACGAAAATGCCATATTGACCACCTATTGTGTAAAAGGTGTGGTCAGAAGAGCACTACAAAACACGGGATTTGTTGTGGAAAAACTTCCCGGGCCGCCGGGGAAACGTGAATTTCTTCGGGCTGTGAAGCCTTCAAATGCTGAGTTTACAGAAAAGTAACGAATTAATTCTCAATTTTTTCAAAAGAATTTGAAAAAAGAGTGTTCGTTAATTAAAAGAAAATTTATACCTTTGCAGTTCATTATTAAACATAAAACTTTCATTATGTATTTAACTCAAGAAAAGAAGAAAGAAATCTTTGGTCAATACGGGAAGTCTAATACTGATACTGGTTCGCCTGAAGCCCAGATAGCATTGTTTTCTTACCGTATCAACCATTTGACTGAGCATTTGAAGTCAAACAAAAAAGATTATAGTACTGAACGCGCTTTGATTAAATTGGTAGGTAAACGTCGTCGCTTGTTGGACTACCTGAAGGAAAAAGACATCAACCGTTACCGCGAAATTATCAAAGAGTTGGGCATTCGTAAGTAATTCAGGCATTTGTCAACTTTTAAAAGGCGTTTCAAAACTACTTGAAATGCCTTTTTAATTTAGAAACCTCTTTCCGCAAATTAAAGGATGCGTTATTTATATTCCATTGGTATACATATTTACAGATTTCTTATTTTTCTTGCTTCATTTTTCAATCCCAAAGCTCGTGAACTTTACAAAGGGCAGAAAAATGCGCTCCGATATTTAAAAAGCAATATTGAAGAAAATGCCCGTTATGTGTGGTTTCATGCTGCCTCTTTGGGCGAATTTGAGCAAGGAAGACCGATAATGGAAGCATTGAAACGGCAACATCCCGATTTAAAAATTCTCCTCACTTTTTATTCTCCTTCAGGTTATAATGTCAGAAAAGATTATCGAGGTGCCGATGTGGTAGCATACTTGCCACCTGATACGCGTCGTTCGGCACGTGCATTTGTAAAAACGGTGAAACCACTGAAAGCCATTTTTATTAAATATGAATTTTGGCCAAATTTTTTGTTGACGCTTCGGGCAGAAGGTGTTCCCACTTATGCTGTTTCGGCAATTTTTCGCCCCAATCAGATTTTCTTCAAATGGTACGGAAAATGGTACTTGCAATTGTTGACCACTTTCCGACGTTTGTTTGTTCAGGATCAAGATTCAGCAGTTTTACTTGAAAAACACGGCATTCATCAAGTCAGCGTCAGTGGTGATACGCGTTTCGATAGAGTTTTTGCTCTTTTTTCCGAAGCAAAAAAGCTTCCGTTAGTTGAAGCGTTTGTTGCTGGAAAACCGGTAATTGTGGCAGGTAGTACTTGGCCAGAAGACGAAGATTTGTTGGTGAAATATCTTAAACAACATCCGAAAATCAAATTGATATTGGTTCCCCATGAAATTCATAAAAATCATTTGGAACAAATCTCAAAACTTTTGGATGGAAAATTCATACGCTATACCGAAGCATCCGAGAATAATATTGCTGATTATAACTGTTTGGTGGTCGATGTAGTGGGAATACTTTCTTCCATTTATCAGTATGCAAAAGTGGCTTATGTAGGTGGGGGCTTTGGTGTAGGTATTCACAATATTCTTGAAGCAGCGGTTTGGAATGTGCCGGTTGTATTTGGCCCAAATTTTCAAAAATTCAAGGAAGCCCGTGATCTGATTCAACTGAAAGGTGCTTTTTCCATCAATGATTATACCTCGCTGGAAGAAAATTTGGATAAATTGCTTTGCGACGAAAAGGCAGGACAAATGGCAGGCAATTATGTTAGAGAAAATATTGGCGCTACAGAATTGATTTGTAATAATTTGTGATTTTTCCGGAATCATTCAACAGAAAAGATGAAGAAAAGCACACAGCATCAGTTATAACTTATTTTTCACAATTTACAGAAGAAAAATTTTTAAACGATGAACCAGAAACCTTCCATCCCAAAAGGAACACGCGATTTCTCGCCCGAAGAAATGACAAAACGCAATTACATTTTTGATACCATCAAAAGTGTTTTTCGATTGTATGGATTTCAGCAAATAGAAACTCCTGCTATGGAAAACCTATCCACATTACTGGGAAAATATGGAGAAGAAGGCGATAAATTGTTGTTCAAAGTTCTCAATTCTGGAGATTTTCTTTCGGGAATTTCCGATGCAGAACTGTTGGAAAGAAATGCTGCCCGTCTGTCGGGTAAAATTTGCGAAAAAGGGCTTCGCTATGATTTGACTGTTCCTTTTGCCCGTTTTGTGGTCCAAAATCGGGATAAAATTTCGTTCCCGTTCAAAAGGTACCAAATCCAACCCGTTTGGCGTGCCGATCGTCCACAAAAAGGGCGTTATCGTGAATTTTATCAATGCGATGCAGATATTATCGGTAGCAATTCTCTATTTAATGAATTGGAACTGATACAAATCATAGAAGAAGTTTTCTGCCGGTTGAAAATCAATGTCTGCATTAAAATCAACAACAGAAAAATTCTTTCGGGTATTGCCGAATATATTGGAGAACCTGAAAAACTGACGGATATAACTACGGCTATCGACAAAATAGACAAGATTGGTATCGAGAATGTGAATGAAGAATTGCTTTCAAAAGGAATCAATCGCGAAGCTCTCGGCAAATTGCAGCCTTTGTTGCAATTGAAAGGCTCTAATCAGGAAAAACTTGCTCAGCTGAAAGCTTTACTTTTTGAATCGGCTGCAGGAATGAAAGGAATTACCGAGTTGGAAACAATTTTCGATCTTTGTGAAAAAGCAAATGTTTGTGTCCCGATAGAGCTCGATTTGACGTTGGCTCGTGGTTTAAATTATTATACAGGAGCTATTTTGGAAGTGAAGGCTCTCGATGTGGAAATTGGAAGCATTTCGGGTGGAGGTCGTTACGATAATTTGACAGGCGTTTTCGGCTGGGAAGGAGTTTCGGGTGTAGGAGTTTCCTTTGGTGCCGACAGGATTTATGATGTACTTTACCAGTTACAGCTTTTCCCCGAAATTTCGGCCGAACAAACCAAAATTCTGTTTGTGGTTTTTGGAGAAAAGGAATTGAAGTTCAGCTTGCAATGGGCACAAGCATTACGCAAGGAAAATATCAATACCGAAATTTATGCCGAACCATCCAAACTGAAAAAACAGCTCGGTTATGCCGACAACAAAAAAATTCCTTTTGTGGCAATAGTGGGGGAGAATGAAATGCAAGAGGGAAAAATCACATTCAAAAATATGGCTACCGGTGAGCAACAAATGATTTCGTTGGAAGAGCTCATTCAGCGGTTGAAAAGTTGAATCTGCAACCTACTTTTTTCTGACAAAAACACTTCACAACACAGAAAAATTTCTAACTTTGCCATAATTTGATAACTGAATAAAAATGGACACTGTCCAAAAGATTGTGTAAATGAAAAACTACAGGAACAAGAATCTTGTAGTTTTTTCTTTTCACACCCCTCGTTAATTTGCGGGAGGGGATTCGAAAAGAAAAAACATGATTAGCGATAAAAATAAAAAAACTAATTTTGTAAACATTTAATTTTATGGACATTCCCAAAGATTTATTAAACAAAGAGTTTCTGTCTCAGTTTAAGACAGAAGAAGACGTGAGTAAGTTTTTAACCGACTTGCACGCCCGTGTATTGGAACAAATGCTCGAAGGCGAGCTTGATGCACATTTAGGTTACGAAAAACACTCTGTAGAAGGCAACAACAGTGGCAATTCCCGTAACGGAAAGTATCCCAAGAAAATACAGACACACTACGGCGAATCGGTCATAGAAGTACCCCGTGACCGACAGGGCGAGTTTGAACCTACCGTTGTCCCTAAACATCAAAGCCGTGGTTTATCCATTGAAAAACTGGTCATATCTCTATATGCCAAAGGGATGAGCGTATCGGATATTGAAGAAGAAATGAAGGAGATTTATGGAATAACTCTTTCTACTTCTGCCATATCCATTATAACCAATAAAGTTACGCAGGCAGCCATAGAATGGCAGAACCGCCCGCTGGAAAACCAGTATCTGATTGTCTGGATGGACGGTATTGTATTCAAGGTCAGAGATCAGGGTAAAGTAGTCAATAAAACAGTTTATTTGTGTGTCGGTTTAAACAAGGAAGGCATTAAGGAAGTTCTCGGCATGTGGATTGGTAAAAATGAAAGTGCAGCCTATTGGACAGGCGTTCTAACCGATTTGAAAGCCCGTGGAGTAGATGATATCCTGGTTACCGTTACCGACAATCTGAACGGGTTTACAGACTCGATAAAAGCAGTTTTCCCTGAGGCAACTACTCAAATCTGTGTTGTCCACCAGATACGTAATTCGTGCAGATATGTTGTATGGAAAGAGAAAAAGGAATTTACGAGCGACTTAAAAAATATTTACAATGCTCCTACTAAGGAATCAGCTTCGATGGAACTGGATGCTTTTGAGCAGAAATGGGGCGGTAAATATCCTTATGCCATTCGTTCCTGGCGGATGAATTGGGAAGAGTTGACAGCCTTTTTTGATTTTCCCGTAGAAATCCGAAAAATCATTTACACTACCAATCTGATTGAAAATCTGAACGGTAAGATCAGGAAATACACCAAAAATAAACTTTCTTTCCCAAATGACGATGCCCTGAAAAAAGCTGTATATCTGTCAATATCAGAAATTGAAAAAGGTTGGAATCAACCGATTTGGAACTGGGGTTTGATTTTTAACCAGTTTCTTACTATATTTGAAAACAGAATTCAAGTATAATACCTGAATCCTGTAGTTTGGAGTTTACACAAAATTATGGATAGTCCCTAAAAATGATAGCAACAGCCAAACTTTTAACCATAAAAGAAGCAAGCGAATGGGCAACGCAATACAGTCACAAAACCTTTACAACATCTAATATTTCCTACCTTATTCAGTATGGGCGAATTAGGAAAATTGGCAACAACGGATCTACTCCTTCGCTCCCGCCGATTTGTAATCGGTGGTTTTGCTTGTTAAAGCAATCATATTCTTAATTATATCTAATAATCCTTTTCCTCCGGCATTATTAATAGCTCTGCTTTAAATCGATTGCTCGGCTCGAAATACAAATCCTTGTTCTACCGGATGATTGCCTGTCCCCCTAAAATGAATTCTTCCCGAATTATGTAATTGATAATTTCTACTCACGTTTATATGTTTTTCTTCTTTCTTTTTTCTTTGGATGCTCTTGTTTTCTTTTTTACATTTACTCATCTACTTTTTTCTTGCTCTGCGAAGCAAACCACCGATTGCAAATCGGCGGAAGCGGGGAGGATTACAATCATTATCATTTAAATCTATATTGTTCATCAACATCAAATTCGTTTACGTTCATTATAATATCATTACGTTGAAATTGTTCTCGTCTTTTCATATATTCGTAGAAAGTTGTTTCGTCTATCAGTTTTATTCCTTTAACCTCGCCACGATTTTGGGCTTTGTTTCTTAGTTGTTCTATTTCCAAAATACTTTCTGTTTTTGTTCCATGTTTCAATTTTTCGATTGTAAAATTACTTATAACGATAAAACTTGTTTCGGTAGATAAATCATAATCGTGCCCGTAGCCGCTAAAATTACCAACCATTTGAAACGCTTGTGTTTTCTCAATTGACAAATTAGAAGTGAAGAATACGTCTTTTTTTGAAAATTCGTTGTATTTATTACGCTTTAAAAGGAGTTCACTGTCTTTTACGATTTGATTTAGAGTAATTTCAAATTTCGTTTGCTCTGAGTGAACCATTTTGAAAAAATCGTTTTCCGATATAATCTCTATATCAAGTCCTTTCTGAATGTATTGTTCTGCTTTTTGTAATTTTGATGATTTAAAACCTTCTCCGTAATGACCAAAATCATAATTACCAACAACTAAATAATTTGTCTTTTGTGTTAAATTATTCGGTTTTATGAATCCGCCAACATTTACAACCATTTGCATTGCATCAGCACGATTTAAATTTGATAATGCACCTGTAAATACAATATATTTTTCAAAAAATGGGTGTTCGTTGTCAAATTCTGTTGTTTGTGGAGATATATCATCATACAATGATGTATTCCAACCTGATTTACGAACTGCCTTTGTTGAGAATGGGATATAATCATTTTCATTTAATTTTCCTGTTCTAAAATTTAATTTGGTTGCTAATTGTTCCAGTGAACTGACTTGTTGTTCTTTGCATAGATTAATAATTATTTTTCCTGCTGCAACTGCATCATCTAAAGCGTCGTGATGATTAAACTGAATATTGTAATGTTTACAAACTGTTTGTAATTGATAATTTATCAAACCTGTCAATGCTCGTTTTGAAAGTAGCATTGAACAATAATATGTTGTTTTTGGGAAAGGGATATTAAAATATTCCAAAGTATGTCTTAATGCACTGAAATCAAACGATGCGTTATGAGCTACAACTTCTCGGTTTTCAAAATATTGCAAAATTTGATTCCAATATTCATCAAACGTCGGTTTATCTTTTACCATTTCGGGTACTATCCCGTGAATTGAAATATTTAATTTTTCAAAATGATTTGGTATAGGTTTTACCAATAAAGAAATTTTTTCAATTATTTCTCCATTTTCGAAAACTACAATTCCTATTTGGCAAATACTCGTATGTTTATAATTTGCCGTTTCAAAATCTAATGCTACGAAATTCATATTCATTATTTTGTTCCTTTTCCTTTTTATTGCCCTTAACTTGATTATAAGTATACCTTAACAGCCCAAAAAGTGTATAAACCCAGCCAAATAGGTAGTATTGTGTGCTTTTTGTCATTTTATACTTGTAAAATTTAATTTTCAAAGATATTATTTTTTTATAACAAATCATTAAAAATGCGAATTTATTTTAATGATTATCCACAATGATTCCTATTGTAAATTCTTGACTTGAAATCGGAATTGTAGCTCACAGCAGCAACAAGCAACCTGTCGAAGATTGCATCACCAAAATAACGTCGATTAAATTTATAGCAGAACTCATTGAGATAGTATTGTAAATAC
>JAHDRA010000010.1 GCA_018433525.1 Paludibacteraceae bacterium
ATTGAAGAACACTCCAATAAAGTTATCGTGAAAATGGCTCTTCAAATGAACAGGAGGGCTTGGATAAGGAAACTCTGGGAAAAATCAACCAATTTTCAATTCGATTTTTCTACCTGATGATGCTAATGGACAATTTGGGTTAATTTACTTCGCCATTGATTGAGAAAATCTTTGTTTTTGCGTAACATTCGATTGTTTGGCCTGATAAAATGAGATTGTGCCAAATGTTTAATGATTTTCATCAGAATATAATTTATTTTTTAAAGGTCTGATGGAACCCACATGTCTGAATATTATATATTCATTCGTGTTTGTTTATGCAATACATGTGGGTTTCTTAACTTTTATTGACAGAGGAACCCTATTTCGTTTTTAAAGTTTATAGATTACTTTCCTTGAAAGTCCAAATTAAAACTCATTGATAAAAACTTCTCACAAAATTTACAAAAGAGTGTTTCTTCATTTTTTTGTAATTTTGCAAAAACAAAAACAGACTTCCGATAGTTGTATAAAACATGAATAAAGAAGAAATTGAACATATCAGGGCCGATTTTCCGATTTTAAGCGAGAAGGTTTATAACAAGGATTTGATTTATTTCGACAATGCTGCCACCACACAGAAACCCCGTTGCGTTGTAGAAAAAATCGAATATGCTTATTTTCACTTGAATGCCAATATTCATCGTGGTGTTCACTATCTGAGTCTGAAAGCCACAGAAGCGCACGAAGCAGCTCGGCTGACCGCTGCCGAATTTCTTCATGCAGAAAAAAAAGAAGAAATTATTTTTACACGAGGCACCACAGAATCCATCAATCTGGTAGCCTTTTCATTTGGTGAAGCTTTTTGTCATCCTGGCGACGAAGTGATCGTTTCGGCAATGGAACATCATTCCAACATTGTCCCTTGGCAAATGCTTTGCGAGCGCAAAGGAATGAAACTGCGCGTAATTCCTGTCAACGAAAACGGAGAACTCGACATGGTTGCCTATTCTTCTCTGTTGAACGAAAAAACGCGTATCGTATCGGTGGCTCATGTTTCCAATGTATTGGGAACCATTAATCCGGTGAAGGAAATTATTCGTATTGCTCACGAAAAAAACATTCCCGTTTTGATTGATGGAGCGCAGGCTGTTCCACATCTTTCAGTTGACGTACGGGAATTGGATGCCGATTTTTATGTTTTTTCGGGACATAAAATTTATGGCCCTACCGGCATCGGCATTCTTTACGGCAAGGAAAAATGGTTGAATGCCATTCCGCCTTATCAAGGTGGCGGAGAAATGATTTCTACCGTTACCTTTGAAAAAACCACTTACAATGAACTTCCATTCAAGTTTGAAGCCGGAACACCCGATTATGTCGGCTCAACAGCTTTGGCCGAAGCGCTTCGATATATTAACAACATCGGACTCGACAACATTGCCGCTTATGAAAATGAACTGCTCCATTATGCCGAACAGCAGCTGATGGAAATTGAAAATATGCACATTATCGGCACAGCAAAAAACAAATGTTCCGTTCTTTCTTTTCTGGTCGATGGAATACATCCCTACGACATTGGCATGTTGCTCGACAAGCTGGGAATAGCCGTTCGAACCGGTCATCACTGCGCTCAACCCATTATGGATATGTTTGGAATTCCCGGCACCGTGCGTGCTTCATTTGCTTTTTACAATACCAAAGAAGAAATCGTACGCTTTACGGAAGCCCTCAAAAAAGTGGTAAATATGCTGAAATAAATGTTGCAGAAAAAAATACAATTTCATGAAAATTTTTCCAAAAAAACATTAAATTATCAGAAAGAAAATGACAATCAACGAATTACAGGATGAAATAATAGAACAGTTCAGTCAGTTTGACGACTGGATGGATAAATATGCTTTGCTTATCGATATGGGAAATTCGCTGGAACCACTCGAAAATGAATATAAAACGCCTCAAAATCTAATTGAAGGCTGTCAAAGTAGGGTGTGGCTGGATGCACAAATGAAGGATGGAAAAATCTATTTTCGAGGCGATAGCGATGCGGTACTTGTAAAGGGAATTGTTTATCTGCTCATCCATGTTTTGTCGGGACACACGCCGGACGAAATTTTGAATGCCGATTTGTATTGCATCGATAAAATAGGCTTGCGCGAACATTTGTCGCCAACACGTTCCAATGGTTTGTTGTCCATGCTGAAACAAATGAAAATGTATGCGTTGGCTTTCAAGTCGAAACAGGAATGAATCGGATTATTCTCCTTGCGGTTCAAAATATTCGAGTCGAAAATTTTCTCCATCGAAAACGCCATAAGAAAAAATTCCGACAAAATCGCCAAGAATAATTACCCTTTTTTGTTGTTGCAACTGCAAATCGAGTGCGATATGTCGATGTCCGAAAACCAAAAAATCCACCTCATGATTCAAAATATAATTTTTGGCAAAAATCACAAGATTTTCATTTTCTTCTCCTAAATATTTATTATCCAGGCTGAGAACTTTCTCCCTGCTTTTTTTCGACCACCAATAACCAAATTTCTGCCCCAGTCGCGGCGGCACGAGCTGAAACAATCGCTGAGCAAAGGAATTGTGAAAAATTTTTCTGATAAAAAGAAATTTAGGTTCATTTGTGTACAAACCATCTCCGTGAGCCAGATAAAAAAGTTTGTTTCCCAATTTCACCGTCAAAGGCTCACGATGCACTTTCATCCCAATTTCCTCCTCCAAATACCCAAATGTCCAAATATCGTGATTGCCGGTAAAAAAATGAATTTCAATTCCCTGATCGCTCAATTCGGCCAGTTTGCCCAAAAAGCGAACAAACCCTTTTGGAACGACCGTTTTGTATTCAAACCAAAAGTCAAAAATATCACCCAACAGGTAAATGGCTTCTGCATCCCGTCGCACCTGCTCCAACCAACGAACAAGCTTCTGTTCGTGCTCGCGGGGATTTTCCACCAAACGTGAACCCAAATGAGCATCGGAAAGAAAATAAATCATACTTTCTTCCCTCCTCTCGCTGCAGTAGTTTTACGATTGAAATTTATATGTGAAATATTTCTCAAAATATATTTTTTTTACAGTAATCCAAGTTCCAGCTTTGCTTCTTCGCTCATCATGCTTTTGTCCCACGCCGGCTCGTACACAATGTTTACATCCACATCTTTTATGCCTTCAATACTTTCCACTTTCATACGGACATCCTCAATAATAAAATCGGCAACGGGACAATTGGGTGCCGTCAAAGTCATATCAATTTCTACATGTCCGTCTTCGTCAACATCGATGTTGTACACCAGACCCAAGTCATAAATATTGACAGGGATCTCCGGGTCGTAAACCGTTCGGAGCATTTGAACTATCTTTTCTTCCGTTTCCAAAAAATCACTCATGTTAATGGTTGTTGTTTGTTCCATCAATAAAAAAATCCTACAGCTTTTCAAACACTTCGAGAAGTCAAATTGTTGTCGGCACAAGAAAAATTTTTTACTCTTCGCCTTTTACGGCATGGTTGTCGGCCAAAAGTTTTTCAAAAGGTTCGAAAGCCGAAGCCAATTTTCCGTTGATCACTACTACTGTATCAACTTTTGCTTTGGCGCAAAGTGTTCCCTCTGCCTTTTTAAATAAAGCCTGATAAAAACTGTATTTTACTCCTTCCTTTCTCAGATAAAGTTTGGAAAGAAATACTTCGCCCGGCAATAAAGGTTTTTTAAATGCAATTTCGATGCGGGCAACTACTGCATCGATGCCTTGCTGATGCAATTCCGAAAAACTGAGATGATTCGCCTGCAAAAATTCGTGCCGCGTATGTTCAAAGTAATTTTGATAAACCGCATTATTTACAATTCCCTGCAAGTCGCACTCGTAGTCGCGCACCTTCATTTCCAGTTCATAAGTATAAGTCATGGCAGTTATTTTTTTCTGATTATCGTTAACCCATCTCTTAAGGGCAATATAACTTTTTCTATTCTATCATCGGATGCGATTAAATCGTTAAACCGCAAAATTTCCATCGTTTGTCTGTCGTTGGGTTTTGCCTCCGTAACGACTTTTCCATTCCACAGGGTGTTGTCGGCCAAAATAAAACCGCCATTTCTGAGTTTTGGAAAAACCGCTTCAAAATAAGCTGTGTATTCTCGTTTGTCGGCATCAATAAATACCAAATCAAAAACTTCATTCAGAGTCGGAATAATTTCCAGTGCATTCCCTATATGCAACTTAATTCTGTGTCCATGTTCCGAACCGGCGAAGTTTTCCAAAATCAAATCTTCCAGCTCATCATCAATTTCTATCGTATGCAAAACATCCTCATCCGTCAATGCTTCTGCAATGCACAAAGCCGAATATCCGGTAAAAGTACCTATTTCAAGCGCTTTATGGGGTTGAATCATTTTGCACAACATGGACAATACTCTGCCTTGCAAATGTCCCGAAACCATTCTGGGATTCAGAAGCTTGACATGTGTATCACGACTGATTTTTGTCAAATAGGCAGGTTCACTGTCCGAATGTTGCAATATGTAATCTTCCAGCGACATGGATGCTTAATCTTTAAAAAATGAAATTCGGTTACAAATCAACCAAATGTACCCTTCTCCTTTAAGAAATATTTTCTTTCTGATGGTGCAAAATTATCCATTTTTTGTCATATTTCATTGATTCGAAATGTCAAGCTCTGTTTTTTATAAACAATGTTCAGGGAAAAACTAAACCCTGTTTATAAAATGACTATAAATAGGGTTGAGTTTATCTTTATTTACTTGTAATAACGATTTGTTCATCCGGCAAACCATCTACCGTTGCTTTTAGTGTAATTTTCCCTTTTTTTTCGGTGCTTTGAACAATGGCCATACATTTTCCGAAGAACAAATGACGTTGAGGTTTTTTTAATGAAATTGAGTCGTTCTCATTGCCGTTATCGGTGCCGGCAATCATGCCCGGTCCTTTTAGCGTAAATTTCACCAATTGATCAGCCAGTGGATGAACATTATTATCTTTGTCAAGCAGCTCTACTGTAACAAATGACAAATCTTTACTATTGGAAGAGATAGTGCTTCTATCGGCTGTCAGGCGGATTTTTACCGGGGCTCCGGCTGTTTTGACTTCATACGCCAGCACTTCTTTTCCATCCTTGCGTGAAATAGCTTTCAACGTTCCGGGTTCATATTTTACCCTCCACATAACGTGCAAATCGTCTCCCTTTTTGTCCCTCTTTCCTAAAGAACGTCCATTAAGATAAAGTTCTACTTCGTCGGCATTATTGTAATAAGCCCACACGTCTATCGTTTGACCTTTTTGCCAATTCCAGTGTGGGAAAACGTGTAAAACATCTTTGTCTGTCCATTCACTTTGATACATGTAATAAATATCTTTTGGGAAGCCGGCCAAATCGATAATTCCAAAATAGGAACTTCTTGATGGCCAGGAGTAAGGAGTCGGTTCCCCCAAATAGTCAAAACCCGTCCAAATAAATTGGCCAGAAATGAAATCGTGTTTTTTAACTATTTTCCATGTTTTTTCGTGGGTAGAGCCCCAGGGAACATGAGAATTGTCATAGGCAGAACATTTTTGCAAAGGATTGAAAAAAGGTTTATCCCAACTTTCGGGCCAAATATATATGCTGTCGGATGGCATAAGGTAAAATCCTCTTGTTTGTACTGCCGATACAGATTCTGTAACAATAAAGGGTTTGCCAGGAAAGTTTTTAGGAACATCCATAAATTCGTTGTGATGATAATTGAAACCAATAATATCAAGTCCTCCAGACAAAAAAAGCGGATTGTTTTTTTGGGTTCCATTGCAAGCTGCTGTTACCGGCCTTGTAGGATCCAGTAACTTAACAATATCGGAAAGATGTTTGGTTAGCAAGGAACTTTCTGAAATTTTAGCTTTTGGGGAATCGGATATTTTTAAATTGTTTAGCAAAAGATTCGCTTGATCAAGATTCATGTTGTCGGTCGTAATGTTGTCTTCCCATTGTTCCATCACTTCATTTCCAATACTCCACATAAAAACGGAAGGATGATTGCGATCTCTTTTTATCCAATCGGTCATATCTGTTTTATACCATTTCGGAAAGTCTTGAGCATAATCATAAGCCGATTTCTTTTTGAACCACATGTCAAAAATTTCATCCATTACAATGAATCCCATACTGTCGCAAAGCTGCAACAGTTCGGGAGCAGGAGGATTATGTGAGCATCTAATAGCATTGCAACCCATGTCTTTAAGCAGTTGCAATTGACGTTCTAAAGCCCTTTTGTTGATGGCAGCTCCCAAAGCGCCTAAGTCGTGATGATTACAAACTCCGTTAATTTTTAAATGTTTTCCATTTAATGAAAAACCCTTTTGAGCATCAAAATTAAAATATCGAAATCCGACGGATGTTTCATATTCATCTGTCTCCTTGCCTTCAACTGAAAGTTTTGTAATCATTTTGTACAAATAAGGATGTTCAATATCCCAGAGAATCGGTTTATTGACCGAAAATGATTGAGAAGCCACAGCCAGCGAATCGGGTAAAACTTCTATCGTGGTTTCGTTTTTTGTAATTTTCCGCCCTTCATTGTCTAACAACACTTGTTCAACTTTTACAAGCCGTCGTTCGCCCGTTGAATTTCTTACTGAAGTTTGAATTTGAATAGTCGCTGCATTTTCGTTCACAACGGGAGTTGTAAAATAAGTTCCCCACAAATCCACATGAATGGGTTGTGTTATGGTCAGCCAAACATTACGATATATGCCTGATCCTGAATACCAGCGCGAATTGGGCTGCTTGGAATTGTCAACGCGTACGGCTAAGGTATTTTTTTCTCCAAATTTTAAGAAAGGTGTTAATTCATAGCGGAACGAGATGTATCCATAAGGTCGTTTGCCGAGATAATGACCATTGATCCAAACTTCACTATTGCGATAAACACCGTCGAAATCGACATATACGCATTTATTTTGCTCGGACTGAGGTACAAAGAAAGTTTTTCTATACCAGCCAATGCCACCGGGAAGAGCTCCTCCACCGGCTGTGGCGGGGAACTTTTCAGAAAAATCGGATTCAATACTCCAATCGTGGGGTAAATTAAGAGTTCTCCATGCACCATCATCGAATGCCGGGCTTGAAGCATCCATTGCGGAATCGCTTAAGGTGAATTTCCAGTCTTGGGTAAAGTCGATGACTTCACGGAGTGATACTTGTCGGCTGCATGAACTTGCAAGAATACAGGTCAACAATAAATAATGAATAATTTTCATAACTATAGATTTTTTTAAGGTTAACAATAATAAATTCTGATTTTTTCTGATAAACTGGTGTATTTTTTTTTAATTTAACTGCTCATAATTAGAACATTAATTTTAACTGCTATAAAACGTGATAAATTAAAATTCGGATGCCCGGCCAAATTTTTTTCGTAATCATTATCATTGCCCATGTTCCAATGTTTGAAATTTTGCAATTCAAATATACAACAATAGGGTGAATGCTTAAGCATTTGTCCCATTCATTTTACATTTTTCTTAAAAATGTTTATCGGTGAGGAGTAATATTTTGTTACAATATAATTCTTAATTTACTAATTATTAACTTATTAATCAATTATTTGTTGAATCATTGGTTGTGAAAAAATATTTTATATTACGGATTTTTTATATCTTTGACAAATTTTTTCGATCAAATCCTTTTCGACAGAATATGCTAATTAAAATTTATGAGACCAATCCCAATCCCCACGAAATACATCGTGTAATTGAAACTTTACGCGACGGAGGAACCATTATATTTCCTACCGATACAGTTTATGCATTCGGATGCAGTTTGTTCAACAAACACGGCATAGAATATATTGCACGCATCAAGAAAAAAGATCTTCGCAGCTCCCAACTTTCATTTGTTTGTGAATCCATAAAACAAATAAGCGAATATACCAAACTTGATGACGAAACCTTTAAACTGATAAAAAAAAATCTGCCCGGCCCGTTTACTTTCATTCTCAAAGGGAATCATCGCCTGCCTAAACTTTTTAAAGATAAAAAAACGGTTGGAATACGAATGCCAAAAAATAATATTGCACTCACCATTGTTCATGAATTAGGAAATCCATTAATGACCAGTTCTATTTTTTACCACAACAATTCACTGGAATATATTGTTGACCCTGAAATGATTGAAGAAAAATATGGCCATTTGGTCGATTTGGTAATTGATGGAGGACCCGGAGGTTATATTCCATCTACCATTGTTGATTGCACCTGCGAAGAACCGGTTATTTTGAGGCAAGGCGCTGGAGAACTGATTTGGTAAGTATTTTTTTATGTTGCAAATCAATAACACAAAAACTTAAAGAAAACGAACAAGAGGGTATTATACAATTATTTTTAACTCTTCGAAACTTATCGAAAGCATTTTTGCATAAGCATTGATGATCATGATTTGTACGATCAGCATTTTACTTCGGAAAGTATTTTTTAAGTTACCTCCCCTAAAGCTTATTAAATTTTTAAAGAAACAAAGAAAATTTTCTGGCACAAACAAAAACTTGTAAGACGCTAATTTTAACCCCCATTACACATTAACCAATTTAAAGGGAAAGCCAAAGTCAGAAGAGCTGTTCCATAATCAGGAAAACCAAGCTCTGCTTATTTAAAACAATTTTGAGAACCAGTTTACTGTTGATTTTTTCAAGATATGCATCAACTGCAGAAGTTTTTTGTAAAAGTTCTATATCTTAGATAAAGTTTTCTCTGTTTTTATACAAGATTTACACCTTTTTTCCTGTTGCGGGATGCAGCGATAAAAAGGAAACTACTCTGATAAAACTTCTTTTTTGTTTTAAGACAAAGAAATTTAAGGATGGACTAAAGTTTAAATTTTTTTAATGACGGAAGATATTGCAAGACAACTTTAGCTAATGTCGATAAATTTCAGTCGATGTTAAAAGAAACCTCAATGACATGATAATTAAAATACGGGAAAAGCAAGCAATTAAAACTTAACTTTCAAAAACCAATCATTTTTACTACTTTTGCAAATTATTTTTTTAAAACTCATCGTTAAATCATCCAAAAGCAAGCGTTGGGAAATGGAGATCGTTCAAATCAAAGATAAAAAGTTCAAAAAATTTATTCCTGAACAGGAAATTCTTTCTTCCATCAGAAAAATTGGTCAGGAAATCAATAAAACCCTGAAAGATAAAAATCCACTCTTTATTTCTGTTCTCAACGGAGCTTTCATGTTTACGTCCGACTTAATGAAAGTGGTGAACATTCCGTGTGAAATCACCTTCATCAAACTTTCCTCTTACGAAGGGCTTTACAGTTCAGGCTGTGTGAAAGAAGTGATGGGATTGAACGAAAATATCGTAGGCCGTAATGTAGTGATTTTGGAAGATATTATCGACACGGGACTCACAATGGAACAAATCATTGATTCGCTCAAAGCAAAAGGTGCCGGAGAAATTCGGGTGGCAACATTTTTACAAAAACCCGATGCCTTGCAGCGCAACATCAAAATAGATTACATTGCCATGAAAATTCCCAATGAATTTATTATTGGCTACGGACTCGACTACAACGGATATGGAAGAAATTTAAAAGATGTGTATACTTTGATAACGGATTAATACAGAAAACAGATTAACAAATGTTGAATATCGTTATTTGTGGAGCACCGGGAAGTGGAAAGGGAACACAGAGCAAACTGATAGCAGAAAAGTACAATTTAAAACATTTATCCACCGGAGATATGCTCCGAAATGAAATTAAACTTCAGACAGAAATTGGCAAAAAAGCCGAAGAGTTTATCTCCAGAGGGCAATTGGTTCCCGACGAAATGATTATTGCCATGCTCGATCATGTTCTCGACAAGGAAATGTACCATTACAAGGGCATTATTTTGGATGGTTTTCCCCGAACTTACGCTCAGGCTGAAGCTTTGGAAAAACTGCTGAAAAAAAGAAATGAAGAGATTAGTCTGCTCCTCGACTTGAAAGTTAACGATGAAGAATTAATTAGCCGATTGCTTAAACGCGCCGAAATATCGAACAGAAGTGATGACAAACTGGATGTGATTCGGAAAAGACTCGAAATCTACTATCAAAATGCCGACGAAGTTAACAATTTTTACAAAAAAACGAATAAATATGTAGCCATAGAAGGCATTGGCACAGTGGAAGAAATTTTTTCTCGTATCTCTCAAATTATCGATTCAAAAATAAATTCCTGATAACCTTTGTCTTTCATTAAATTCCTTTTTCCAAAATGTCAGGTTCAAACTTTGTCGATTACGTAAAGATATTTTGCCGTTCAGGCAAAGGCGGTGCAGGTTCCACTCATTTTCATCGGGAAAAATTTGCTCCCAAAGGTGGCCCTGATGGCGGCGATGGTGGTCGTGGCGGGCACGTTATTTTGCGTGGAAACAAAAATTACTGGACGTTGCTTCATCTGAAATATGCCCGACATGTATTTGCCGAAGATGGAGAAAATGGAAGTAAAAACCGTAGCTTTGGCAAGGATGGAAACGACAAGATTATTGAAGTGCCCTGCGGAACGGTTGCGTACGATGGCGAAACGGGCGAGTTTATCTGCGACATTCAGGAAGACGGTCAAGAGTTTGTTTTGTTGCAAGGCGGAAGAGGAGGTTTGGGAAATTGGCACTTCAGAAGCGCTACTCAGCAGACGCCCAGATTTTCTCAACCCGGAGAACCGCGAAAGGAAAGAACAGTTATTCTTCAGTTGAAAATATTAGCCGACGTTGGTTTGGTTGGATTTCCCAATGCGGGAAAATCCACGCTGCTTTCAGTCGTTTCTGCAGCAAAACCAGAAATTGCCGATTATCCTTTCACCACACTTGTCCCTCAACTGGGAATTGTGGCTTACCGCGACAATAAATCTTTTGTTATGGCCGATATTCCGGGAATTATTGAAGGCGCAGCCGAAGGAAAAGGACTCGGACTTCGCTTTTTACGCCACATTGAACGTAATTCCATTTTACTGTTCATGATTCCTGCGGAAGAGGTTGATATTCGGGAAAAATACAATATTTTGCTGAACGAGCTGAAAAAATATAACCCCTCCTTACTGGAAAAGTCGAAAATTCTCGCCATCAGCAAAAGTGATTTGCTGGATGCAGAACTGAAAGAGGAAATGAGAAAAAATTTGCCGGCCGATGTGCCGACCGTTTTTATATCTCCACTTACCGGCGAAGGTATTCTTGAACTTAAAGATTTGATTTGGGATGAATTGAATAAACCTTCCAACCAAATAATTGAAATTTCTCACGCTCCCATTCCCATCTCGAATCAGGAAAATGAAGAAGAATTGGAAGAAGACTTTTTCCCCGACAACATTTCGTCTGATATGGAAGAAACCGACCGTTTTGAAAAAATGGATTGGGAGGATTGGGACGAATAATCTTCGTTTTTTTGAAATTTCCTAAGTTTCCGACCAATATTTAAAAATTTTTCTTGCCTTCAAAAAAAGCATCAGAAAAAATTTTGTCATCGCCTTAGCTTTTTTTGCTATTTTTGTAATACCTGAGAAACGAAAGTTACAGTATCTTCTTTTAAGTTCCGTTGTCGAATTTTTTAATTTTGAAATTATACTGACATGACCAATAAATGGATATTTAAGTCTCTCTCCGAAGAAGAAAAGATAATTCAAAAAAATCTGGTAGAAAGTTTGAGCATCAACCCTACCCTTGCCCAATTACTTGTTCAACGCGGCATCCAGACTTTTGAAGAAGCACGCAGTTTTTTCCGTCCCGATTTGGCTGAGCTTCATGATCCTTTCCTTATGATGGATATGGACAAAGCCATTGAAAGATTGAACAAAGCCATCGACAACAAGGAAAAAATTCTGATTTACGGGGATTATGATGTGGATGGAACGACTTCTGTGGCATTGGTCTATCAATTTTTGAAAAAATATTATTCCGATATAGATTTTTATATTCCCGACCGCTATACCGAAGGATACGGCATATCGTTTCAGGGGATTCAATTTGCCGCCGAACAGAATTTTTCGTTGATTATTGCTTTGGACTGCGGAATAAAAGCCACAGAAAAAGTTAAACATGCGCTCAATCTCGGAATCGATTTCATTATTTGCGATCATCATACTCCCGACAAAGAATTGCCTCCTGCTGTAGCTATTCTTGATCCCAAGCGTGAAGACTGCCCTTATCCTTATAAACATCTTTCGGGTTGCGGAGTGGGATTTAAACTCCTGCAGGCTTTCACCATGAAAAAGGGAATCGATTTTTCAGAACTCATACCTTTGCTCGATTTGGTAGGACTGAGCATAGCTTCCGATATTGTTCCCATAACCGGAGAAAACCGCATCCTTGCCTATTATGGTTTAAAAAGACTTAATTCCCTGCCTTCATTGGGGATCCGGAGTATCATCAATGTATGTGGACTTGCCGACAGAGAAATTACCATTAGCGATATTGTGTTTAAAATTGGGCCACGCATCAATGCCAGCGGACGTATGAAATCAGCTCGTGAAGCTGTGGAATTACTTATTGCCAACGATGCAGAAATTGCACGACAAAAAAGTGGAAATATCAATGAATACAACAACGACCGCAAGGATATAGACAAAAATATTACCGACGAAGCTATTTCCATCATCAACTCGCAGGATGTTTACAAAAAACGCAAATCCATTGTCGTATATCAACCTCATTGGCACAAAGGAGTAATTGGTATTGTTGCGTCTCGTCTATCCGACGAATACTACAAACCTACCGTTGTCCTCACGCGTTCAAATGGCTTGATTTCCGGTTCTGCTCGCTCGGTGCCGGGTTTCGATTTGTACAAAGCCATTGATTCGTGCAGAGATTTGCTCGAAAATTTCGGCGGACACATGTATGCAGCCGGTCTTTCCATGAAGGAAGAAAATATTCAGGCTTTTACCGAACGCTTCGAACAATTTGTTTCAGAAAATATTCTGGAAGAACAAACTTATCCTCAATTGGAAATCGATGCTGTTCTTGAATTTAAGGATATTACTCCCAAGTTTTTCCGAATCCTGAAACAATTTGCACCTTTTGGGCCGGAAAATATGAAACCTCTTTTCGTTTCCAAAAAAATTTTTGATTACGGGACAAGCCGACTGGTGGGAAAAGAGCAGGAACATCTGAGAATGGAACTGATCGACTCAAGCTCGGAAAACGTGATGAATGGAATAGCTTTTGGTATGCACGAATATAATGATCACTTGAAGGCCCTCCATCCGCTTGATATTTGTTATACACTGGAAGAAAACAATTTTAATGGAAATTCTACCATTCAATTGATGATCAGAGATATAAAGACCGAAGAATATTAATTGAAACTTCGCTCGAAAAGACTGTGCTTTAATAAGTTTAATCTTGTTTGGGCTCTTCTGAAACACATTCTTCCGAAGAAACAGGCGAGACCGTCTGCTCGGGCTGCGGAACATTGGGATGTTCAATATTTTCGCCCTTTATAATGAAGCGTTTATAATAAGACAATATCAAAGACGTGAAGGGCAGTGCAATGATCATCCCTGCAAATCCTAACAGCGAACCCCAAATGGACAAGGAAAGCAAAATCAAAGCCGGATGAAGTCCCGTATATTTTCCCATGATTCTCGGAACTAAAATTAAATCCTGAATCGATTGCACTATCAACCAAACTGCTGCAATGCTGAGAGCAATCATCCAAAAATTCTGATTGGTTTCCGAAGCTTTCAGCAAAGCCATAAAAGCACATGGAATAATACCCAGCAACTCTAGATAGGGAACAAGATTGAGAATACCGATGCTCAAACCAATCACAATTGCCAAAGGTAAACGAATGATACTCAGCCCAATCATAAAAAGAATTCCCACACACATGGCTATTAAAGCCTGCCCTCTGAAATAACGATTCATCCCGTCCTGAATATCCTGAACAATATTGGTAATCAAGGGGCGGTATTTCATGGGAACAAGTTCAATCCATTTTTCGGAAATTTTCTCGTAATCCATTAAAATAAAGAATAGATAAAGAAAAATAATTACTATCACAGCAAGTCCCAGAATAAAATTCAAAGAATTTCCGACAAAATTCCATACTTCTGGCAATAATTTTTGAACAAGGGACATAAATTTTTCGCTGCCTAAAAGTGTTTGTAAATCAAGTTGCCTGAAATATTCAGACAACTGATTTTGCCAGGCAATGGGCAAAAAAGAATTTACATCTACATTTCTTAAAAAAGAATTGATAAGCACCACCGCTTTTTCTATTTCATTGATGATCATCGGAATCAACAGAAAACCCAGACCCGTGAGAATAATTATGAAAAGCAGCAAGGTTGCAAAAATAGCTACAAAACGATACTTGAATTTAAGTTTGTACTGAAAAAAATGGACTATAGGCTGAAGCAGATAGGCGAGTAACCATGCAATCAAAAAAGGAAGCAAAACACCGCTTAATCGCTGGGTTAAGAAAAAAAGAGCGGTAAGAACGGTCAGCGTGATGACAAGACGCACCACCCGATCAAATGTATAAGGTCTTTCAGTTTGTTCCATCATATTGCAGAATTATAGAAAAGTTAAATTTTCATTTGACTGCGTTGAATTTCATTAAAACAGTTACGACAAATTGGTTCATATTCCTGCATTTCGCCAATCAAAACCCGCTTGTTGCTGTCCACCAGTCGATGCGAAACATAAGCCAATGCACCACATCTCACGCAAATGGCGTGAACCTTGAACACATCTTCCGCAATAGCACACAATGCCGGAATAGGACCAAAAGGTACACCTTGATAATCCATATCGAGACCCGCCACAATGACACGAATGCCCTGATTGGCCAATTGATTACACACTTCCACCAGCCCATCATCAAAAAACTGTGCTTCATCAATACCCACTACGTCCACATTTGCAGACAACAAGAGAATACTTCCCGACGAACCTACCGGGGTTGAACGTATGGCATTGCGATCGTGAGAAACAACTTCGCTTTCCGAATAACGCGTATCGATAACCGGTTTAAATATTTCTACTCTTTGCTTGGCAAACTGCGCCCTCTTTAGTCGCCGAATCAACTCTTCTGTTTTCCCCGAGAACATCGAACCACAAATCACTTCTATACTACCACGTCTCGATGCATGAGAAGTCTGTTCTGAATAAAACATATCATTTATTTTGTTGAAATTTACGCTTTCTTTGTATATTTTCTATTTCAATTATTGTAACTTTACCGTCTAAAACGTTTTAAAGACAATTTTTTTATAGTCTGAAAAATTTCAGGTTGGAAAAATAATATCTTGGACAAAATTAAAAAAAATAACAAGTACTGAAATTCTTTTAAAGAAAAAAATATGAACAAAGATTTAATATTGGCTTTGCTCCACAAAAACATTCAGGATTTGGACATGCTCACCGAAAGTTTCATGGAAATGAACGAACTTCCACCGGCCATTCTTCATCTCGCCATGCAAAAAGTTGATGAAATTCATCAATATCTCGAAGAACTGAATGAAAACAACTCAACGAAAAAACCTGCCGGTAAAGAAATTTTTCCTTCGGAGGATTTGAAAGACAAAAAAGAAAACCACTTTCTACATTTTTCTGAACATTCGACAAATGATTTTGCAGAGCCCTCAGAAAATGTTTCGCAGCAAACCGAAATTGAAGCAATAAAAGAAATGGAATTTCAAGTCGGCGAAGAAAATATTGCCCAAGAAACAGAAAAAACGGAATTTTCTTTCACTGAAAGTCCAATTAATGAAAAACTAACCGAATGGGATGAAACAGAAAAAGAAACAGCAGAAATTGAGCAAGAACCGCTCGAAAACGAAAAAAACCGATTTGTTTCTACCCAGCCCGAAATAGGAGGTGAAACTACCGAAATAACAGATTCGGAAGCCCAGGAAAAGGAAGAACCATCGGCCAATGAAGGCCAAAAAACTGCACCGACTTCAATCCCGTTGCAGGAAAAATTTTCCAAAATTCCCGATAACTCTTTGGGGACTACATTTGCCAATCAAAAAATCGACGACATAAAAAAAGCCATCAGCATTGGCGACCGTTTTCGATTTCAGCGTGAACTTTTCAGGGGGAATGGCGAAGATATGAATAAAACACTGAATTACCTCAATCAGCTGGCAACTCTGGAAGAAGCTGTTTCTTTTTTGCAAGCCAAATACAAATGGGATGGAGAAAACGAAACGGTGCAGGATTTTTTTCAAATTCTCAAACGAAGATTTTTATAATTTCATCAGAATATAATTTATTTTTTAAAGGTCTTATGGAACCCACATGTCTGAATATTATACTCATTCGTGTTTGTGTATGCAATACATGTGGGTCTCATCTGAAAAGAATTTTTTTTAAAAAATCATGAGTCAGCAAAAGAACAAAACTTCATTGGCGGGGACGACAATCAATAATTTTTCCGCATCCAAAGAAGGAGGTAAACTTTATGTGGTTCCTACTCCCATAGGCAATTTGGAAGATATGACATTTCGCGCCGTAAAAATTCTCAAGAAAGTGAATCTTATTTTGGCTGAAGACACACGCACCAGCAGTTTTCTGCTGAAACACTTCGGCATAGAAACCCCCATGCAGTCGCATCACAAATTCAACGAACACAAAACGGTTGAAAATATTGTACAACAGCTGAAAAGCGGCCAAATTTTAGCCCTGATATCCGATGCCGGCACTCCGGCAATTTCCGACCCGGGTTTTTTGCTGGTACGCGAATGTGTAGAAAATGGCATAGAAATTGAGTGTTTACCTGGAGCAACAGCTTTTGTTCCGGCTTTGGTAACTTCAGGCTTGCCTAACGATCGCTTTTGTTTTGAAGGTTTTTTGCCCGTAAAAAAAGGACGTCAGCAACGTTTAAAAGAATTGGAAACAGAAAAAAGAACGATGATTTTCTATGAATCGCCTTTCCGCTTGCTGAAGACTTTGACACAACTATCAGAAGTATTTGGCGAAAACCGTAAAGCTTCCGTTTCACGTGAAATTTCCAAAATGTTTGAAGAGACAGTCAGAGGTACGTTAGCCGAGTTGATACAGCATTTTACTGAAAAAACGCCAAAAGGAGAATTCGTTTTGATAGTTGCCGGTTTTGAAGAATAGCTGTATCTTTGCACAGTATTTTAAAGTGTAAAATTTTTATTTTAATTTATTGATTATCATATTATTAATTTTTTTCATTCAACAATTCGTATTTTCTCCATACTCCAAACCATTATAATTTTCCATCCCCATGAACAAAAATATTTCATACCGCAACATCAGAGTTTTTAGCGTAATTTTTCTGGTAGCTTTTCTGACTGTTTCGTGTGGAAAACAATCGTCCGATTACAAAAAGCTCAAGGCAGAAAACGACTCCTTGCTGAAAGAAAAGGAAAGACTCGAACGCGAAGTAGATGACTATTTTTCGAGCATCAATCAGATTCAGGAAAATCTGGAAAAAATTAAAAGTACCGAAAATGTTATCTCAGTTGAACCGGCAGGAGAAGAATTATCACAGGATGCACGCACTCGAATCAACGAAGACATCAATTACCTTAACGAGTTGCTGCAAACCAACAAGGATGAGCTGGCACGGCTGAAGTCGAGATTGAGCAAAAGTTCATTAAAACTCACCGAACTGGAAAGAACCATTACCCGCCTCACAAAAACATTGGAAGAAGAAACGGCGCGCATTGCTTTTCTGGAAAAAAAGCTGGCCGAAAAGGACACCCTTATAGCTCAAATGGGCAGCACCATCAGCCAAATGGGAGAAAATATCAATACACTGACTACCGAAAACAAATCTAAGGAAGAAAAAATTAAACAACTCGATGAAAATCTTCATTCGGCATGGTATGTTTTTGGGTCACGAAAAGAACTCATTGATCAGAAAATACTTACATCTAAAGGAATTTTCAGAAAAGCCGAAGTATTAAAAGACTCCTTCAACAAGGATTATTTTGTCAGGATTGATGCCCGCAATGCCAAAACCATTCCGCTGTATGCTTCCAAAGCTAAAATACTCACAACACATCCGACTTCATCTTATACAATTGAAAAACAAGATGGCAAGTTGGTGCTCATCATTGTCGATCCGACTGCTTTCTGGAGTGTGAGCAAGTACCTTGTTATCGAAGTTGATTAACAACATTTTTTTGTCTGAAAGAATTTTAAAAAAACAGGCGTCGGGAAACTTCAAATCCTTTTTTAGGCTGGCGGAATAATCAAGTATGATTTTTAGAAATTTATTTCTGAAAAATGCTACCGAATGAATAACAAGCATCCTTACCGATACGTTTTTCTCGATTTGGACGACACAATCTGGGATTTTCATGCCAACGCCCGACTGTCGTTGCAAAAAATGTACGAACAGCAGACGCTCAACCGTTATTTTGAAAATTTCGACGAATTTTTCCGAATTTATGCCATGCGAAATATGGAACTTTGGGAAATGTACGGGAAAGGAGAAATTACCAAGGATTTTTTGATGATCGAACGTTTTCGCTATCCGCTTGCCAAAATGGGACTTGACGACTTGCAACTGGCTGAAGCCATTGGAAAACAATATCTGGAAATTCTTCCCGAACAGACGACTCTGCTTCCCTTCGCCCGAGAGCTGCTGGATTATCTCCATTCCAAGTATCCGCTGACACTCATTTCAAACGGATTTGTAGAAGTGCAATACAAAAAACTGAAATCCTGCCAAATCGAACATTATTTCTCTCACGTGGTACTTTCGGAACAAGCCGGAGCACTCAAACCCGACCCAGAAATATTCAACTACGCTCTTCACCTGAATCAGGCCTCACCCGAAGAAGCCATTATGATTGGCGACAGTTTTTCGGCCGATATTGTGGGCGCCAAAAATGCAGGAATCGACCAGATTTATCTTCAAAAAAACAATATGCTGCCTTATACCGAACAACAGGCCACTTTTATCGTAAAATCGCTCGAAGAAATTTTTTCAATTTTGTAGCAGACAAAATTCCCTGCATGTTTATCTACAATTCAAAAAAAGCTCAAAAAATTTATTTTTTGACGAAAACCAAAAAAAGCACTATCTTTGAACGTTTTTAATAGTTAAAACCATTGCATCATGAATACAAACGAAGACAATTTACTCGAATACAGCGATGAAGAAGCCGTAAAATTCATTCTAAAGTCTCTTCCGGCCGAAGTGAAAGACCGCATCGACGAAGATACTGTTCAGTACGTGTTGGATGTGATTTACGATTTTTACAACGAAAAAGGGTATATCGACGAAGATGATACTGCCGAAGAAACCAGCATTGACGAAGAAGAAATGTATGAATACATTTTGGAAAACGCCTTGAAAGATGAAATCAACCTTACGGAAGACGATATTCAGATGATTTTGGATGCTGAATTTGATTACGGCAAATCATTGGGTATTTACAGAGAAGAATAATTTCGTTTTTCACATACCTACTTTTTCCCTCAACACCAACGCATGCAGGTTTTGCTTGGTGTTTTTTTATCTTTGGTATTTTTGTAAAATAACAAAAAACATATGTTTTATGTGATTTATCCGCTTTTGTGGTTCTTGTCCCTGCTTCCGCTGAAAGTGCTTTATGCCTTTTCTCCATTAATGTATTTCCTGATTTACCGGGTAGCAGGTTACCGAAAAAAAGTGGTTCGACAAAATCTTCAAAATTCATTTCCTGAACTTTCGGCATCCGAAAGAAGAAAAATAGAAAAGAATTTTTACCGTTTCTTTGCCGATTTGTTGCTCGAAATCGTTAAACTTCTTCACATAAGCGACAAAGAGTTGCTGCAAAGGGTGAAATTTGTCAATGTTGAGGAGTTTTTTGAATGTTGTCGTCAGGGGAAATATCCAATTTTGATGCTCGGTCATTATGGCAATTGGGAATGGATATTGACCATCAGTTTGTTAATGCCCGAAAATTGCGAGTCTTTTACCGTGTACAAGCGGTTAAAAAACAGAAAGTTCGATCAATTCATGAAGTCGCTTCGTGAAAAACGGGGAGCAGTAATGGTGGAGAAACGCAATCTGGCAAGGAACATGATACGTTGGGCAAAAGAAGGAAAATTTGGTGCTTACGGATTTATTGCCGACCAAAGTCCGAGTGGAAAAAATCTTCGAAATTGGACAACTTTTTTGCACCAGCCGACTGCAATTTTGCCCGGCGCCGAACAATTGGCAAGAAAATTCAATTATCCGGTTTTTTATGCACGCGTGAGCCGACCAAAACGTGGATATTATTCCTGTGAGATTTTGCCCATAGCCCGAGAGCCACGAACCACTTCCGACAATGAAATTTCTACACGTTTCATGCAACTGCTCGAAGAAGACATCTTGGCTCATCCTGAACTTTGGCTTTGGTCGCATCGCCGATGGAAAATTAAACCTCTGATTGATGAGGTGAAAAAAGATAATTGACAATCGCTTTCGCTTTGACACAAACATCAGCTGTTGCAGCAAAACGACAGATTTTGATTTTTTTAAGAACGATTGACCGTTAATCGACATCTTATAAATAGTTTTTTTAAAATCAAAACCGCAAAAAACAAATAATTCTTTTATAGTTGACTATGCAAGTTTCGGTAGTGATATTGAATTGGAACGGGAAAAATTACTTGCAGCAATTTCTTCCCATACTGTTGGAAAAGACGCGTTTGTCGTATGTGGAAATAGTGGTGGCCGACAATGGTTCTACAGATGGTTCACTTCAGTTGTTGAAAGAACAGTTTCCAATGGTGCGCATCATTTTATTCGATAAAAATTATGGTTTTGCCGAAGGCTACAATAAAGCCTTGTCCCAAATCAAATCGGATTATTACGTGCTGTTGAATTCCGATGTGGAAGTTACAGACAATTGGTTGCTCCCGCTGGTGGATTATATGGAAAAACATCCACAAACTGCAGCTTGCCAACCAAAAATACTTTCTTATTTTAATCGAACACATTTTGAATATGCAGGTGCTGCCGGCGGTTTTATCGATTATCTGGGATTTGCCTTTTGTAGGGGACGCATTTTTGGAGAAGTGGAAGAAGACAAGGGACAATATGATGACCCGATGAATGTTTTCTGGACTTCCGGAGCCTGTATGATGGTTCGCGCAGGGCTTTATCATAAAATGGGCGGATTTGATGCAGATTTTTTTGCCCACATGGAAGAGATAGATCTTTGCTGGCGATTCAACAGTCGTGGCTATCAATTGACCTGTGTTCCTGAAAGCATGGTTTACCATATCGGAGGAGGCACTTTGCAATCGGAACATCCATTCAAAACTTACCTCAACTTTCGGAATAATTTGTTGATGCTTTATAAAAATCTACCGAAAAAGCAATTAAAAAGCGTGTTTTTCAAGCGAGCCATTCTCGATTACCTGGCTGTTTTTCAATTTCTTGCCTCTGCCAAACCCAAAAATGCACGAAGCATACTGAAAGCTCGCTCCGATTTCAGAAAAATGAAACCAAATTTTCTGGATAAAAGAAAGGAAAATATCCTCTTCTCCACCGCAACATCCTTTCCCATGATTTATCCCCGAAGTATTGTGGTGGATTATTATTTGAGAAAGAAGAAAAAATTCACAACACTAAAATTCGATCAAAAACCAAACTAAAAAATATTTTAAAAACTGATTCTTAAGCTTCCACGAATAGCAAAATTGTCGCCGGAAAATTGCTTAATATCGGTCAATCGCCAGATTGCCTGTAAATTGAATAGATGCAGAATATTGGCCAGTCCGACGCCAACTTCGGTGTAAGGACGATTAAAAGGATAAACGTAAGCCGGAAAATCCATGACCGACAAGTGGTCGTTACTCATTTTTCCGTAACCGAACTTAACGGAAAACATTTCGCGCATGTTCAGGTACTTGAGGAGCGGAATATGATTTAATATCAGCCCGTTCATAATCAGTTCTCC
>JAHDRA010000118.1 GCA_018433525.1 Paludibacteraceae bacterium
GCCAAAGGAAAACGTTTGACAACTTTTGAAGTAGAAACTGTTAACGAATTGGAGCCTGTTCGGTTTAAAGAAAAGAATAATGAAGAAAGTACGGTAATCAACAGCGATGAGGAAGAAGATAACGAAAACGCTTCGGAAAACGATCGAATATCAAATTCTTCTGATGCACAAGAGTCGCCGGAAAAGGCAACTGATGTTGAAAGGAAAACCAACGTAAATTCCCAAACAAAAGAAGATGCCGTTTCAAATGCTATAAACGAAGACAGGCCGGAGATTCACTCAACTGACGAAGAGGGCAGTCAGTTGACCTTGTTTTGATTTAATATACAGTCAACCATAGGCAATAACTTATGCTTCCTTATTTCAAATTTTTTCAAAAACGTTAGTTTTAAGAAACCCACATGTATTGCACACACAAACACAAATGAATATAATATTCAGACATGTGGGTTCCATCAGACCTTTAAAAAATAAATTATATTCTGATGAAAACTGCTATTAAATTTGCCATAAAAATGAGATGAATAAACAGGAAAGCGGTAATAGCATATACAGTTTACAAGTTCATATTCATAAAGTGTGATTACAAAGATGTTTATGCAGTATTTCAACGGAAAACCACTGCGTTGTTGAGATATTTCACGCTAAAGATGCAACGGCAATAAGTAGGGATTTTTCAAAGAAGTGGTGAGTAAGGAAGATATTTCTTCAAGCCAGCCATTTCAAATAAGTTTAAACGATATAAAAAGCGATTAAAAGGGAAAAGTTCAGGGATGTTGTTGCAGGAAATTTCAGGAACGGCATAGTCGGGGTTGGATTAATCATTTTTATACGCAAGGTTGTGGATGTTCGAGTACAGACAAGGTAACGGATGAGATGATAAATTCCTATTTGGATCACAAAAAACAATCCAATTCTAATGAAAATTACATTTTTAAATAAGTTTATGAACATTAATTTAACATTTTAATTGACTTATAGCCAAAATTAAAGCGAATTTTATTTGCAATCCAACCTATGGATTTTCAATCCATAGATTTGAGTTTCTTAACTTTTTCTTTCTACTTTTTTATGGTACATTTGTATAAAATTAATTTATACGGTTTTATGAAAAAATTCATTTTTTTGTTTCTGGGTTTTTTGCCTGTTATCCTAATTTTTTCTTCGTGCAACAACACTAAAACTTACGCCGAGCTTTTAAAGGA
>JAHDRA010000022.1 GCA_018433525.1 Paludibacteraceae bacterium
ATAAATTCAAATCCTCTTTATCTGGTTTTTTATAGTCGCTTTTAATCGCACCAAAAGGAATTGAAATATATATTTATTCTTAGCATAAGCAAAGAACAAAAATCTTTTAATCGCACCAAAAGGAATTGAAATTTATCATCTTCAGGCGATCTTTTTAATGTTTCAATCTTTTAATCGCACCAAAAGGAATTGAAATATAAATTCAAATCCTCTTTATCTGGTTTTTTATAGTCGCTTTTAATCGCACCAAAAGGAATTGAAATATATATTTATTCTTAGCATAAGCAAAGAACAAAAATCTTTTAATCGCACCAAAAGGAATTGAAATTCGCAACAGCATACCATCAGGACGGTATTCAAATTGCTCTTTTAATCGCACCAAAAGGAATTGAAATTTGATACCGGATATTTTGTCGGGTTTTGCTTATCGCTTTTAATCGCACCAAAAGGAATTGAAATATGTTTTATAGACAGGAGAATTTTGCCATTCTTCAAATCTTTTAATCGCACCAAAAGGAATTGAAATCACGCTGGCGTTTCTCCTGCAAAACATCATACTTTGCTTTTAATCGCACCAAAAGGAATTGAAATTGGACTCGAACCATGGTGTATGCCCATCTGGATTCCTTTTAATCGCACCAAAAGGAATTGAAATATATTTACAGGCGACGATGAATCTCTCGGAACAATCACTTTTAATCGCACCAAAAGGAATTGAAATCAAATAGAAGCCGTACAGGGTGAAAATGCAATAGAAGCTTTTAATCGCACCAAAAGGAATTGAAATAGTGATTATCATTGCTTCTAACTTATCACCTAACATCTTTTAATCGCACCAAAAGGAATTGAAATACCGAAGGCAAATAATTGGAACGTTATAGCAAATCTTTTAATCGCACCAAAAGGAATTGAAATTCCGTATTGGTTACGTCTAACGAAATAGCCGTTTTCTTTTAATCGCACCAAAAGGAATTGAAATATAACGGAGGAAGAAAGAAAAGCAATGGCAGAACGCGACTTTTAATCGCACCAAAAGGAATTGAAATCTCATCAAACTGCCGATAATCTCTTGTTCTTACTCTTTTAATCGCACCAAAAGGAATTGAAATTCTACATAGCAGCAAAAACGAATGTGGACGCACTGCTTTTAATCGCACCAAAAGGAATTGAAATATTGTTTGGTTGTCGTTTTTAAATAAGCCACACCGCACTTTTAATCGCACCAAAAGGAATTGAAATTCGTTCAGAGGAATTTTGTAAAATTCTTTTTCTTCTTTTAATCGCACCAAAAGGAATTGAAATTCTCATTTAGTTGAAACGCCGGTTTGCCATGTTCGCAACTTTTAATCGCACCAAAAGGAATTGAAATTCGAAATAGAAATGTTTTTCGGATAGGTTGGGATAGCTTTTAATCGCACCAAAAGGAATTGAAATCTCATATTATAATTCAACATAGTCATAATGATGGAGCTTTTAATCGCACCAAAAGGAATTGAAATAGTTTCTTGTGGTACGATTCACTTTCCTTGAACACGCTTTTAATCGCACCAAAAGGAATTGAAATCGAAGTTTCGCAGCAAGTTTTTTTAAACGCTCATAACTTTTAATCGCACCAAAAGGAATTGAAATAACGAATTATATAAAAAGAAGTAATTATGTTTAAAAGACTTTTAATCGCACCAAAAGGAATTGAAATTCACATTGCCAAAAAAAATTATCGAATTGATGCTCGATTTACTTTTAATCGCACCAAAAGGAATTGAAATTTTAGAAAATTGCCTTCAGCAGAATGGGATATTACCTTTTAATCGCACCAAAAGGAATTGAAATCTATGAACTTTTGTATAAACAGTATGGACGGTAAGGCTTTTAATCGCACCAAAAGGAATTGAAATCCTTTTTTGTCGTACAAAACTGATTTACAAATGTACTTTTAATCGCACCAAAAGGAATTGAAATTCAGGACGGTATTCAAATTGCTTTTGGACCGTGTGCTTTTAATCGCACCAAAAGGAATTGAAATTATTTAGAAAACATCATATCTCGAGCTCTACTTTCTTTTAATCGCACCAAAAGGAATTGAAATATCCACAAAGGCATTGATGCTGTTTGTGCGTTCACCTTTTAATCGCACCAAAAGGAATTGAAATTCAATTATGTCTTGCAGGTTGTTCTTTTTTCGGAAATACTTTTAATCGCACCAAAAGGAATTGAAATAGCAATAGCGTTTATATACATGTTCCTATCTACGGCTTTTAATCGCACCAAAAGGAATTGAAATATAATTCACTAATTGTGAGGAATGATTAAATTTCAACTTTTAATCGCACCAAAAGGAATTGAAATTTGTGTTTCAATTGATTAATCAATTCAGGTGATGGTCTTTTAATCGCACCAAAAGGAATTGAAATTTAAAGCACAAGAAGAAAAAAAGACTGATGAAGCTAACTTTTAATCGCACCAAAAGGAATTGAAATCCTGTTGTTTCTTGAATATAATACTTTTTTTCCATACTTTTAATCGCACCAAAAGGAATTGAAATTGGATTGAATCGGAAAATGCTAAAGCATACCATACTTCTTTTAATCGCACCAAAAGGAATTGAAATTACATCAGGAGGAGAAAATGTAACGTCGAAACAATCTTTTAATCGCACCAAAAGGAATTGAAATTTAATTCCTCAACTTCTATTACATTTAATGGAGCAACTTTTAATCGCACCAAAAGGAATTGAAATTGAAATGGCAGGTAATGTATGATCCGGAAAATTTGGCTTTTAATCGCACCAAAAGGAATTGAAATTAACAATTACTATTTAAAGGTTTGACAAACAAAGGCTTTTAATCGCACCAAAAGGAATTGAAATCTCTCTAACTTTAACTCTACCTTCCGCGAAAGATGCTTTTAATCGCACCAAAAGGAATTGAAATAAATTTTAATAAGTTCAAATACCTGACTGACAATCTTCTTTTAATCGCACCAAAAGGAATTGAAATTTACTTCGACAATAATTTTGAATTTGGAGAAGTGGCTTTTAATCGCACCAAAAGGAATTGAAATGAAATTTTAGCACAAAGTACGGAAATGATGGCAGAACTTTTAATCGCACCAAAAGGAATTGAAATTTCACATAACAGCCGTTCGGTTCAGTACCTTTTCCTTTTAATCGCACCAAAAGGAATTGAAATTCGTTGAATGTCAATTTATAATCTGTTAACATATTTCTTTTAATCGCACCAAAAGGAATTGAAATTGATAAAATTTCTTCTTTCATTTTTTTAAAAGTGCTGAATTCAAGTCACAAATGCAACTTTTTGGTTATACAAATTTCGTAATAAAAATTCATTTGGTGTTAAGAAATTTAATTTTTTTCTTGGTCTGTTGTTCAAAATATCTTCTACTCGCTTTATATCCTGATCAGAAAGA
>JAHDRA010000115.1 GCA_018433525.1 Paludibacteraceae bacterium
AAACTACTCTCGACATATCTCATTTTATTGATTTACAGCTATAAAGATACAAAAAACAAACATTCCTGCAAATATTTTCTTCCTATTTTTATCGCAATATCCAATAAAAAAAGAGACTGTCTCTACTTTTGAGACAGCCCCAATTAATACTACAATAATATTTTTTGTGTGGTAATCTTTCCGTTTACATTCACTCTTACAATATGAATACCACGTAGATTACTAATATTCAACTCATTTTTGTTAATTACAGATTGTACTTTTTCTCCAAGTGAGTTGAAAAGTTCGATAGATGCAGGTACATTTCCTTCCACTATTAGCAACGAAGAAGTTTTTGAGATTTTAAGTGATTCATTGGTAACTTTAAGAGATGATGGAGTATCAGGCCATGTAATTGAATATTTACCTATACCATTATTAGTGCTGAATACATAAACATTTGCAGAATTTGTAGTAACATCATCTATTGCAACACGACCTGCACCATTTGCATTAGCATTTGTTCCAAGAGACGGTAAATATACGGAAATTGCAGCTCCGGAACTATTCAAAGTTCCGCCCGGAAATTTCACAATATTTGCTCTTTCCTGTCCTGAACCATATCTGAAATAAGCCACATAAGCAGTATCAGGATCGCCTTCATTTACTGCCGGGCGATTCATAATAAATCTAACGCTGTTTCCTCCTGTGGCAATTACAGAAGAAGATGAAGATTCTGCAGGACTTGGAATTGAACCATCCGCATTTAACTTGAGCATTTGCGATCCGTTATATTTGTAAATATACTTTCCATCCGGCATCAAATCAACAGAATTATATCCACCTGTTGCAGCAACCTGATCGGTTATAATGGTAGGAGTATTATCGAAGACATAGCCTCCGTTACCATCCGAAACCATATCAAATCTAAAAAGTGTAGCTTTTGAATTAACCAATGCTGTGCTAAAAGCATACACTTTAGCTGTACCATTGGTTATACTTCCTTTAACAGTAATATGGTCTCCAATGCGATGAGCAGCAGGAAGTGTATAAGAAATTGCAACAGTAGGTGCATCGGTTGAATTATCCCACCGATATACTTTAAAAACTGATGAAGTTGAATTAACCATATTACAAACCAAAATTTTCCCATCGGTAGTTACACCTGCATCCGAAATGGCAAAAGTTCCGCCTGAAATTCCTGTTACATTAAGGTTTTTCCACTCTGTTCCATCAGAGGCTTTTAACAATTTCACTGCTGTTCCACCCTCGCGAGTAGGTATTACTACGACTTTCTCGCCTTCAAAAGTACCAACTCCCATACCACGTACATTATTTCCTGTACCAATATAAGCTGGTAATGTACTTAAAGTTGCACTCTTTTCCCATACCCTTGTCCATGAAGGATCAACTGCCCATAAATTTGCTGCAACTAATATTGCAACAATAATTAATGTAATTTTTTTCATGATTGTAAATTTTAATTGATTAATAAATAATTGTTTAAGAAATTGATTGATTTATAATGCTACGTTGTTTTTAAGTAAATTCATAAAAGATTTTGATTTCTGTGATTTGGTTTGTATTTCGCATTTTTCGAGCGTTTTCCAGCATTGATACAATCCACGCGGTATATGAAAACATCCTTTCCATTTTCCTCCTTTCAGGTTCAACAGCACCTCGCCCTGCCGGTTGAGATAGCCAAACCATTCGGGAAATTCATTATCTTTAAAATGTGTCCACGTATAGTCGTGAATGCGTTCAAACCATTCCAGACATTCCTGCGAGCCGGTTAGCTGATACCCTTTAATCATTGTGATAAGCGTTTCCACGTGTACCCACCAGAGTTTCTGATCCCATTCCAGTTGTTGTGGCGGAAAGCCATTGCGATCCATAAAATAAAAAATACCGCCAAACTTATCATCCCAACCGTATTTTACCATTTTCAGGGCTATATCTGTCGCTTTTTGAATTAATTCCGGTCGGTTCAGGCGCTCACCGAGGTCCATTATAAACCACATGGCTTCGATAGCATGACCCGGATTTACAAGACGACCATCAAATGTGTCGGATAGTTCACCATCGATTGTAACATTTTCAACCACGATTCCTAATTCAGGACGATAAAATACATCCATCACTTCGTGGATAGTAGTTTCAATGGTTTTAAGTAAATATTCTTCATCGAGTAAATGTTCTATTTCCAAAGCCAAATTGCAAAGAATCATAGGCAATGCGAAATTCTTTAATTCACGCGTTCCCGGATGTGCTTTACTCCATTTTCCTTTGGGATTATCCACTTTCGAAAGAATTTTATCGAATGTGGTTTTTGCTATTTGTTCGTATTCTTTATTGCCTGTAGCCAATGCCAACTGTCCGAAAGCCATAGTGGCAAATGTGTACGAAAAAATATTGTAAGGCTCTACTAATGGTTTCCCTTCTTGCGTTAACGAAAAATACCAGTTGTAATCGCCATCGTGTCCGTGTTTTTTCAGAAACTCACCTCCCTGCACAGCACAATCCAACCATTCGGGTCGTTTCTCTACTTTGTTGTAAAGCATGGCAAACATCCACACCTCGCGACCCTGCAACCACACAAATTTATCGGTGTCGAATACATTTCCCTGTCTGTCCAGACAGGTAAAATATCCGCCAAACTGTGCATCCTGTGATTTTTCGAGCCAGAAAGGTAAAATATTATTAAATAATTCAGTTTTATATTGTTCAGCAATTTTTTTGAAATCCATAATTAAGATAAGTATAATATAAGTAAAATTATTCAGCTACAAATTAATATATTCAAAATATCTATTATACAAATGTCTAGCAGATAAATACATTGATTGAGGACTCATAAAATGAGAAAACTCAAAAGTAATGGCATTTTCGATTCCGACTTTTGCCGCTAATTCTAATTTCAGTTTTAGTTTTTCCCATTTAATTGGTAAAAACTTTATGGGCATGTCGCGATCGAAAGTTTCGGTATTTGTCCAACACTGTAAGCCATATTTATCACACAAACTTTTGTTTATTTTCAAAAAGTCAATAAGTTCATCATATTCTACATGTCCATCCTGAAATGCAACAATGTCTACTGCATCTTTAATTCCTTGGAAAATTAAGTCCCATTCAGTTTCATGATTTGATATGCTTACCCCTTCATTTTTTTGAGTTGAAATAGCATACTGGCTGATATTTTTTTTCCCATCGATAAATGGTGAAATAAGTATGTTTAATCCACCTGAAACTTGTTTGCAATATTTACCCAGAGATGAAAACATTTCAATTACTTTTCCATTATTTCTACTACATTCTTGAGAAAGATACCAACCTGCAAATGAGGAATAATGTCCATATTTTTTCCATACCTCATCAATAACTAATTTATTTACTGCAACTTCTTTTTCGTAATTTCCATTTGTCCAAAAATTACTATCTGTCCAGTAACGACCTGAATCATAAAGCCCAAAATAAAACTTCATCCCATATTTCTCACTTAATTTCAAAAACATTTCTACTAAATCTGTGGTAGGAATAAAGCAATTTTCTTCTTTCAGAAGAACTGTTGAGGGATAACTTAAAAAACGTTTATATCCACAACGAATCAAAACTACCATCTCTATTCCAATCGCATTCATATAAGCAAAATCAGCATCCCACTCTGTTTCACTCCAGTTCTGATGCGGAATATCATGACTTATTTCGTCTAAGAAGGTGGCTTTAATTTGTACCATAATTGCTTTTTTTATCAATTTTTTAGAAATAATAGATATAAAAATATTTTAATAACACGGCAAATGTATGTAAAATATTTTATTATACAACACAAATAATAAAATAATTTTTAAAATCTGCTGTAAAACATATTTAATATTGAATCAACACCTATGATTAATATATTTTTAATGTTTTCTTCCATTTTTATTACAGAAATAATTTAAAATTATTATTTTTGCGATTGCTTTGCAAAATAAACTATTATTTAATTTTCACTACAATGAAACACACCTTGCTTGAAGAAATTGATCGGGGGTCAAGAACAGCTCAATTAAAATTAAACATATTAAAATTTTATGTTGATTCGGGAGATAATACCCTTTCAGAACTTGGCAAAGAAATGGATTTAAGTATACCGACAGTAACCAAACTAGTAGGTGAATTAATTGATGAAGGGTATGTAATTGATTTTGGGAAAGTCGAAACAACAGGAGGAAGGCATCCAAATATTTACGGACTTAATCCAGACTCGGGTTGTTTCTTGGGTGTTGATATAAAAAAATTTAGAGTGAATCTTGCTTTGATTAATTTTAAGGGAGAGATGATTGATTCTTTGTTGAATGTACCATTTAATTATGAAAATACCATCGAAAGTTTTGATAGTTTGTGCAAAATAATAGAAAATTATATTTCAAGCTTAACCATACCAAAATTAAAAATACTTAGCTCTGGAATTAACATTTCAGGTCGAATTAATACTCAAACAGGTCATAGTTACAGCATGTACTACTTTAGTGAGCAACCCCTTACAGATATTTTCCATGAAAGACTTGGCATTCATGTTACTATCGATAATGATTCTCGAGCCATGGCGTACGGAGAATTCAAGAAAGGTGTAGTAAAAGATGAAAAAAACATCCTTTTTGTAAACTGTAGCTGGGGATTAGGATTGGGGATCATCACAAACGGTCAGCTTTATTATGGAAAGTCGGGATTTTCTGGTGAATTTGGCCATTTAAGTGTTTTCGATAATGATGTAATATGTCATTGCGGGAAAAAAGGTTGTCTCGAAACACAAGCATCTGGATCATATATTCATCGGCGATTTATCGAAAAAATGAATGAAGGAAACTCTTCAATTTTGGACAACAAAAAGAAAAAAGGAGAAATTATTATTTTAGAAGATATTTTAGAAGCAGCATTACAAGAAGACATGCTCGCCATAGAACTTATTGAAGAAGTTGGGATTACGTTGGGCAAACAAATTGCGGGGTTAATTAATTTGTTTAATCCCGAATTGGTTATTATTGGTGGAGCAGTAGCCTTAACTGGCGATTATTTACTGCTTCCTATCCGAAGTGCTGTAAAAAAATTTTCATTGAATCTAGTGAGCAAAGATACTTCTTTAAAATTAAGTAAACTTGGAGATATAGCCGGTGTTATGGGAGCATGTCTACTTGCTCGGAGTAAAATGCTCGGAATAATCCAATGAAACCCACATGTATTGCATACACAAACACGAATGAATATAATATTCAGACATGTGGGTTCCATCAGACCTTTAAAAAAAAAATTATATTCTGATGAAATAAAATACAAAATAAATTTAACAAAACAATCCTTTTTTTTAAAAAATACATTGCCAAGAAATAAATAAAACATGAACTTAAAAAAAAATCCGATATTTTGGGTGCCTACTGTTTATTTTGCAATGGGGCTACCGTTTGTTGCTTTAGCTCAAACCTCGTCGTTAATGTTTAAAAACATGGGGATTACGGACACCCAAATAACTTTATGGACTTCATTATTAATACTTCCATTCTCCTTAAAACCGCTATGGAGTCCTTTGCTTGAAATGTTTCGAAGTAAAAAACATTTTGTTGTGTTAACACAGATGGTTACCGGCATTTCGTTTGCTTTAGTAGCTTTTTCATTGCAACTTCCCGACTTTTTTAAATATGCGATATCCTGGATGGGAGTCATTGCATTTAGTAGTGCCACACATGACATTGCTACAGCCGGAGTATATTTAACAGAACTTACAACCACTCAACAAGCTAAATATGTGGGATGGCAGGGAGCTTTTTACAATATTGCTAAATTGGTATCGGGAGGAGCTTTGGTTTTTGTTGCTGGAAAACTTGAAAATATTTATGGCATTAAATTAGCGTGGATGATTGTTATGTTAATTTATGCTGCCATCATGATAGTTTTATCTTTATATCATATAAAAGCTTTACCTGACAGTTCAATTGATAGGAATATTAAATCTTTCAAAGAGGGAGTAAATACATTTAAGGATATAGCTATAACTTTTTTCAAGAAAGAAAGAATACTTCTAAGTTTATTATTTGTAGTATTTTACAGGTTTGCTGAAGGTTTTGCAATAAAAATTGCTCCTCTTTTCTTAAAAGCTTCAGTAGCAGAGGGAGGTTTAGGTTTATCCACATCACAAATTGGGAGTATTTATGGCATTTTTGGCTCTATTTTCTTTGTTGTGGGTTCCATATTAGCAGGCTACTACACTGCAAAACGTGGTTTGAAAAATACAATACTTATACTTTGCGCTGCATTCAATGTGCCATTTGTCATGTATTTTTTACTCTCTCATTTTCAGCCCGATAGTATTTATATTATTTCGGCAGCCATTTCGCTCGAATATTTTGGTTATGGATTTGGATTTGTTGGTTTAATATTGTACATAATGCAAGAAATTGCTCCCGGCAAGTATAAAACAGCTCATTATGCTTTTGCTGACGGAATAATGGCTCTTGGGTTTATGATCCCTTCCTCAATTAGCGGCTATTTTAGTGATTTGATGGGTTATAAAATATTCTTTTTAATGGTGTTGATTGCGACAATTCCATCATTTATTGTTACAATTTTAGCTCCTTTTAAAGCAAAAATAAACCAAATCGAATAAAAAGATTCAAAAAAGTAAATTGGCAACTTGAATGTTGCTTTTATATTAATGTATTGTTTACCGTGAAATGGCTTAATCAATTGTTCAACCAATAAAATAAATTTCAATGAAATTGCAACTTAAATTATTTTGCTTATTGTTTTTTAGTTTTATAGTTACGGGTAATATTTATTCATCAAAAGTAAGAGGTATTTGGGTTCCTGATCCTCAATATACCAATGTATTAAAATCTTACAAAAATATTAAGGAGTTTGTAAGTCAATTGGACTCTTTAAACTTTAATGCCATTTTTGTAGTTTCCTATGCCTCCAATAAAACTCTTTATCCAAGTAAAGTGCTTTTAAAAAACTCCAATTATAAACATATCGATTCTACATGCTTCCTCTCTCCATTTATGAAAACATATAATATACCATTGAAAAGCCTAACTGGAGATCCTGTCAAAGATTTGATTAATGAAGCGCATAAACATAACATTAAAGTTTTTTTTTGGTTTGAATTCGGATTTATGGCTGATATTAAATTAGCTACGCCGGAAAACAATCCAATTTTAGCTAAACATCCTGACTGGCAAGCCATAGGGAATAATGGAGAGCCTGCTAATTATAATCAGCATGATTATTATTTAAACTCATTTCATCCTAAAGTACAAAAATATATGATCGATTTGATCATGGAAAGCATTAAAAAATATCCAGATATAGATGGTATTCAAGGAGATGACCGTTTGCCAGCCGCTTGTATAAATTCAGGATATGATTTGTTTACCATAAAAATGTACAAAAAAGAACATAATGGAGCTACTCCTCCACTAAATTTTAATGATTCTGCATGGGTAAATTGGAGACTTGGTATACTGAACAATTTTGCTGAAAAACTTTACAAAAAAGTAAAAGCAAAAAATCCAGATATGATAGTAAGTTTTGCTCCCAATCCATATCCCTGGAGCCTTTTTAATCTCATGCAAGAATGGCCACAATGGGTATCAAAAGGCAACTGTGATATTTTAGCTGTTCAATGTTATAGAAATGACAGCATTTCATATGCTAATACTGTTAAAGTTTCGCAAGATTATATTGAAATGCCTGAAAATAAAAAAATTCTTTTTACGCCTGGAGTCCTTCTCATGGTAAACGGACAAATTTCTGATGCAACTCAAATTGAAAAACAATTAGAAACAAACAGAAAACTTAACACTGATGGTGAAATATTTTTTTATAACGAAGGACTCAAAGATGAAAAAATAAAAAAAATAATATCGAAGTTTTATAAAACAAAGAGTAATTTTCCAATTATTTATCCTTAATGAGTTACTCCTTAAAAAAATTATATTTACATAAGAATATCAATTAAGGTTCACTGAATAATCTATTAAGTCCCCTCCGAAAAGTTACTCAAAGAGAATTAGTTTTTTTAAGACTTTGAGATAAAAAAGGATACAAAATATTCAAAAAGTTCTTTGAAAAATTTGCATATATTCTTATATTTCAGTATCTTAGCAGGGTTTTGGTGGGGATGATGATTTTAAAAGAAGGTCAGGGCTGGAGCGACGAGCAGCTATTTGGGCCATCATAAAAAATGGCGTATCAAGACAGAAAATGGCAACTATCGTTATTTTAACCTTGAGCAGGGGCGAACTTCTGTTTTAATACAAAAACTACGAGACATTCCAAAAGAAGAACCTAACCATAGAAACAATGTTGAAGTGACTATTTTTCAGTTGGGTTACCATTATTGCAATGACAAGACATGTTATCGCGGACTTGCCAAACGCTGCTTATGGCCTTATTCTCGCACTTTTTGGATAAACATTGCTCGAATACTGAAATATATAGTGCAAACCGCTCAAAGAAAGCTTAATACATTACAAAAAACTACTTTTGTAACAAAAATAACTTTATATTGCAAATTATTGTAAAATATCAAAACAACAAAAAATTTAATGCCTCTCTTCAAAAAAATCTTATTTTTCTCTTTTTTGAAAAAATCTGGTTTTAAGAGGGGATTCATGATTAATTTAATTGTTTTGTATCATGAAAAGCAAATTATTAACAGTTTTTTTTCTTTTGTCCTTTTGCTGTTTTGGACAGAAAGACCCTTATCAGGGATTGATTCGTTTTCTGGACAATGTGAATCCCACACTGCCACCTGGAGAGTTTACCTGTTTTGTTGGGCTGGAATTTGAGTTTGTAAGCATGCGTTTTCAACTCTTTGTACAGGACGATTACATGCATCTGACCCCTGCCCCGAAAAACGATTGTATTGTGCGTGAAAATACGGTTATTTTCAATTTTGTACCGAGAATTTCCATCGGTAAAGAATACTTGAAAGCAATTTTTACATTGAAAACTGATAATAGCAAAATTCCCTATCTGGAAAGCTATTCGCCTGTCAAGGTAGTTGAAAAGGTAGAAATAATTGGAAGTGCTGATATTGTTTTTCGGTTCTTTTGCCATTACTGGAATCAGGATATAACGCTGGGAGGTTACAAGCCGGGAGAATTGGCGCATTATCAATTTATGGGCGATTACATATCACTTTTTGCTATCACGCCACAAACATATAAAATAGTGATTGAACACGGTAATATCACAATGGATTATTACAAAACTTTTCATATTGAATAAACAGAAAGCCCGGCGATTGAAACCGGGCTTTTTTATTTCCTTAAATTTCCCCTGGTCGGATTTATAATCCGATTTAAACATAATTCCAGTAAAAGTTCATATATTTGTGTCATGGATATACAGAACCGCATAACAGGTGAAGTGTATTTTTTAACAGACACGGTAGTGGATGTAACGGTAGTTTGAACCCAGTTTATTAATCGGGATTATAAATCCTAATAACTAAAGAGCTGGGATTGCAAATTCCAGCGACCTAGTGTTATTTTTACAAATAACACAACAACTTATTGTATTGATATTATGTGATTTATCATTTCTATTAAACAAAAACATAAAATAATTTTCATAATTTATTGTTTTTATTTACAAATGTTGTATATTTATGGCGTAAATAAGACGTTACCAAACATAGTAAAAAAAGACCTTGTAGAAAGTGAAATTTCGAAATTATATGAAAAATTTTCTGACAAATAGTGATATAAATAATACTTGGTACATTTCGCTTCTTCGGATTCTTAATTATATATTTTTAATCATTTATGCTTTAGCTTTATTCTGTACTCCTGTACTATCAGAAGAATTTAAAATTACAGGATATAAATTACTTGTTCTATTTTGTTTTCCACCGATAGGGTATATTGTATTGATTTATTTAATTATTGATGGCATTGAATTACAAGATTGGGATTATTTCGAACAGAAGAAAAAGAAAAATTTCACGAAAAATTTCACATTGCAAATGAGTTTAGCGAGTTTAGTGATAATTTTTTTTCTATACATCTCAGTATGGCATTTTTGCATGCTTTCCTCTTTAAACAATGATAAACTGCTTTTCTGTTTAGATTTAGGATATTCAATTGTATTTTTAAGTAATGCCGTTTTCCCTTTTTATCTTCATAATAAAATCTTTATCTGACGATTTGAAAATGAATTTATTGATTTAAAAAAGCCAACCAATTGGGACAGAGAATTTACTGAAAATGATGAAGTATAGATTATTGGTTAAAGAATATGTAAAAAACCACGTTTGCTAACACGCGCTATAGTTAATTGCCGTTGCAGTGCAAATTTCAAGGTTTTAGCTCTTATTAAAGTTCTGTGTAACTTGATAGTGAAGTGCTACTAAGTCGGCAACAAAAACATACCGCCAAAAAGTTGGGTGCACGTGGCAGGCGACACAGCGAAGGACAGTAACTGACAGCTAATAGTGACAACGGATACCGAGATGGGGGTAACAAGAAAAATAGCAAATCAAAAAATCCTTTGTAAGAACCCCGAAATTGTATCCAATTCTAAATAGGCAAGGCACTTGAGAAGCCGTAAAAACGAGATTTAATATTTTTTAGTCTGCAAAAGGAGTGGACTCTAAACAAAAAAATTATGGAATGGATTATTTTATTGGTCACTTTTATTCTGTGTGTGCCGTTAGTTTTGATGATGGTTGCAGGTTCTTGCAGCGACGAGGTTTTTGAGGTTATTGAGTCTGTTCTCAATCATTTGGGAGGTTTTGGCGACTGGTGTTTCAAGAAGTTGGAGGCATATCGCACTTCAAAGGCTGGGAAGCGTGAGGATTTTGCTTATGCGGATAGTTTTAAGGACGGTGTTACCTACACTTCAAAGGAGATCTCTAATGGGGTAGAGAGGGAAGTTTCTTGGACTCATTCTGTTCCTTTGTCTAATGGAGGTATTTCCAATTTGCTTTTTTTGGGGATTTTGCCTATGTTGTGTGTGGGTTATTGGTTGTGGTTTTTCAGTTTTGGACCAGATGTTCCAAATTGGGATATTCAGGACATTTCTTTCACTATTGTTTGGAGTTTAATTGTTTCTGCTGTTTTGAGTGGGTTGGGGTTGTTTATTGGTTTGTTACGTATCATCAATCCTGTTCGTGTTTCTGTTCCAGACCCAAATGCTTTGAACAATAAGATTCTTGTTAAGTCTAACCCTAAGGTTTACAAGTGGGTTGTCAGAATTTGCGTTGTTTCTTTGGCGGGTACTTTATACTTGTTTAACTACTGTGGTTTTGGAAATGTTTTAATAAAGGACTTCGGAGATTATGATTCTGGTCTGGCTAAGGGTTCTTCTATCAGATTTTATCCCCGCAGTGCTGAAGATGCTCTTGCGGATGCTTTTCAGTATGCTGTGAGCGAAAGTAAAAATGAAGATAACAAACAACGGCAAGAAGAAAATATTTTTTTCAACGGAGAACAGACAGAATATTATAAACTTTATTATTACGGGGAAGATCCAAGTCATGAATGGCAAGCATTAAACGTAAAAATTATTTTTGGAGAAACAGAAATAAAGGTTATTACTTCTGAAGAAACAATAACTTACATTTTAGCTGGAAATCCTAAATATGATGACTGTACTACATACTATGTTTATTATAGCGCTGATCCTGAGAAGCAAATACAGGAAATAATAAGATGCAAAGATGAAACACAAATCATTCATGAAAGCAATTGTGGGGAATATGAAATTTTCAAAAAATAGGAATTAATTAATAAAATTAACGGTCTGCGAAATAGACGCAAGTATAAAGTTCTACTAAAATGATTTAACAAAAAAATTAAAGAAGAGTTTGAGAAAAACTTCGAGAAAGCAAAACAAGCCTTAACTTCTTTGTCTTTTTGCCAAACACTCGAAGTTGACAAATTACTAAAAGGCTGGGTGTTTGAACAAACTGTCGCTAAATGTTTGCAGGAAGAATTAAGCAACATTTCAAAAATCGAGCAGCAGTATAAATTTTCAAGCTTCGAAATTTAAGATGAAACGAAAAGCAGAGGAACGGCAGATTTAGCAATTTTCTATAAAGATAGGAAATACCTTGTAGAGATAAAACATTCGGGAATATTTAGCAAAGGAGACACAGAAAAATACAAGAAATACAGGAAACTTATCGAAAAAAATAAATTTCAATACTTGTATTTATCCTTAAAAGAAACGCACGAGCCATTTGCAAAAGAATGTAGAGAGGTGTTTGGGACTGAAAATGTATTTATATTGGATGTGGATGGCGATTGGGAACGATTTATTGAATCAATAATCAACAATTAAATAACCGTAATATCTTATGAGAAAAATATTTTTAACTTTTATCGTGTTTGCTTTTGCAAATACCGTTTTTTCGCAAAATAAGCAAACAACCGTTATTCGTCCCGAAACTAATATAGAAAAAACAGTGCGTGAAGCGAATAATACAGTAGGATTTATCAATGCATTAGGAAAGTGGGCACAACAAGTGAAAGCGGATAGATTAAACAAGGTAAAAAACAGCAAATACAGTGTATTTGTAGAACAAAAGCTGGAAACTTGGAAAAAAAAGGGCACATTTGAAAAAACGGCAGACTGGCAAAAAAGATTGAACGACAGCACAACAATAAAGAAAGCTGAAATTTATGAATCTGCTTTGGATGAATTTGTACAGGTGTTGGAAGTCCTAAACAATGATAACACTTCGCTTAATGGTTTTTTTTATAACTCAAAAGGACAATATGATTCAGACAAAGAAGTGCTAGTTGTCAATACTTTTTGGGGAAATATACCGATACCAATTCCTCTTGATAAGGCAAAAAACTGGCAAAACATTCAGAATGTAAACGCATTAAAAGCTCATTTTTTTATTCAAAACGACCAGTTGGCGCTGCTTTCACTATCAACATATGATGAAACATATACTTGGGAAAATCCGTCTCAGTTAGCACAAATTGCTCGCAAAAAGATGCTCGAGCTGGAACAAAAAAAGAAACTTGAACTAGAGCGTATGGATTCGTTGGAACTTGCAACTTATAATCAAAAGTTGGATTCTATTTTTAATAATTGTAACACCAAATTATTACAAAATCCTTATAATCTAAGTAAAAAGTTAATAATCGATTATCAAAAAGTAACAGGCAAAAACGATAGAAAATACAATTATGACAAAAGTGTATCATCGATAAAATACAGTTATGAACGAATAACGGATGATATCATACAAGAATACGAAAATGAGTATAGCAAAAACGGAAATCTATTTGAAAGCAAGATCGAATTTGATACTTTTTATAAGAAAGGAAAAGGTGATTATCAATCGGAGGTTGAGAGAAAAAAATCAGAGGTTGAGAGAAAAAAAATTTTTAATTACCTTACTAGTAATTTTCAGTTCATAGAATCAATGGACTTTCAAAAGGAGAAAAAAGAATCTGTTGCTTCTACAATGGGAAAAGTTTTTTTGGGAATTGCCACAAATACGTTTACAACTAATATGGATTATACAAGTGTGAATGAAATAAGAAAAAACATATTATCTGTGATAAGTGATAGTCAAAATAAGACATATTATCCTCAAGTAATAGATTTTGTGATTGCCACCAATAAAGCATTAAACAAGGAATGGAATAAGAATGGACAATATTTTAAGAACAAAGAGGAGTTTTATAATGCATATCTCTCAGAAGACTATAAAAATATTCTGAAAAGAGAAAAGAAACAAAGATAAAACAACAGCAGGTACTTTGTCTCAGCAAGCAGCGGTGAGTGGGATTTCAGGACAGGGCAATACTTTCCCCCTGCTCCCGCACAATTATATCGTGGAAAAAATCATTCATAAACAAGAGCATATTTTTACAGAAAATTGAATTGTATTCCTTATCATATGGTTGAAAGAGGTCTTATATTTGAAGCCGAACAACAACTATATCAATGTACGACTCACTATGCAAGTGAGAAAGAATTCGGTGATATTGTTTTATGTTAGTTACTTACAAAACATTCGTAAATGTAAATATTTTATAAAAAAATCAACAGTCTATCGTATTGATAATATGTGATTTATCATTCATATTAACAAAAACATAAAATAATTCTCATAATTTATTGTTTTTATTTACAAATGTTGTATATTTATGGCATAAATAAGAAGTTATGGGCAAGTTTAAAAAACGGCATAGCGGACAGACACGAGAACCACCGACAATTCGGTTTGACACTTCTTGACAGTGTTGCCTGCCTGAAAAACAAAAAGTGGAGACCAGAAACCACTTTAATAAACGGGGTGTAACCGAAAGACCTTACAAGTAGGAATTAAACTAAAATTTTGAAAATGTCTAATATGATTTTAAAAATAAACAAAGGCAGAGTTGAGAAGTACTCAACTTCAGGAAGCTATCAGGGTACTATAACTGACAATGCTATTGATGCTGATTCAAACGAAAATTTAGTTGTAGTCGTCAAGTCAAATGGCAGAGTTGAGAAATACTCAACATCAGGGAGTTATCAGGGCTCTATAACCGATAATGCAAATAGAGCCAGAATTAGCGGCGATATCATTATTGTTACAAAAAACAATGGAAGGACTGAAAAGTATTCATTCAGTGGAAGTTACAAAGGATCTATTTGACTTGGAAATGACAAAGTCACGGAATTATGTAAAGAATATTCATTTAAATCCATTGGTAAAAACCTGCCTATAACAGCGCATTAGCAATAGCAGGGCGAAATTTCTTCATTCAACTTCTGCCCTTTTTCTCATCTTAGTGCAGGCATAAAGCTTTGGTGATTTTAAGCCTTGCCATCGCAAATGCGCTAGCCGTTATGCACAATCCTCGAAGCAAGAATTTCCCATCCGTACCAATGTTAATCAGTGGATTTGGAATTTAGTATTGCTAATTACTTAAACGTTTATTTTTTTCAAAATTCAATTCCTGATAATTTTTATGGATGAAATTGCAAATTCCATCGACCTGGAAAATCAGCACCTATTCCAAGAAACATAGCAGGTTACAGGAATCTGTAAGTTTTCTTTTTCATCCAACCAACAATCAATTATTGTAGATCGAATAATTTACCGCTAACATTGCTCCGAATCCCAAATTCTTGCCGTTGGCCCACCTTGTTTCATTCATCAAACAACGCTTCGAAATCGCTGAATAAAACCGATAAAAATTTTTAGCACAAATCTTGTAAATTCAAAACTAATATCTTAAGTTTGAAGTCGGATACCGACATTTTTTCCAATTAAAACTTTTTCAAACAAAAATATCATCAATATTCTAAAAACAGGAGGATATTATTATGGCAGACGTAATTAAAAATGCTTTTTTGGCAGGGCTGGGATTGGTTTCGCTTACGCGAGAAAAAGCCGAAGAATTCGCTAAAGACCTGATAAAACGCGGAGAATTAACCGAGACGGAGAAACCGAAATTTATCAAAGATTTGCTGGAACAATCAGAAAAAACTAAAACCGAAATGGAGGAAAAGGTTGAAAAGGCAGTCGATGCATTGCTGAAAAAAATGAATATTCCTTCACGAAAAGAATTCGAAGAACTGAAAAACAAAGTAGAAGAGCTGACGCAACTGCTCAACAAAAAACAGGAAGAATCGGAAAAATAAACCAATGAACGATTCCTATCCATACAGGAATTTCGGTTTCAGAAACAACTTGGATAAAGTCAAACGAAGCCGTCAGATCATTTCCGTTTTTGTGAAATTTGGTCTGGATTATCTTTTTGAAGCTTCTCGAGTGAACTTTCTTTCAAAATTGAGGAAACGACGAAAAGGTTATCATAAACTTTCGACTGCCGAAAGGCTTCGTCTGGCTTTTGAAGAATTGGGCCCAACTTTCATAAAATTTGGGCAAATACTCAGCACCCGTCCCGATTTTCTTCCTGCGGAATATATCCGGGAATTGGAAAAACTTCAGGATCAGGTTTTACCTATGGAAACTCCGCTGGTGAGGCAGTGTATTGAAAAAGAGCTGAAACATACCCTTGAAGAACTTTTTTTGGATTTCGACCAATCGCCGGTTGCTTCCGCTTCTTTAAGTCAGGTGCACAAAGCAGTTCTGCAAAATGGCGATACGGTAGCCCTGAAAATTCAACGGCCCGATATTCATAAAACCATCGAAACAGACCTCTCCATTCTCGAAAGTTTTGCCGAAATACTGGAAAAAAGACTTCGCAACAGCTCGCTGTATCATCCCACTTCTATTGTTGCCGAACTGAAAAAAACCTTACGGAAGGAACTGGATTTCATGAATGAAGCACACAACTTTGAAAAATTCAGGAAAAATTTCAAAAAAGTGGATTACATAAAAGTTCCAACAGTGTATTGGCAATTTACGACCGAAAAATTGCTTACAATGGAATATATTGAAGGAGTAAAAATAACCGAAATTGTACAGGAAAAGTATGCGCACCTCTACGAACCCAAAAAAGTAGCCGACCAAGCAGCAAAAGCCTTACTGAAACAGATTCTGGTAGATGGTTTTTTCCATGCCGACCCCCATCCCGGAAATCTTTTTATTCAACCGCCTGCTACCATTGTAATGTTGGATGTGGGTATGACAGGCCATCTCGACGAAGAATCCATCATTACCATCGCCCGAATTTTGCGCGCTCTCAACGAAAAGGACAGTGATCACATAATCAAGGGTCTGCAGGAACTTGGAATAGTGGTCAAGGAAACCGACAAGCGACAATTAAGGCACGACCTCACCGAATTAATAGAAATGTATGCCGACAGGCCGTTCAAAACCATTAGCCTGAACAGGATGAACCAACAACTGCTGGAAATTATGGCCATGCATAACATGGCGCTTCCTTCCAATCTGGTGATGATGTTGCGTGCCATGTCCATTGCCGAATCTATTGGGAAACAACTGGAACCGGAATTCGATATGTTTGCCATTGTTGAACCTTTTGTTAAAAAAATTTTTCTAAAACTTTATTCTCCAAAAAGTTTCAGAAAACGCAGCATGAACGTAATGGATGAAAGCATTGAATTGATAGAACATTTTCCTCAAAATATTTCCGATTTGCTCAGAAAACTCAAAGAGGGACAGTTTGAAATTAAACTGGAACATCAAAATCTTGAAAATCTTCAAGATGAAATGAAAAGCTCGAGCAACCGAATATCGGCCAGTTTAATTATTGCAGCACTGATTGTAGGTTCTTCGTTAATTTTGCAACAAAGAATAGGCCCGCTTATTTCCGATATTTCCATCCTGGGCGTTATTGGTTACCTGTTGGCCGGCATCATGGGTTTGGGTCTTTTATTGACCATTTTCAAAACCCGCAGAAAAAAGTAAGTCTTTCCAAATATTTTGAAATCCGATTTTTTCTCCTATTGCCAAAATGGCTTTTTACCATTTAGGCTTCATACCCAAATTATACATAACAAACGACCACATATCTGTTTGTGCATCTATCAGTTTACCCAATGGTTTCCCGGCTCCGTGCCCGGCATTGCTGTCCACGCGAATCAGCACAGGTTTGTCACTGGCATTGGCTTCCTGCAAAGCTGCAGCAAATTTGAATGAATGCGCCGGCACTACCCGATCATCATGATCGCCGGTCATAATCAGAACTGCCGGATATTTTGTCCCTTTCACCACATTGTGGAGCGGAGAATAAGATTTCAGGTATGCAAACATTTCCTTGCTCTCTTCGCTGGTACCGTAATCGCTTGCCCATGACCAGCCAATGGTAAATAAATGATAACGAAGCATATCGAGCACGCCCACTTCAGGGACAGCTACCGCAAACAAATCGGGGCGCTGCGTCAAACAAGCTCCTACCAGCAAGCCGCCATTTGAACCACCATCAATGGCCAGTTTTTTTGATGAAGTATAGCCTTCAGCAATCAAAAATTCCGCTGCTGCAATAAAATCATCAAATACGTTCTTTTTTTGCATTTTAGTTCCCGCCATGTGCCATGATTCGCCATATTCTCCCCCACCACGAATATTTGCTACCGCGTAAATACCTCCGCTTTCGAGAAAAGGAATACGCGAGACACTGAAAGAAGGCGTCATGCTGATATTGAAACCTCCGTAACCATAGAGCATCAAAGGATTTTTCCCGTCCTTTTTCATTCCTTTCCGATAAGAAAGAAACATGGGAACTTTTGTGCCGTCCTTAGCCGTATAAAAAACCTGCTCGGTAACAAAATTTTCCGGTTGAAATTTTACCTGCGCTTTCTGAAAAATTTCTGAAACATTTTTGTCGGCATCCAAACGATATATAGTGGGAGGAAAAGTAAAAGAACTGAAAGTATAAAAAGCCTCGCTGTCATCTTTACTTCCTGTCAGGCTGATAACAGACCCCAACGTTGGTAGTTTTACTTCGTAGAGAAGTTTTCCTGATAAGTCGTGAGCAAAGAGACGATGTGCAGCATCTTTCAGATAAAGACAGAAAAACTTTCCATCGATAATTTCGACCGATTCGAGCACTGTTTTTTGTTCCGGAATCACTTCTTTCCAGTTTTCACGCGAAGGATGTTCTGGGTCAATTTCCATTATACGTTTATTGGGCGCTTCCCAATTGGTAAGAATATAAATTTTTCCGTTTATGTGACCGATGACCGAATAGTCGTTTTCAAAGCCATCCACCAGTGTAACAAAATCGGCTTTCGGATCAGATAAATCCTTCATCAATAAGGCATTGCCGGTAGTTGTTTCCGTAATGATCAAAAAAAGATATTTTTCATCTTCCGTAACGAAAGGGCCAAATTCGCGCAAGGGATGATTTTTATCCTGATAAATCAACAAATCTTTATTTTGAAGTTGTCCGATCTGATGATAATACACTTTCGGAAATTCGTTCTTTGCCGATAATTCTTTACCTTTTTGCGGAGCATCATAGGCGATATAGTAGAAACCATTGCCTTTCCATGCAACATTCCAAAATTTTGTCCATTGAATGTGATCAGACAAAGTTTGCCGGTTATCCAGATTTAGGACAAAAATTTCGTTCCAGTCCGAACCACTTTTTGCTACCGAATAAGCCATATAATGGCCAACGTTTGAAAACGAAACGGATGACAAGGCAACCGTACCATCGGAGGATAGTGTATTGGGATCGAGTAATATTTCCGGTTCGGAATATAAAGTTGATTGCTGATAAAGAATACTTTGCGGCTGTAATCCATTATTTTTGAAAAAATAATATTTGCCGTGTTTTTTAAACGGCGCACCTAATTTCGGATAATCGTTCAGTTCAGTCAAACGGTTTTTCAATGCATTTCGAAAAGGAATTTTTTCCAGATAGTTAAAAGTAACTTCATTCTGGGCTTTTACCCAAGCTGCCGTAGCTGCCGATGTGTCATTTTCGAGCCAGCGATAAGGATCAGCAACTTCAGTACCAAAATAATGATCGGTTACATTTTCCTTTTGTGTATGCGGATAAGAAATTTTTGAAGATGAATGACATGCTGCCATAAAAATAACGGAAAAAGATAAAACATAAATTGGTTTCATTTTTTCAAAAAATTAAAAAATCAAACTTATTTTACTTCAAGGCCTGATAAACCAGGTTGTGAAACAAAACCTTGACATCGGTTACGCTGTTATCGGTCTGCCAATTAATATAAAAAAGCATAATTAAGTCTTCTTTCGGATCGATAAGATAATCAGTTCCAAACATGCCGCCCCAGCGCAAAGAACCTTCAGATGCCATAGTAAGATGCAGATATTGAGGACGAAAATCATCAAATGCCAATCCAAATCCAATTTCACCACGTAAATCATTAACCTGATTTCGACGCATCAATTCAACTGTTTTTCTTCCTAAAATGCGTTTCCCGTTAAATTCTCCGCCATTGAGAATCATTTGGCAAAATTTTGCATAATCTTCTACAGTACCCGATAAACCAGCCCCAGTCGAAAACAGGGTTTGAGCACCACTGTATGTAAATGTCTGATAAAGAACATTCGAACTGGGCTGCAAAGCTTTGTTCTGTTCTTTTTGATAAAGCGTAACCATCCGATTTTGCTTTTCCTTTGGAACATAAAAATAAGTATCGTTCATTCCAAGCGGCTCAAAAATTTTCTCCTTAAAATACTGGTCAACAGGCATTTTTGAAACAACTTCTATCAAATAACCCAACACATCTACGCTCATTCCGTAGGTAAATTTTTCTCCGGGATCGTGTTCCAAAGGACAGGAAGCAAGTTTTTCTACTACTTCCTTCAGTGTAATGGGGTTCAAACTGTTCAACGGAGGAATTCCCTTTTTAGCAAAAATTTTCATCATGGGGTTATTGGGATCTGTTCCATAAGAAATTCCTGAAGTATGTGTCAACAAATGACGAATAGTAATATCTTTGTTTGCCGGGCGTGTTGTATAACTGGAATCTTTTTCATTGAACGATACAAGTACCTGGGGATGCGCAAACGCCGGAATATATTTTTTTACCGGATCATCCAATAGAATTTTTCCCTCTTCCATCAACATCAGCACACCTGTAGCCGTAATGGCTTTGGTTTGAGAAGCCATGCGAAAAATATCGTCTCTTTGGCAAGGAATTTCTTTTTCCTTGTCGCGCCAGCCAAAAGCCTTGAAATGAACAATATTGCCATGATGTGCTACAAAAGTAACCGCATGAGGAATTTCGCCTCTTCTGACCAAATCCTGAAAAACGCTGTCGAGTCGAGTCAATCTTTCAGCATCGAAAGCAACGGATTTTCCTTCGGAATACTTAAATTTTTGAGGATGGGCATCATTTTTTGCCATTATTGAGCATGTTAAGACCAAAAGAGGAATAAAAAAATAGATTCTTTTCATTTTATATGATATTTTTAATTGGTTAATCCCATTTCTCGCGCAATCTGCATCATGTAGTTTCGTGCGGCTTCATGTTCATTGGGAATAATGCCATCCAAAATGGCATCCTTAATTTTCATTTTAATTTCTCCAACCGCAGCACAGGGAGGAAGATGAAAAGTTTGCATGATTTCTTTCCCATCTATAGGCGGCTGAAAATTTCTTATCCGGTCTTTCTCCTCTATTTCTTTCAACTTTTTACGAACCAGCTGAAAATTTTCCCTGTAACGTTTTACCTTTTCCGGATTTTTAGAAGTTATGTCGGCTTCGCACAGCAACATCAAATCATCAATGTCGTCGCCTGCATCAAAAAGCAGTCTCCTGACAGCGGAATCGGTAACCTCTTCTTCGCTAAGCACAATGGGACGCATGTGCAATAAAACCATTTTCTGCACGTATTTCATTTTCTCGTTGGTGGGGAGTTTCATTCTTCTAAAAATATCGGCAGTCATTTTTTCACCAACAATATTATGATTATAAAAAGTCCACCCCAGACGTTTGTCAAAGCGCTTGGTTCTCGGTTTCCCAATGTCGTGAAGCAAAGCAGCCCATCGCAGCCAAAGGGAATCCGATGTCTGACTGAGATTATCCAACACCATAAGCGTATGATAAAAAATATCTTTGTGTCCAATGCCATCTTTGGTTTCCACACCTTTGAGCGCCGAAAGCTCGGGAAAAATCAATTCCAGCAAACCTGACTTGTCGAGCAAAATAAACCCGATAGAAGGTTTTGGAGAAAGAATAATCTTGTTTAACTCGTCCGTAATTCTTTCTTTCGAAATAATTTCCATGCGATTCTTATTCCGACCAATGGCTTCAAAAGTATTGGTTTCGACAAAAAAATTGAGCTGTGCAGCAAAACGAATGCAGCGCATCATGCGCAAAGGATCGTCGGAAAAAGTAATATCGGGATTCAAAGGCGTCCGAATTACTTTGTTTTGCAAATCCCTAAGTCCGTTGAAAGGATCGATCAATTCTCCAAAACGGTTTTTATTCAGACATAAGGCAAGCGTATTGATGGTAAAATCGCGGCGATTCTGGTCATCCTGCAATGTTCCATCTTCCACAATCGGTTTTCTCGAATCGGAACGATACGATTCTTTCCGCGCACCCACAAACTCTACGTCCATGTCTTTGAGCTTGATCTGTGCCGTGCCAAAATTTTTAAAAATGGCAAATTTACAGGGTTTGTTCATTTGCTTGAGCTTGTTGACCACCTTACCTGCCAATTCAATACCATTGCCCACCACAAGAATATCAATATCTTTTGATGGTCGGCGGAGCAGCAAATCGCGCACAAAACCGCCAATTACATAACATTCTTGATGCGTTTCATCGGCGATATCTGAAATAATACCAAAAATTTCATTATTTATAGCGTCTTTCAGATTTTCGGTTGTCAGTTGTGCTGAAAAATTTTGTGGGAAATCATTTATTTGGTTGGGCGCCGGAAAAGTGTCTTCCTGATTCATGTAGAAAGCTAATGTTAGACTTGAGTATAAGTAATTAATTAATTTTCAAACAATTAAATTTAAAAATTTTTCCAGAAAAATTTTCTTTTTTCCACTGCAAAAGTAGGTCAATAAATTTAAAATTCAAAGAATCCTCTTTTTTCGTCGGAAAATAAGACGATATACGAAATAAACAAGCTTTCAAAAAAATATGTTTTCAACCTGTTAATCAATCAATAACGCAATAACCGATCAATCGGTCATAACGTTCACCCCAAGCCCGATGGTAAAAATAAACGGTATATTCATTCTTCGTTTGCCAGAAACTGCCTTCAATTTTCCCTGCCGAAGCTGCAGTTTTACCTTTAGGCAAAAACCAATATTGATAACTGTACCCGCCCTGTTTTAACAACAAAGTTTTGGTGTAACGTTGGGTATCAAAATCAAATTGCATTTGAGCCGAATCATTGAGCAAATTATAATTGTAGTCGCCGCCAATAAATACCAGCCCGTCCAGAAAAGGTTGATCCGTAAGCAAGGAAAAATGCACCTGAACGTAATCGGCTTCTGTTTGCACGTCCTGAAAAGCTTCCTGAAAATTAATGATAAATCGGCCGTTGGCATCGGGTTGCGAAATATAGGTAAGAGACTTTTGCATCAAATCCTCCTTTAGAAAAGCTTCGTAAAACTCCCGATTGAAATAAATTCTGTCAACCCCCTCTCCTGCAGCATAAAAGGAAGAAATATCAAAATGACGGTATTCGTTTCCGCCTTCAAAAATCAAAGCTTTGTTGTTGATAAAACTTAATTTCCCCGAATTAAAAAAAGTCGGCTTTATATTAGTCACTTCATTGTCAAATCGGTTATTTTGCCGAACCACAAGTTTTACTTCCGAAGCAGGATCTTGAACCACATAATTGGCCAAATTTACTTCAATATCGAGTTGCTGGTAACGACCACTCAATTCGATATCGGTATTCGCTCTAATACGGGCATCAATAGTAACTTTTGGCTCTACAACGGAAAAACAGGTTGTGGCTACCGGATCATCCATTCGATTATCCTCATAAATAAGTACCACATAATTTCCGGAAATTTTGAAGTGCATATCTTCATTCGGTATCGAAAACCGATAATGTGTGTATTGGTAAGTGGTATTTTGTGAAAAAGCGTAATCGTCAATATTTCCGCGCGTAAAACCATCGAGAAATTCGTTGCTGTTTAAATTGGAAACCGTCCAGTCTGCATTGCAATGTAAAACTGTATAACCAAAAGAGCGAACGTTGTGCGACATTTCATCAAACTCAACCGTAAGTGTTTCTGTTCCATTCAATTTCAAAACAGGAAATCCATAGTCGGTTCCCGAAATTCTGATTTGCAAAGTTTTGATATTGGGTTTGAGAATTTTGGTTCGATAGGGATTGGCTCCAGTTATATTTAAGTTGACAAAAAACAAAATAAAAACAACAGCGGACAAAGATTTTTTCATGATTATTACGAATTGGAAAAATCGTTTTTACAAATGGACGGGATAATTTAGGAATTTACAGATTTAGTTCTATACTCACTTCCAAACCGTTTTAATAACCAAAACCAATTCAAGTTCATTTTTTTTATTAAATTCTTCTAATGTTATGCATTCCTTTCTGCTAAATCCAGAGGTAACTCTGTCGATAGTAATAAGGCTTTTGCGTTAGATATGTTCCAAACGTTTTCTTCTACAAAGTAATTGAGACAGTCTTCATCCTTTTTCTTGTATGTTCCTATAGAAGTATTTCATCTGTTCATATCCTAAAAAACAATGTGTTATTTCATTTTTACAATCCCAAATACCATATCAATTGAATGAGTGAAATCATTGTTGTGAAAAATGGACAGAGCATCTGTTTTTCCAAATAATAAGATGAAAAATTTTAATTTTAATTTCAATTTAGTCAGAATTTGTCCGGTGGAAAAAACTTTATAACATAGTTACTATGAACCAAATTGTTGTGTTTTTTTCTAACAGAAGAAAACCATTCGATATCAAATCGTTAATACCTGCCAAGCCTTCTAATTTTAACCAATACCTATCTGTCTATACTACAATTTGTCGATTTTGAATGATTAAGCCATCCTTAAAAGTCAAAAGAGTAAATCAGCAAAACCCCAAACCTATATTCTGGTTGAGGTGAAAATTCCAATAAGTTTCAAGGTAATAAAGAAAATTTTTTGTTGCAAAATAATCCCTTAACTCATTTGATTGGAGTGGTTTAACTTCAGCAGAAAGAAAAAAATTTCTTTAAATTACCAGCGACGGAGCAGTATATACACGGGAAGCCAATTCGTTATCAAGCAAATACAAACCACGTGGATCGGTACCGAAAAGTTCGAACCGTTTGCACAAATCGTCCACGTTTTTTTCTTCTTCTCCCTGTTCCTTCACAAACCAGTCGAGAAACTGCATGGTTTTAAAATCTTTCTGAGCGTATGCCTCGGCATAAATTTCGTTGATGGAAGCTGTGATAAACAATTCGTGTTCAAAAGCAGCCGACAAAGGAGCTTTAAAATCCACAAAATTACTTTCCGGAGCTGCAATAGGTAAAAGCTTCACCTTTTCACCATTATTTAAAAGATACTTTAGAAAAAGCTGAGCGTGAGCATATTCTTCCTGCGCCTGAATGGAGAACCAGTTGGCAAATCCGTCCAAATTTTTGTTGGCGTAATAATTTGAAATATCCAAATACAGATACCATGAAAAAAATTCTTTGTTGATTTGATTGTTCAACATTTCGGTAATTTTATCATTCAGCATAATATTTCCTCCCTAAAATTAAGTATATGAAATTTTTAAAATTGGATTCTCTCGATATTTGCTCCCAAAGCGTTCAAACGGGTATCAATATGCTCATAGCCCCTGTCGATTTGGTCGATATTGTGAATAATACTTGTTCCATCGGCCGCAAGTGCAGCTATAAGCAAGGCAATTCCTGCCCGAATATCAGGCGAACTCATTACCGATGCCCGTAAACGAAGCTGATTTCCCAGTCCGATAACGGTTGCCCGATGTGGATCGCAAAGAATAATCTGCGCACCCATGTCGATCAGTTTATCTACAAAAAACAATCTGCTTTCAAACATTTTTTGATGAATCAAAACACTTCCGTTCGCTTTTGCAGCAATTACCAGAAAAACGCTCAACAAATCGGGTGTCAGTCCGGGCCAGGGCGCATCAGCGATAGTCATTATGGAGCCATCAATAAATGTTTCGATGGTATAGCTTTCGTGAGCCGGAATATAAATATCATCATTTTTCTGAAGTACTTGAATACCCATTCGCCGAAAACTGTCGGGAATAATGCCCAGTTCATCGTATGCCACATTTTTTATGGTGATTTCAGAACCGGTCATGGCTGCCATGCCGATAAAACTGCCGACTTCTATCATATCCGGCAAAATAGTGTGTTCGCAGCCATTCAACTGTTTCACTCCTTCAATAGTCAATAAATTGGAGCCAACTCCAGAAATCTTTGCACCCATTGCTATCAACATTCTGCAAAGCTGTTGAATATACGGTTCGCAGGCAGCATTGTAAATTGTAGTTTTACCTTCGGCCAGCACTGAAGCCATTAAAATATTTGCCGTTCCGGTTACCGAGGCTTCATCCAGCAGCATGTAGGTGCCTTTCAGCTTTTTTGCAGATACTTCATACTGTTTTTTTGTTTCATTGTATCGAAAATCGGCACCCAGCTTCTGAATGCCCGAAAAATGGGTATCCAAACGTCGACGTCCTATTTTGTCTCCTCCCGGTTTTGGAACCAACGCTTTTCCAAATCGTGCCAGAAGCGGGCCCAAAATCATCACCGAACCACGCAGCGAAGAACTTTTGTCATAAAAATCTTCCGTTTGCAAATAGTCCATTTTTAGGGAGTCGGCTTTAAACGAATAAGTTCCCTTTTTGATTTTTGAAATTTTTACACCCAAATCTTTTAACAGACTCAGTAAATGGCTAACATCAAGAATATCGGGAATGTTTCGAATAATGACTGACTCGGATGTAAGCAAGGTTGCACAAATAACCTGCAATGCTTCATTTTTGGCTCCCTGTGGTGTAATAGAACCCGAAAGTCGATGACCGCCTTCTATTTGAAATGACGACATATAATTTGTGGTTGGTTGATGATTAAAAAAAGGAAAAGGGTAAAAGAAAACTATTTGTTTTTCTTTTTATTTTTTTTGTTGTGTAATACTTCTTTCGATTCAACCAACTTCAGAAAATCTTCCGAAATATCGAGCTTTCCTTTGGATAATTCACGCAAATCATCGAAAATTTTTCGGTCATCAACTACTTCCTTATTCCATGTAAGGAAACATTTTTTCATCTGATTGGCTATCAGGCGTATTAATTCATTTTTTTCTTCTCCATCGGGATAATCGGCTACTTTTTCTATCATTTCTTCCAACGTGCGGCCATAGTGCCGATATCGAATATCTGAATTTTTATATGGAATCTTTTCGGGACGGGTATAAAGATTTTCAGGACGAAGAACCTCATAAGGAAAATCGATATCCAGTTTAAAATCGGACATGATAGCCACGTGATCCCACAATTTATGTTTGAAATCGTTCACATCGCGCAGATATGGAAACAAATT
>JAHDRA010000052.1 GCA_018433525.1 Paludibacteraceae bacterium
ATTTGTTTTCGTATGGTGATGTTCTTATTCGGGTTTATTATTCTTCGCTCAATTACAAGGATGCACTGTCTGCCACCGGCAACAAAGGCGTAACAAAAAACTATCCTCACACGCCGGGAATTGATGCGGCAGGTGTAGTTATAGCTTCAAACAACGAAAAATTCCAATCGGGCGAAAAAGTTATTGTTAACGGTTATGACTTGGGCATGAATACGCCCGGAGGCTTTGGAGAATACATTTGCGTCCCTTCCGACTGGATCGTAAAGCTTCCTGAAGGTTTGACACTGAAAGAATCCATGATAATTGGGACGGCAGGATTTACGGCAGGGATTTCACTGACTCGACTCACTGAGCTGGTTTCTCCCGATATGGGTGAAATTATTGTTTCGGGTGGAACAGGTGGTGTTGGTTCCATGTCTCTTTCCATGCTTGCCAAACTTGGCTATCAAACCGTTGCCATTACAGGTAAAATAACCGAAAAAAGTTTTTTTGAAACCATTGGTTGTCATAAGATTCTTCCGCGCAGCGAATTTGAGTCCTTGCCGCAAAAACCAATTCTATCAGCTAAATATGCCGGTGGCATTGATACTGTAGGTGGAGGAATTCTGGAAAATATCATCAAACAAATACAGCCGCTCGGTGCCGTTACTACTTGTGGCAGCATTCATTCCACCGAATTGAATATTTCCGTTTTTCCCTTTATTTTACGTGGCATTTCGCTCATAGGCGTTTCGGCACAAAATTATCCAATGAACTTACGGGAAAAATTATGGAAAAAATTGGCTGCTGACTGGAAGCCCGAACAGCTTTTAAATCTTTACACCGAAATTTCTCTTCCCCAACTTTCAAAAGCTATAGATAACATGTTGCAAGGTAAACTGAAAGGTAGAATTCTTGTCAACCTGACTGCCTGAGAAAATTTACGAATAAAAAAGTCGTCTAAGGTCAAATAACGATAGACGACCGGTTAACATAAAAAATTTGCTGCAAAATTACTTCTTTTTACGCTGGTAAACTGAAAATGTGTAAGGATAAGGGTTTTTTTCATCGGCCGGATGATCTTCTCTGCTGATTTCTTCCCATTCTTCAAAATTAATTTTCGGGAAATAAGCATCTGCCTGAAAATCTCCATGTATCCACGTAATATACATTTTATCTGCCAAATCGATGGTTTGCTTAAAAATGGATACTCCGCCAATAATAAAAACCTCGTCTTCTTTTTCGCACAATTCGAGAGCTTCTTCAATGGAGTTGGCTTCGAAATAGCCTTCACAAATTCCATCGGACAACACCGAAGTTAACACAATATTTTTTCGGTTTGGCAAAGGCCCATTGGGCAAATTTTCAAAAGTGTGTTTTCCCATGATAACTGCATGACCGGTAGTAAGTTTTTTGAAATACTTCAAATCGGCCGGCAAATGCCAAGGCAGTTTATTCAAATTGCCGATGGCATAATTATCGGCAACAGCAGCAATAATTGAAATTTTAGGCATGATAGGTAATTTTTAATCCATATTGATAATTCTCACAAAAACATGCAAACTTACAAAGTTATAAAAAACTTATTGTAAAACCTAAACTATTTTTTCAGAAAATAATTTCAAACAGCTACTTCCCCTTTAATGTGAGGATAAGGGTCATAATTAATTAGCTGAAAGTCGGAATACTGAAAAGAAAAAATATCTTTTACCTCCGGGTTGATCAACATGGTTGGCAAAGGACGTGGAGTTCGCGTAAGCTGCAATTTTACCTGCTCCAGATGATTGGTGTAAATATGGGCATCTCCAAGCGTATGAACAAAATCCCCAGCTTTCAGTCCTGTAACTTGGGCCATCATCATCAGGAGCAGAGCATAACTGGCAATATTAAAGGGAACACCCAAAAAAATATCGGCACTCCGCTGATAAAGTTGAAGGCTCAATTTGCCGTCGGCCACATAAAACTGAAAGAAAGCATGACACGGAGGCAACTTCATTTTTGGCAAATCGGCTACATTCCATGCACTGACAATGATTCGCCGTGAATTGGGATTGTTTTTGATAGCCTCCACCGCTTGGGCAATCTGATCAATATAACCGCCTTCATAATCGGGCCACGAGCGCCATTGATAACCGTAAATTGGGCCCAAATCACCATGTTCGTCTGCCCATTCGTTCCAAATACTTACGCCGTTTTCCTGCAAAAACTTAACATTTGTATCGCCTCTCAGAAACCAGAGCAATTCATAAATAATCGATTTTAAATGCAATTTTTTGGTAGTCAAACAAGGGAACCCTTCGTCCAACGAAAAACGCATTTGATGACCAAAAACACTTAAAGTCCCCACTCCTGTACGGTCTTCTTTATGAACTCCTTCTGTAAGAACACGATTCAACAAATCCAAATATTGTTTCATCCCAAAAAATTTTAATAAGCAACAAATTCAAGTTAATAATGCAACTTTTTACGATTTGTAATAATTTTCTGCGCTAAAGATCAATACAAATTATAAGTCGTTTTTAAAACACGGAATTCGGTACGACGATTAATTTGATTGGCAATTTCCTGTTGTTCGGGGGTGAGAGTTAATATATAACTTTCCGTCAAGGTTTCTCCCACTTTCAGAAATGGATATTTCTGGGCCAGCGATTCATCTACCACTATCGGTTTTTCCTCTCCATACCCCACCGCTGTCAACCGCTCCTTGTCTATTCCGGCTTTTATCAAATAATTCACCACCGACTGCGCCCGCTTTTCGGAAAGATTCTTATTGAAAGCATTGTCGCCAATGTAGTCGGTGTGCGAACTCAATTCAATGGTAATATTCGGATTGTCTTTCAGCAATTTAACCAGTTCCTGCAAAGATTTTTCCGAAGCAGGCGTCAAATCCCATTTTCCAAATTCATAAAAAATATTTTCAATTTTCACCGGTTTACTGATAGATGAAAGCTTGAAATTTACATTGAAAGTTTTGCTGTCGGTAAGTCCTTGTGTTGAAAGTTCATTTTTTTGATTCAGAAAACCGCGAGCGGTTGCCAGCATCACGTAATCGACATCTTTTTCGAGTTTAATTCGAAAAGTACCATCCTTTTTTGTTTGAATGCGAGCATTCATCCCATTGCTGCCAACAATACGAATTGTAGCATCAGAAATAGTTTGTCCCTGATCATCAAATACTTTTCCTTCAACCAAATAAATCAATTCGGGCAAATGAAAACTCCACAAAGCATCGTAACCTCTCATTTCGTTGCGATTTGAAGAAAAATAACCGCTTTCGCTTTCACCGGCAAACGTCATCCCAAAATCATCTGCCTTTGAATTAACCGGTGCTCCCATATTTTCAACCTTCCATCCTCCATTTTTTTGTGGAACAGCTTTAAAAATATCCAATCCTCCAAATCCGGGATGTCCATTCGATGAAAAATACAAAGTTCCATCGGCTCGAACAACGGGAAACATTTCATCGCCGGGTGTATTGATTTCCGGACCTAAATTTTCAATGTATTTGCAGTCGGTTCCTTCCAATGTGGCTCTATAAATATCTTTTCCTCCCAAGCCATCTTTTTTGTCGGAAACAAAATAAAGTGTTTGTCCATCGAGTGCAATGGCAGGATGGGCAACTGAAATTGAACTATCGGAAAAAATTTTCAACATTTGAGGTGGACTCCAGGTTGCGCCTGCTCGGGAAGATACATAAATTTTCGTACCCATATCTACCAAATCGGATTGCTGAGCCCGTGTGAAATAAATGGTTTTTCCGTTAGCGGCA
>JAHDRA010000058.1 GCA_018433525.1 Paludibacteraceae bacterium
AAAAAAAATAAAACACATAAATTTATCTTTTATCAATTGATATTTAGATATTTAGCAATATAAAAGACACCTATTAAAAGAATAAGAAAATGTTAAATAATAAATTATTTTCATTTTTTTAAAAAAATAATTCAAAAAAGTATTGCTATCTATAAAAATTGTTATTATATTTGCCGTTAGTATTAATTTTAATTAAAAGTTAAGGTTAATCAAATAAATATTATTAACAATTTAAAATTTTAAAACAATGGAAACAATCACATTTGAACAATTACCGCAAGCAGTAACAAAGCTTATTGAAGAGGTTAGCGAGGTTAAAAAAATCGTTTCTGAAAATTCAAACGCAATGGAACAACCTGAAAGGTTTTTAACAATTGAGGAAGCTGCCAAATTTTTAGACCTTACCGTCCCAACTGTTTACGCAAAAGTTTCACGGGGTGAATTGCCGTATATGAAGCGGGGAAAACGACTTTATTTTTCTGATATTGAACTGTATGAGTATTTAAAAGCTGGACGCAAAAAAACCAATGCTGAAATTGATGCTGAAGCTGAAACCTATTTAAAAAAGAAAGGGCTGAATAATGGAAAATAATCAATTAAACAGCCCCAAAAACTTTGAGGGTGAAGGACAACACAAAGATAGTAATTTTCAGGGAAATAACCAAATTAACCCTGAAACAATAAAAAACTGGTTTGAAGAGGCAAGGAACGAAACTGAAGCCGAACAAAAAAAAGAAAAAAACCCTTTTCCTATTGAGGCATTTCCTAAACCTATTCAGGAAATAATTATTGCTACAAACGAAAGTTTAAAATTTCCTATTGACTTTACCGGTGCATCAATTTTTTTTGCTGCCTCTGTATGTATTGGAAACAGCTATAAAATTAAAGCACCGGAAGGCTGGATAAGCAGTGCAGTTATATATATTGCTTTAGTAGGAAAGCCCGGTATAATTAAAAGCCACCCTATTAGTTTTACATTAAAACCTATTCAAAAAATTGATAGTTTTAATTATGAAAAATATAAAAGGGAGAAAAGGGAATTTGATAGACTTTCAAAGCTTAATAAAAACCAGCAAGAGAAAGAGCTGGAAAATAAAGGTCATACAGAACTAATAAGACCATTTTTTGAACAGCGTTTAATTAGTGATATTACTCCTGAAGCCATTGCAGATGTCCATCAGTTTAATAAACGAGGGTTGGGGCTTTATAATGATGAATTGGCAGCATGGTTTCACAATTTTGGACGATACAATAAAAATGGCAATAGTGAACAAGAATTTTGGCTAAGTAATTGGAGCAATGAAACTTTAAGAATTAACCGTAAAGGGAGCGAACCTATACTTATAGCATCACCTTTTATTTCAGTTATTGGAGGCATACAGCCCGGAATACTGAATGAATTAGCCAAAAACAGAACTGAAAATGGCTTTGTAGATAGAATATTGTTTGCTTATCCGGAAACCCCGAAAAAAGAAATAAGCGAACAAGAATTAGACCCTGAAATTGCTGAAAATTGGGAGCGCATTGTATCAAATATTTTGAATTTAGAAATTAATTTTGACAATACAAACACCCCGCAGCCAAAAGAATTACATTTTACTCCTGAAGCAAAGCAAATTTTAAATGAATGGAGAAAGAATTTAGCAGATGAGCAGAATAAACCTGAAAATGAGGCGGTACGTGGTATTTATAATAAGTTTGATACATACTTTATTAGATTTTCACTTATAATTCAAATATTACAACATGCCTGTAGAGAGGATAATTTAAACGCAGTGGGTATTAAAGCCGTACGAAGTGCAATAAAATTAGTTGAATATTTTAAAAAAACAGCCCTTAAAATCAATTCTATTGTTTTAGATTTAAACCCTTTAGAAACTTTGCCAATAAATAAACAAGATATTTATAAGGCTTTACCCGATACGTTTGAAACCGGAAACGGTGTAATTATTGCTGAAAAATTGGGAATGAGTGAAAGGACTTTTAAACGGTTTTTAGACAATGAAAAGTTATTCAGAAGGGTAGCACAAGGAAAGTATGAAAAACGCTATTAATTAAAAAAACATCAGGACACTGAAATACAAAATGCCAATTGTGCCAAAGAAATGCCACTCACAGCATGCCAATAAATTATTGATAATTAATTATTTATAAGTCAAAATGCCACAAATGCCATATATGCCATATATGTATATAAATATAAATTTATGATGGGTGAATTTAGATATAAATTAGATGGTAGCAGTAGAAAATTTATTTGTCCGGCTTGCCATAAAAAAAGGTTTGTCAGGTACATTGATACCTATACAAATGAATATCTACCCGAGCAATACGGACGTTGCGACCGGGAGGCTGATTGCCGTTATCATTTAAACCCTTATTCTGATGGTTATGCTAAATTGATTAATGAAAGAGAACCAAAAAAGCCGGACAATTATAAATATCAAAATTTTGTTTATAACAAAGCTGAAATTAAACCTGAACCCCAAATAACCTATTTTGACCTTGATACCTTCAAACAAACATTAAAAGGGTATGAGAAAAATGTATTTATTCAAAATTTACTTTGCAATATCCTCTACCCTTTTGATGTTTCCGATATTGAAAAGGTTATAAGTATGTACGGACTTGGAACAATTACAGAGGGTTATATGGCCGGAGCGGTTACCTTTCCTTTCATTGATAAAAACGGTAATGTTAGAGCCATACAAGTAAAGCAATTTGACAAAGAAAATCATACAATAAACACTAATTTTTTACATGCTATCATTGAAAAGGACTGTACCCGGAATAAAAAGGAACTGCCAAAATGGTTACAATTGTATCTAAAGAATGAAAAAAAGGTTACTTGTTTATTTGGTGAGCATCTTTTATCTAAATATCCAAACAACCCCGTTGCACTGGTAGAAGCACCTAAAACAGCCGTTTATGGTACGTTGTATTTTGGCTTTCCTGAAAATGAAAATGATTTACTTTGGCTTGCCGTTTACAATAAGAGCAGTTTTTCATTTGATAAAATAATATCATTAAAAGGGCGGGATGTATATGTATTTCCGGACTTGTCAAAAGAAGGCAATACATTCAAAGAATGGAAGGAAAAAGCAAATGAATTTGAACAACGTTTAAATGGTACAGAATTTAAAGTATTTGACTTATTAGAGAAAACTGCATCTGAAGCCGATAAAATAAAAGGGTACGACATTGCCGACTTTTTAATAAAACAAGATTGGAGAAAATACAGAAAAGCATTTGCAAATGATAAAGCAATAAAACAACCTGAAGCGGTTAAAAATGAGAAAGTTACTGAAATTACAAAGGTTGCTGCAATAAACCAAAATGATTTTTTCAATGAGAACTATACTATAGAACTAAACAACCCTTTTGAAAATTATCAACCACAACCCGAAATAATTCCTGAAGTTACTAAAATTAAGCATGAAAAAAAGATTTTTTTTAATAGTAATGATATTTCAGAATTAGAAAGCTATTTTGAAAATACCACACTGCCAAACACAGCTATAAAATTGAATGAGTGTACAAAAATAATTGATTGTTCCTTATTTGTAAAATCACATTTAAACACTGTAAAAGCATACATTGGGAAAGAAATTGCTTTACCTTATTTGAACCGGTTAAAAGAATTTAAACAATTACTTGAAGTAATGTATTGTAAATAACATAAAATCAATTGATTAGAATTTATTTTAATCAAATAATTTAACATTAATTAACCATATTTTAACAGAATAAAAATAAATTTTGAAAGGGACTTTGTTAAAAACAAGAGAAAATATATCTTTTTACCCGTTTATTTTTTAAGCATTATTTTATTAATGTACTGTTTATTAAACAGTTAACTACCGAAAAATCATATAGCTTGTAAAAAGAAGCCATTCCGGAAATAACACCCCGCCGCTAATTAAAAGCATTTAAAATTATTTCTTTTTCAGTTTAATTGTATCAAAATGCCAATTGTGCCAAAGAAATGCCATTTATAGTATTACTGTAAATTATTGTAATACAATTATTTATATAACAAAGTGTCAAAAATGCCAATTGTGCCATAATACATATAATATAAATTTTAAATAGAATTTGAAAAGTTACTAAAGTTACTAAAGTTACTAAAGTTACTAAAGTTACTCTCAAAAAAAAGAATTTTTTTTTACTTCATTACAATAATTTTGAGAGGATAATCACTATTAAAAATTTTGTAAAATTACACTCCGGAACAATTAAAAAAAATGAAGTTTTTATATGAATTTGTACCTTATTTGTACCTCAAATTTGTAATTTATTGATTTTCAATATATATCATATTATTACTCAAAATGTTGACAATTTACACGAAAAAGCAGGAAGCAGTCGTGTTATTCATCTGCATGG
>JAHDRA010000029.1 GCA_018433525.1 Paludibacteraceae bacterium
ACGTTGTGCGTCATGCTTAAAAACAAGAGGAAGGATGATAACTCTTATTAAAGGATAAAATATGAAACAATGGTACGAAACATTATTTGAAAATTATGGTGAGAAATACGATAGAGAATGTTTTGCTCAGGGTACTATTGGCGAATGTGATTTTATTGAGAAAGAGCTAAATTTTAACAAATCGTTAAAGATAATTGATGTTGGATGTGGAACAGGTCGTCATTCTATTGAACTAGCAAAAAGAGGTTATCAAGTTACGGGCATCGATTTGTCTATATCATTACTTAAAAAAGCGGAAGAAAAGGCAAATAAAGCCGGCGTAAAAGTTGATTTTTTCAGGCATGACGCCCGCAATCTACCTTTTGAAAAACAATTTGATGTTGCGATAATGCTTTGTGAAGGAGGGTTCCCTCTTATGGAAACAGACGAAATGAATTATGAAATCCTTAAAAACGTTTCTAAGTCTTTAAAGGACAGGTCAAAATTCATATTCACAACGTTAAACGGGTTGTTTCCTTTGTTTCATTCTATAAATGAATTTCACACACAGGGAATAATGGAAGGCAACGCAACTTACCATAGTAAGCATTTTGACTTAATGACATTCCGGGATTATAACATTACAAAATTTGTTGATGATAACGGAGTAGAAAAGGAATTAGAATGTAATGAAAGATATTATGTACCGTGTGAAATAACATGGTTATTAAAAACTCTTGAATTTACAAAAATAGAAATATTTGGAGCAACGCTTGGTGCTTTTTCTCGTGAGGATAAATTGAAAGCAGAAGATTATGAGATGTTAGTAATTACAGAAAGATAAAAAGAATGAACGCACAACAGCAGCTATACGCCATCAAAACGGCGCATAGCCGCGGGACGTTATATGGCATTTTAAAACAAACCACAAACAGACAAATAGATGGCATACTTAGTATTAGCATATCCAGAACTGACAAATGAAGATTTTGACAGAATTCAAAGTTATCGCAAGGACAATGACGAACTATTTTTCAACGTAGTCAATCCTCATTTTACGATTGTTTTTCCAGTGTTTGACATTTCAGAAGAAGAATTTACTAAAGAAGTAAAAGACAAATCTGCGAATTCGGTAAAATTTGACTTTATTATTCGTTGTGCAACAATTAATAAAGATGCTTTTAGTGACTATTTTCATACTTTCTTAGTGCCGGACGAAGGATACAGTAGAATAGTGAAACTTCACGACAAACTTTATAGCGATAAACTCAAAGAAAACTTGCGACTTGACCTTGATTTTGTACCTCATATAGGAATCGGAAATTCACAAGACAGATATAAATGCAAGAAAATGGTTGATGAATGGAATAAGAAGGAGTTTGAGATACGAGGTACAATTTCACGGCTGACAATTGTAAGATATGAAGACGATGTTGTAACGACAATTGAAGAAATTAAACTTAAATAAAGAAAAACGCCCTATAACAGGCGTTTGGCTCAATGGCGGGTGAAGTGGTTAATTAAAAATTCTACCTCGCATCAACTTTTGTGGTGTATTGACAGTTTTTTACTCCGAAATCCGCCACTGCGCCAAGCGCCAAACCGTTATGCACAAGCGGAGAAAAGACAACGAAACAGGGCAAATTGACTGTGAATAAAAATATTAAACTTGATATGAAAAACGAAACAGATAGACAAATAATCCTACACTCATTGCCAACCCGAATGTGTTTTAATTTTTTTTACCCACCGCATAAAAATTTTGAAATTCTGCCGACCCACATTGCACACATTGCCAAAACCCCAAGAGCCAACGCTATAATCAAAGCTTTGTCAAAGAGTGCAATCTTGCCGTCCCTTTTAGTATCTTTGACCATTTTAATTTAACTTATATGTTTAGAGTAGTCTGGGACAAAGATATTAATGGAGTTTTACTCACAACTAATGGAAATGGTGAAGCATTAAATGTTTCACCTAGACCGGTTTTTCATGAAGAATTAAACCTGCTTGGTTTTGATAAAAACTGGGATTGGAAATATCCAGAATCGAATGAACCTTTGCTTTGGGCTTTAGATAGAAGATATTATTATAAAGGTGAATTAGTTGCCGAAGTGAAAGGGGGAAATATATTTGATGATCCTATAATCGAAATTACAGAAGCAGGGCAAGAATTAAAACTAAAGCCTATTAACATTCAGAAGGTAGTTGAAAAAAATCAAAAATTACTTTTCTTACTTGAACAGGAAGCCATTGAATTTATTGAACAAACCTATCGCACTTATAGCCTTAAGAAAATACGAAGCAAAGCTAAGGCAAATGAAGAAGTTGACTGGGCATTGCTGGCTGAAATGCATGAAAAGAATACAAAAATTAAACATGCTGTTGTTAAGCAAGATTGCGATAGTTTTGATATTATGCCTCTTGACTTGGCAAAAGCAAACAACAAGACAGTTTATCTGAACACTAAGATTGACCAATTTATTGCTTCCTTTAGTGGCGGAAAAGATTCTCAGGTTACGCTTGATCTTGTAAGTCGTGTGATACCTCCTGATGATTTTATGGTGATCTATGCTAACACAGGAATGGAAATCCCGCCATCACTTGAAATTTGGGAAAAAACAAAAAAATATTATACTACAAATTATCCTCAATTAAAGTTCCATTTAGCTCAAAATCCTGAAAAGGATACGGTTGAACTCTGGGAAAAGTTTGGCTTGCCAAGCCGTATTCATAGATGGTGTTGTACCGTAGCAAAAACGGCTCCTTTGTATCGAGACTTAAAGCATCTTAATGGAAATGGAAAGCAACCAAATGTCTTGGTTTTCGAAGGTGTGAGAGCTGAAGAAAGTACTTCAAGGGCAAAATATGATAGGAAAATAGGTAAAAATGTTAAACATACTGGGGTTATAAATGCAAGTCCTATTTACTATTGGAATACTCTTGAAGTGTTTCTTTACCTTTTTGGAAGAAAACTACCTATAAATGAAGGTTATAGATTTGGACTCAATAGAGTAGGATGTTACATCTGTCCATTTTCATCTGAATGGTCAGAGCATATTGTCAATAAAAAGTACCCAGATACCATTAACCCATTTTTAAAAACTATTGAAAAACAAACCGTTGCATCTGGTATTAGAGATTTAAATGAGTATATCAAAACTGGTAAATGGAAAATAAGGGCGGGTGGGCAGTCATTAAAAGATCAAAATTCGAGAATTGATATAACAGAAAGAAGTGGTGAACTTAGAGCATTTATTACTAATCCTAAAGAAGATATTCTTGAATGGATTAAAATATTGGGACCAATTTCATATCAAAATAATGAGGTGGGATATATTGGTGAAATTAAATTTAAAGAAATAGTCTGTAAATTTTCAATTGAAATTTCTGACGATAAAAACTCATTAAGAGCCATCTTTTCAAATCTTTATAACTTTCCAAACATTTTAGGAAAAGTAAAAAGGGTGCTATATAAAACAACTTATTGCACTCATTGCTTAGCCTGTGAAATAGAATGTCCAACAGGAGCTTTAATTGTTGAGCCACAAGTAAAAGTTAACTCAAACAAATGCATCCATTGCTGGAAGTGTATTGACTTTATTGATAAAGGGTGTATGATGGCAAAATCTTTAAACATTACAGAAGGAGGAAGTAAAATGACAAACAAATTAGGTAGCTTGAACAGATATGAAGGATTTGGAATAAAAGAAAACTGGATTGATCAATTCTTTCAAAATATTACGAATTATTTTGAAATTGACAATAATTTAGGTGGCAATCCGCAAATCAGGGCATTTACAAATTGGTTAAAAGATTCAGAGATAATAGGAAAAAACACCAGTGATATTACTGAAGTTGGACAAAAACTAAAACAAATATATCTTGACAACCCACTAAAGGCTTGGGAGATTATTTGGGTTAACTTGTATTATAATTCATTAATTATCAAATGGTATATTGAAAATGTTCCATTCAGTTCGGTTTATTCAAAAGATGATTTAGAGGAATTGTTGCGAGTATGTTTTCAGGAATTGCAGCCAAGAACAAGAGATAATGCGTTAAGTTCAATCCTTTATTTATTCAAATACAGTAATTTAACCAAGATTAAAATTGGAACAAATGAAAAGAAGGGATCAACAACCTATATTTCAAAAATGCCTTACGATGATGTTAGTTTAACAACTGTAGCTTATTCGCTTTATCGTTACGCCAACAGCAAAAATCGCTATAATTTGACTGTTTCCGAATTATATGCTCCCGAACAAAAGCAAGGTATTTACAAGGAGTTTGGAGTATCAAAGGAACGGTTCCAAAACATATTGAGAACATTACAGGAAAATAAATATGGAATTGTAAAGGTGGATTTAGTAATGGGTCTCGACAATATCTCATTACGCGAAGATTTAACCTATACCGAAGTGCTTAAACTTTTACTCGAAAAATAGAAACATCATGAAATATTCAGAAATCATTGGATTGCAGGAGTATTTTCATCCTGTATTTAACATTGAAAACGAGACAGTTAATTATTGGAAACAGTTTATTCCAAACGACCAGTTTTATGAGGTTTTGCGAAAAACAATTTCAGCTATTGATACGAGCGAACCGAGTTTGAGAAAATCCATTTGGATTCAGGGTACTTTTGGAACAGGGAAAAGCCATGCCGCTTCTGTGATTAAGCATTTGCTATTTGATGATTATGAAGAGGTAGAAAATTATATCAATGAAAATATTGATGATTCTAGTTTAAAATCAAAAATAAAGAACTATCGAGGCAAGAATAAATTAATGCCTATAGTATTAAAGGGATTGGGAAGTATTTCGAACAGCAGAACATTTGCTTTGCAAATAGAAAAAGCTGTAAGAACTTCACCAGGTTTTAAAGACCTAGGCATTGTAACAACCAGCGACTTTGACAGATTGATTGAAAAGGTAAATAGCCCTTTAATAGATTGGGATTCACTTATTAAAAAGCATGATGAACTGAGTATCTATGTTACAACCAAAACTGATATTTTAAAGAAACTAAATGCTTATGATATTGATTTCTTTCATGTAATTGAAGGCACTCTGAATAATGAGGGTGTTCACTTCTCCCATTCAGATATAACGAAGTGGCTCGTCGAAGTCAATAATGAGGTTATAGCTCAAAAAAAAGCAGATGGAATTATTATCATTTGGGATGAGTTTACGTCTGTAATGGATTCTATTAATTCTGGAATAATTAACCAGCTACAAAATATTGCCGAATTAAGCGAAAAAAACAATATCTTTTTGTACTTAATCAGTCACAGAACGCCCCATCAACATACTATACCCAAAGAAGATTTGTCACGAATGAATGACAGGTTTCATATTATTCAATATCGTATGGAACCTATTACGACCTACCATATTATTGCAGCTACCATTAAAAAAATAAATATTGAAGAATGGCGCAGGCAACAAGCAGAAATATTTGATAGTTCAACACAATGGGATGACTTAATTAATTTGCTGACAAATAACCACAGTGCATCTGCAAAATCAAAATTAAAAGACCTTTTTCCTATTCATCCTTATACGGCATACTTATCCACTTTTATTGCTAGAAATTTAGGTTCTACCAATAGAAGTATTTTTGGATTTTTATACGACAAAGAATTTGGCTTTCTGAATTATTTAGACAAAGAGATAAACGGTGAACGCTTACTAACTGCTGATTATTTGTGGGATTTCTTTGCTAAAGCATTTGAAAATGATCAGGAAGCAAGGTTTAATCAGGTGCTTGATAAATATCGTTTAAATATTCAAAGAGTTCAGGAGCATGGAGAAAATTGTACAAAAGTATTTAAGGGAATTTTGCTTCTAAACGTATTATTTAAAGTAATTGAAGTAACTGGCGAAGAAGGAAGTCCGGTTACTCCTTCAACCGAAAACATTACTTCTCTTTTTATGGGTTCTGGTTTTGAAAAAGAAATTCCAGAAATTCTTTCCTTTATTGACGAAAAAGGAATCGTTACAAAGACCCCAAGTGGCGACTATTTAATTGAGTTTTCATCGTTACCAATAAGAGAAATTGAGCAGGCAAAGGAAAGCGTAAGAAATCAGTTTAAAGATATAATCAATGTGCTAAAGTATGCTCAAGTCGATAAAGATTTAGAGAAAAGTATTTTCAAGGACAATATATACAGATGGTTTGACCCCCTATTCTTTGGACAGTTTTAACTAAATAGTTTGAGACAAAAGTTAGCCTCGTTTGTGTGTTTTTCTTTTTCTGACCCCAAGCAAATTTAGCTTCAACTTCCGCACTTGTCAAGGGCAAGCCAAGTGGC
>JAHDRA010000132.1 GCA_018433525.1 Paludibacteraceae bacterium
AATGTTTAGCGGCTATGCGCCGTTTTAATGGCGTATAGCCGCTGTTAGCGGTAGTGGCTTAATATGTATCCTTAAGTCTTTGTATTTCTGCTTTTATTTCATCAATTACTTCTTTATTTTTTATTTCTTTTCGTTCTCCTACTTTTTCAGAGAATAAATAAAACACCTTTCCGCCAAATACTTCTGTAAATTTCTGATGAGATTCAGATTGTATATTATACTCCTTAAATATTTCTGGTAATTGAATACCAGCATTGACGGGTTTTATTTGCAAGCCTATGTATTTTTCATTAATTTTTATATAGAAATCAACATTAAATAATCTGTCCCACTCGTCAGGTGCGGGTTCTATCTTTACACCTAATATTTTTTGTAATTGTCCATAAATAGTTTGTATTTCTGTAACATAACCTTCGTAAGTACGGTCAATTACTAATTGCATCATATAATCAATACAATCTTGTTCTGTTATTTCTGATACTTCAGCTTGAATTACTTCTGTTATTTTAATATAAAGTTTCTTCCCAAGTTCAATAATATGTTCTTTTGATTTTACATTTTTAAAATAGTACTCTCTCCACTCTTCAATATTTTTAGGAGCACATTTTCTTATAGATTCTGAAGTCGGTCCAACATTTCTTTTAAAATTGAGTTGGAATCGATTCATTGCTGAATTTAATATCCATTCTTTAGCCATCGTTATGCCTTAAATAATTCAAAAATTTTTGTTTGTATTTGTAATCTAATGCTGTATCGACTTTTACTAAACCGTTTTTAATAAGGTGTGCATTAATAAATGTTTTATTTTCCAAATACATATAACAAAGAATATTATTTTCATCATCGTATTTTATATTATCATATTTTAGAAATACTCGTTTCCCTTTTGTTTTTTCAATTAAGAAAGAAACCGCTTTTCCGTTACTTGATGGGTCTTGTTTTATACCAAGAAGTTTTATTATTAAGTCGTTACTTAATCTTATTTTTTCTGGGCTAATGATTTCCTTTACTGTAAAAAATTCTTCTCGTTTGGCGGGACTATTGTTGTCTATTTTGGAGCCAAATTGTAGTTTTTTTATATCTATTCTTTTATCAAGTGCGTGGGGATCCTTAAAGATATAAGGCAATTTTTGGATTTCGTTTTCAAAGCTGATATTAAGTGTTTTTTGTTTTATAAATTCATAGGTTGTCCCGTATAAATCAGGTTGATTAACCTGTAATTTCTCTTTGATTATAGGAATAAAATCAGGATTGATTTCAAATCCAATAGAATTTCTATCAAGTCTTTTTGCAGCAAGTAAAGTTGTACCGCTACCTGCGAAAGGATCAAGAACGGTCTCCCCTACAAAAGAAAACATCTTAATTAATCGATAAGGTAATTCTAAGGGAAACATCGCAATATGATTCGTTTGTCTTTCACCTGGAAAATTCCAATGCCCTGCAAAAAATGTATTCCATTCTTCTGCGGTCATTTTGGAGAGTTCCTTTTGTTCTTTTGTAGGTTTAGGACTTTCACCCAGTTTTTTAAAGATGAGTATAAATTCGTAGTCTAATTTTAAAATACCGTTTCTTGGATAGGGATACGAACCCATTTGAACTCCGCCGCCTGTTGTATTAGATGTGGTAATTTTTTGCCAAATAATCGCTCCCATATAGTCAAAACCAATTGTTTCACAAAATTTGATAATTTCTTCCCTGATTGGAATAACCTTATAACGTCCATAATAAACCGAACGGGCAAATTGGTCGCCAATATTCACACACAACCTACATCCATTATGAAGAACTCTATAGCATTCTTTCCATACCAAATTTAAGTTGTTAATGTAGCTTTCATAATTTTCATGAAATCCAATTTGATTATCTGAACCATAATCTTTTAATTGCCAGTATGGGGGAGAAGTAATCACTAAATGCACAGAATTGTCTGGCACTTCAATCATTTGTCTGCTATCACCGAGTATTATTTTATGATGCGTTTTCATTCTTTAAATACCTCTTAACAAAAATACAAAAATCTATTTTCAGTTAAACGATAAATTGATAATTGTTCGTTTTAGTGCCATTACCGCTAACGGGCAAGTGTATGAGCAGTGGTGGGATTTTCCGCATTTACTTTTATTTTTGCTCCGACTTTGATTTTATTCATATTCATTTGAATTTTAGTATTTTACCCGCCATTGCTTATACACAATGTTCTCGGCAGTATTTTTTTCTTATTCTTCAAATAATGATTTTTGTTTGATTTCCTTTATATCTAATATTGAATAGTTTGAAATAAATAATTCTTTACCTTTTTGATTTCCATTGTCTCCAACATTTCTCATACCGTAAGTCAAATTCCATTCTCTAATATTAGCAAAAGAAAACAAATCTCTTATGTATTCGCTGTCATCATAGGTTATCAACCATTTATGTTTTGTATTTTTTAGAACTTCTGCAAATCGTTCGTGGTCAAATGTTTTATGAAGATTTCCATTTTTACCGTATAAAGCAGATTTTGTGGCAGAGTAATAAGGCGGGTCAAGAAAAATAAAAACATCTTCCCCTTCTTCTTCGACTACTTGTTGATAATCAAAATTTGTAATTTTTGTATTGTTCAAAATTTGAGACAATGCTTTAACTCTTTCAATACTTGATTGCGTAAATCGTTTATTAAAAGCTGCATTGGAAAATCCGCCACTTTCCGTTGTCCCGGAAAAAGTTATTCTATTAAAAACAAAAAATGCAGCTGCCTTTTTAAGTTCATTAAAATTATTAATATTTTCCGACAAGTATTTAAACAAGTCTTTCCCATTAGTCGTATTGTTCTTCCAATATTGAATTTGTTCGATTAATTTTTCAGGTTCTTTTTTAGCATATTTCCAAAATAGATATAAATTTTCATAAATATCATTTATCCAAAATTTTCTATTTGGATATCTTTGTTTTAAATATACAAATACAGAACCTCCGCCAACAAATGGTTCTCTGTATTCTTTAAATTCTGGTATTAATTGAGTAATAAACTTAATTGCTCTACTTTTTCCGCCGGGATATCTTAATGGACTTTTTATCATTATTATACCGTTTTTTCAATTATTAATTCAAATCCATTTTCGTTGGCTTCCACAAACAATTTGTTGAGTATTTCTTTTTGACTTTTGTTTAAAACTGTATTGGTTTCAATTTCAGATTTAGAAATATCTGTTGGTAATTTTGACGAAGTTAATTTTAGCACAGGAATTGCCGTGTAATTATTGTCATTTATTGATACATTTTTAAGATTTGTATAGAGTATCATTTTAAGTAATCCGTCTTTTATATCGCCAATACTTGGCAAAATTGAGTTTTTTGAATGTTTAGATTCAATTAAATAGATTTTGTCTTTTTCAATTCTTATTTCATCGGTAGTGAAATAATATTTTCCGCCAAGATAATTTTCAATTGTTATGGTCGCTTTGGTTAATGTTGATAAAGCTTCTTTTGGTTGAACAGTCTGCATTTCACGATTTTGGGCTTCTTGTGCTTTTAGTCGTGAAGTTTTCATAAAATCTTTTACGCCATTGATAAATTGTTTGGCAAATTTGTCTATACCTTGTTCGTTGTGAAATTCAACAGCTAATTGCTTTCTGATTGTATTGTAGGATGTTTTTGCTTTTTGAATTAGATCAGGAAATGATTCTTTAATTTCTTTTAAATTCCAATGCAATGCGGAACTATGATAGTTTTTTATTTCGGATATTTTTTGTTTTACCAACTCATTATCAAACTGTTGATTAGTTATTTTGTTAGCTCGTGTTTTATGTTTTTCAGCTGTTTTGTAATACGCAAAAACTACAAAAACATCAAGTAAACTCATTAATGAAATCGTGTCCCATTGGATAAAATCTCTGTCGCCTTTTTTCCCCTCATCTTTGATAATGGGAATAACCGTTATTCGTTTTGAAGTTCCAAGTGTATTATAAACTCTTTCGTAAGGATAAGAACGAGTTCTTTTGGGCGAAACCCATTTTGACAATCCAAATGAAAAACCATCATAATTTATCAAACAATTTGCAGGCAATTCATTGATATTAAAGTTATTAAAATCAAAAACTGTTAAGTCATCAGTTAGCTTCGGATTGTATTTAATTCCTGTTATTTGTGCTGTTATATTCATATTTTTTAATTTCCTGCTTTCAAAAATCTTTTTTATAAAATCAATTAACCACATTTTTTCTTTTTTCAATATAATCCAATGTCACAAATCTGTATTTCCCCTTGTCCCTTTCTACAATTTCCAAATTATTGGAATTAACTTTTTGTCTTATAATTGTTTCCAAATCTCTAATTATTTCAATGCCTATTGAATTCCGGTTTAATTGATTAGCTACTTTCATTGTTGTTCCGCTACCGAGGAATGGGTCAAGTACTGTTTCGCCAACATACGAAAAAAGTTTTATTAGTCTGTAAGGTAATTCGTCAGGGAAAGCTGCAACTCCTTTTTCAAGTTTTGAACCAGGTAAAACATTTGTTATTTCCCAAATAGTTTTATGCCAATTGTTATTTTGAAATTCTTTTTTATCAATTTTTGATTTTTCCCTTACTTCTTTTGGAATTGAGCGATAATTAAATTTCCCTTTTTGAAAAATAACAATGCTTTCCAAAAGATTATCAGGATAAAAATACATTGGATAAGGGTTTTGCAATAATACTCCGCTACGCTTACTTATTCGTAAATAGCCGTCGGGTTTTTTCCATACAATTTTATCTCTGTATCTAAATCCTACATTTTGAAAAATTTTTATTGCATCGGCTGTTATAGGATATTTTTCGCCATTTACAAGCATATCGTCAATGTTTAATGCAAAAATTCTTCCTTCTTGCAAAACTCTGAATGCTTCTTTTGCCATTCTTCTAATCATGCCAAGATATTGGTCGTAATTTTCAAAAAGTCCTTTGTAGTCAAATGGTGCGTTAAAATACGGTGGAGAAGTAATAATTAAATGAATACTTTCATCTAGGATTTCTATCATACTCATAGAATTGCCAAATATTAATTTATGTTGTGTTTTCATTTAATCTTTTTCTCCAAAATTACATTATACATTCTTATTTACCAATTTTATTTTTCATATTGCCGAGAACGTTTTCGGGCTTGGCGAAGTTGCCGAACCGAATGTAGAATTGAAAAACAAAACTTAATAATTAGTACAAATGTTGATAGAAGAACAAAACGGCAATTTTGCCAAACCCGTGTTATGTGTAGTTGCGGTTATTTAGCAGTGAACTTGAATTGAAAACGAATAAAAAAGAATTAGAAAAAAGAAGCGATGGAATTAAATATAATATACAACGAAGATTGCATTGAGGGTATGAAGAAAATACCATCTGCAAGTATTGATATGGTGCTAACTGACCCACCATACACATCTCCAACTGTTCACGCATTTGGAAGGCAAAAAGTAAACCGATTATCAGATTTAGCAATACAAGAATTTTACTTTGCTGAAATCAAAAAGGAATGGGAACGAATACTAAAACCAAATGCACCTGTTTTGATTTTCTGCGATGATATTTATAGTGCTGTTTTGATGGGCTTGTTTTACGAATGGCAACAAAAGAATTTAGTTATTTGGGATAAAGGCAGAATAGGAATGGGAAACCCTTTTAGAAAACAGCACGAACTTGTGTTTTATGCTAATAGAGGAAGCATTGAATTGAATAAAACCAATATGAGCCACATCCCGACTGTGATAAAAGAAACGATAACAAAAGAACATCACGGAGCAGAAAAGCCAGTAAAACTATTAATGAAACTGATTGACGGACTTACAAAAGAAAATGCAACAGTTTTAGATTGCTTTATGGGAAGTGGTTCAACTGCGATTGCTTGTTTAGAAACGAAAAGAAACTATATCGGATTTGAACTTGATAAAAGTTATTATGAAACTTCACAAAATCGTATTTATTCTTTGTACGGTGGGCTTTTTTCTAATTCTTTTTCAACCGAAAGTTCAATTGAAACGGAATGATAGCAATTACACATAAC
>JAHDRA010000106.1 GCA_018433525.1 Paludibacteraceae bacterium
AAGTAGAAAAACTACCCGACAAAACGCTATTTAACCAAGATAAATTCTGTGTTCAAGCTGAATTATTTTCATAATGAGCTGAAATACAAATATATGAATTTTCAAAAACAACATTTTTAAAAACTTTCGTACGGCAGTGATAAAAATTAACCAATTTGCAGAAATTGTTAGGAAATCTCAGTTTCGGTAGAAGTAAAACTTGGGTGGAATAATTTATCCTTTTTTGAAGTAAGGCGTATTTTTGTTATTTTTGCTTGGAGTTTTCATTGAAGGTTTGGATTAAACTATCATTACAAAATGGAAAAATTATTACAGGAAGAAATCAGAAAAGCTGTTGAAGTGTTGAGGCAAGGAGGTACTATACTTTATCCCACCGATACAGTGTGGGGAATTGGTTGCGATGCCACCAGCGCAGAGGCCGTTAAAAAAGTTTACGAAATAAAGCGGCGAGCCGATAGCAAAGCCTTATTAGTTTTGGTTGATTCCGCCTCGAGAATACTTTCTTATGTGGACGAGGTGCCCGATATGGCTTGGCAGTTGATCGAAATTACCGATAAACCTCTCACCATTATTTATCCCGAAGCCAAAAATCTGGCTGCCAATTTGATTGCTGCTGATCGTTCAATAGGCATCAGGGTAACAAAGGAATTGTTTTCAAAAAACTTGTGTGAACAATTCAGAAAACCCATTGTTTCCACGTCTGCCAATATCAGCGGGAACCCCACGCCGTCAAATTTTTCGCAAATAGATGAAGCCATAAAATCGGCTGTCGATTATGTGGTAAATTGGCGACAGGATGACATTTCCGAACCCAAACCTTCTTCCATTATCAAGTTAAGTAAAGGAAACGTAATCCAAATTATCAGGGAATAAAATCGCAAAAAGTTTTTTTGCATTCGTACTTTTTCTGTTGTTTATACTAAATACATTAAGGTTACATTTTTTATTTTGATGAAAGAACTTTGATACTATGACTTTTTCCTGTAAGTTTTTATAGCCAACGAATATCGAAAAAATTCTTCATATGATAAAGAATAGTTGAATAACCAGGTCTAATTTGTTGTAAAAAGTTCACAAGTTGTACATTAATTTCATCAGAATATAATTTATTTTTTATAAGGTCTGATGGAACCCACATGTCTGAATATTATATTCATTCGTGTTTGTGTATGCAATACATGTGGATTTCATAATATCATTCTTGATTAATTTTACAATAACATTTGCTATGCATACTAACAGAAAAAAATTATAATTAAACTTTCCGCTGATATTGACCCATTGCTTTTGGTTTATAGTATTTTAATTTTCAATTCAATAATTCGATAAAGTGAAGCAATTCCGTAGTCATCAACTTATGGTTGAAACAAATTTATTTTGAGAAAATCAAAACTTTTCTTTTGTTTTTTTGCGTTGGATAGCATCTCGGATGTGTACAGCCAGTTCATATTTTTCTTCGTTTACAGCCATAGAAAGTAATTCTTCCAATTCGTTGAGCGAAAGGTTGTCCAATTCCTGATCGGATAACTCTTCGATATTTTCTTCGTTGTCGGTTGTTTCTTCTATTTCGTTTTCTTCCACAACAACACCTACAATATCCAGAATATCCGATTTGATGTATATTGGACTGTTACATCTAACCGCTAATGCCACAGCATCTGAAGTTCGTGCATCAACCACCAATATTTTCTCATCTTTGAGAATATGCAATTCAGAGTAAAAAACATCATTTATCATGTCGCTAATCAACACTTTCACCAGTTTGGCTTCAAAAACGTCTAAAATAGTTTTTATCAGATCGTGAGTGAGTGGACGTGGAAGTTTTTTATTGTTGAGCTTCAATGCGATAGATTGCGCTTCGGGTTCTCCAATCATCACGGAAAATCGTCGATTGCCCGATTCTTCACTAAGAACCAAGCCGTAAGTACCCACAATGTTTTGATTATAAACCAACCCTGTTATCGTTAATTTTATTTCTGAACTCATACAGACTATTTAGTTGCAATTAGTTGACAAAATGACTTTTATCATTAAACTCGAATTGTTATTCTTTCTTTATGACAAAGGTACACAATTTTTTTAAAAACGATAACCAAAAATGAATACATAGTTTTTCTGTCTTTAATGTTGCATCAAAAATAGGTTAAAAGTATATTAAAAAAGCCGCTTGAGTAATTTAAGCGGCTTTTTATAAGTTGATCACTCACCTTTTATTTGTGCGACAAGTAATCGGCAACGCCTTCCTGAGTGGCTTTCATGGCTTTATCGCCTTTTTTCCAGTTGGCCGGACAAACTTCTCCATATTGTTCGGTAAACTGCAACGCATCAATTACACGCAGCACTTCATCCACATTTCTTCCGATTGGCATGTCGTTTACTACCTGATGACGCACTACTCCGTCCTTGTCGATAAGAAAAAGTCCTCTGTATGCTTCCGGCGCTCCCACAAAAATTTCGTTACCTTCTTCATCGTAATCCACATCTCCGGCCAACACATCATAAGCTTTGGAAATAGTCAACGAATGATCGGCCACTATCGGATAAGTTACGCCCTTGATACCGCCTTCGTTTTGAGGGGTTTGCAGCCATTTCCAATGAGAAAAAGCTGAATCGGTTGACGCTGCCACAACCACTGTGTTGCGAGCTTCAAATTCGTTGGCTTTTTCCTGAAAAGCAATTAACTCTGTAGGACATACAAAAGTAAAATCGGCAGGATAAAAGAAAAATACCACATATTTCTCTCCTTTGAACTGAGCAAGAGAAAAATTATCTACAATTTCGTTTCCGTTTACCACAGCCTTGCTGCTAAAAACGGGTGCTTGTTTTCCAACTAATACTGACATAATTATAAATTTATAGTTGTTTTAATTTTTACTGATACAAAAGTAATCATTATTTTATAAAATGATTCACAAAATTCAATAGATTTTATCAATTGTTCTATAAGAATTTTGAATGCTTGATAGGTAGAGGGGAAACAAGGGAAAAAAAATCACGATGGACGATAAATCAGTACTACTGCATAAGCCGCAATTCCTTCTTTTCTACCTACAAAACCCAATTTTTCGGATGTGGTGGCTTTAATGGAAACGTCCGTTTCGTCAAGCTGCATCAGATTTGCCAGACACGTCTGCATTTGTGGAATATAGGCATTTAACTTTGGTTCTTCTGCACAAACCGTACAATCCACGTTACCAACAGAAAAGCCTTTTTCATTAAGCAAATTCATAGTTTTAGCAAGCAATATTTTGCTGTCGATATTTTCAAATTCATCAGCCGTATCGGGAAAATGATAGCCTATATCGCGCAAACCGGCTGCTCCCAAAAGTGCATCGCATAAGGCGTGAATCAATACATCGGCATCCGAATGACCGGCCAAACCCTTCTCGTGTTTCACCAGAATTCCCCCCAGCCACAATTCTCTGTTGGCGGCAAAAGGATGTACATCATAACCAAAACCTACTCGAATATTCATAAGCTATCACTTTAAACAAAAAACGGCTGCGACCCGATAAAAGGGAACAACCGTTCTTTTATTGTTAATGAAAATTTTTAACCTGCAAACAAAAGTTGTTTTCGCGTTACCTTGCCAAATTTCTTAATCCGTTCAAGTCGAACGACAAGGAGAAACGCAAGGTCTGATCCAGCGGATTCGACTGCGAAGTAGCAATCACATAACCGGCATCAAGTTCAAAAACGTTTAATTTGAATCCAGCACCGGCAGTAAAATACTTGCGATTTCCCTTTTCCTGACTTTCGTTAAAATAACCTGCACGAACAAAGAACTGATTATTGTAGGCATATTCTGCACCCACCGACCACATTACCTCTTTCAGTTCTTCGTTGAATCCGCCCGGAGCATCGTTAAACGATTTGAAAATACCACTGATCGAAGAAATATCGCTGTACTCTTCAATGGTCATATCGTTTTGGGTAGGTACCAGCAGTTTATTGACATCCGCACTGAACGAAAAACGGTTGTAAGCATCCATAGGATAATCAAATGAACCGCCAATTCGCAAGTTGGTCGGAATAAAATTACTGGTCTCGTTCTCATCATACGAAATTTTAGAACCAATATTGGAAATATTAAAACCCAATGCCAAATTAGCATCGCCCGTTGCCATAGTAATGGGTGTACGGTAATAACCTGCCACATCGGCTGCAAAGGCATTTCCCGGATACATCTCTGTTCCTCCGGATAAATTAACTCCATTGTTCAAATCGGAACGAATATAGCGCAAAGCTACCGACGCTGAAAATTTGGTGGAGAGCAAACGGGAATAGGCTATATCGAAAGCATATTCGTTGGGGTGGGCAGAGCCCTGAGGATAACCCATTTCGTCCATCAACGAAATGTCTCCCAACGAAAAATATCGCAGGGATGCACTTACCGACTGCAGTTCATCAAATTTCCAATAACCTGCGGCATAAACCAAATTAATGTCGCTTACCAGCTTGCTCAGCCAAGGCGTGTAAGATAGAGAAACGCCAACTTCGCTTTCCATAAAAGAATATTTGGCCGGATTCCAATACTGAGAATTGACATCAGGTGTTGTAGCTGCTCCCACATCGCCCATACCTCCAGCCCGCGCATCGGGTGCAATGGTTAAAGACGGTACGGCGGTAATTACAGGATTGTTGGTATCAGTCTGAGCATAAACACAAAAAGTAATCAAAACAAAAGAACTGAAAATCAAAAAACTTTTCTTCATTATTCTTATTTATTACATTAAAAATCAAAAAATTAAAAAAACAGATATTTCAAATTAGCAAAAATATTAACGAACAATTTGAATTTTATTGCCTCAAAAAACAATAATTTTGTTTGTTTTCGACGTCAACGAACTGTTTTCGGTACGAATACTTACCCGATAAAGATAAATACCTTTCTGAACTTTTTCGCCGTTGGAAGTTTTCAGATTCCAAGTTACTTCATCGGTTGAAGATTGAGTAAACATCCAAATTTTTCGACCCGATAAATCGAAAATTTCAACCGTAGTGGTTAGAAGTGTTTCGGGACGATCGTGCTGAATGACAAATTTAGTCTGTTCTCTGACAGGATTCGGATAATTATAAACCGAAAAAATGACAGGAGACAAACCTTTGACTACTTCAAATTCTATTGTTTTGGTTGTAGAATTATTGAGCAAATCAAATGCTCTGAAAGTTAAAGTATGTTTTCCTTCCTGGAGCGTAGATAATTTATAAGAAACTGTTCCTTGCTGATAACTGTTTTCTACAGCCGTATAATAATCATTCAAAATGTATGTCTTATTCGGGTCGTTGTCCACCGTCAGCAGCAAATCATGACCAATACCGCTGCCGACCGTATTTATACCGTTTTCGTCAGAAATATTGGCAACAAAAAGCGGGGTTTCATTCACTTGTCCGCCTGATACAAATTCAGGAGAATTGAGATACATGTCGATTTGGGGGCCAATACTGTCGTTTGGTAAATTCGTACTTGAGCCACCAATTAAAAAATTCTCAAAGTAACCCTGCGCTTCATAGTTGTTGGTGTCGTCGTAAGCATAGTAGTTTATTCGTCCCGAACCATAATTATACTTGATATCTTTTGGAAGAAGAAAAGTAAAAGTAAACTCACCGTTGATCACCTTCACTTTTCCGGCAAACAAGGTATTGGGACGATCGTAATAAGTCATCGACCCATCGCCTTCATTATTTAAAGTTGTAATTTTCTCAACTTTATCATAAACAACAATTTCCACTGTACCATTGAAGTCGGAAACCTTGTTCCCGTTCTGATCAGCAACAAAGCCCGAAACAGAAGCAGTAGAAAGAGCTTTCAGCGTATCTTTTCCCAAAGCTACGTTATCATTGATTTTAGAAGTAACCACGTTGTATTGATCCGGATAATTCAATCTGACAGCCGGGTCGCCCAAATAAATATAAGAAAGTTTATTGGTTTCGGTGCCGATGGAATTTTTTGCTAAACGGACAGCATCTCCTACACGCGGATAATCTCCATTTTTCTTAAAGAGGTTTTCGACAAAATACTTATTTATATAGAAATTTTGCGACGCATAAACCGGGCGAGCAGCCGATAAAAGTCCAATTCCACCGCCAAGAGGATTTAAAATAACATATTCTCCCGCCGAAACTGGCTTAACATCAAATTGAAGAAAATCGCAAGTGGCAGCCATCCAAACGGGCAAATTTTTATTCGACAAAGATTTTACATCGGCTGTAGTGAGGATGTTTTCGTTTGTCCAACCCGCATAACCGGCATGACCTGTGTAATCCAGCAAAAACATACCGGAACGCAACAAATTGTGAAAGCGACTTCTTGCCAAAGGATAACTTTGCCCGCTGGCATTGACTTCCTGGACAAAAGCATCGAGATAAATTTTGTTGATTTGAAAAGCCGGAACTTTTTTTGCCACTGCTACTGCAATGCTGTCAGCTTGCCGCATGTGAAGAGCTCCGTCGCCATCATCGGCCAAAAAACAAATTTGATTTTTCCAAATTCCTTTTCCCTTGTTATCGATATAATTAATTGTTTTATTCACCACATCAATAGCCTGCTGTACAGTAGTAACAGGAAAACGGCCGACAGCTACATCCATCAAATCAGCAGGAACTTGCGTTCCTTCGCTGTCGTCCATAAAACCGAAATAATCATCCGTAACATAGGAAGAAGTGAGTACCAACGAGTTTTCCGCCTGATAGGTCAATATCAAATTATCACCTGAGTTGGGAACAATACCTCTGTTGTCGTAAGAGCCACGACCAAACAGCAGGAGATATTTCGGCAAATCGGCAGTATTGTTTGTTTCGATAGCCCGATCATACAACATTTTTACAAACCAGCGATAGGAAGTAGCATCCGGTGTACCGGACGAAAATTCGTTATAAACCTGTTCGGTGGTTGCTACTACAACCGAAAGTCCATCTTTCTCTCTATGAGCCTGCGCCAATGTTTCGGCCTGTGAAAGAAAATTGGGATGGGTAATAATAACCAAATCAGAAGGCTGCAATGCATGAAGATTCTGGTTGGCAACCACCCCAACAATTTCTGGCTTGGGAAAGGAACTACCGGCCGTAGGATCAATAGCAATGTACTGATGGAGTTCGTTGCCTGAAGCTACAAAAGAAAGTTTATTGTCAGGAAGTGTTGTGGTTGCAACACGATAAATATTTTGAGGGTCCGTAATATCCCAAATTTGCACATTACCGTTGACATTACTCAAAGTATAGTTGTTGTAAGAAGATTTTCCTAAATAATCAACATTTTGAAAACGCATGGCAGCACCCTGCATAACTAATTTTCGTCGGGCATTTACCTCCAGATAATTCAAATAGCCGGTGGAAGTTGAAGTTGACTTGTTGTAAGTAATATTGAAAGTTAATGTCTCGTTATCGGGAGTGAAAGTATAAACCGAAGAAGCAGATTTTGCGATTTCATAATTATCTCCCGAATTTTTTGTAACCGAGAGCGTTTTATTCTGAGAACCATTCAAATTTAAGCTAAAAGACGAATTTTCCAGCGAAGAAGCAGCAACATCAACAGAAAGTTTTAATGTATTTGATTTAACTACATTGGGCAAATTAAAAACAAAACTGTAGGAAAGCGTGTTGCTGAAAGTTTCACCGTAAAATTCCTTTCCCGATTTGGTAAGACTGATGATATCCTTCTCGTAGAGCTGATAGTCTGTAAATTCATCAACCTGATAAATCGTTACATCGGCAGGAAGTTCAATGCTATTTGACTCGATTTTTCTGCCCACTCCTGCATCGGAGGTGATAAAATAATAACCATATTGTGAATACGAATTATTTTTATGGACAAACATTGATTTGTTTTTATCGTACGACCAGCGCACCACACCCTGCGCATAAAATAAGATGTAATCGCCGGCATTGAAAATTCCATCACTTCCTTTTTCCACCCAAATTGGAACTTCGGGCAAATCGTCAGGTTTGGTTTGAGAAAAGTTTTGATCTAAAATGCCACCACCATAACCAAAGACCCTGACATTGGATGGATTAATACCCATCGCAACCAAATCTTCATAAGTAAGTTTGTAAATTCCTGAATCAGCCAGTCTGACTTTAACAAACTTTCCTTGTGCCAGCACCGAAGAAGAAGCAAAACTATGTGTGGAAGCATTTTTTGCATGGTGCGGAAGTGCAATTTTGGAAATTGACAAATCGAAAGAGATTAATTTGAGAAATTTGCCGTTTTGAAAAACGAAAGGCAACATCTGAACATCAAAAAAGCTGCTTCCTCTATCGACAAGATAACGAGTCTCCAGCACCGGTTCGGAAGAATAAACAGCCTTATCGCTTAAAATTGCTTCCTCTTCAGTGTTGACAGCTTCAAAAACAGTATTGGTCAAAACCGCTTTGTACGAATAATTTTCGGCCGGAATTCTGTAATTGAAATAAGGCAAACGATTTTCGTAAGGATAATGCGCATCCCGAAACGAAATGACCTGAACGGAAGATGAATCAGCGTACCATTTTTCAATTCCTTTCCAAATCAGTTTATGAGAAGTTGTGATAGTATTTTGAGCCATACACCAACCACTGACAGAAAGGAAAAAAGAAAAAAATAAAAATTTAATTTTCATAAAAGCGCCCTCAAGGGAGAAATAAAATTTAATACAAAAAAACAGATAATTTAAAAACGTTCAAAACAAAAAGTTATTATTTCAGGGATTAGTTGCTCAATTATTTAACAAGAAAATTGAACATTTTTCGATTGCCGATATAGCCTTCCAAACGATCGCCGGGATGAACACAACCAACACCGGCAGGTGTTCCGGTAAATAAAATATCACCAATTTTTAAAGTAAAGAAACGACTAACGTAAGCAATAAGTTCACTGACCGAAAAAATCATATCTTTGGAATCACCCTTTTGTACAGTTATTCCATTGATATCCAAATGAAATTGAATATCCTGAATATCCCTAAAATCTGAAGCAGGAAGAAAATCGCCTACAACAGCCGAATTGTCAAACGCCTTGCAAATTTCCCAAGGTTTTCCTTCGGCTTTGAGTTTTCTCTGCAAATCGCGGGCAGTAAAATCAATTCCCAAACCAATTTCATCGAAATAACGATGGGCAAATTTAGACTGAATATTTTTACCTATGCGGTTAAAACGTATAATCAATTCCGTTTCGTAATGCAATTCATTGGAAAAATCGGGAATATAAAAAGGTTTGTTGTTCTTCAACAGCGCTGTGTCGGGTTTCATAAACACAACAGGTTCAACAGGATTATCATTTTTCAATTCTTTATTGTGTTCGGGATAGTTTTGCCCGATAGCAAAAATTTTCATTTTTTCCTTTAACTAATGAATGATAAAAAAAATTATTTGTTAACAATGGCATTCAAGCGATTGAACATTACCGCCAAATGAGCATAAATAGAAGTATTTTGCACCACCACATTGTCGGGCACTCTTATTCTAAAAGGAGTAAAGTTCCAAATTGCACGAATTCCTCCTTCAATCATTAATTCCGACACTTCCTGTGCCTTGTCCACAGGGACAGTCAAAATGCCAATGATTACACCTGTTTTTCGCTGTAGTTCTGGAAATTTTTCAATATGATGAATGGGAATGCGGTTGATACTAGTACCTGCCAATTCGTATTTTACATCAAAACCTGCTACTATTTTTAACCCAAACTGTTCCAGCCCGTTGTCGTGCATCAAAGCACCTCCCAAATTTCCGACTCCAAACATAAAAGCTTTGTGCGATTCCGTAAAACCAAGAAAGCGTTCCAAAACGATAATCAATTCATGGGTTTCATAACCGACTCTTGTTTTTCCCGAAATTTGAACATAAGATAAATCCTTGGCAACAATGGAAGCATCTACTGCAATGTTGTTCGATATTTGAGTAGAAGACAAATAGGTTTCACCCTTTTCCATCATAAGTTTTGCATAAGCCAAATACCATGGCAGTCGTCTCAATGTTGGTTCGGGAACTCTTAATTCATCATTGAATTTAATATCGGACATCTTTCTGGAGATTAGTAATCACCTGCAAAAATAATCAAATTATTGAAATATTTATACTTATACTTTATAAAAATGAGCGAAAGATGAAACGGAAAAAGAAGAAGCTTTCTTTTATTTTGGCAAAATGATTAACTTTGCAAATTTAATTTGCGAATACTGTAAAAGAGAAAAGATAAGGTTGAATTTATTAAATTTCAGTGATACATGGAGTACAATTTCAGAGAAATAGAGCGAAAATGGCAAACATATTGGAAAGACAATCAGATTTATAAAACCGTTGAAAACCCAAGCAAACCCAAATATTATGTATTGGATATGTTTCCCTATCCTTCGGGAGCAGGGCTGCATGTCGGCCATCCGCTCGGTTACATTGCATCGGATATTTACAGCCGTTACAAAAGACTGAAAGGTTTTAATGTACTCCATCCAATGGGCTTTGATGCTTTCGGACTGCCGGCAGAACAATATGCCATTCAAACAGGCCAACATCCGGCCATTACGACCAAAAACAACATAGCTCGCTACCGCCAACAACTTGATAAAATCGGATTCAGTTACGATTGGGATAGAGAAATCAGAACCTGCGATCCCGATTATTACCACTGGACACAATGGGCCTTCATTCAAATGTTTCATCATTATTATGACAACAATTTGCAGAAAGCTCAACCCATTAGTCGTCTTGTTGAACATTTTGAGAAAAAAGGTACTGAAAATCTTCATGCTTCGGGCACTCGTGAACTGTCGTTTACGGCTGCCGACTGGAAAGCGTTGAGCGAAAAACAACAACAGGAAATTTTGTTAAACTATCGCATTGCCTATTTGGCCGACACAAAAGTGAACTGGTGTCCGGCTTTGGGTACGGTGCTGGCCAACGACGAAGTGAGCGAAGGCGTTTCCATTCGCGGTGGATATCCTGTAGAGCAACGTATCATGAGGCAATGGTGTCTGCGCGTTTCGGCTTATGCCCAACGTTTGCTGGATGGTTTGGAAACTATCGACTGGACCGACTCCCTGAAAGAAACACAAAGGAATTGGATAGGAAGAAGTGAAGGTGCCGAAATCCGTTTTTCCATAAAAGGCAGAGAAGAAACTTTTGAAGTATTTACCACACGTGCGGATACCATATTTGGCGTTACATTTATGGTACTTGCTCCTGAAAGCGAATTGGTAAAAATATGTTCCACTCCCCAACAGGCAGCTGAAGTTGAAAAATACCTCGAGAACACCAAAAAGCGTACAGAACGTGAACGCTTGGCAGATCGGCGTATTACGGGAGTTTTTTCCGGTTCTTATGCCATTCATCCTGTTACCGGGAAAGAAATTCCCATTTGGATTTCCGATTATGTGCTTGCCGGTTACGGAACAGGGGCTATTATGGCTGTTCCGGCGCACGACAGCAGAGACTACGCTTTTGCCAAACATTTCAATTTGCCCATCATTCCGCTTATCGAAGGGTGTGATGTCAGTGAAGAAAGTTTCGATGCCAAAGAAGGTATCATGATCAACTCGGGATTTCTGAATGGACTGACCGTAAAAGAAGCCATTGAAGCCACAAAAAAATATATTACGGAAAAAGGAATAGGCAGGGTAAAAGTCAATTATCGTCTACGCGACGCTATTTTCAGCCGCCAACGTTACTGGGGCGAACCCATTCCCATTTATTACAAAGACGGAGTGCCCTACACACTTAGCGAAGAAGAACTACCGCTTGAATTGCCCGAAGTGGACAAATTTTTGCCTACCGAAAAAGGTGAACCGCCATTGGCTCGCGCTAAAAACTGGAAAACCAAAGAAGGCTATCCGCTTGAAGTCTGTACTATGCCCGGTTTTGCAGGTTCTTCAGCTTATTATTTACGATTTATGGATCCGAAAAACGACCAGGCACTTGTAAGCCCTGAAGCCAACCAATACTGGAGAAACGTGGATCTTTATCTCGGTGGAACCGAACATGCAACGGGTCATTTGATTTACAGCCGTTTTTGGAACAAATTTTTGTACGATTTGGGTATCGTTTGCGAAGAAGAACCATTTAAAAAACTCATTAATCAAGGCATGATTCAGGGAAGAAGCAACTTTGTGTACCGAATAAAAGACACGAATACCTTTGTTTCCTATCATTTAAAAGACCAATACGAAACAACTCCGATTCATGTTGATGTCAACATGGTTTCCAACGATGTTCTCGATCTGGAAAAATTTAAAAACTGGAATCCCGAATACAAAAATGCCGAATTTATTCTTGAAGATGGAAAGTACATTTGTGGTTGGGCTATAGAAAAAATGTCGAAATCGATGTTCAATGTTGTCAATCCGGATGATATTGTGGAAAATTACGGCGCAGACACCCTTCGGTTGTACGAAATGTTTTTGGGACCGCTTGAACAGTCAAAGCCATGGGATACCAACGGCATAGATGGCGTCCATCGTTTTATTAAAAAATTGTGGAATCTTTTCTACAAAAACGATGAACTATCAGTATCGGAAGAAAATCCGACTGCGGAAGAATTAAAAGTTTTGCACAAAACCATTAAAAAAATCAGCTACGACATAGAAAATTTTTCCTACAACACAGCTGTTTCGGCTTTCATGATTTGTGTGAACGAATTGTTTACCCTGAAGTGCAATAAAAAAGCCATACTTGAACCTTTATTGATACTGCTGGCACCTTTCGCTCCTCACATTTCGGAAGAACTTTACCACACACTGGGCAACAGCGACACCGTTTTTAATGCCTCTTTTCCTCAATATGATGAGGAATTTCTGAAAGAAAATACGGTATTTTACCCCGTTTCGTTTAACGGGAAAGTGAGATTTACGTTGGAAATGCCTACTGACGCAAGTAAGGAAGAAGTTGAAAAAACTGCTTTATCGCATCCGCAAACCTTGAAGTACATGGAAGGAAAAACTCCGAAAAAAATAATTATTGTTCCGGGTAAAATTATCAATATTGTTTTCTGACAAGAAATAATTCAGAAAAAACATTCAATCCCAAATAAATAATGGCAAAATTCAATCCTTTCACAAAAAAAAACTGGATATTTATCCGACAATACATCCTGATAACTATCGGTTTATTTATGTATGCTGCAGCATGGAAAGGTTTTTTGCTGCCGCATCAAATTACCGGTGGAGGTGTTACAGGTATAGGAGCAATAGTTTATTATGCAACGGGGATTCCTATTTTTATCACTTATTTTGTTATTAATGCCCTGCTCATAGCTGTAGCACTGCGTATTATCGGATTTCAGTTCAGCTTGCGCACCATTTACGGGGTTGCCATGATTACCCTGTTTTTTGCCGTGCTTCCACAGGCAGAACCGGGAACTTTTGTTGCTCCAAACGATAATTTTATGGCATGTTTGCTGGGAGGTTTGATTTCGGGAACGGGATTGGGTATCGTTTTTCTGAATAACGGCAGTTCCGGCGGAACAGATATTATCGCAAAAATAGTCAACAAATACTACAACATTACATTGGGCAGGATACTGCTTTATTGCGATGTGCTGATTATTTGCTCTTCCTATTTTTTTGAATTTGGAACCATTGAAAAAATAGTGTACGGCTTGACCAACATGGCTATTTCAAATTTGGCCATCGATATGGTTATCAATGGAGTACGACAGTCTGTTCAATTTTTTATTTTTTCAAAAGAATACGAACAAATTGCCAACCGTATTAATACGGAAGTTCATCGGGGCGTAACCATTCTGGATGGGACGGGATGGTATTCGCAACAGCCGGTAAAAGTTATTACCGTCATTGCCCGAAAAAATGAATCTTCCATGATTTTCAGAATTGTAAAAGAAATTGATCCCGATGCCTTTGTATCCCAATCATCCGTTATTGCCGTTTACGGAAAAGGCTTCGATGTGATCAAGAGCAAATAATTTTTATTGTACCATTACCACATGGGCGATAACCTGAAACAAAAAACCCTCAGTGCTTTTACTTGGACGACCATTGACCGCTTCGGTCAACAGCTGGTTCAGCTGATTATTGGCATCATACTGGCCAGGCTTCTTTCTCCGGGCGATTATGGATTAATGGGCATGGTCATGATTTTTGCGGCACTTTCGTATGTGCTCGTTGAAAGTGGATTTGGACAGGCCTTGATCAGAAAAACCGAAGCCAATGAAACGGACTACAACAGTGTATTTTATTTCAACATCGGTATTGCTTTGGTTTTGTATGCACTTTTGTATTTTCTTTCGCCGGCTATTGCCAATTTTTTTAAGCAACCCGAACTTGTTTCGGTGAATAGAATTACTTTTCTGGCCATTATTTTCAATGCTTTTTATCTGGTTCCCTATTCAAAATCGGCAAAAATTCTTGATTATAAAACCATTGCCAAAGTCAATATTATTTCTGTTTCGCTCAGCGGTTTGCTGGGCCTTACACTTGCTTTTTTTCATTATGGCATCTGGGTGCTGGTAATTCAACATGTTTCCTATCATTTTTTCAGAATGATATTTTTTTATGTCTTTGTCCGATGGAAGCCAAAATTGATTTTTTCATTCCGGGTTATTCGTAGTTTCTGGAAATTTAGCATTCATTTACTGAATACTTCCATTTTAAATATTATTTTCAATTACCTGTTTGTTATTATTTTGGGGAAATTTTACAAAAAATCGGAAGTTGGATACTACATGCAAGGAAACAAATTAAGTGAAACTTTCAATTTTACTTTTCAATCCATTTTATTGGGCAGTACATTTTCCCTTTTCTCTCATATTCAGCATGATGATGCCCGTTTCAGGAGAATTTTTGGTGAGCTGTCGAACAAAATCTCCATTATTACTTTTCCCATAATTTTGTGTCTGATTGCTGCCGGAAAACCATTGATAGAAATTGTTTGGTCGGCAAAATTTCTTCCGTCTGTCCCTTATTTCCGGCTTCTTTGTCTGGCTTCCTTGTTTTTGCCACTTTACACACTCAATATCAGTGCATTGAATGCAAGAGGTCAGTCGCGAATCACTTTCAGAATAGAAATGATAAAAAAAATACTTATCTTGATTGCCATTTTTATTACGTTCAGCAAAGGAATAATTCCCATGCTCTGGGGCTACGCAGTTGCAAATATTGCAGCCTATTTTCTTTCGATATTCTACATAAAATCAGAATTGAAACATGGTTTGAAACAACAAATACTGGGATTTATTCAGAGTCTGGGTTGGGGACTTGTTTTAGGCTTAATGGTTGCTTCCTTAAGTTTGCTGATAAAACCCTCCTATTTTTTGCTGCCCGTTCAAATCTTTCTTGCAGCAGCTGTTTATCTGTTAATTATCAAAATTTTTTACAAAGAACTGTATGATAAAGGTATGGATTTTCTAAAAAATCGACTGCTCAGTTTAAAACAAGGGCTACATCAGAATAAATTTTGATATATATCAAATTCCATTTTAGTAATATTATTCCATGAGTATTCAGTAGCTCTGTTCCTTAAAAAGTTTTTATCTATCGGATTTTTTAATATTTTTATCACTCCCTCGGCAAATCGTTTTTCAAAGTTTTCACCTTCATTCACAACTATTCCACCTTCTCCAATTGCTTCAGGAATTCCTCCATTGTTGCTCCCAACTACGGGCACTCCGCAAGCCTGAGCTTCCAACACTACGCAAGGAAAACCTTCATTTCTGCTGGGTAATATCAACACATCCATTGCATTCAGATAATAAGAAATTTTTTCATGAGGTAATTTTCCAGTAAAAGTGATATTCAAATTTTTTTTTCTACAATTTTTCTCAATTTTGTTTTTCAATCGACCTTCGCCAATAATCAAAAAATCAGTTTCAAAATTTTGATTTATTTCCTCAAATATTTCTGGCAATTTATCCGCTCTTTTTACCGGCAGAAGATTTCCTACAAATCCAACCACTTTCCTTATGAAGTGAAGTTCTTGTTTAATTTTTTCTTTATCCAGCATTTTAAATAAGTCTATATTAACCCCATTAGGAATAATAACGGCATTTTTTCCAGAATAACCATAACTTTTGGCTTTATTTAAAATGGCATTGCTTACAAATAGAACTTTAGCTGCTTGTTCAAAGGTATCTATATAAAGTTGAGGTGTCAAAGGCATTTTATAATTGACATCGCTACCATGACAGGTAATGATATAAGGAATTTTTAGTTTTTCTGAAAAATGTTTTGCTATTAATCCTGCCGGTGGTTCGTACATCCCGTGGGCATGAATCAACTGAAAATTTTCTCTTTTAACATTATTATATATTTGATTAAAAATCAACTCATTATATTTTAAAAAAGTTTTTTCTCTTTGTAATCTTTCTTTGAAAACGTTAAAAATATTCCTTTTAATGGAAAGATATTCATAATCAATTCCTTCTGTTTCAAAATGGGTATAGGAAGTATCGTAAATTTTTTTTCCACTTCTTTTTTTTAGCATCTTGACCAAAACAGTGTCATCGGGAATAATGCCATAAACCTTGAAAGAAAGATTTTTTTCTTTCATTTCCTTTAATCGATTGGTTAGGAAAGAGCCTCCTTGTAAATCATCGAAAAAAGGAAATAGATTGGTAAAATATAATACTTTCTTATTCAATATATTGGGTTTTTGAAACTAATTTCTCAAAAAATTAGAGTTTTGCTTTTTTAAAAGATGAAGCAGATAAAATCAAAAAAAGATGATATTGCAAAACAATATAACATTCAAAAAGCAGCAATATCTTTTGCTGCCTTTTCGGCTGCATGACCATTGCCATACAAATCTATGGAAAAATCAGATTTTTTATTTTGAAAAGTCGCAAAAGCTTGCAAAAGTTTTTCTACATCGCTACCTACCAAGATATTAAATCCATTTTCTACCAGTTCAATCCATTCGGTTTGCTCGCGAAGCGTGATACAATGTTTACCAAAAAAGAAGGCTTCTTTTTGCACGCCACCGCTATCAGTGATAATCAGTTCGCACGATTTTTCGAGCACAATCATGTCAAAATAACCGACCGGCTCTATTATCGTAAAGTTAGGAATAATGCTCAATTGTTGTAAAATTTTGCGGGTACGTGGATGCAAAGGAACAATTACACGTACTTGACGATGGATTTGATTTAGTCCCTCGACAATATTTCTCAATTTTTCGGGATGATCGGTATTTTCCTGACGGTGAATGGTAGCCAGCACAAATTTTTCCCCACCGATTTTCTGTAAAATATCAGATTTTTCTTCTGCTTTTGAAGCATAATACAAAGCTGCATCCTGCATGACGTCACCGTTTTTTATAATTCGTGCAGGAAAATGCTCAAAACCTTCTCTTTTTAAATTCTGTACAGCTACATCCGTTGGGCAAAAAAGCAGGCTTGAAATGCGATCAGTAAGGGTACGGTTGATTTCTTCCGGCATTTCCATATTGAACGAACGCAAACCGGCTTCTACATGAATCACGGGAATGTTCAACTTAACAGCAGCCAATGCGCCGGCAAGCGTTGAATTGGTATCACCGTAAACCAGCATTCCATCAGGTTTTTCTTTCAACAGAATTTTTTCAATTCCTTCCAGCATTCGGCCGGTCATGGCTCCATGTGTCAGGTTGTGGATATCCAAATGATACGCCGGACGCGGAATTTCCATCTCCTCAAAAAAAACATCGGACATGTTGTTGTCGAAATGCTGTCCGGTATGGATAATTATTTCTTCGACACCAACTGTTGGAAATTGGCGACTCAACGTGGCTGCCTTGATAAATTGTGGACGAGCTCCAACAACTGTAACTATTTTTCGCATAATGAATCCAATAAGTTTGCTAAATCACGAGTTAAATTTTTTCGAGAGAAATTTTCCACTAAATTGCTTGGAACTGTTAATGAATGATTTTTATATTGCTGATAATAGTCAAGAATTGTTTCCTTCATTTTTTTAGCATCGATATAATCAATCATGATGCCAGCTTGAGAGCTCTTCAAAATTTCACCAACTTCTCCATTTGTTGGTCCAATTCCCAAAATGGGGCGACGAGCAGCCAGATATTCGTATAATTTGCCCGTAACAATTCCCTTTGCATTGTTTGTTTGATTAATCAACAACAAAAGCACCTGAGATGACATTTGTTTTGCAATTGCTTCATTGTGAGGTAAATAATCAATCTTTAAAAAATTATCTTTTAAATTATTTTCATTGATTTCTTCTAAAATAGAAAAATCTACTTTGCCAATCAGTTGAATGAGTAAGTCGGACTTAAATTGTTCATTTTCAGCACAAAGTTCGTTCAAAACTTTCCAGAATATTGTTGGATTTCTGGCAGTATTCAGCGTGCCAATATGCGAAATGGTAAATTTTTGGTCCAATTCCGGTCGGGAAATAAGAAAATCTTCCTCATCAAAACCATTGGGAATCATTTCAATTCTTTTGGGCTGAAGTTTTAAGAATTCTTCTAACATTCCTTTTGTCACTACCACCACAGCATCAGCATTTCTCACAACTTTTTTTTCCAATCGATGATGGATGCGGTCGGCAATTTTCGTTAAATGCAAATCGTCATAAAAATCGATATGGGTCCAGGGATCACGAAAATCGGCCAGCCACGTTAAAGTTGGAAAATTTTTTTTCAATCCCAGTCCAATCAAATGCATGGATTGAGGAGGTCCGGTAGTAACAACCGCATCAATCTGGTTTTCGGAAATATAGTTTTTTAAAAATTTCACCGAAGGCTTTACCCAAAAGCGACGTGGGTCGGGAATAAAAAAATTGCCTCGAATCCAAATGGAAAATTGTTCCTTCCAACCCGATTTCTTGTTTTCGGAAATAAATCCGGCATTGATCGGCTCATTTTTCTTGCCCATCAAGTTTCGATAAATATTGTAAGGTTCCCAAATAGGCGTTTTAATCACTTCCATATCGGGCGGAACATCTTTTTCGAGCGAATGGTCAAGCGCAGGATATTCCGGATTTTGAGGCGTATATACAACCGGTTCCCAACCAAAACTTCGCAGGTACTTTGTAAACTTTACCCATCGCTGCACGCCGGCACCTCCACTCGGTACCCAATAATAAGTAATGATCAGTACTTTTTTCATTCGTTATTTTAAGAACCTTTTTACTATGAGAGCTTTTTTAGCTAAAAAACTTCCGTTTATTAACTTTCACCGCTCAACACTTCGATGGCTTTCTTAATTCGTCTGGCCGCCTCTTCTTTTCCCAGCACTTCAACAATTTCAAAAATGGACGGGCCCTTCAATTCCCCTACCAAAGCCAGACGAAGAGCATTCATTAAATTGCCGAGATGGTAATTTTTTCCCGAAATCCATTCCTTAATGCTTTTTTCCATTTCATCAGCCGAAGCAGCTTCCAGCGATAGCAACATTTTACCCAGTTCTTCGAGTTGTTCAGGAATTTCGGGTTTCCAGCGCTTTTGCACGGCTTTGGCATCATAATGTTCCGGTGCTTCAAAAAAGTAATGAGACTGTTCCCACAAATCGGTAATAAAATCGGCTCGATCCTTGATCAGAGAGATAATTTTAATCACTTTGTCGGTATCCTCTATAAAACCTTTTTCAATGAGAATACGTTGAAAAATATCCGCCACCTCTTCATCCGGTTTCATTTGCAGATATTTATGATTGAACCATTTGGCTTTTTCATAATCGAATTTTGCACCACTTTTGCTGACACGCTCTAGCGAAAACTGTTCAATGAGTTCATCCATTGAAAAAATTTCCTGATCGGTACCGGGATTCCAGCCCAGCAAAGCCAAAAAATTTACTACCGCTTCAGGAAAATATCCGGCTTCGCGAAAACCATTGTAGATTTCGCCGGTGCGGGGATCTTTCCAATTGAGAGGAAAAACCGGGAACCCAAGCCTGTCGCCGTCGCGTTTACTGAGTTTTCCCTTTCCATCGGGTTTAAGCAGCAAAGGAAGGTGAGCAAATTGCGGCATTTCGTTTTCCCACCCAAGATATCGATACAGCAAAACATGCAAAGGCGAAGACGGTAACCATTCTTCTCCACGAATTACGTGAGTGATCTGCATCAGGTAATCGTCCACAACATTGGCCAAATGATAGGTTGGCAATTCATCAACCGATTTAAAAATAACTTTGTCGTCAATCACCGAAGAATTAATGCTGACTTCACCACGAATCAAATCATTCACTACAATATCTTCTCCGGGTTCAATTTTGATGCGCACCACATATTGTTCATCGTTCTCCAATCTTTTTCTGACTTCCTCTTCGGGCAAAGTCAGAGAATTGTTCATCGAAAGACGTGTCTGTGCATCGTACTGAAAATTGGGTATTTCAGCCCTTTTACTTTCCAGTTCAATGGGCGAATCAAAAGCAATGTAGGCTTTTCCGTCATTTAAAAGCTGATCTACGTATTTTCGGTAAATATGTTTTCTTTCGCTTTGCCGATAAGGGCCAAATGCGCCTTCCTTCTCTGCCCCAATACCCTCATCAATAGTTATTCCCAACCATTTCAGCGACTCTACAATATAATCTTCAGCTCCGGGAACAAAGCGTGAAGAATCGGTATCTTCAATGCGCAAAAGCATGTCGCCATTGTTTTTTCGGGCAAAAAGAAAATTGTACAAAGCCGTACGAACACCACCAATGTGCAAAGGCCCCGTAGGACTTGGCGCAAAACGAACTCTCACTCTTCTCATGAAAAGGAAATTTAATGTTTGAAGCTTTAAAACTGATATATGTTATCGGTTTGCAAAAATAAGAAATTTAACTGAGATATAAACTTAAAATGTTCATTAGGAGTTTAAGGAAAATAATTATTTTTAAATCCAACTCAAAATCTAAGTTTTCATTAACAACCTTGAGAAACTTTACATCTAAAATTAATTGATGAGGGAATTAATTAAAAAATAAAAGAAGAGCAAAATAGATATAAAACCGGCTAAAGAAAATCTTATAGAAAAAAATTATATGTTTTGCATAAAAATTTTAATTTTTACAAAATTTTTAATGATTATCCGCAATGATTCCTATTGTAAATTCTTGACTTGAAATCGGAGTTGTAGCTCACAGCAGCAACAAGCAACCTGTCGAAGATTGCATCACCAAAATAACGTCGATTAAATTTATAGCAGAACTCATTGAGATAGTATTGTAAATATTCGTTTGTAATTTGATGGTGTACATCCAACAGCAATCGTTTAACGTTGCCAGTGGCAATGTGCACCCAAGGTAATATCTTTGGCAGGTCTTCTTTCTTTATCACCTGTGCATGATGTGATTTGACATGTTCAGACAGCTTGCTGTAAGAAGTTGCATCATCGGTGGTCAATTCTGCTTGTGGATTTACGTGTTCTTTGACAGTATTTAAAATGGTATCAGCTTTTAAATCATCGATAACCAACATTTTCAGGTGATTGACACGTTTGGGCTTTTTGCCCGGTTTGGGGTTTTCCACAAAGGAACTTTCGCTCATAACT
>JAHDRA010000099.1 GCA_018433525.1 Paludibacteraceae bacterium
AGATGTCGTATTGTCAAAGATCGTTTTAGATGCCACAAGTTTGGTTTTGACGATTTAGTCATGGAACTTGCTTGCGGACTACACAATTTAAGAATTACACTGAATAACAGTGCTATATAATATTAATCGAAATAATGTCTAATATGAATCCACTCAGAAAAGTTTTATTTTTGAAAATTCGCTTTGCACCGACCATAAAGAAAACTTATTGTCAGCAACTTACATTTACAAATGAAGGGCAAAAAGTCGCTGATTTTAGTTTTTTTGACTTTTCGGAACAGACTCAATATTTTTCACTAAATATCACTGTTTTATTTAAGGATTATCTACCAAATTTACGTCGAAAGTACGTAAATATACATAAAATTTAATGCAAAAAACAGGCTTTGTTAGCTGTGCTTTATTTGCTGACAGTCAAGAAAAAATATTAAAAAAATCCAACGGAAAATGCTAAAAGCATGAAAAGAAAAGAACTAATCAAGCTATTATTGTGTGTTATATTGCTCACTAACTTCTTTGTTACTACAAAAGGCCAAAAGCTTGACAGCAAAACTACTCCTATACAAACAGTAAGCTTAGTAGCTGAAAAACTAATAAAAACAACGGACTTTAGTTATCGATTGGAGTTAGCAAAAAAACGCAATTATTTCGATGATGTAATATGTGTTGACTTTGGGCGCACTTTTGGCTTGGATAAAAAAGCCACAGCCATTGCAGTTACAACCCTCGAAACAAAAAATGAGTCGATTTTGCCTATTCAATTCGACCATAGCGATGGTTGCAAAATTACGCTTAATAATAAAATTATTTATGAGCATACAGGCAAACGCAAACTCAATGTAAAATCGGATGAGCGCGACTTAGAATTACCACTTAAACTAGATTTACAACTTGCTAAAGGTATTAATTATTTGCAAATTGAACTAAGCACAAATGGTTCCGAATGGCGTTTTTATATGCAACCGCCTACAGACAAAGGGGCTATTCTAAAAACTCAAATTCAGTACCCAAAAATTGGGTTGCTACCACTATCTAAAATTGATGCTAAAGTTGCCGAAATAAGCAACTGGCTTTTTATGGGTCCATTTGAAATGAACGACAAAAACATCCCTGTAATAAATGGGAATATTGTTTTTGGCAAAATGTACAATGGACTAAATAATCAGCCAATTACTTGGACAATACCCAAAGTCGAAGTATTAGGCAATGTAATTGACCCGGCCCCTTGGGGTACAACCTATCAGTGGAACTATCATAATGGGGGTGTGGCGTGGGCCATGCAAGTACTTTCAGAAAAAACAGGAAATCCAAAATTCAACGAATGGGCTACAAACTTCTGCGATTTTCACATTGAAGGATTGCCATTTGTCGATTATCAAGTAAATACACTCAACGAGTTCAAATCAGCCAATCATTTCATTCTCAATACGCCACTATTGGATTTCACGTTGGCGCCATCGCTTCCATTCATCCATCGGCTACAAAGCGAAAAAAACTTTGAAAACCGAGCCGCATACGAAAAATTTATAGCACGCATGCTGAAATACGCCAAAGAGGAACAAATACGCCTGCCAGGAACAAATGTGTACACACGCACAACCCCTGAGGTTTACACTACATGGGTGGATGATATGTTTATGGGAATACCTTTTTTGATACAGGCGGCACAATATGTTACCGACCCAAAAGAAAAGGCAATGTTTTACGATGATGCAGCTAACCAAACATTGCAATTTAAAAAACATGTATGGGACAATGATGCTAAACTATATATGCATGCAAACTACTCACAACGCCCCAATGTAAAGCTCCCCTATTGGTCGCGAGCTAACGGCTGGGGCATATGGGCTACAACCGAAGTACTTAAAGGCTTACCAAAAAACCATAAACATTATAAAGCCATCCTTAAACATTTCCAAACTCATGTGGCTTCGCTTGTAAAACTACAAGCTCCTAACGGTTTTTGGCGTAATGTGCTCAATCGCCCCGACTCTAAAGATGAAGTGTCGGGAACAGCAATTTTCACCCTTGCAATTGCGCGTGGTATAACAGAAGGTTGGCTCGACAGAAATAAATATTTGCCTATAGTACAAAATTCGTGGAATGCTATCCAATCGCAAATCGATGCCGATGGTACTGTGCACAATATTTGCATGGGCACCATGTGCTCCGAAGATGTTGACTATTATATGAATCGTCCATTTTTTGTTGACGACACGCATGGCACCTTTGCCGTAATATTTGCAGGCATAGAAATGCAAAATCTTTTGGATAAAATTGAAGAAGAAAAAGTATACAAAACTAATATGGCACAGATTATTGACCAAAGCCTAAAATTTGCTACACAACAATCCATTGGATTAGCCGAAAAACTAATGAGCGAACCCAAACGATTGCCTCGCACCATTGATAATGAGGGTAAATTGCTTACAAGTAGCGAAAAATGGTGGACAAGTGGCTTTTTCCCTGGTACTTTATGGTATTTATATGAATACAGCAAAGATCCAAAAGTAAAGGCTTTTGCCGAAAACTATTCCGAAAGGGTTAAAAACGAACAATATACAACCGACAATCACGATGTCGGGTTTATGATTAATTGTAGTTATGGGAATGCGTATAGACTCGACCCAAAGCCGGAATACAAACTAATAATTATAAATGCCGCAAAATCATTGTCTACACGCTTTAATCATAAAATAGGATTAATTAGATCGTGGGACTGGGGTAAATGGCAATTCCCAGTCATTATCGACAATATGATGAATCTCGAATTACTATTCAATGCAACTCGGTTGACGGGCGATAGTACGTTTTATAATATTGCTGTAACACATGCAACTGTTAACATGAAACATCATTTCCGCGCAGATGCGAGTTGCTATCATGTAGTTTCATACGATACAATTACGGGTCTTCCAGAGCACAAAGGAACATGGCAAGGCTATAGTCACAACTCATCGTGGGCACGTGGACAAGCTTGGGCATTATATGGTTATACTTTGACTTATCGCGAAACAAAAGATCCAAAATTCCTTGAAATGGCAACACGAATTGCTGACTTTATGCTGCATCATCCTCGAATGCCTAAAGATTTGATTCCTTATTGGGATTATGACGCTCCTGGTATTCCAAACGAAAGCCGCGATGTTTCAACTGCATCAATCATGAGTTCGGCACTCATTGAATTAAGTGATTATGTGAAAGGAGAAAAAAGCAGAACATATCTTGATGCGGCACGCAAACAAATTGTAGCATTGTCATCGCCCAAATACCTTGCTCAATTAGGCGAAAACGGCAACTTTATACTCAAACACAGCGTGGGTTCGATGCCTCACAAAGCAGAAGTTGATGTACCACTCACTTATGCTGATTATTATTATATTGAGGCATTGTTGAGATACAGAAACAAACTCAAAAAATAACAATATTAAGTAATTATGGTTCTATCAATAAAACAACAGCATAATAATTAACAGTAATCAATAGCAATATAATGAGGACTATCACACTTATCGCACTCTTATTATCATGCTGTTTAGCTTGGACTCAGAGTGAAAATATACAATTAAAATTGAGTGAGCATAACCTAAAAATAAAGTATTGTATCAATAATTTTAACTACGATCTATACAACAAATTAATCAATACTTATGAGTTCGATATCGACTTATCTAACAAGAAACAATCACTTCAAACAAAAAATGCTATCTGGGAAGTAGATTCTAAATTTTCGGAAACAAGTGCTGGCACATTTGATGCCATAATTCAATTTATATTATTAAAAGGCACTGAAAACAATGCATCTGTTGCTGTCAGTTTCGAAATAGACAATTGGTCAAAAAGCAATTATGTTTTGCTACCTGCCGCTGCTTACAATGGGAACCGTTTCGAATCCCGCAAAATTCCTTACTCCCCAAAACTCAACGATTACCGTGACATTGGCCCTCTAAAACCAATAATTATTTCGACGTACCGCGATTAAATTTACACGAAGGACCTTCTCAAATACAAGAACGAAGCGGTAGCATGACAACCCCTATGATAGGCTTTCATTCCTATAATCAAAAAAAAGGATTGCTATTAACAACAACGCAAGCAAATATTTGGGGCGACTACGGAATAAGCATAACTGAAACTCGACCCGAAACCGGCGCTAAAGCAATTATTAGCATTAGCTCTCCTTTGGTGCGCGAAGGGTTTAAATACGAAATTGCTAACCATGCTATAGCTTCGCCCGATAAACCTGCTAATTTCAAAATAGGCGACACAATAAAATTCATCATCCGACTACGCTTGTTCGAATCAGAAAAGCTTTCAAATTTATATGAAAATTATTATAAGGCGAGGTACGACTTAACACCCGTTTCGGTACCTAATTATATTTACCCTTTCTCCGAGTGCTTTAATACCATAGAACAAAAATTCAATACACAAAATTTTGTTCCTGAATGGGGATATTATGCGGTGGGGATGCGCGAGAATTTTTTACAAGATTGGCAAATTGGTTGGACAGGCGGCATGATCTCTACCTACCCGCTACTGTTTTCAAATAATACAAAAACAATACAAAATGTTATAGCTAACTTTAATTGGCTATTCCCCAATGGGATATCTCCTTCTGGCTTCTTTTGGGATAGTGGCGAAAAGGGAAATAAGTGGTACGGCGGTGATATTCGTCGACCTCAGTTCGAGAATCTCCATCTTATTCGAAAAAGTGGCGATGGGCTTTATTATATAATTAAGCAGTTCGACTTAATGAAAAAAAGAAATATAAAAATTGAACCCGAATGGCACAATGGCGTCAAAACTGTGGCAAATGCCTTTGTAAAACTTTGGCAGAAATGGGAGCAGTATGGTAACTTTGTGGATAGCAGAACGGGCGATGTAGTTGTCGGTGGTTCAACAAGTGGTGCTATCGTCCCTGCTGCATTAGCTCTAGCAAGCGAGTACTACCAAAACCCTTTATATATGAAAGTTGCAAAACTTTCGGCGCAAAAAATGTACAACGATTATGTGGCCAAAGGCATTACTTGTGGGGGACCAGGCGATGCCCTGCAAAACCCCGACAGCGAGTCGGCCTATGCAATGCTCGAATCATTTAGCATTTTGTATGAAAAAACTGGCGAACCACAATGGTTAGAATATGCCAAAGAAATGGCTTTACAATTTGCAACATGGGTTATGGCTTACGATTATAATTATGATTATGATAGTACATGTCTTTTTGGTCGTATGAAAATGAAAACAAAAGGTACTGTGTTTGCTAACACGCAAAACAAACATGGCTCGCCTGGCATTTGCACCTACTCGGGCTTAGCACTTATGCGGCTTTATAGAGCTACATCCCAAAGTCATTTCCTTGAGTTACTGCAAGAAATTACACTTTCTATACCTCAATATATGTCGCATAATACACGTCCTATTGCCGATATGCCTCCAGGTTGGATCAACGAACGTGTAAGCACAACTGATTGGTTCGAAGGGATTGGCGAAATAAAAGCTGGTTCAACTTGGGCAGAAACAGCTATGCTACTTACAGCAACTGAACTACCATCCGTTTATGTCGACATCAAATTTGGTAAAATATATTGTTTCGACCATTTGCAAACACAAATAATTAAAAACAACCAAAACTTCATCCACATAAAGGTACACAATCCTACAAATTTCACATCGCAATTCAATGTGTTTTTGGAAAACAAGGAAATGAAGAGTAAAGCTTGGACTGAGAATCAATTATTTGATTGAATAAGTTCGAATTAAAAGCCGGCGAAACCAAAATTCTAAAATTTGCAAAAGCAAAATGATAACACCAAGAATGAATTATAAGCGAAAAATGCTTCTATTTGGAGCAGGTAAAATTGTTCGTTCATTTACAGGCAAGTATTTGCATGCGCTCGTTATGAGATTGTTTTTGTCGACATAAGCCAACAAGTGGTCGATGCAATTCATGTTCGAAAATCCTACAAATTAAAAATAAAATCGGAGCATGAGTACGCTATTGATGTAACAAATGTTAGAGCATTATTGCTTCGGATAGTAAAGCTGTAATCAACAAAATGACATCAACAGATATTATGGTGTTTAGAATGTTCATTTTGCAGGGAAAACGCAGAAAACTTTATATACACTGAGATACAAAACTTTTGCCAACGGTGCATATTTTGAAAAAAATCAACAACAAACTGGTTCTCAAAATCGCTTTAAATAAAAAAGATGAGCCTGGTTTTCCGGCCTATGGAACAGCTCATCTGAGTTTGACTTTCCTTTTAAATTGGCTAATGAGTAATCTGGGATAAATTTTTGTGCGGGCTACAAACCTTTGAATAAGCTACTATCCCGGCAATTTTTTATACCGCGTGTTATGCAGCGTTTTTATTTATTCTTTTTCAAATTTTAATCCGTATGGGATTTTCACTGTCCCTTTTAGATAAGGATTGATAAAAATCTTAATTGTATCCGTTTCATTTTCTGGTTTGAGAATATATAAGTCAAGAATCGGTCCCGTCCCATAACTCAAAGGTTCTCCGGTATAACGATTCTGCAAGGCAATTTTTGGCTTTTCATAATTGGGATTCTCTACTGAAAACCTTTGAATCAATTGAAGTTTATTACCTTTTTCTGTTCTCAATCTGGACAAATAATAGTAAGATGAACTTATACTGTTGTTTAAATCCGCATTTTTAATCGTAACAGGATTTTTAGCTGTATAACCATAGCTTAAATCTGTTGTTGGTTCAATCTTTGAGAAAAATTTCGGATTACTCACTACACATCCAGTCAGCAATAATCCAATCCACAAGCTAAATCTTAATTTTTTAAATAATCTTTTCATCAGAATATAATTTATTTTTTAAAGGTCTGATGGAACCCACATGTCTGAATATTATATTCATTCGTGTTTGTATATGCAATACATGTGGGTTTCTTAGTTAGACTCACAATTTTAGGACTTTTTGTATTTTTCCTCGTCTCCTCATTTCCTTGTTTCCTTGTTTCCTTCAGTCACCCTTAAAAAACAAACCTTCAATCTGGTCGTCGAGATAAACCATTTCGAATTCCACCCAACCAACCAGGCCAAACGAAGTTTTTACCAAATATCTAAAATATTCTGCCGGATCTGCCAAAAGAACTTCAATAGAAGAACCTGCTGAGAGTTTTGCCACTTCCTTTGTCATATTTTCATCTGAATAAAGCGTCAGCGGAATTTTGGTTTTACTTTTTAAACCAACATAATAAAAGGGTTGTCTAACCTCCTTAACTTCATCTTTTTGTATTCTGAACTTTTGCCGTGTATTAAAAGTATTATTGGTATGTCCATCAATATAAAAAAAACCATTTGAAGTTATGTATAAATGCAATGCACCAATCCCTATGATTGCACTGTCGGGATTTGATTTATTGAAAATATAAAAAGCCGGATCGGCTGACATGCCCGGAGTATAAAAAACAAGATATTTTTCAAAACAATCTGCTTCGAGACAAGTTTCAAGAACGAGTATATCATCGGCATCGTACTCATCATTACTTCGGAATGGATTATTCACAGGTAAAGCTGAACGTTTTTTCTGTATCAGAGTGGATTTTGAAGCATCGTATTTCACATACACATCCATATCTGCATCCACAACTACTTTTTTAAGTTGCGGAAAATGGTTTTCCTGCGCATAAATCTGCAAAGAAAAAGTTATCAGAAGGAACAAAAGCGTTGATTTTTTCATGCGTTTATATTTTTAAGTGACTATTGAGCACAAAATAAATTTTAAAAACCACTACTATCCGAAACTTTAGAAATTAAAAATGCCTGAGAATTTCATATTTTTGTAGTGAAACAAAACATACAGGAATAATGAAACTCCACAGGCGCAGTAAAAATAACAAAAAACCGGTTATCCGACAAATTTTAGACTTAATTCCAAGATCTATACTTCGTAATTCTATACAAAAATA
>JAHDRA010000053.1 GCA_018433525.1 Paludibacteraceae bacterium
TAAAAATAAAGGAGCAAATAGTGTCGCTCCTACGGAGCTCTAATGATATTTGTAACTTATTGACTACCATAATATCGTCCCGATGGGACTTAAGAGAAAGCTGCATTGCAGCGAAATTATGGTAGAAAAATTCAACCCACATAATCTAAGCCCCATTAGGGGCGATATTATAGTAAGACATTTTCTATAATGGTTTTCACTAATTTTTATAAATGTTTACCGAACAACAATGAAAAAAATAATTTTTTCTTTTGAGATTAATCCTATACTTTTGTGATAAAGAAAAATTTACTTTATAAATATGCATAAGGAAATCCAAATTACTTTACCACCGGAAAAAGTAAATAATAAATCAGTACTCGAAAAAGAGATAATCAAAATTATAAATATAGAGATACAGCAGATTACAAGATGGAGAATCATTCGCAAATCCATTGATGCCCGTTCTTATCTACCAAAATTCAACTTGTCTGTTGAAGTTTATTGGGACGAAATCCCACCGGAAGACACAGCCTATAATTTTCATTATAATTTTGTTGGCAACAAACCATCGGTCTTAATTATCGGTTCGGGGCCGGCAGGGCTTTTTGCAGCCTTAAAACTTATAGAACTTGGCCTTAAACCTGTTATATTGGAAAGGGGCAAGCAAATAAAACAAAGAAAAAAAGATATTGCTTCCATTTGTCGAAATGAGGGTATTGATCCAAATTCCAATTATTGTTTCGGAGAAGGAGGTGCCGGAACCTTTTCTGATGGTAAGCTTTACACTCGCTCAAAAAAAAGAGGAGATAAACTTCATGTTTTACAGGTTTTTCATCATCATGGCGCAAATGAAAATATTCTTTATGAAGCACAGCCCCACATTGGTTCCGACAAATTGCCCTTAATCGTTGAGAATATATGTAAAACCATTATTGATTGTGGAGGAGAGATTCATTTTGAAACAAGAATTACCGATATTTTATTAAAAAATGGACATTTAACAGGTTGTAAAACAACTGATAATAATATTTTTGAAGCTGCATCCCTGATTTTGGCTACCGGTCATTCTGCGCGCGATGTTTATGAAATGCTTTATCATCAAGGAATTCTGCTCGAAAATAAGGGTTTTGCAATGGGTGTTCGTGTGGAACACCCCCAACAATTAATTGATAGTATTCAGTATCATAAAAAGTATCGAGGAGATTTTCTCCCTCCGGCCAATTATCAGTTGGTTGAACAAGTGGAGGGACGTGGCGTATATTCCTTTTGTATGTGTCCGGGAGGACATATTGTGCCGGCCGGAAGTGGAACAAAAGAAATTGTTGTCAACGGAATGTCTGCATCCAAAAGAAATTCCCCCTTTGCCAATTCGGGTATAGTTGTCGAAATAAAACCTGAGGATATTCCTTCAGACTTTTCAGGTTGTGGGCCACTTGCCTCACTTATGTTTCAAAAACATTTAGAAAAATTGGCCTATATCAATAATGGTGGTTTGAATCTGACTGCTCCGGCTCAGCGGTTAACGGATTTTGTGAATGGAAAACTCTCCGACAATTTGCCTACTTGTTCCTATCTTCCTGGTTTGATCTCTTCCCCGTTACATTTTTGGATGCCTGATTTTTTGACTAAACGTTTACAAGAAGGATTTAAAAAATTTGACAAAAAAATGCACGGATTTCTCACCCGTGAAGCAGTTATTGTTGGTGTAGAATCGCGTTCTTCCTCTCCAATAAGGATACCACGTGATAAGGAAACTTATCAGCATCCTCAAATAAAAGGGCTTTTCCCCTGTGGTGAAGGTTCAGGCTATGCCGGAGGAATTACCTCCTCAGCTTTAGATGGAGAAAATGCTGCCATAGCTGTTTATAAAAGTAGATTATATCATAATTAGTTCCATTTTGTTTGCGACTGAAATTATTGAATAGCTCTCCTCTAAATTTTTTCTATTCTATCTATTTAATTAAATATCAATAAAATAGAACATATAGGTGTGCTTATGTTTAGAAAAAAGTATCTTTCGGTTTAAGACGCCTTAAATTACGATAGGAAAAATCGTTTAATAAGCAATAAAGGAATTTATTTATTTATTTCAACAGAATATAATTTATTTTTTAATGGTCCGATGGAAGCCACATGTCTGAATACTATATTCATTCGTGGTTGTGTATGTAATACATATGGGTTTCATAATCGAAATTTCATTGAACATAAACTACGAATTGTTGCCGGTTGGACTAAAAATGGAGCGAAGTTAATTGGAGAACAATTGTGTTTTTATTATCTGATAAAAAACACCGACTTCAGCCACAGGATTTCGGGTTAAAATAAATAAAATGAAGGTAAAAATTATTTTTCTCCCATTTTTTAATGTACCTATTGGTTCTGGCTTAATTTTTGATGAAAATTTTCATTCAAAATTCTGAACCATTTTATGGCTTAATTGTTAATTGAATGATTCAATCCTTAAATGTTACCATGATTTTTTGAATTGCCATCCTTGCTGTAACGTAAAAGTATAAATTTAAAATGAAATGCTTTTGATAATTTATTTTAACAATATTGTACAGTCAAATTTTTATATAGATATTTACTTGGAAACTATTAAATTCTAAAAGTTTTTAATTACATTCAATTAAATTATTGATAAACAGTCTCTTATATACAAAAAAATAATATTTAACTTTTTGTTATTGTTTTTTTGCTTATGTACGATGATTTTTTAATTAATTTTGCAATGAAAATTTTTTATTTCGCAAAATGAAAAATACTGAAGAAGTTATACTTCAAAAATCATTGGATTTGTTTATTGAATTTGGTATCAGAAATGTTTCCATTGATACCATTTGCAATGAGCTGAGAATTTCGAAAAAGACTTTCTACAGTTATTTTAAACAAAAGGAAGATTTGGTGGACGCAATATTGACTTATGAAGAAAAAATCAATATTGAAGAAATGAAAAAAAGATTCGATGATAAAAATGCAATTGAATCACTTATCTCCGTTTTGAAAGAAATTAAGAAAAACATCGACTGCAAGCCTAAACTTATGTGGATGGACATAAAAAAATACTATCCTAAAGTTTACGAAAAGCACGAAATGCGCAGGCGTTCTATTATCAGAAAAGATTTTGAGAAGAACCTTCAACAAGGAGTAAAAGAAGGATTTTATCGAGATGATTTAGACATTGAATTGCTTTCGATGCTCCATTCATACCAACTGAAAAACATAATGACCACCATGAGCCAATACCCCAAAAAATATTCAAAAAAACGGCTCGTTGACTTTTTCATAGACATTATGATACACATTATTGCCAATGAAAAGGGACTTGAATATGTAAGAAAAAACTATTATGAAAGTGAACCTTAAGTTTTAAAATTGGTATAACCAAAAAATAAATAAAGAATATGACAGCAAATTCATTAAGAAAATCAATTTTTATTGTTCTTTGTGTAATAGCGCTTTTGCCTTTCTCTCTCAAAGCGCAAGATACATTGATTGTTTCACTCGATAAGGCAATAGAAATAGCGTTGAGTGAAAGTCCGACCATTAAGGTTGCCAACAAGGAAATTCAAAGAGTGGATTACTCGAGCAAGGAAAAAATTTCCGCTTTATTTCCTGTCATATCGGCTTCGGGGCAATACTCCAGAGCTGTAAAAAAACAGAAATTGTTTTTTAATATTCCCGGTATGCCGGCACGTCCTGACGGAATTGAAGTAGGACAGGACAATACTTTCAGTGGAGGAATTTCGGCTGCCATGCCTTTAATTGCGCCTACTCTCTGGGCAACCATAAAAATGTCGGAGCTTGATGCCCAGTTGGTAATGGAATCTGCACGTTCTTCAAAACTTTCACTTGTTAACGAAGTTTCAAAAGCTTATTATGCTATTTTGTTGGCGCAGGACTCCTACGATGTATTTAAAAAAAGTTACGACATAGCGGTAGAAAATGCAAAAATTATAGAAAACAAATACAAACAGGGAACCGTATCCGAATTTGAATGGATTCGTGCCGACGTGCAGGTCAAAAATGCCAATGCCAATTTGGTTTCAGCAGAAAATGCAGTTAATTTGAGTGTTTTAAGACTAAAAATGTTGATGGGAATTGACATGTTTATCGGTTTAAAAGTTGAAGGAAATCTATCAAACTATGAAGCCAACAAATATGCAGATGTGCTATCCATTGACACCACTACCCTGAAAAGTAATAGCGATTTGAAACAATTCGATATCAAAGCCCAGCAACTCAAACAAAGTTTGAAGATTCAGAAATCCACTAATCTTCCTACCTTATCGGCAGCTATCAATTATCAGTATATGAGTATGGCTGACGATTCGATAGCATTTTCCAATTATCATTGGTTCCCCACTTCAACGGCTGCACTTTCTCTTTCTATTCCTCTGTTTCAAGGAGGAGGAAAACTCTTTAAGCAAAAACAAATTGAGATTCAGGTAGAAGAAATGAAATATCAGCGCGACAATCTCAGGAGAGGTTTGGAATTACAAGCCATGTCGTATTTGGATAACATTAATCAGTCCTTAAAAGTGATAGAATCGAACAAGGAAGGATTGCGACAGGCGGAGAAAGCACTGAGTATTTCACAAAAACGTTATGAAGTTGGAGCTGCAACTTATCTCGATTTGTCCAATGCCGAATTGGCCTATACCCAAGCAGGCTTATCTTATAATCAGTCTATTTACAATTACTTGTCCGCAAAAGCCGATCTGGAAAAATTACTCGGCAATCAGATTATTTTCTAAAATTAAAATATAACACAGATTTCAATTTATAATAACAACCAAATAAATGACATTAAAATGAAAAGGATAAATAAATTAGGGATATTAATTATGGCCTTAACAATTGGGCTGGTGTCATGCGGAAAATCAGGGAAAAAACAGCAAGTAGAAGAAGAAATTCCAACTGTTCGGGTTCAGCAAGTAAAACTGCAGGATGTAGAACAAACCGGTCAATTTACGGCAACTGTTCAACCGGAAGTTAAAAACAATATTTCTCCCTCCACACCAGGCAGGATAAGAAAAATTATGGTTGAAGTTGGCACTTCTGTTTCAAAAGGCCAAAAACTGGTTCAGATGGATGCTGCCAATTTGTCGAACCTCGAAATTCAGGTTGAAAATTATCAGCGAATGTATAATCGGGTGGCAGAACTTTTCAGCGTCGGAGGTGCTTCACAGCAGGAACTCGACAATGCCAAATTGCAATTGGATATAGCTAAAACCAATTTGCAAAATTTATCCGAAAATACATATTTGCTCAGCCCGACAGCAGGTGTTGTTACAGCACGTAACTACGACAATGGTGATATTTTTAACGGACAAATCCCCATTCTTACCGTTATGCAAATTAATCCGGTAAAACTACTGATCAATGTATCGGAATCAAATTATGCACAGGTAAAAATTGGAATGCCGGCTACCATTAAATTCGACATTTTTGAAGGAGAAACCTTTCAGGGAAAAATCAGTTTGATTTATCCAACTATTGATGAACGCACTCGATCCTTTCAAGTAGAAATTAAAATGAATAATGCTAATTATAAAATTCGTCCCGGCATGTTTGCAAGAGTTGAAATCAATTTCGGTTCTGCCCGGAGAATTATTGTTCCGGATATGGCTGTTATTAAGCAATCCGGTTCGGGAGAATATTTTGTTTATGTCTATAAGGATGGATCGGTAATTTATCAGAGAGTGGAATTAGGTAAACGCTTGGGCAAAGAATATGAAATTATTTCCGGCCTGAATGATGGAGACTTGGTTGTGGTTTCAAGTCAGTCAAAATTGGCAGATGGTAAGAAAGTGAATTTACAAAAATAAAAATTTTTACCGAAAAAAGTTTTTGAAAAAACGGTATTAAAATAACTTAGTTCAAAATTTAAAATCTATGAGTTTATACGAAAATTCGGTTAAAAAGCCCATAATGACATCTCTGATTTTTGTTGGAGTAATTATTTTGGGGTTGTATTCATTAAGCAGGCTACCTATTGATTTGCTTCCCGATATAGAGCCCAATATTTTAATGGTAGCAACCAGTTATACAGGAGCAAGTGCATTGGACATTGAAAACAATGTTACCCGTCCGCTTGAAAACACATTGAATACAGTTGAAAATTTGAAAAATATTCGTTCCAATTCAAAAGAAAACTCTTCTGTTATTATTCTCGAATTTGAATTTGGATACGACTTGGATGTATTAGCCAATGATGTCAGAGACAAGCTCGAATTGGTCAAACCCTACTTGCCTGAAGGAGCCAGTAATCCGGTAATTTTTAAATTCAGTACCGATATGATTCCCATTGTGATGATTTCTGCAACAGCAGATAAAAGTTTACCGGCACTTTATAAAATACTTGATGAAAATGTAGCCAATCCTCTGGCACGTATCAACGGTGTTGGTTCTGTTTCCATCAACGGAGCTCCCGAAAGGGAAATTCAGGTATATGTTGATCCGGTCAAACTTGAAGCTTATGGTTTAACTGTTGAATCAATTGGTCAGAATATCCGTCTTCAAAATATCAACACTCCAAGTGGTTCGATGGATATAGGAAATAAGACCTATACTGTCAGGGTACAGGGAGAATTTAAAGACCCTAGCGAGCTGAGTAAAGTTGTAGTGGGAAGTTTCAATGGGAAGAATGTATATTTGTCGGATGTGGCAATAATAAACGACGGACACGAAGAACGTGTTCAGGAAAGTTACACCAATGGCGTTCAGGGAGCAACTATCATAATTCAAAAACAAAGCGGTGCAAATACGGTGGAAATTGCCAATGCCATCAGAGCCAAATTACCCCAAATAGAAAAAAATCTTCCTTCTGATATAAAACTGAATATTATTAATGACAGTTCAGAGAATATTAAAAACACGATAGCCGGTCTGGAAGAAACTATTTTATATGCTTTCCTCTTTGTTATTTTGGTGGTGTTGTTTTTCTTGGGAAGATGGAGAGCGACCATTATCGTCATTCTTACAATTCCTATATCACTTATCGCTGCCTTTATTTATTTGAGCGGCACAGGAGGAACCCTAAATATCATTTCGCTCAGTTCATTATCGATTGCAATAGGTATGGTGGTTGACGATGCTATTGTGGTACTTGAAAATATTACAAAGCATATTGAAAAAGGAAGTAGACCGAATAGCGCAGCAATACACGGTACCAACGAAGTTGCAACTGCTGTTGTTGCTTCAACTCTCACGATAGTTGCCGTTTTCTTTCCCTTGACGCTGGTAGGCGGATTGGCAGGGATTCTTTTTGCCCAATTAGGCTGGATGGTTACTATTATTATGGTAGTTTCGCTGGTTTGTGCCTTGTCGCTTACTCCAATGTTGAGCTCGAAAATGCTGCGACTTAATCCTCACCATTCTCGTATATTTACTGTCGTTTATTCACCGATTGTAAAATTTCTCGACAATGTGGATGCGTGGTATGCCAATATAGTCAACTGGTCGGTTCGTCACAGATGGCAAACAGTTGCTATCGCAGCAGGATTTTTTGTGTTGAGTTTGATTCCCTTAATCGGTATAGGAACAGAATATATTCCTGCTCAGGACAATTCGCGCATCAGTGCCACCATAGAACTACCTGTTGGTACAAGGATGGAAATCTCTAAGAAAACAGCAGAAAATCTTACAGAACTTTGGAGAGAAAAATATCCTGAAATTCAAACCATTAATTATTCCGTAGGGCAGGCCAGCAGTTCCAACATCATTGGTTCAATTCAGAACACCGGTAGCCATATCATTTCTTTTACCCTGCGTTTGTCGGATACGAACGAACGAAATAGAACTATTTTTGAAATTGCAGACAGTATGCGTGTGGATCTCAAATCCTTTTTGGAAATAAACAAAGCAAATGTAACTGCAGGTGGAGCAATGGGAACAATGGGAGGACAGTCGACGCTGGATATAGAAATATATGGCTACGATTTCAACGAAACCGATAAAGTGGCAATGGAATTAACTAACAGAATAAACAATATTCAGGGGCTGGTTAATACAACAATTAGTCGAGGTGATTACTCACCCGAATATCAAGTAGAATTTGATCGAGATAAACTGGCACTTAACGGATTGAACATTGGAACCGCATCCACCTTTTTGCGGAACAGAATTAATGGTTTAACAGCCAGCCTGTATCGTGAACAAGGCGATGAATATACCATACGTGTAGTATATGCTCCCGAATACAGACAGAGTATAGAAGATGTTGAAAACATATTGATATACAATACTATGGGACAAGCTATACGGCTTAAAGATTTGGGGAAAGTGATAGAAACCTTAACACCTCCCTATATAGAAAGAAAAAATCGTGAACGTGTGATTACGGTTTCCTCAACTATTTCGGGAACCACTCTCGATAAAGCAGTGCAAGCCATCAACACAGAACTTAAGAATATGGAAATACCAACAGGAGTTGACACACAGATTTCCGGTTCTTATGAAGATCAACAAGAGTCATTTGCTGATTTAACAACTTTGTTGCTGATTATCATCATTTTGGTTTACATAGTTATGGCATCACAATTTGAGTCCTTGACTTATCCGTTTATCATTATGCTTGCTTTACCATTTGCATTTTCGGGAGTTGTGCTGGCATTGTTTTTAACGGGTGGTACGTTAAATTTAATGTCCATGATAGGAATTATCATGTTGGTCGGTATTGTAGTAAAAAACGGAATTGTTCTGGTAGATTATATCAATTTAAATCGTGAACGCGGCATGGGAATTGTCAGGGCAATTGTCAGCGGAGGTCGTTCCCGTTTGCGTCCCGTATTGATGACAACTTTTACTACTATACTTGGTATGATTCCTTTGGCAATAAGTTCATCTCAAGGATCAGAGATATGGAAACCAATGGCCATAACCATTATTGGTGGCTTAACAGTTTCCACTATTCTGACTTTACTTATTGTGCCAACGTTGTATGCAATTTTTGCCGGATTCGGAATTAAACGCACTTACAACAAGTACAAAAAGGGAACCAATAAGTTGCAACAATCCGAAAAATAATAATTTAATTGAATTTTTACCTGACCAAGAAAATATAAAAAAGTAGGTAAAGATTTTAAGTTAAACAAAATGTTTTTATACAATTCAAAAAAGAAGATTGAGATTGGACTGGGTTTGGTTAAGTTCTCATTTAATATATCTGGTCCAATCCCGATTGTTAATCAGAAAAAACAATATTTATGAAAGCAATATTTATAGTTTTCGATCAAGGTTTTTATCAGCAGATACTCGAATCGCTTTATATAAATCATCATGTTAAAGGATTTACCGCTTGGGAAACAGTAAAAGGACGCGGGTCTAAAACCGGCGAACCTCATTATGGAAGCCATGCATGGCCATCCCTGAATTCGGCAATTATAACTGTAGTGGCTGAAGAAAAAGTAAAACCTATACTGGATGATCTAAAAGCTCTTGATGCAACTTCGGATGTGATGGGAATTCGTGCATTTGTTTGGAATATTGAAGATGGTATGTAATTCTTGTTTTTGCTTGAATTTTATTTTTTATTTTTACTGCATTGCTCAATAAGTGAAAAGGCGCTCTAATAATGAGTGCCTTTTTAATAATAGAAAATTGATTTTATCGAGATGAAATTACAGATACGTATTTTTCAGTATTTGCACCAACTCTTTTATTCCTTCGCTTGCTCCTTTTTTTATAAAAGTTGTATTTGATGTATTTACCATTACTTCTTTTGGATCAATGAGATAAATTGGCGTACCGGGTTTGACGTAGCGAATTAATCCTGCAGCAGGATAAACTTGCATTGAAGTACCAATAATTATAAATATATCGGCTTGAGAAACGAGGTTTATGGCTTTTTCTATTTCGGGGACAGGCTCACCAAACCAAACTACGTGCGGTCGTAATTGATAACCTTTAGGACATTTATCTCCCACATGAATTTCGATATTTTCAGAACTTAATTCATACACTTCATGTCCCGGACCGGTGGAGCAAACTTTCATTAATTCTCCATGCAGATGAATAACACGACTGCTTCCTGCTTTTTCGTGTAAATTGTCAACATTTTGAGTAATAATATGATATATATTGAAAATCAATAAATTACAAATTTGAGGTACAAATAAGGTACAAATTCATATAAAAACTTCA
>JAHDRA010000107.1 GCA_018433525.1 Paludibacteraceae bacterium
ACCATTTTGATCGGCTTCACTCAATATCTGAAGCTTCTCTTCTAAACTGAATTTTCTCCTGATTTTACTCATAATTCCACAAAATTAATGTCCTAAATTGATTCTACAAAATAGTCCAGTTAATTAGGGGGCTAAGACACATTTAATCTTCCTTTTTCCAAAATTTCTTTTATTGAATCTAAAGTGCCACTTATTGAAGAAAAAACATAGGTGTCAAAGTTTATTATTCCAGTTGTACCTATAGGTACCCAGCACATAATTGAAAAAGAAAGGTCACTATAAAAATCAGAATAATCTTGAATTTTCTTAAATACATTATGATTGAGGTATTCTGTTCCTAATCTTTCTTCAATATTTATTTTTCTGATTGACATGGTTCTATGCGTCTTCTTGCATGACCGCCAACTCGTTTATATATACACCTAAAATGGAATATACTGTACACTTTTTGGCTTCATGGAGGTCTACTTTATATATAGGTAAAATTAAAAAAAAATTTATAAATCATAAAACGGCGATTTTAATTTCTGTAAACTTTTTGTGATACGCGTGTGTATCTGTCTTTTTTATGAAACAAAAAGTTTATTTCACAAATTTACAGAACAATTTTATAATTCAAAACAAATCACAAAAATATTTATAAGTTGTCAATTGATTGATATATTGGAAAGTAAAAAAGGAAAACATTCGCTTATTGTACACCCCAACACCTGCCGATAAAACTATGAATCCCTATCCTTTTTATTCCGTATAGAATTCAATATCTTCGCCTCTGGCTCGGGCTGCTTTGACTTCTTGTTGCAGGTTTTCAGGCAATATATCCAATGGTACAATCATACCATTAACCACAACCATATTGTTGAACGGATTGGAGTCTGTCATGCTTTTTGTAGAAAATTCCGGATCATAATATTGCAAGCGGAACATCTCTTTTATTTCGCGAGCTTTGCTGGATACCGTTGAATTTTTCGTTCCAAAGTATTGATTGATTTCATCCGTTGACAGGTAAGGTTCAAACGACTTGTCGAACAGAAAATTGATGGAACCGATGGCCTGAATCACGGCGGCTGCCCAAATTTCGAGTTTTCCTCTTTGAAAGGGGACATCTCTTTTTCGTCCCATTTTCTTAATCAGTTTTTCGCAGAGTTGTGCGTACTCCTCATTTAATTTTTTCGAACAAAATGCTTTCGTCATTTCCAGCAATTGCTGCTCTTTTTGTTTAATTTCTTCTTTAGAAGTCATAATGTCGATTTTGAATGGGTGTTTTTTGAACTTTTTCTATGTTGTCAATAATTTTTTTTAAGGTGGCTCGCAAATCTTTTTTTGCCGGCGGATCTCCAAAAAAGAGATCATACAATGCATTATCGTTGAGTTTCATTATTTGATAAGATAATTCTTTTGCCTTTTCAAGGTACTCGGTTTCATTTTTGCATTCATAAGACAGTAAGCCATATCGCAAAGTTAAATTTTCAGTCAGTTTTTCTGCTTCTCCTAAAATAGCCCAATAGGCTTCTCTCGATAAATCATCTGTATCCATAAAAAAGATTTATTTTACTCGTTAAAACTATTTATACACGCTTTTTTTAAAAAATATTAGCTTATGAGAACTAAAATACATTTAATTCTCAAACAAAAATAAAGAATTTTTCTTAGTACATGACACAAAAATTGTAGAAACATTTATGTTTTTTATTTTCAGATATTTAATAACTGGACTTTGTTCTAAACTTCATGTTCTTTTTTATTGTTTTCAGCGAGACGTTGCATGCAAAGTTTCTACAAGAAAAATGGACGTTCGTTGGCTAAAATCTTCTACACCCGCTCCTCCGTCGCTCAAACTGAGAAGATTTTTTAACGCCAACTTCACTGATTTTCGGTTCACCAGTGAAGGTCAACCCGAGAACTTGACTTATATGTACTGTTTTACAGATAATAAATGTTTCAATTTTATCATATACTAAAGCCCATATTACAAAAGACTACACGATTACTGATATGCTCGTACTTGAATTAAATATCCTACAGTCAAAATAAACGGAACTTCGTGGATGACTAAAAACATGAATGTAGGTCTGTTCAAAAACACCAAGCAACAAAATAACAGCATTGTGGAAAAAACCTGCTACAATAACGATTCAACAAACTGTATCGTTTATGGTGGACTTTATACATTCGACGAAGTAATGATGTACGACTGTTTGTCCAATCAGGGAATTTGTCCTGAATGCTGGCATGTAGCTACAAAAGAGACTGGGAAGAGCTCTTCAAATTGTACGACAACCCGGACATGATGCAACAACTTAAAGTTGACAAAAATCATTTTTCCGAGGGGGTAAAAATAATGCTACGGGTTTTAGTGCACTTTCAGCCGGATTGGCTTACGATAATGTGCTTGGGCGTAAAGGCGACTGGGCGATATTCTGGGCGTCAAATTCCTCAGGAGAACATTATGCATGGAGTGTTGAAATGGATAATTTTTATCCGGTTTTGAGTGGAAATTCCCATTTAATGTTGACAAATACGTATCTGAAAAAAATGCTTTTTCAGTTCGTTGCGTAAAGAGTAAGAAATAATTTTCTAAAGTCTTATCTCATCTGCTAAATGGCTCTTTGTCCTTGAACCATCCTTTAGTGCCTATTATAAGCTTCTATAGAAAAAAGACTGAAATTCGCAAAGGAAATATACAGTAATCAGACCCGAAAATTATGATACTAAAACAACAAAAAGCAACACAAATAAACAAAAAAAATAGTCGTAAAAGTATCATGATATGTGAAAAAAAAATAGTTTTTTAAAAAACAAATGACTTATTTTTGTATCAGAAATCTTACAATACAAAAAAATGAAAAAAATTGCATTATTCACACTTCTATGCTTAAGCATCAATTTGTTTAGTGAAGTCATTACCTGGCAAGGTCCGGTTGGTTTTTCATCTACCAAATACTACGAGGTAAAAGTAAATGGAATCCCTGTTCCCGTTTACGATACGCCAATTGCATCATACGCCATATTTGATTTTACTGGAAAAGTTGATGTTGAAGTAAGCACCATGTTTGATGTTCGTTGGGTGGATATTCGACCTCTCCGCACACAAATTAAACCCCATTACACGAGTGATAACTCCTTTCGATTCAACCTGGATAAGCCACAAAATCTTAGCCTTGAGCTAAACGGGCGTATTCGTCAGCAACCATTATTTATTTTTGCAGGAAAGCCCGAAACAGATATCCCTTCAAAGTCAGACCCGAATGTAATATGGTTCGAAGGTGGAAAACTCTATAAAAATGTAAATCTTGAATTGAACGATAATCAAACCGTTTATATCGAAGGGGGCGCTGTGGTACAGGGTATTATTATTGCCAATGGCAAAAAAAATATTAAAATTTGCGGCAAAGGAATTTTAGATGGAACATATAATCGCCAAACCGCCGGAAACGACAATCGTTTTATAAAGTTAGTCGATTGTGAAAATATTGATATTAACGATATAACTCTCCACAACGGAACTACCTGGCAAGTACATCTGCGGCATTGTAACAATAGTCGAATCAATGGAATACGTATCGTGAGTGAAAACGGTGGCGACGACGGGATGGATATCGTGCGCTGTACAAATGTAGTAATTGACGGCGTATTTGCACATACTAAAGACGATTGTATTGCCATAAAATCGCATGGTGATTATCCGTCAGATCGTATTACTGATAATATTTTAGTGAAAAACTGTGTATTTTGGAACTCTATCTGGGGAAATGCCATTGAAATAGGTTTTGAGTTGTATTCCGATGAAGTTAAAAATATCCGTTTTGAAAACATCGACATTATACACGTGGAAGATGGAGCTGCCATGAGCATTCATAATGCCGGTAAGGCACATGTTCATAATGTGGTTTTCGATAATATCCGTATAGAAGATACGCGTCAGAAATTGTTTGATGTTGCCATTTTCTTCTCGCAGTGGGGACCTGATGGTATTCGCGACCCTGAATATATAACCAAATACTATTTGCACGGAGCTTGGGATGGGGTTCAAAAAGCTCCTGCAGGCAAGGAAGCTTATCACAGCAGTTTCCGTGGAAAGGTTAGTAACATTACTTTCAAAAACATTCATGTAACGGGCGGGCTGTTACCTTTCTCTGTTTTTCATGGATTTGATGCCGAAAAGAATGTTTCAAACATCACAATTGAAAATTTACGTTATATAGGTAAAAAACTCAAAACTACCGATGACGCTAAAATCAGACAACAAAATACTGTTAATTTAAAAATTAAATAATGAGTCTCCTCAGAAAAAGTTACTCATAGAGAATTAGTTTTTTAAAGACATTGAGATAAAAAAGAGTAAAAAAATATTCAAAAAAGTTCTTTGAAAATTTGCATATATTGTTATATTTCAGTATCTTAATAGAATGAAATATGATAAAGAAAGAGAGAAATAGGAAAACAGAAAGTGAAGTACAATTAGATTTATTTTTATCGCCGAGAGAATTAATTAATAAGAAGGACAGCCGGGAATTATTGTCAAAGGCACTACTATCCGAAACTTTAGAAATTAAAAATGCCTGAGAATTTCATATTTTTGTAGTGAAACAAAACATACAGAAATAATGAAACTCCACAGGCGCAGTAAAAATAACAAAAAACCGGTTATCCGACAAATTTTAGACT
>JAHDRA010000057.1 GCA_018433525.1 Paludibacteraceae bacterium
AAAAAAACGATTTTTATACGCCGTACAATAAAAATCAAGGCCAAGATTGTTCTATAGGTAATAAACGTACTCAAAAGGTACAATTGTTTAATTTAAAACTATTTTCATATGAGAACAGTCAGTGGCCTTGACATTCACAAAGATAGTATATTTATGTGCATTTTGGATGAGCAAGGCAAAAAAACAGAAGAAAAATTTGGTGTAACCACTCGTGAGATAAAACGGCTGGGTTCAGTCATGCGTTCCCACATTGTGAGTGAAGTGTGTATGGAAAGTACAGGGATATACTGGATACCTGTATGGCGTCTGCTTGAAAACGATTTCCAATTACGTTTGGTCAATGCTCAGTTTCTCAAACAACTGCCCGGAAGAAAGAGCGATGTAAAGGATGCCGAATGGATAGCAACGGTTTTACTCAAAGAATTGGTTCGCGACAGTTTTGTTCCCGACGGGAATATTCAAAGTCTTCGTCAGTATGGAAGACGCATCAACGAGATAAACAAAGATTTGGTTCGTTGCCAGCAACGCATTGATATGATCTTACAACGTTGCAACATTCGCTTGAGCAATTATGTATCCAATGTGGACAGCAAAAGTTATCGCAAAGTGGTAGATGCACTTATCAAAGGAGAGAGTTCATCCTGTGAGTTGGTTAAACTCGTGCATGGACGTACCATCAATCGTTTCTCAAAATCCATAATAGAGGATGCTCTGGAGGGCGATGTCAAACAAAGCGACAGGGATTTGCTTAAGCAATACACACAAATGCTCGATTTGTACCAACTTCAAAAGCAGCAATGCGTGGATTCAATGATTCAAAAGTGCAGGGAACTTTATCCCAAAGCGTTTTCCATATTATTGGGAATTTGCGGTATCGACAAACTTTCAGCAGCCATCATTATATCGGAAATAGGCGACAACATGAAACTCTTTGCCACAGCAGCCGCCCTTGTCTCATGGGCAGGACTGCGTCCGAGAAACGATGAAAGCGCAGGAAAAATTCATAGCCGCAAAATCACTCATGGTAACAAATACCTTCGTAAAGCTCTTATGGAATGTGCATGGGGTGCCTCCAGAAATATAGGTTCTGTCTTTTATTGTCGGTTTTGGCACCTGAAAGAAATGAAGAAACATCATAATGCCATTATTGTTGCCATTGCACGGCAATTGCTTACCATCATCTGGACATTGCTTTCGAAAGAAGAAAAATTTGATAGTGAATATCATTTAAAGAAACACATTCCCTCTATTGCATGAATATGCATAGAGAGTGGAATGTGTCGGATGGTTTGTAAAGTCTTTAAATTTGTGGTGGAGAAATACCCCGTTTTCGCAAACTGACTATAGCAAACTCTCCGAATTGAACGCCGTGAAGAACCTTTGAGTTCGAAGAGGAAATTAATACTTATTTTTTATTTATACTGCGAAAGTCTTATCTCTTCCGCCCGATGGTTCTTTGTTCTTGAACCCTCCTTTAGTGCCTATTATAAGCTTCTATAGAATAAAAGACTGAAATTTATAGAGGAAATTTATCATAAAAAAGCGTTGGAGCAATTTAATGACGAATAAATCGAGCAAATCCTCCAACGCATTTATGAATTCAAATCAAAATTAGCGAATTACTTCTAAAAATGGAGTGAGGTAATTTGGATTAATAAACATTTTATCTATCCCGTCCACATGCTTAAAACCTACATTGCTGATATACATGTTTCGCGGATGGATAGTATTTATATCGTGATGAGCATGAAACACAATTCTCAAGTTGCCTTCTTTGTCGAAAAAAAGCGAATTGTGTCCAACACCAACCAAATTTCCCGGCTTTTGCAACAAAGGATTATCGGGGTACTTGGTCCAATCACCCATAATATTTGTTGCAGTAGCACAACCAATTCCATAAAAAGGGCTTTCGTAACTATTGGCCGAATAAGTCATGTAATAGATACCATTGTGTTTGATAACAAACGGACCTTCGTTTACTCGTGGCCAAATTTCTTCCCACGGTTGTGAAACACTGATGCAATGATGCATGGTTTCCTTTTTCAAAGTCATCAAATCATCTTCCAATTCAGCCACCCAAATATTGTTTCCATCATTGAAGCGAACAAAAAACAAGTAGGCTTTTCCATTATCATCCACAAATAAGGAATTGTCAATGGCTTTCTCCTCTTCAAGCATGGGTTTCTGTTCGACTTGTCGAAATGGGCCCAAAGGAGAATCGGAGATAGCAACGCAGATATGTTCATCAGCCGAATAGTACATGTAAAATTTTTCATTCACATAATACACTTCCGGTGCCCAAAACCATTTCTCGCCGTAGGAATCATCCTTGTAAAGTGCAAGTCCACTTGTTGTATTTGTTCTCCGTTTCCATGTCTTGAGGTCGGACGAAGTCATCACTTCAATACCATTGTCTGCGCCGGTACCATATGCATAATACATTCCATCGTAAAGCAAAATATACGGATCGGCCAGAGGAACCAGGACCTTATTTGTTTCCTGATCTTCAATTTTTCCTTTTCTGCACGACAGAAAAATCAAACTCAACAATATAACAACATACTTTAACTTCATTTTAATAATTGGGATTTTGTTGTTGATTAGGATTGTTGTTCACATCATCCGAAGGAATTGGCAACACAGCATGTTTTCCAATAACAAAATTTTGGAAATCTGCATCACGCGCAATCAGCTCGTTTAAACCATTCTGAGTATCTACCAATCCCCAACGTTTTATATCTGCCCAACGATGACCTTCTGAACACAATTCTAAAGCACGCTCGGTTTGTAATCTTTTCAAAAATTTTTCTTTTGATTGTGTCGCGTCAAGATGATTAACAGACAGTTTAGGCATATTTGCTCTTTGACGAACCCTGTCAACCAAGTCAACAGCTTTTGAAAAATCATTTTCAGTATTGGCGATACATTCGGCATACATAAGCAATACATCGGCATAACGAATGAACCTTACATTGGTCGGATTGTGATAATCATCATAATCGCGATAATAATCAGAACCATATTTTCTAAAAAATACTCGTCCTTTCCAGTTTTGTAAATTCCAAATATTAGCATCAGCACCATCAAGCCTATAACGATAAATTCTGTTATTATCGGTAAAATCTTGATTCATACCTTCATAGAAAGCTGTGTATTTTAAACGAATGTCGAAGTTCCCATTCAAATCTCTTTCTTTCTTAAATTCTTCCACTATCCATGGCCGTAATTCTCCGTCTGTCCATCCAATTCCGGGAGGAGCAAAAAACTGTCCACGATTCAATCCTAAATTAGGATCGACATCAAAATCACCATCACCGGCAGGGGCTTTGTGAACGTCGGAGTATTGTATTTCAAACACGGATTCTTTATTGTTTTCGGTATCCTTTGTAAAGTTGTCTTCATAATTAGCTACCAAATCATAATATTGTTTGCCGTCTCCTTCAACCAACCAGTATAAATCATTTTTTGCTTTTGTCCAATCATGCAATTGCATATAACATTTTGCTCTTAAGGCATAAGCAGCTCCTTTTGTAGCACGTCCCAAATTATTGCTGTCCCATTGTTCCGGCAATAAATTTACCGCCTGTGTTAAATCGCTGATTGCCTGATTGTAAACAGCTTCTCCTGTATGTCCCTCAGGAGTATCAGCAGGTTTGGATGGTTTTAAGTTAATCGGAAGACTATTGTTGGTACTTCCCCAAAGTAAAGCCAAATCATAATAATACAAACCTCTTAAAAAATAAGCCTGTCCTAAAAGCTGATTTTTAACTGTTTCATCCATTTCAATATTCGGGATATTTTCCAAAGCCTGATTAGCTCTGAAAATTGCTTCGTAGCAATCTCTGTAAGTCCATGCATTCCCCTCCCAGAAATTGTAATTTACATATTGAAAACGTGTCCATTCTTTAAGCTCTGCCCAGGGACTTTGACTCCATCCTTCGTCGGAAGTCAAATCCAGTCGGAACCATATCCAACGGCTGTAAGTGCCTGGTTTATAAAACATGTTATAAATTGCATTGACACCATATTCCGCATCACGTTGCGTTTTCCAAAATGTCGCCTGAGTAAGTGTATTGGGATTTATAACATCTACATCACATCCATTTAAAAGGAAAGTTGATGCTATCATCAATAAATAAAGATATTTTTTCATTGTGTTCTAATTTAAATGGTCAATTATTAAAAAGAAATTTGTGTTCCAACTGTTATTCCATAAGGATTTGGGAAAGGTGCACTATCATAACCTCTGTCCCAGATATTGGAATTGAGAAATTCTGGGTCTAACCCGCGATATTTGGTAATGGTGAAAAGATTTTGAGCATTGACAAACAATCTAAAATTACTAAGAACATTATTGAAAGCCTTTTTTGGAAAAGTATATCCAATTCCGACTTGTTTCAAGCGTAGATAGCTGCCATTTTCCAACCACCGATCCTGATCACCACGAGCATTTCTGGCATCGGCGTAAAGAGGTCGTGGGTCCACCCCGTTTGGATTGGTAACCGCATCATAACCATCATAATCGGCTCTGTAATTTGAATTGTCATCAAACCTGTCATAACCACTTCTTGGTCCATTGAACAGTTTGAAATCTTTTCCGAAAGAACTGGTAAACTGAAACATTAAATCAAAACCTTTGAATTCGAGCGTTCCGTTTAAAGCCATATTCCAAGCTGGGAACGAATGTCCGCAGTATTGACGGTCGGCATCCGTAATCTGACCATCATCATTAAAATCAACAAAACGAATATCTCCGGGCTTAGCAGACGGCTGAATCACTTGTCCCTTACTATTAACATGGTTCAACACTTCATCTGTAGATCTGAAAATTCCGTCCGTTTTGATAAGATACCAATCACCAATCGGTTTCCCGACAAAAGATTTGGTATCCCATTGTGTAAAGCTTTCACGACCATATCCAAGTTCTACAATCTCATTTTTTAAGTATGAAGTACTCAAACCAACAGAATAATTTAAATCATTTATGCGATCTCTCCAATTAACCGAAACTTCAAAACCGGTATTTTTTAAAGTGGCGGCATTTACCATTGGATTACCTCCATTATTACCCGTTGTCAACAATATCTGCATGGGAGTCAAAACATCCTGAGTGGTTTTGTTAAAATAATCACCCACAACTTCCAAACGACGATTCAACAAATAAGCATCGAATCCTGCATTTGTTTGATGTAGTTCTTCCCATTTCAAATCAGTATTGACCAATTTAACCTGAGTCATACCTGTATTAATATTTTGGCCTGCACCAAAAATTGCCTGAGGAAATATATTGATAAATGGAACCCAATCCCAATAACCTATATTGGAACTTCCCAAAATACCATAATTTGCTCTGATTTTTAAATCATCAATCCATGACACATTGAAAAATTTTTCCTTACTAATTCTCCATGCTCCGGCTATTGATGGGAAAACTCCATTTCTGTAATTTGGACCAAACTTTGAAGAGGCATCCCGACGAACCGTTGCACTGAGGATGTATTTATCATCATAACTATAGTTTATTCGTCCAAAAATTGAGAATAATTTTGCCAAATTTTGATAACTTCCTGTTTTTGGATCCAACAAAGCAGCATCCAATTGTGTGAAATAGTCATCTCCTGAAGTTAGCACATTATTTTTTGTTCCCCAAATTTGAGAATAATCTTCAGTGGAAAAACTTGTACCTGCTACAGCAGCAATGTTATTTACGCCGAAAGTCTTATTAAATTCCAGTGTGTTATCGTACACCATAAATTTGTATAAAGCTTTATTTCTGTTCAAACTGGAAGGATCTATTGGTTGATTATACGTCCAATTACCAACTTTGCGTAAATACATGTGAGAATCTGAACTGGTAACCAAGCCAAGATTAAACTTATATTTCAATGATTTAAAGAAACTTAATTCAGCAAATGCGTTACCTCTGATTCTTAAATTTTCGTTGGTAGTATTTTCCAAATTTTCACGAGCAATTGGATTAGTACCAAAAGTAACATCTTTGGACCCATCTCCATAACCGAACCCTCCGGGATTAGATGGATCATAAACCGGTATGGTTGGCAACATTCTCCAAACATCTGTAATCGGGTTGGTATTCAATTCATCTACAAAGTAATTGCTGATAATTAAATTTTCACCAATTGTAAATCTTACATTCTTCCCGAAGTCGCGAAAAGAAGAGGTATTTATACGGGCAGTTATTCTTTCACTGTTGGTTCCGTAAGTAGTTCCACTATTGGTTTGGTAGTTGGCAGATAAGTAATAGGTATTGGTTTCCCCACCACCCGAAAAACTCAAATCATAATCCTGTAAAATACCGGTTTTGAAAACTTCATCCTGCCAATTGGTATTACCATCGCTATGGTTGGCTGGCTGCCTTCCGGCATTCTTGAAAGCAAGATCATTCAAAGTTATCCACTGTTCACGATTGGTTAAATTATACTGAGGTAACCATTGAAAAGTGTTTTTTGCTGAAAAATCGATTTTCATCTTTCCTTTGCTACCTTTCTTGGTGGTAATAATAATAACTCCATTAGCTGCCCTCGACCCATAAATAGCAGCTGCCGAAGCATCTTTCAATACTTGTATGCTTTCGATATCATTATAGTTGAAGTCTCGGTTGGCTGTTCCAACATCGATTCCATCTATAATATATAAAGGATTACTTGTGCCAAAAGTTGAAGTTCCCCTGATTTGAATAAAACCTTCATTTCCTGGAGCACCGGCTGATCGAACAAAAATACCCGGAACGCTATATAAAGCTTCACCGATTGTACCGGTAACAACCGTGTTTTTCATTGTTTCGGGCTTAAAAACCGAAACAGCACCGGTCAAATCCGATTTTTTCACGGTCTGATAACCTATGACTACGACTTCATCCAAAGAACGTTGGTCCACTTCTAACTGAATGGTAAGAGGTGATTTTGGATCTTTAATTTTTTGTGGCACATAACCAATATACGATATCTCGATAGCCGATTGCGGAGATATCTTTATTACAAAATTGCCTTCCAAATCAGAAATAGTCCCATTCGTTGGATTACCCGATTCAAAAATATTGGCCCCTATGACAGGTTCTCCATTTTCGTTCAAAATTTTTCCTTTGACTTCTCTTTGCGCTTGAGCAAATATTAAAAGCGGAAAGGATAAAAGAACTAGCAATAAATAAAATTTGTTTTTCATAGATTTAATTTTTTAAATTGATAAATTTCACAAAAATTTGCTCCATAAAAGTAGATACTAAAATAAATTCAACATAGAATTTTTGTATCAAAAAATAAAAAAATATTATCAATTATTCGATTTTTTAAACTTATTAGTTTGCCAGCTACAGGTATCAAAATTCGAAGGTTATGCAATTTTCTCTTTTTTAAAGAATGATTTCTACTCAACAATTTAATACTCATATCCTAAATTCCCGATGTATTGCTCTTTCTTAAATTATTTGCTAATGCATAAATTTTCTTGTCTTCAAAAGAGCTGAATTTGACCTGATGATGTTATCTCTTTGTTTGTAAAGTGTAAAGTATATATTCAAGTTTGTAACTCGCTGTGTTTTATTGCTACTCATTTTCTTTTAAAACTTTTTTCTCGGTTAAAGATTTGTGGGTGAGTTTAACCCAAAATCAGCAATAGGGAAAAAAGTTTTAATTTTGTAGGAAACTCTAATGCGTAGCAATAGAAAAAAGGCGTGTATGAACTTTGATATATCCTTTACAAACAAAGAGATAACACCATGGGGTGGAATGATTTTT
>JAHDRA010000036.1 GCA_018433525.1 Paludibacteraceae bacterium
AATTTAACTCTGTAAACATGCATAAAAGAATGTAACAAATAACATATAACTATTGTAACCTTCTAATCCAAATTCTTTCAATTTGAGGTTATTGGTCTCAAACTTGCAACTCTACTCCATTTTATTCAAACCGATCAAAAAATTTCTCTTCCAAAAGTATGGATTTGTCCTCGCAAAAGTTTAACTTTGTATGACAATTATACCCATATGACTTCGTGGACACAACGTACAGAGTTACTGATTGGAAAGTCGGGCATGGAAGCCTTGCAACAGGCATCGGTGCTCGTAGTGGGTTTAGGCGGTGTGGGTGGCCTGGCTGCAGAAATGATTTGCCGTGCCGGTATAGGCAAAATGACAATTGTGGATCACGATACCATCAATCCTACCAATTTAAACAGGCAGATACTGGCGTCTGTAAACACGATTTCGCAATACAAAACCGATGTGATGGCCCAAAGGTTGTTGCAAATCAATCCTGATTTAAAATTAAAAACTTTTAATCAATGGGCAGAAGTATCGAATATCGAAGAATTGCTTGAAACAGAGAAATACGATTTTGTAGTGGATGCCATTGATACGGTTACGCCTAAAGTTTTTCTAATAAAAAGCTGTTTGGAACGGCGTATCGATATTGTTTCCTCAATGGGTTCGGGAGGCAGAATGGATCCTTCAAAAGTCAGAATTACGGATATTTCCAATACGCATACTTGTCCATTGGCAAAAGCTGTACGGCAGCGGCTGTCGAAAATGGGCATAACAAAAGGCCTTGCCGTTGTTTTTTCGGATGAATTGCCCAACAAAAATGCCGTATTACCTGTTGAAGATGAAAAGTTTAAAAAATCTACTGTGGGAACCATTTCGTATATGCCTGCCATTTTTGGCTGTATGATGGCTTCTCATGTAATTCGTGAAATTTTAAGAAAAAATCACTTCCAGAAAACTTTAGATAGAATTTAGGAAAAAATGGAGTAAATTAATATATGGACGAAAGAGATGACAGGGAAGAAATAACCGGAGCGGAAAATGAGGAAGATTTCGTTCAGCAGGCTGATATTGAAGACAATTCAGAGACGAAACCTTCCGGGCATTCTTCTTATAAAATACCGAAAATAGAAAACAGTGAAGTAAAACATCATCTTTCCGGCATGTATCAGAATTGGTTTCTGGATTACGCATCCTACGTAATTCTTGAACGTGCCGTACCCGATATTTACGATGGACTGAAACCTGTGCAGCGACGTATTCTTCATTCCATGAGAAGACTCGAAGACGGTCGTTACAACAAGGTGGCCAATATTGTGGGGCATACCATGCAATTTCATCCGCATGGAGATGCTTCCATTGGAGATGCGCTTATTCAGCTGGGACAGAAAGATTTGCTTATCGACTGTCAGGGAAACTGGGGAAACATCCTCACGGGAGACTCTGCTGCTGCACCTCGTTATATCGAGGCACGTCTTTCCAAATTTGCACTCGAAACCGTTTTCAACCCTAAAACAACGGAGTGGAAACTATCTTACGACGGTCGGAACAAGGAACCGGTGAATTTGCCGGTGAAATTTCCATTACTACTGGCTCAGGGCGTGGAAGGAATTGCAGTTGGATTGAATTCTAAAATTTTGCCTCACAATTTTAACGAATTGATTGATGCGTGCATTGCTTATCTGAAAGGTGAAGATTTTGAACTGTATCCCGATTTTCAAACAGGTGGACTTATCGACGTCAGCCATTACAATGATGGCGAACGCGGAGGAGTGGTTAAAATCAGAGCTAAAATCAATAAGGTTGACAATAAAACATTGTCTATTACCGAAATACCTTACGGAACAAATACATCAAAACTGATTGATTCCATTTTAAAAGCCAACGACAAGGGAAAAATAAAAATCAGGAAAGTTGACGACAATACTGCGTCCAGCGTCGAAATATTGGTTCATTTGCAACCCGGAACTTCACCCGACAAAACCATTGATGCGCTGTATGCCTTTACCGATTGTGAAATCAGCATATCGCCCAACTGCTGCGTGATTCATGACCGGAAACCGCGGTTTATGAATGTCAGCGAAATGCTTCGCGTCAGCTGCGATCATACCAAAGATTTATTGGAAGCCGAACTTAATATTCAGAAGCAGGAACTTTTGGAGCAGCTTTTTTTTACATCACTGGAAAAAATTTTTATTGAAAACAGAATTTACAAGGATAAAGGTTTTGAAGACAGCTCAAGTCAGGATGCCGTAGTCAATTATATCGACCAACGTTTGGAACCCTTCAAGGAAAATTTTATCAGAGCCGTAACAAGGGAAGATATATTGAGACTACTCGACATTAAAATGGTTCGCATTACCAAATTTGATTCCGACAAAGCTAACGATACGCTGATAGCTATTCAGAAAAAAATTGATGAAGTGGATTTTCACTTAAATCATTTAATCGATTATACCATCTCTTGGTATCAGGGTTTAAAGGATCGTTACGGGAAAAATTATCCCCGGCGCACGGAGATTCGTAATTTTGAAACCATTATCGCAACCAAAGTGGCCGAAGCCAACGAAAAACTTTATGTAAACCGTGAAGAAGGTTTTATTGGAACTTCGCTGAAAAAGGATGAATTTGTTTGCAATTGTTCAGATATTGACGATATTATTGTGTTTTTCAAGGATGGAAGATACAAGGTTACCAAAGTTGCCGAAAAAATGTTTGTAGGGAAAAATATTCTCTATGTTAATGTTTTCAAAAAAAATGACAAACGAACGATTTATAACGTGGTGTACAGAGATGGGAAAGCCGGACCATATTACATCAAACGTTTTGCCGTCAACGGCATTACTCGCGACAAGGAATACGATTTGACGCAGGGTTCTGCCGGTTCAAAAATTTTGTATTTTTCAGCCAATCCCAATGCCGAAGCCGAAGTAATTCGTGTAACGTTGAAACCCAAACCGCGCATGACCAAGCTGGTATTTGAAAAAGATTTTGGAGAAATTGCCATAAAAGGTCGCCAGGCAATGGGAAACATTCTGACCAAAAACGAAATTCATAAAATTACGCTCAAACAGAAGGGAGGTTCTACGCTCGGAGGACGTCAGGTTTGGTTCGACCATGATGTTTTACGATTGAATTACGACAAACATGGAGAATATTTGGGAGAGTTTCAAAGCGATGACCTGATTCTTATTGTTTCAAAAAACGGCGAATACTACACCACGAATTTTGATGCTGCCAATCATTACGAAAACAATATTCTGATTATTGAAAAATTTGACGAAAATAAGGTTTGGTCGGCAGTGGTATATGACGGAGAATTAAAAAATTATTATCTGAAAAGATTTCAACTTACTCCATCGCAGAAAAAAAACAGCTTTGTTGGTGAACATCCAGAATCTCGATTGATTCTGCTTTCGAGTGTCGACTTTCCAAGATTTGAGGTTGTTTTTGGTGGACACGATGCCCGAAGAAATCCCTTAATAGTTGATGCTAAAGAATTTATCAGTGTAAAAAGTTACAAAGCCAAAGGAAAACGTTTGACAACTTTTGAAGTAGAAACTGTTAACGAATTGGAGCCTGTTCGGTTTAAAGAAAAGAATAATGAAGAAAGTACGGTAATCAACAGCGATGAGGAAGAAGATAACG
>JAHDRA010000125.1 GCA_018433525.1 Paludibacteraceae bacterium
ACCATTTTGATCGGCTTCACTCAATATCTGAAGCTTCTCTTCTAAACTGAATTTTCTCCTGATTTTACTCATAATTCCACAAAATTAATGTCCTAAATTGATTCTACAAAATAGTCCAGTTAATTAGGGGGCTAAGACACAGAGAATCTGAAATTACTTTGTTTTCAACCAAAATTGAGAATGAACATATTTTAAGGAATCGTTTATACAAAGCTTTTCAGAAACCATATAGCCTTAAATGTGCGGTTTTTTTAGCTAATGGAGACTACGATCACTTAACGACCATTCCCAAAATTAAAGAATTAGCACAGGATGAAGATTTTCAGGATATAGTTTTTGTGATCGTTGAAGAACCCTTTTCTGAAAGGAATTATGAGAAATTTATTGATTATATTGCCAGGAAGCAGGTAAGCGACAATCATAGTTATGACGAGCAGTCGGCTAATTACGAAAACTACGCAAAAGAACAAGTAAAAGAGTGGTTTTCTAGAATTAAAACCAGATATATGCAGATCATTTTTAGGGATAAAGATGAAAAACATCTTGCCACTAAAATTGGCAATGTGATCAATCGTTCATACAGTCCGGTAATTTTTTCAAAAGGTATAGATTACATTTCTGACTTATTCAGGAACGCAAATGTTTGGAAATTTCAAACAGCAATAAAGGCAGCGGAGATTTTTATTTTTGCTGACGACCGCACTGAACTTGAAGAAAAAACCTCAACTGGTCCCAATGTATATCTCAAATATTTAATTAAAGACAAAGAGGGCGAATATATCATTGCTGATAATTTAATGTTGAAAACAGATGGCGACCCCAATCACACTTTAAATATTATTCAAGGAGAAATAGACTCAAAATTATCCAAACTCAAACAGAGATCACTATTCAATATTGGTGAAGAATTAAAATTCTTAACGGAGCCACCTTTCGGTCTTTATACAAACATGCCTAATATGGCACTTATGGGTTTTGTACTTAGAAAATACATTGGAGAACTTTATGTAGCTGATGTGGGAAGACCTATTGAAAAGGATGAAATGCGAGATTTAATCGGCTATATGTTTAGTTACTGGCAGGATGGTAAAAATCAAAATAAATTGAATGTACGTTTTGGATCTAAAGAAGAAAGGGAACTTAAAAAGATACTACTTGACCTGTTTGATTTAAAAGACTTTAATAGCATTACCGATACACGTTGGGCTATTGTGAATTACGTAAAAACAATTGCAAAATACCCTATTTGGTCATTGAAATATTGTACTGAAGGAAAGAACATTTCGGATGCAATTGATGAGTTGTTAAAACTTATCTATAATTCCACAAATGATATAGATGTTAAGTTAATTTCCGGAGTTTTAAGAAAAATAAAGGATTATCATTATGAACTAAAATTAGCACTTAAGCATGAAAATTTTAGAGCAGGGTTTCTAACATTTTTGCAGAGTGTGGATGATGGAATTTCTATCACAAATGAAAACTTTAACGAAGTTACAGATTATTTGTTTTCTAGTATGCAAGAAGAAATAGGTTTGTGGAAGGAAGACAATGTAAAGCTTAAAGTTTATCAATGGCACACACACAAAAATCAACCTGCATCAAATCCAACACCACCAAATAAACCAGATACTCCTCAAAATCCAGATATTCCTACGAATACTCCCACACCTGAAAGAGAAAAAATCATTTTCAAAGTCAGGAATTTTAATCATGGTGAACAAGAACTTAAAAATAGAATTGTGAAAATGATTGAAGAAAATCAACACTTTTCTCAACTGTTAAGTTTGATTGATAAATATTTCAATTAGAGGTAACCATGAAATTGGCAGAAAAAATAAAAGAATTTGAAAGTATCGAAGAATTGATTTCTGAGATTAATTCTGACAAGGTTACAAATGAAATACTGTCGAGACGATATCCTGTTAGATTAATTTTTTTACAACGATTTGAAACTTTTCGGTTGTTGATTGAAAGGCTTTCTTCTAACGGAATCGAAAACTATCATCTTGAAAGGGATTTACCACATCCAGATGGTTGGATTACAAAAGATACATTAATCAGCATTGTTAAAAATTTATCAAAGGATACAGCGGTTGTGCCTTTTTCAGAAATTGTTAGATTTTATTCAAAAGAGGACTTTAAAAATTTCTTCAATCAGTTGCTATTGATTGAAAATGTTGAGTTGTCAAGACGGATTTATTTACCGTTAATAGGAGTTGAAGAAAGATTTGAGAAAGAATTTTTTCAGGATTTTACCAGGAAAGAAGAGTCCGCTCCCTATTGGAAAATAACAAGAGAAACTCCGAATTCAATAAAATTATATTTGACTTCACAAACCCTCACTCAAAGGATTGACAATTATGAAACTATTGTCAATACTGAAGAATGGCTCAAGTTTTGGAAGAAAAAAAGCCCATGTGATGTCATATGCCATTCGAAACCTCTAAACTTATTCTACAAGAACACTTTACCTGACACTATTTTTACGATTGAACAGGTTGATAACCAGAAGAATTTAATTGAAAAAATCTTCAATATTGAAATTCCGATTCCTTATGATAAGTCTGATATATTATTCTGGGAAAAATTTCTCAGCCTTTTAAACAAAGACTTTACAACTTTTAAGGCTTTTGTAAAAGGTTATTTCAAGGTTACCTCATTAACAATTTTTTCCTTACTGGAGCATTGGCTAAAGTCAAATGATTTATTTGAGAAATGGCTTTTAAAACACTTTGTTTTAACTCAAAGTTGTTTAGAAACAAAATACATCTTTAAAGTTTTTGAATCGCTATCAGATTATTCTGATCACACTCTTCTTAAAAGTCTCTACCAAAGAATATTTAGTCTGGAAATCAATGATGAATTTGTAAATGATCGATTAGAGTTGATTCAACAGTTCTCAAGGCTTAAACCAATTAATCTCTGTGATGAAACTATCGAAGAATTAAATTCTAATATTCAGTCTATTAATGATTATAGGCAAGCTTTATTGATCACCACAGGCATGTTCCAATTCGAAAAAGTATATATTCTTGGATTATTTAAAGAAGGGAAAATTGATGATTTCAGTCTATTGTCTCAGCGATTTCCTGAAATTGTATATTACAATTCAGAATGTTCATTTGACAATCTTAAAAATGAAAATGATTGGGTATTAGAATATTTAAGTGAGTACAAGAAATCAAAACTAAACGACTTCATAACCAATCGTTTAAATGAAATATTGCTTGTAAAGAATTCCAATGACCAATCATTTTACAATTGGTATCATAGTTTTGAGTCAATTCACAGCATTTTCCATTCAAATAAAGTGGATAAAGTGATATGGATTGATGCCATGGGGATTGAATGGGTATCGTTTGTTGAGAATTATGTTATCAACCAAAAATATGATTTAAATGTAATTAAAAAACTTATTGGAGTAGCAAATCTGCCAACAAGTACCGACCAAAATAAATTTCCTGACGTCAAGTATATTCAAGATTTTGATAGTCTAATCCACTCGGATATTTATTCTTTCCCTAACTCAATCATTAAACAATTTGATGAAATTAAAAGAATTATTGATAATTATATTATTCTTGATTCAGATCAAACAATTGCAATAGTCTCTGATCATGGATTAACTGCATTGTCTAGACTTGCAGTATCTAAAAAATATGGGAAAGACGATAGTCATGAGGGGCGATTTATTGAAGCGAAAGATAAAGATCATATTCCAGATACTGATTACATTATTCATAAATCGGAAATTGACCAAAAAAACTATTTAATTGCATTAAAGCATAGTTCATTAGGTAAAAAACCTATAAGAGAGGTTCATGGAGGAGCAACTCCTGAAGAAGTGCTGGTCCCATTTATTGTAATTTCTAACAAGAAAGAAAGTACTGAAATAGTTTATTCAATAATAATTGAGAAGACAGAAATACCTAAAAAGGAACCAATTATTTCAATTACCATAACTCCTAAGCCAGCTACGGCAAATATTGAAATAAAAGGAAAAATAACAAAACTTAGTTTTAATGAAACAAACCAAAAGTGGGAGGCAACCCTTGATAAATCTCTGTCAGGCAAAATTCCAATTAAGGTAAAATCAGGTAAAACTGAAAAAGCATATACAATTAATATAATCTCAGGAATAATAGAGGAGGACTTATTTTGAGCACACTTGACGAAAAAATAAAACAAGCATTTCCTGATGAATCGGTTATTAAGATTCCTCAGAATTACAGCGTTTTTGCTGGTAAGAACCTGCCTTCATTCATTAAGGACTTCTTAATAAAACGCTATACTGACAGCTATGGCAATCTAGACCGAAATGGAGTTCTAAAATTTTTGGAAGACCATATTCCCAGTAAGGATAACGATCTCAAGAATCGTTTACGAACCTATAGGGAAGAAGTGACTGTATTAACTAGATTTATTGTTGAAACAGATTTGAAAAATGATAAATTACTTTTTTCTATTCCTGATTTAGGCATAAAATCAAGTGAAGGACGAATACCAGATCATGTTGCAAAGAAAAACAAAGAATTGAAAGATGGTGAACTTTGGGGAGTTGTTACCCTTGTATATCAACCACCCGCAGACGGGGAAAAGGGGTTTGTTGAACTCGTTAATTACAAAGCATTCAAACCCTACAAAGTAGATTTGGAATATTTTAGAGCAGCACGAAAAGAATTTAGTATAACTGAGTGGATTGACCTATTGATACGTTCAATGGAATACAATCCAGATGGATTTGAATCTTTGTCACAAAAATTGATGTTTCTTAGTCGTTTATTAGTTTTTATTGAGCCACGTTTAAACCTAATAGAATTAGCCCCAAAGGGTACGGGAAAATCATACATTTTTGGAAATCTTAGTAAATACGGTTGGATGATAAGTGGTGGTAAAGTAACTAGGGCAAAGTTATTTTATGATATGACTAAAAAATCAATGGGTGCAATTACATTGTACGATTTTGTTACAATGGATGAAATTCAAACAATTACTTTTTCTGATTCAGCAGAAATACAAGCAGCTCTTAAAAGTTACCTTGAATTTGGTTATACAACTGTTGCTAATGTTAAATTAGTATCTCAAGCAGGTTTGATCATCATGGGAAACATATCACTCTCAAAAGATAAAAAACCGATACGATTAAAATACTTTTCAGAACTCCCTGAAACATTTAAAGAATCAGCACTTTTAGATCGATTTCATGGTTTTATTGAGGGATGGAAGTTACCAAGAATTAATGAAGATTTAAAAATTAATGGATGGACTCTAAATGTTGAGTATTTTTCAGAAATAATGCATGAGCTGCGAGACAAACCAATTTATGCGGCAATAGTTAACGATTTATTGGAGGTTCCTGCAAAAGCAGACACCAGAGATATAACAGCAGTTAAAAGAATTGCTACGGCATATTTAAAATTGCTTTTTCCAAATGTAAATGACACTTCTGAAATCAACACAGAAGACTTTAAAAACTATTGTTTAATCCCAGCAATAGAAAAAAGACAAATCATTAGAAGACAAATTCACCTAATTGATGAAGAATTTTCAGATGAAATGCCAGACATAAAAATAGAGTAATCCCGCCCCGATTTGCAAGTTCATTGCCAAAGCCCCGCAAGTCAACACTCCAAACAAAGCTTTGTCAAAGAGCTTGCAAAGCCAGCCCAAGAGAAGAATTTCAAAATTTTTTCTCCCACGCTTTAAAAAATAAAAAACGCAAAACACACCCCGACACAGACAGACTATAAAGAAAATAGACAATGACACCGAAACTCAATATTGACAATGGTTTGTAAAAACGAGCGGACAGAACACCAGCTGCCAACAGCGTGTATGTGGCAATAGCAGGTGTAGTGGCAAGAAGGTCTGTGCTTCTAAGAAACTTTGCGCTAAACGGACAGGAAAGTACCTCTAATCCGCTACTGCACATACACGCCAACCGTTGTGGTGCATTTTAAAAAGACGACAATGAGACAACTAATACTCATTTTTATCCTTATCGTTTCGACAACTTTTACAGTTTGTGGACAGTCGGACAGCAATAAAGCCAAATTGAATGCTCAAACAGATTTCGAAGAAGGAAATTATTTTTTTCATTCATTAGAATTTTCCTCGCTCCCGCACCATTGCATCATTTGGGGAAGTAAAAAAGAAATAAATTTTTTAAAATAAACAGTTTTAAAAACTTACTACAAGAAGAATTTGTGCGGGGCAGCAAAGGATAATTTTTTAATTTTTTCAAAATTAATCAAGTTTTCATTCGGGTGCTCTTTTTTCTCATTGTTCCGTTTCGCTACGCTTCACTTCACAATGAGAAAAAAGCATCAGCAACGTGGTGAAACTTTACAGCTAAGCCCCTATTTGTGCAGGTGAGCCGATGAGCCGAGATGGAAATTCGTGAAATAGAAGCAATAAAAAAAGAGCTACATTTCTGTAACTCTTAGTTTTGTGGGCGTTGACGGATTCGAACCGCCGACCCTCTGCTTGTAAGGCAGATGCTCTGAACCAGCTGAGCTAAACGCCCTTGTTTGTTTATGTACCTGCTTTCGATAAAAGCGTTGCAAAGATACATTGTTTTTTCAAATTGACAAAAAATTTGTTTAATTTTTCGCATATAAAATTTTTAGATGCTGTAAATTGGTTCTTATTAATAATCTCATCATTTAAAATCCTGAAAAAATTAATAAAACTGTCTATTCATCTACATTCTCTTCTGAAATTTGAGGTAATACCTGGCGTCGTCTGCCATCAGAATGAAAACGGCTGTTTTTCTTGTTGATAATAAGTGTAGAAGGTATATTCGACAGATACGATTTATCCTTTTCCAACAATGCGTTCCATGTCTGATAGCTGATAAACATCAGACTAAATTTGGAGAAGCTGTTGGAATTGATTTTATTTTGCTTGTTGAGCTTGACAGAAGCGGGGAATTGCTTTTCCAAATCTTCAACATACCGGGCTACTTTCTCGCTGGAAGCCACCACCCTGTTCAAATCGAAAATGGTAACCGAGGCATTGTTGTTGTTGCGCAAGAGACGTCGTGCATAATGTAGCAGAAACTCGTCTTCCTCACTGTAGAGCAAAACAGCAGCTGAGCTAATTTCCGAAAATCCACGATTAACAAACACTCCCACCGTACAATTACTCTGTTCTATGAAATACTTGGTCTTGTCCTTAATCAAAGTTCCCGGATAAAACACCACCTGTTGTTTTGAAATATTATTGATCAGTCTGTTCAGCCATCCTATATTTTTAAAAACAGCTCTTTCCTTAAAGAATGGAATACCCGACAAGGAAAGTCCGGCTCCCACCAGAAGGAAATCGAAATTGTTGGTATTTGCCATTCGTACAATGGCATTTTCTATGCTGTCAACCACTTTATATTCCGTTTCGATAGGGATATTCAGTTGCTCAGCTTCCTGTTTTACCTTATGGAAACTTTCCTCTGCAAACTGATCTCCATAAATGGGATTGGTATCGGTGCCGGGCGTAATATGAAGTACAGTAACGGAAAGAGTATTTTTTACTCCTTCCAAAACATTTTTGGCAACACGTAACAACATTCTCCCATTTTCCGGATTTCCTACAGCAATCAACACCTTGAAAATTCCCATTGACTGCTTGCGAATGTATTCTTCTTCCACATTCTTTGGAGGGAAAACTTTCTCTATCAAATTCAGAATCGGAGTGGTCATAAAGGTTGTTACTATGGCCATGATTACCAGCATTACAAAAATGGAAGGAGGAAGAATGTGCATTTCATAACCAATATTCAACACAATCAATTCCATCAATCCACGCGTATTCATAAGTGTCCCCAATGCCAGACTGTCGTGCCACGACTCGCCCAGAAAACGTGCGGAAAAAGCCCCTCCGACAAATTTACCAACAATGGCTGTAGCAATAAAAATTCCGCAAATTCCCCATAAATAGGGAGAATTGAGCAACCCTATTTCGGTACGCAAACCGGTGAATACAAAAAACAGAGGCAAAAGCAAAGTCAACGAAACATCTTCAACTTTTTCGATCACCAATTTTCTGAAATTGGAAATGGGAGGCATTACCACGCCGGCCAGAAAAGCACCGAACAAAGCATGGATACCGATAAATTGTGTAATAAAGGCAGAAGAAATCAAAACCAGGAAAAGAAAAGCAACAATACTTTTATTGAGGGTTTCAATATTTTGATAAATTTCGCCAATTTTTTTCAAAAAAGGTCTGATAACGAAAAACATAAGTAAAATATACGCAACAGACAATCCAACCGTATAAAGTGCGCTAACGGAATCACCGGTTTTTGAAATGGCAATGACCAGTGCCAGTAAACACCATGCTGTAACATCATCAATGGCTGCACTGGCTATGGCAATTGTTCCCAAATGTGTCTTGGTAAGACCCTTTTCCTGAACAATACGCGCCAAAACGGGGAAGGCGGTAATACTCATGGAAATTCCTATAAACAGCGCAAAAGGAAGAAATTTAGTCTGATTAACGGCAAACTCTTCATAATAAACATAGGCCAACGACATTCCCAAAAAATAAGGAATGAGAATACTGGCATGACTGATAACCAGCACTTGACTTACCTTTTCTTTCAACGCTTTCATATTCAACTCCATACCGATAACAAACATAAAAAGAATCAACCCTATCTGACTTAGAATATACAAATTGGGTAAAGAATCGGCAGCAAAGAGAAAATTGAAAATATTGGGAAAGAAATGCCCCAACAAAGAAGGTCCGAGCACAATGCCGGCTAAGATTTCTGCTATTACAATTGGTTGATCTATCTTGGAAAAAAATAGTCCAAAAAGTCTTGAAACCAAAAGTATGGCAATGATTTGAAGCAATAAATGGGTGATGGGCTCGCCCATATTGTGGGACACAGAAACTTTAAACTGTTCCCAGTTGCTGAGATTGGGTTCCGGAGAAAGAACTTGGGTAGAAACACTTTGTGTGGTTAGATGATAATTTGCCTCCACGTCGCTCCCTTTTTGTATCAACAAATAAGCTCCAACACAAAAAAGAAGTAACATGAGTACATAATAAAGCCATGTTCGCAATTTGATTCTGGACATAGAATTTACTTTATCATGCTATGCAGTGAAAATTCATTTTTTAAATTCTCTGACAGCCTCCCACAGTTAGGAAAAGTAAGGAAATCCGCTACAAAAATACAAAAAATTAAAAAAACAATGCAAAACTTTCTGCTAAATCAGCACCTTTATGTTGAACTTAGCATAGTGTTAGCTATCGTAAAAGATAAATCGGTTGTATGGCGTGAACTATATGTATTACATTAAATTATTGTACAAATAAATTATTATCTTTGTCCTTAGTAGATGATAAAAAAAATTGTAAAAACATTTATGTTTTTTATTTTCAGATATTTAATAACGAAGCTTTGCCCCAAACCTCACTTACTTTTTTGTCTTGAAACAAAAACGTAAGCAAAAAAATTAACTTAGTTGAAGCAGCCATGCTCAACATAAATCAAATAAATTTGATTTTGTTTTCGCTTAAACGCTGCTTTCAAGGCTGTGCGCACTTCACTCGAAAAACTTACGCTCGAAAAGCTGAAATCGCCCAAACTCATTCCGACAAAATACGTCGGAACTCTAACAAGGACGATTTTTAAACGCTTTTCTCACTTGTTTTTCGGCTCACCGGACAAGGTCAACCCAAGTGCTTGGCTGATATGTCGTGTTTTACAGATATATAAAACAAATATTTCAATTTTTGCCATGTATTAAAGTAATAATTATAAAGCGGTGAAAAGAAAATAAAGAATACTAATTTTCGTTTATAAAAAATTGAGAGATGATAAGTGTCGCAAAATATTGAAAACAATTATAAAGTAATAGAATTCAAAATTTAGAAATTTCCTCATCAGCGAGCGGATGAACAAGAGAAAACTGTTATATCGTTATTTGATTTCGGATACACTGGCTTCACTGGTGGTGTGGGTAGTGTTCATGATTTTCCGAAAAATAGTGAATGATGCAGCTATTTTTGAAAATGTTCAAATTTTCTTTCCGAATTACAATTATCTTTCCAGTCTGATACTTTTTCCGTTGAGTTGTATTACAGTTCATTATCTTTCCGGATTTTATCTTTATCCTGAAAAACATTCAGGCATAAAAATATTTTTTACCACTTTTGTAGCTTCATTGATTATTTCCATTGTCATTTTTTTTGTGTTGATGCTCGACGATATTGTGGTATCTTACAAATACTACTATTATTCTCTCGCCGTGTTGTTCGGATTGTTGTTTGTGTTTACTTATTTGCCTCGTCTTATTATTTATTCCAATGTTAAAAGCAACTATCGTTCAAAAAAATGGACTATTCCGACGGTTATTATTGGAACGGGACAAAATGCCATCAAAATAGGGAATGAGCTGGCAAAGGCAGCTCCTGAAAAAACTGTGGTAGGATATGTGGAAACGAATTATGGAAAGCAGATATCACAGGAAATGATACTTGGCAATTTACATCAAATAGAAAAAATTATCGAAAAATACAACATACAGGAAGCCATTATTGCACTCGATCAAACTGATGATTATCAGCTTTTTTCAATAATCAATTCCCTCTATCGCTTCAATATCGATATTCAGTTTACGCCACGACTGTATGAAATTTTAACCGGAAGTGCCCGCATCGACAATTTAAGCATTAGTCCGTTGGTAAGTATTACCGACATAAAAATGCCCGATTGGGAACAAAGCGTCAAACGGACATTCGACATTGGCTTTTCGCTGTTGGCTTTGGTCTTGCTTTCGCCCGTTTTGCTGTATTTTATGATTCGGATTAAAACGGATTCCAAAGGCCCTGTTTTTTATCTTCAAGAAAGAATCGGACGTTATGGTCGGCCATTCAAAATTATTAAGTTCCGAACCATGTTTGAAGGTGCGGAGAACGGCATTCCCCGATTGAGCAATCCCAACGATAATCGGATAACGAATATTGGGAAAAAGTTGAGAAAGTATCGCATTGACGAAATTCCACAATTTATCAACGTTTTATTGGGACACATGAGCATTGTTGGTCCGCGTCCCGAAAGGCCATACTATATTCAGCAAATAGTTCAGGAAGCTCCCTATTACTGTCTGTTATACAAAATTCGGCCGGGACTCACCTCGTGGGGACCTATCCGCATTGGCTATTCCGACAGTATCGAAAAAATGATCGAACGGCTGAATTACGACATTATCTACTTGGAAAGCATGTCATTGATTACCGACCTGAAAATTCTCCTTCTTACTTTGGAAATTATTTTTAAGGGAAAAGGAGTGTAAACTTGTACAAAAATTTGAATAAAAGAACCAAAATTTGTCAAAGTTTTTCGCCTAGTCGATGTAAATCAATAAACAAAAAATACCGAACCAGTTATTCCCGCATTGCTTTTCTGAGAAACAAACCCGATGTGAGGGTCATGACAACTCCAGCCGGAATACTTGCCCATGCCGCTCCAATAACGCCATACAAGCGAACAAAAACAATATAAACGGCTACGTTGAATATCAACGAAATAAAACTGCTCCAAGCGTTGTACTGAATTTTTCCCAATCCAAAAATGGCTGCACTCTGAAGTTGGTTCAGCAAGCGGATACTCCAACCTACCGACAACAGGACGAAATAAGGAATGGCCGGATCGTATTTTCCCGCAAAAATAATCCTGATAAGAAAAGGCCCTGCCAATATGGCCAGCAGCAATGTAACGCCAACAACCAAATAAAGCTGTCGGTTGTATTTTTTAAAAACCTGCAAATAATGGCTGCGGTCGTGGGCAAGTCCTGAAAAATAGGGTGATGCTATTTGTTGCACCGTAAAAGGAAAAACACGCAGCACTACAGTCAACGTCAATGCAAAACTGTAGTAACCAATTTCTTTCATGTCTTTCAACAAATAGTTGATCACAAAAATATCGGCATAAGCAGAAATTTCGGAAAGCAGATTGGACATCAATGAAGGTTTTGCATAAACTAAATGTGTTTTAAAATTATGTTTGACACTTTCCCTGTCTTTGGAAAAAGTAAAATCTTTTCGCAACAACCGGAACCCAACAAAAAACATAACAATAAAACTCAGGTTGTAAGCCACATAATAGCCATTAATTCCAAACCACCACGTGAACAACACAATGGCAACAATGGCAATCAGTTTATTGGCAACAGTTATGCGGGACATGATTTTGATTTGTTTGCTGGCCTGAAAATAAGCAACCAAAACCATGAAAGCCGAATTCGTAATCAGAGGGAAAAGTCCCAGCGGAATAAGCCTGCGGATGATGGCATCGGAAGAAAAAAATCCAAAAGAATTCAATACAAGTGCCAACCCGTAAAAAACAATGGTGGAAACAATGGTAAACACTACACCGGAACTGAAAAGTTCACTGATTTCTTTTTGTGAACGGTTTTCGGAACAAAGTTTCAAGGTAGAAGCATGCAAACCCATTCCTCCGATGATGGAAAAAACAGAAAGAAAAGTGGTGATAATTTTTATTCGTCCAACGTCTTCGGGCAAAAGGATACCGGCCACAAAAAGCTGCGAAGCGAAAGCCACCAGTTGAATCAAAACATTGGCCGACAGCAAATGGAAAAAGCCTTTTGCAGAAATTTCGGATAAAAGTTTATTGAGCCGGAGAAAAAACTTCATGTTTTTCATCTTTTGCCTATATTCTTTCTGACACATACATTTATTTACTAAAGTTTCGCATTTCAGAAAGGGCTGAAAATAAGAGAGAAAAAAAAGTAAAAAAGTAGCATATTTTATTTAATATCTCATTAAAAATGAGTATGTTAGCTGTATAATTACAAAACAGAAAAAATATGCTACCGGACAAAATTAAGGAAAAAATTTCTGAAACAGGAACAGATTTCAATGAAAATAAATTAGAGAGCATAAATATTTTGAAAGGTTTCAAGGCGTTGAGACTGACAGAAGGATTTTCGGAGTTCAAGCATTTGAAAAGGAGTGGTTATAGTTTTCATCAGAATATAATTTATTCTTTAAAGGTCTGATGGAACCCACATGTCTGAATATTATATTCATTCGTGTTTGTGTATGTAATACATGTAGGTTTCATATTCTTTAAATTCAATGTTTATAATGGTCGGTGTCACTTTTTAAAATTGTGCAAAACGGTTTGCCGCTTGGCGTTCGAGTGGGATTCGGAGTGCAAAACTGTCAACCTGCACCGAAGCTGAATAGAAGCACAAAGCTCCAAGTTTGCACAACCTGTCCCGCCTTAGCTGGATCACCTTGCCTAACGCAAAACCCGTGTTAGCGGCTGAGGTTATTCTTGTTTTATCAACTTTTTCTGCTTAAGAAAATCAATAAATTGACTCACTATTTTTTCGCTTCTGTCAATTATGTCTTGCTCTATAAAGTCAGTTTTATTGTCAGCCAAATTCACTAATTCAGAAATAATTGTGCCTCTTTGATGCTGTCCTTTGTCGTTGGTAAAGCCTTTGTAGTATTTAATTTTATCACGAAATCTATAATCAGAAGCTCTTATATTTATTTTGTCTTCAAGTAACGATTTGTTGCCAAGTGCTTCTAATAGTTTTGTGTTGCTTAGCGACTTGTCATTTTCTTGTCGTTTTCTCGCAAAAATATGTTCAATGTCAAAATTTGTATCGAGGGTAGGAATTTCTTGTTTATCGTCTTTAAACGCCCACCAAGTTAACATTGATCTTGTAATTGGTCTTCCATTTTTAAATTCAAAATTATTGATTGCTGTTCGCAATGTATGTTCATTAAATTTATGTTCATCAAAATTGACTGTTTTGTCATTTACAATATTTATCATTTCGGCATAAATGGGTGTTCTTAATGCATTAACACCGGGATTAGTAAATGCAAAAGCCCATACAAATGCGATTGTTTTATTTAGAAATTCGTCTAATTTATTCTCTTCTAATTGTTCGTTTTCATTTTTGTTTTGCAGAAAATACACTGACAAAAAATAAGTCCACATACCATTTGGTGCAGAATTAAGTATAAACAGTTTTCTTAGAATGTTAGGTGAAAATCTTTCAGGATTCTGATTGTAAACATCATGCCAAAAATCAACAAGAATTTTGAGATTTGATAATGTATCATCTTGTTTGAGAATAGAGTATTTGTCTTTTTCGTAAAATTTACGTAATGCTTCTGTGGTACTTGATCTTATGCCCTGTTTCGCACGAACAAAATACATATATCTTGTAAAAAGTTCATCCATTGGGGTTCCGTTCAATGGCTTGAAAATTCTACCTGTAATTTCTTCAAGTTCTTTCCATTGTTCTATAAATTTGTCCTTTTGGTTTTTTGTCGAGTAATGCTTGTAAAATTGTGCTTTAAAAATGTCTGCATCAGACAATGGTAGTCCTCTATCGTTTAGTGTTGAAAATATTCTTAAAGCAGTGTCTTGCGATTCCGCCTCAATTGGTAATAGAATACAATTACTCAAAATCCTTGCAGGTAAATATGCAAAATATGATGGATATTCACTTAAAAAGGTATCTATCTTTTCTTGAAAAAAGCGATAGTTCTTCGCATAGTTGCTCTTTTGGTCTTTATTTACAATGCCTGTCTTAAGTATTTCTAAAAATTCTTCTTTCTCATCATCGGTTGCTACTTCCGAATCGATTTTTAATATGTTAAGATTAGGTTTTCCAAACTCATTGGTTTTCCATAAACATTGTGCAATTCTTTCACGAGTGCTTTTTGAGTTCTCGTCTTGCATATTTCCAAATTTTGCATAGAATGCTCTTAATAGTAACATCAAAGTTGTTAAGCGTTGCTGTCCATCAATTACTTCTTTTTTATTTCTATCATTTTCAAAAGTCACTATTGAACCTAAGAAGTATTCTTCATTGCTGTCAAAATTGTCGCTGTTATTGTCTGGAAAAGCGAAAGCAAAAATATCATCCCAAAGAGTTTGACATTGTTCTTCTTCCCAAGCATATGGCCGTTGATAATCTGGAATAAGAAAGTCAGCTTTCTTGTCTGAAAAAAGTAACCAGATTGTTTTTTGGTCAACGTTAAGTTTTGACATATTGTTATCCTTTTATTTTTAATTAATCATTACTGTCTGTTGTAGGACCCTTTTCATTGCCGCCTAATGTTTAGCGGCTATGCGCCGTTTTAATGGCGTATAGCCGCTGTTAGCGGTAGTGGCTTAATATGTATCCTTAAGTCTTTGTATTTCTGCTTTTATTTCATCAATTACTTCTTTATTTTTTATTTCTTTTCGTTCTCCTA
>JAHDRA010000117.1 GCA_018433525.1 Paludibacteraceae bacterium
CCGGATGGAATAGAAGGCTTGCATTTTCACAACTTATGTGAATCTAATTCCTATGAATTGGAGAAAACGCTCGAAGAAGTAAAGAAAAAATTTGGCAAATATTTTTCGCAGGTACAATGGATCAATATGGGTGGTGGACATTTGATGACAAAAGAAGGTTACGATATCGAACATTTGATTTCAATTATTCGTTCCTTCAAAAAATCGTATTCCCATTTGAAAGTGATTCTTGAGCCCGGAAGTGCCTTTGCCTGGCAAACAGGAGTTCTCCTTGCCACAGTAATGGATATTGTCGAAAATCACGGAATAAAAACCGCAATGCTGGATGCTTCTTTTGCCTGTCACATGCCCGATTGTTTGGAAATGCCTTATAAACCTGCAATTATTGGAGCCACAGATGAGCAAAAGGGGAAACCTACCTATCGTATGGGAGGGAACAGTTGTCTGGCAGGTGATTTTTTTGGAAATTGGTCATTCGAGAACGAATTGAAAATTGGCGACAAAATTATTTTCGAAGATATGATGCATTATACAATGGTGAAAACCACTATGTTTAATGGAGTTACACATCCCAGCATCGGGATATGGACGAAAGAAAATAAATTTAAGCTTATAAAAAAATTTGGATATGAGGACTATAAGAGTCGGTTGTCGTAAAATATGATTGCCTAAGTTTCTTACCATATCAGTATCTGCCAAAATATATTCTTTGTCTTAGTACATGACAAAAAAATTTTTAAAAACATTTATATTTTTTATTTTCAGATATTTAATAAAGGGGCTTTGTTCCAAACTTCACTTACTTTTTTGTCTTGAAGCAAAAAAGTAAGAAAAAAAATTAACTTAGTTGAAGTAGCTACGCTCAACATAAATCAAATAAATTTGATTTTGTTTTCGCTTAAACGTTCCTTTCAACACTGTGCCCACTTCACTCAAAAAACTTACGTTCGAAAAGCTGAAATCGTTCAAACTCATTCCAACGAAATACGTCAGAACTGGTACTGAAGTATTATATGGAAATTTTCAAAAATCTTTTTGAATATTTTTTTACCCTTTTTTATCTCAATGTCTTTAAAAACTAATTCTCTTTGAGAAACAGAGGGGGGCTCTTCAATTATTTTTTCAACAAAAGGTTTATCAATTTTCAGTTTAAAAATATATAGATACCCAATTTATAAGGAGTTAATCAATAGTTGTTCAAAAAAATTTTTATTTTTAATATTCCCCCTTAATTCTTTTTTCGATCCAATTTTCTGCCTGTATGTTCACATCGAACGGAATTTTAAAAAACTAACCGTGCGTAACGGAAAATTTCAAAGGATAAGAACCCTTTTTTTTATACTCCTTTTGTCGAGGTATTATTTTTCAGAAGCCAAAAGTGTGTTTATAAATTTGCAGTAGATTTGCAGTAAAATTGGTCAAAAATCGGAGAAAACTTTTAGAATTTGGGAAAAAGTCCAACTTGTTTTTACAATAATATTGAATTAAAAATACAAAAAAGCCTTTGAAACAAATATATTACTATTTGATTATCAAAGACTTTATATTTTGTCGGGATGACTGGATTCGAACCAGCGACCACACGCCCCCCAGACGCGTACTCTAAACCGGACTGAGCTACATCCCGAATGGTTGAAAACGGAATACAAAATTAAGCAATTTTCCCTGTATTTGAAAAATGTTTTTCTGCTTATTTTGAACTGTTCTTTTCCCTATTTCCTTAATTGCTTGAAAATGAAAATATTTTAATGATATTCATCCCAACTTTTTATTTTAACATCTTCCATTGTCAGGTTGCAGAAAGCAAAAATAAAGGCACTTGCCAGCCGTGCATTGGTGAGCAGAGGAATATTAAAATCAATGGCACTTCGCCGAATGGTGTAATCGTTAGCCAATTCTCTGCGCGTAACATTTTTTGGAATATTGATAACCAAATCGAATTTTTTGGCTGCAATCATGTCTTTTACATTGTATTCACCTTCTTCGTCGGGCCACTGAACAGGGATACTCGCCACGCCATTGTCCATCAAAAACTGATGAGTTCCCCGTGTGGCATAAATTTGGTATCCTTTCCTGTAAAGCAATCGACAAGCATCCAACAAATCTACTTTCGACTTGGGTTCGCCTGAAGAAATCAAAATGTTTTTCTTCGGAATGGTTATTCCAACCGACAGTAAGGATTTCAGGAGAGCTTCCGATGAATCGTCACCCAAACAGCCAACTTCACCGGTAGAAGCCATATCGACTCCCAAAATTGGGTCGGCTTGCTGCAAGCGTGCAAAGGAGAACTGCGATGCCTTTACCCCTACATAATCGAGATCGAAAGCCGATTTTTCGGGTTTTTCTACCGGAATACCCAACATGATTTTTGTGGCAATTTCTATAAAATTGATTTTCAGTACTTTCGATACAAACGGAAAGCTGCGCGATGAGCGCAAATTGCATTCTATCACTTTTATATAGTTGTCGCGAGCCAGGAACTGAATATTGAATGGACCCGAAATATTGAGTGAGCGAGCTATCTGACGGGCAATATTTTTAATTCGGCGAATGGTTTCCACATAAATTTTTTGCGGAGGAAACTGTGTTGTAGCATCTCCTGAATGAACACCTGCAAATTCGATATGTTCCGATATGGCATAAACAATAATTTCTCCTTTGTCGGCAACAGCATCTATTTCTATTTCCTTGCAACGTTCCAAAAATTCCGAAATAACTACCGGATGCTGCTTGGAAACATTGGTAGCCAGTTTTAAAAATTCTTCCAATTGCGAAGCATCGTAACAAACGTTCATGGCAGCGCCCGAAAGTACATACGAAGGTCGAACCAAAACGGGGTAACCAATTCGTTCGACAAATTCGTTTACTTCCTCAAAAGTGGTCAACTCTTTCCAGCGTGGCTGGTCGATACCGAGCTGGTCGAGCATGGCTGAAAATTTGTGTCTGTCTTCTGCCATGTCGATAAATTCGGCTTGCGTACCAAGAATATTGACTTTTGCATTGGCAAGCTTCATGGCCAGATTATTGGGAATTTGTCCACCTGTGGACACCACAACGCCTTTCGACATTTCCATTTCGATAATGTCCATGACACGTTCAAAGGTCAGTTCATCGAAATAAAGCCGGTCGCACATGTCATAATCGGTGGAAACCGTTTCGGGATTATAATTAATCATTACCGAGCGATAACCTTCCTTCCGAATGGTGGTCAGTGCATTCACGCCACACCAGTCGAATTCGACGGAAGAACCGATTCGGTAAGCTCCCGACCCCAATACAATAACCGAACGTTGATCGTCTTCGTGCTGAACATCGTTGCCGCAGCCGTTGTAGGTTAGGTAAAGATAATTCGTCAAAGCCGGATATTCGGCTGCCAGCGTGTCAATTTGCTTCACCGATGGTAAAATATTGTGTCTCTGTCGATGAACGCGGGTGAGTTTCATTTTTTCCTCAATTTCTTCCGGCAGACATTTGGTTATCAAACGTGTAACCTGAAAATCGGAAAAGCCTGCTTTTTTTGCTTCCAACAGTAATTCATTCGGAAGTTTTTCGAGTGAATCATATTCCTGAAGTTCATGTTCAAGCCGGACGATATTTTGTAGCTTAAAAAGGAACCAGCGATCTATTTTTGTTAATTCGTACAGTTTATCGATGGAATAACCTTCATGTAGCGCTTGAGCCAGATAAAATACACGTTTGTCGGTAGGCTGGGAGAGAGCCGTTTCAAGACTGTCGCTGAAATATTCTCTGTTGGCAACAAAACCGTGCATACCCAATCCAATCATGCGCAATCCTTTCTGAAAGACTTCTTCAAAACAACGACCAATGGCCATCACTTCACCAACCGATTTCATACTGCTGCCCAGTTGATGGGATACACCGTTAAATTTGCTTAAATCCCAACGAGGAATTTTACATACGATGTAGTCGAGTGCAGGCTCAAAAAATGCGGAGGTTGTTTTGGTAACCGAATTTTTTAATTCCGGAAGTCCGTAACCCAAGCCAAGTTTAGTAGCAATAAATGCCAGCGGATAACCTGTAGCTTTCGAAGCAAGCGCTGAAGACCGACTTAAGCGGGCATTGACTTCAATCACTCTATAATCTTCCGAAAACGGATCCAGCGCATACTGAATGTTGCATTCGCCTATGATACCAATGTGACGGATGATGCGGATGGAAAGTTCGCGCAGTTTGTGATATTCGCTGTTGGTAAGCGTTTGAGAAGGAGCTACTACAATACTTTCTCCGGTGTGAATGCCCAGCGGATCGAAATTTTCCATGTTGCACACCGTAATGCAGTTGTCGTAACGGTCTCTTACTACTTCGTATTCGACTTCTTTCCAGCCTTTCAGCGATTTTTCTACCAAAACCTGAGGTGAATAGGAAAAAGCTTTTTCTACCAATGCATGCAGTTCTTCATCGTTGTTGCAAAAACCGCTTCCCAAACCACCCAGGGCATAAGCTGCCCGTACAATTACCGGATAACCCAAATCGTGAGCTGCGGATACTGCATCATTAACATTGGTAACTGCGTGGCTTTTGATATATTTTACATCAATTTCCGAAAGTTTTTGATTGAAAAGTTGACGATCTTCGGTATCAATAATCGATTGAACCGGCGTACCCAGCACTGTTACATTGTATTTTTCAAAAACACCTTGCTGATAAAGTGCCACGCCGCAGTTGAGCGCCGTCTGTCCGCCAAAGGAAAGAAAAATTCCATCCGGTCGTTCCTTTTCGATAACTTTTTCTACAAAGTAGGGAGTAACCGGCAAAAAATATACTTTATCGGCAATTCCTTCCGAAGTTTGAACGGTAGCAATGTTGGGATTGATGAGCACCGTTTGAATGTTTTCCTCTTTTAATGCTTTCAAAGCTTGTGAACCGGAATAGTCGAATTCGCCGGCTTCACCAATTTTCAGTGCTCCCGAACCCAAAACCAGCACTTTTTTTATTTCGCCTTTTTTTGGACTTTGGTAAGTGTGCTTTATAATTTGTTTTTTCTCCAATTCTTCTTCTATCAGTTGAGGAATGGATTTATTTTTTTCGGTCAGGGTACGTATGAGTACATCAAAAAGAAATTCCGTATCGGTTGGTCCTGACGAGGCTTCGGGATGAAATTGACAGGAAAACCAAGGCTTTGTTTTATGCCGTATTCCTTCGTTTGTCCCATCATTCATGTTTACAAACAAAGGTTCCCATTCGTCGCTTAAGGTTGAATTGTCAACCGCAAAACCGTGATTTTGGGAGGTGATAAAAGCTCTTTGTGTTCCTGCCAGTTGAACCGGTTGGTTATGGCTTCTGTGTCCGTATTTGAGTTTGTATATTTTGGCGCCTCCGGCCATTGAGAGCAGTTGATTTCCCATGCAAATCCCGAATATTGGCTTGTCGGTCTGCATGGCCTTTCGGATATTGTTTACCGTTGCATCACAAAATTCCGGATTCCCCGGTCCATTGGAAATAAACAATGCATCATAATCCAATTGATGAAAATCATAATTCCACGGCACACGAATAACAGTGGTGTCGCGTTTGAGCAGGCAGCGTATTATGTTGTGTTTCACTCCGCAATCGACCAGCAGAATACGGTGCTTCCCGTTGCCATAAGTTATCACTTCTTTGCAGCTGACTTTTGCAACCTGATTTTCGGTGTCGGGATCCACAAAATCGATATCTGCACCCGGAAAAACTATTTTTCCCAACATGGTTCCTTTTTCACGTACCAGTTTGGTCAATTCGCGGGTATCCACACCAAAAATTCCGGGAACTTCATTTTCTATCAGCCAATCGCTGAGGCTTTTTCCCGCATTCCAATGACTGTAATGAAAAGAAAAATCGGAAATAATTAAAGCTGATGCCTGAATTTTTTCCGATTCGTAAAAGGTGGACAATCCGTTTTGTTCTTTGTCGATCGGGACACCGTAATTACCTACGAGCGGGTAAGTGAGCGTTAGTAACTGACCCTTGTAGGATGGGTCGGTCAAACTTTCGGGATAGCCAACCATAGCGGTATTGAAAACTACTTCGCCTGCGGCCGATTTTTCGTAACCGAAAGATTTTCCCTCGAAGATGGTTCCATCTTCCAAAATAAGGTGGACAGGTTTGAATTGTTGCATAAATTCCTTATAAACTTTTGAAAAGTAGCAGGCAAAACTATAAAAAAATCCGCCTGAAAAAATGGTACATCCAAATTTTTGCAAAGATACTGATTTTTCTTGGTTGGAGCAAAAATTGGCAGAGGAAAAAATTGAAACTCGATGGATGAAGAACGGTGTTTAAATAACAATAATTTGTTTTATTTGCAAACGATTGCATCGATTTTTTTCAATTTTTATTGCAATTTGTTTGCAAGTAGAAAAATCATGGCTTTACTTTGAGAAGTTTTACCTTAAATGTAGTGTCATGAGTCAAAAATACTTTCCAACCCAAAACAAGCCTGTTTTTAACCTGACAGCTCATGAGTGTTTTGCAATGAAAATGTTGAAGGTAATACTTTTGATTATTACTAAATGATTTTTTGTTGAACAAACATAACTTTATTTTCGGATGAAACGAAAAATTGGCTGTCTTTTCATCGTTCTTTGCATTTTAACCAACATAAATGCCCAGAATTTTTTACCCTACGCCTCTGCCGTATGGATAGAGAATAATGGTAATGGTCAATTTTATAACACTTATTCCATTTCCACCACTACTTCTGGTCGTACTTATACTGCTCAAGAAAATGCCATTGAACAAGGTGGTGGAAATTGGCAATCAGCATTATTTCAAGGTAGAGATTTTGGTTCTCATGCAGCCAATTCTCATACCTTACTTTTCAGAGGAGCTGAAGTAAAAACTTATAAAAAAAATTCAGGTAATGTTTGTTCTGCCAAAGTTTTTTATGTAGTATATCCGCAAGGTCAACGACCCGTTTCCCCCACTTTTACCGAACATAACATAGCATGGTTTGATAATTGTGATTTGAGTCAATATAAATTTCCTGATTTACCCGGAGATGGCCCTTGTAATGAATCCGGCTACCAGAAATGGCAATCGTGGGCATCGGGTGGGGTAGGTCACTTGACGGAAAACTCGTTATTGGATTTGACTCAGACGCGTGAAGGGAAATATACGTTGGAACTTTACTATCAG
>JAHDRA010000034.1 GCA_018433525.1 Paludibacteraceae bacterium
AAGTTGTTGATTGCCGAATTGAAAAAGATTTATTGTTCCATTGAGAACGGTGAATTTAAAATTGAAGAAGGAGTGGAAGATGTGCATTCCGAAGTTGAATTTTTACTGACAGATGCTTTGGGAGATACAGGAAAGAAAATTCACAGTGGCCGTTCACGTAACGATCAGATTTTGTTGGATCTGAAATTGTTTACACGAGCTGAAATTGAGAGAACGGTTCGTGCTGTTTCTTCACTTTTTGAAGTTTGTCAGGCGCAAAGCGAGCGTTATAAGGATATTTTAATGCCCGGGTACACCCATTTGCAAATTGCCATGCCTTCGTCTTTTGGTTTGTGGTTTGGCGCTTATGCCGAAAGTTTGGCCGATGACCTGCAACTGTTGCTGGCTGCGTGGAAGATAACCAATCGGAATCCGCTGGGATCAGCTGCCGGCTATGGTTCTTCTTTCCCGCTCAATCGACAAATGACAACCGATTTGTTGGGATTCGACAGCATGAATTACAACGTGGTATATGCACAAATGGGACGTGGAAAAATGGAAAGAATCGTTTCTACGGCTTTGGCCGGTGTGGCTGCAACTCTTTCCAAACTGGCTTTCGATGCCTGTCTTTATAATTCTCAAAACTTTGGTTTCATTAAATTGCCCGATGAATTTACGACTGGCTCCAGCATTATGCCTCACAAAAAAAATCCGGATGTGTTTGAACTGATTCGAGCAAAATGCAATAAAATTCAATCAGTACCTCAACAAATTTTGTTGATAACCAATAATTTGCCATCAGGATATTTCCGTGATTTACAAATTGTTAAAGAAGTATTTATACAGGCTTTCAATGAAATGATAGATTGTATCGAAATGACGAAACTAATGCTGGAAAAAATTGAAGTTAATGTTCATATTTTGGATGATCCACTTTACGATTATCTTTTCAGCGTGGAAGAAGTGAACCAACTGGCAACAAACGGCATGCCTTTTCGAGATGCTTATAAAAAAGTTGCTTCCGAAATTCAAAATAATTCTTTCCGACCACAAAAAAATCTTCATCACACACTTGAAGGCAGCATTGGCAATTTGTGCAACGATCAGATAAAAGCTTACAAGGAAGCAATTTTAGCGCAATTTACCTTCGAAAAAGTTCATCAGGCCGAAAAAGCTTTGATTGAATAATACAGAAAATTTTCTTCAGTTTTTTTATTTGGAAAGTGAAAGATACAAATTACTTAGTTCTTTGGCTTTTTCCATGCAACGCGGATTGGAAACATCGATTAATCGTGCATCCAGTTTGGGAATTTTTATCAGCGTTCCTACCGGAACATCATTGGGAGAAGGAATTTTATCTCTGTTGGCTTCATAAATATACACCCAAAATTCCGAAGCTCCATAATAACGTTTGGCCATCCGAGCCAATCTGCTTCC
>JAHDRA010000005.1 GCA_018433525.1 Paludibacteraceae bacterium
AATACTAATAAATACGTTTATTTTTATTCTTATTTTTCGCTTGTTCCAAAAAATTAAAAACAAGGCTATTCCATATCAAAATTTAACCCTTAAACGGGCTGCTTAATATAAAAAAGAAAGTGTCCTTTTGGGACACCCTCTTTTTGTTGAAAAAATGAAAATTACATTTGTAATTTCCTTAAAATTTTCTATATCCCATTTATACTGAACGGGTAATCAAAAAAATTTAGGTAGCTCCAAAAACAAGATTTTGCCGAATAATAAAACTTTGTGAAATAATCAATTGAAATTTTCTAAATTGAGGAACATATTCAAATCGTCCTCCACGCTGCCAATAGGAGCAATTCCAAAATTATCTACCAACACTTTGGCAACATTTGGTGAAAGAAATGCCGGCAATGTGGGGCCCAAATGGATATTTTTCACCCCCAGATAAAGGAGCGCAAGAAGCACAATTACAGCTTTCTGTTCGTACCATGCGATGTTATACACAATAGGCAATTCATTGATACTGTTTAAATTAAAAATCTCTTTCAGTTTCAGGGCTATCAGTGCCAGCGAATAACTGTCGTTACACTGGCCGGCATCGAGCACTCGCGGAATGCCATTGATTTCTCCCAATGCGAGTTTGTTATAGCGATATTTTGCACAGCCAGCCGTAAGAATAACGGTATCTTTTGGCAATTTTTCCGCAAATTCCGTATAATAATTGCGACTTTTTAATCTTCCGTCACAACCGGCCATCACAAAAAATTTCCTAATTTGTCTGGATTTCACTGCCTCGATAATCTGATCCGACAGAGCAAAAAATTGCTCGTGAGCAAAACCGCCCACAATTTCTCCTTTTTCAATCTGTATGGGAGCGGCACATTGTTTGGCATGTTCAATCAACGACGAAAAATCCTTTGCCTTTCCTTCAGGTGCTTCGGCAATATGTCTGAAGCCTGGAAAACCAGCCGCTCCGGTAGTATAAACTTTGTCGGCATAAGTGGAGTTGCTTCTCGGTGGAACAATACAGTTGGTTGTAAAAAGAATCACTCCGTTAAATGTTTCAAAATCCTGTGTTTGGTTCCACCATGCTCCGCCATAATTTCCGACAAAATGGTCGTATTTTTTAAATGCCGGATAGTAGTGTGCCGGCAACATTTCTCCATGTGTATAAACGTCAACGCCTGTTCCTTCGGTTTGTTTCAGCAGCTCTTCCATATCTTTGAGGTCGTGTCCACTGATTAAGATACCCGGCTTTTCCCGAGTTTGCAAACTGACTTTTGTAACTTGTGGATGTCCATAAGCAGTTGTATTGGCTTTATCGAGCAGCTCCATGACTTTGACTCCGAAACGTCCGGTTTCCAACACCAGATTTATCAGCTCTTCCATACTCAATGTATCGTCTGTGGTTTTTACGAGTGTTTCTTCTACGAAAGCATTTATTTCGCCGTCGGTGAAACGGAGATTCATGGCATGTTTGGCATAAGCAGCCATTCCTTTCAATCCATAAATTATCAGTTCGCGCAAAGAGCGGACGTCTTCATTTTCGGTACTCAACACGCCAACTTTGCTTGCCATATTTTCCATATCTGCTTCGGTATCGGCAAACCACTCCGTGAGTTCGGACGCCGACAATGTTATCCCATGAGTTGATAAATCTTGTTTTAATTGAGAACGCAGGCCGAATCCTTCACGAATTTGTTCAACAAATCGCTGTTTATCGAAATTGACATTGGTAACCGTCATAAAGAGGCCGTCGATAATAAAACGACTCACAAGCGGACTTTCAACTCCCACTTTGCGCAAAGCGGTTGTGTAATGTGATAATCCTTTCAGCTGATAAATCAACAAATCCTGCAAAGCCGCCACATCGGAAGTTTTTCCACAAACTCCTTTCAATTCGCAGCCCGTTCCTTTAGAAGTTTCCTGACACTGATAACAAAACATATTCATTTTTTTTCACAATTAATTTTAAAATCTCAAAATCTATTTTTATTTACTTGTTTTTCAATCTTTTATCATCACCAACATCATTTTAAAACGTTCTGTGGCATTCACCGCATGTGGAACACCGGCAGGTAGAATGATACTTTCTCCGGAAATTAATTCAAACGGCTGCCCCGAAATGGTAATCGTTCCTTTACCATCGAGAGCTACCACCAATGCATTGAATGGTGCTGCATGTTCACTTAAAAATTCTCCCTTGTCGAAAGCAAACAGGGTAATGTTTCCCTGACGATTTCGAACAATAACTTTGCTTACCACCGAGCCATCGGCATAGTTGACCTGATTGGCTAATATAAACTTTTCGCCTGCAGGAATTGTTTTGCTTTCCTGTCTGTTGTTAGCTTCTGAATTTTCCATCATGTTTTGAATTTTTAGTTATGTAATTTTATAAATTGTTTTTGAAATTGAAGCACAATACTTTATATTTGTACACTGTACGAGATTGAAGTTTTTGACATTGCAAAGTTAGAGAGTTTAAAACAATTAAAATGTAACACTTGTTACAGATGAAAAAAATTGATTTTTCATGAAAAGCATTGATCCAGAATGGAAGAGTTACGGCAGTATTGATGATGGAGAAAGTGGTTTCCCTGCGGATTTAAAATACAGCATTAAGCCATACCGAAAAAACGAAATTATGTTTCGTCAGGGAAGTATTTGCGATGCATTGTACATTTTGACCTCGGGTTCGGTGAAAACAGAAATGATTACCGAAACCGGCAATATTATGGGAATAGAACTGATAAAAGCTCCTCGTCCGTTGGCTCCGGCTTTTTTATTTTCCGACAACAACCGTTTTCCCGTAGATGTTACTGCACTCGAAGACTGCGAAATCCTACGTATTCCCAAAGAAGAAGTAATGCGTCTGATGGCGATACAGCCCGATTTTATGCAGCAGTTTTTAAAACACAATGCCAACCGAGCAGAGTTTTTAGCCAATCGACTTCAGTTGCTTTCCATTAAAACCATAAAGGGACGCATTGCTCATTTTTTATTGGAACAAATGGCCGAATACGGAAAAACTTTCACCATCAATCGAAACAGGACCGAATTGGCAGAATTTTTTGGCGTAGCTCGTCCTTCATTGGCCAGAAGTCTTTCGGAAATGGTCGAAGACAACATCATTAAAATCAACAAAAAACAGTTTACTATAATTGATGAGCGCAAGTTAAAAGATTTGCTCCTTTAATGTTAAAAACTTAATAAATTGCGACAATAAAAATCTATTGCCACTCAACGGTTGGAGGACAGGAACAAATTAAATTCCTATCACCAAAAGCATTATCAATACGTGCGACATTTATCCAAAATTTGTTTTCTGCAGTCCATTTCGTAGGATAAGCGGCCTTTTTTCTGCTGTAAAGATGTTTCCATTCATCCGACACCATTTCATATTCCGGATGAGGTGCATTCAATAAAACATTGTCCGTTTTGTCGCCTGTCCCATTTTCAATTTCCATAATTTCCTCATAAATTTGAATCATAGCTTCTACAAACCTGTCGAGTTCTGCTTTTGATTCACTTTCGGTTGGCTCAATCATCAACGTACCGTGAACAGGAAAAGACAAAGTAGGAGCATGAAATCCATAATCCATCAAACGTTTGGCTATATCGGTTTCCGTAATACCGACAACTTTAAAATTTCGACACTCCAAAATCAATTCGTGCCCCACGCGACCATTTTCGCCCCGATACACGACTCCGTAAGTTTCCTTTAAACGTTCGGCCAGGTAGTTGGCATTTAAGATAGCAATTTTAGAAGCATTTGTCAAACCTTCAGCTCCCATCATTCGTATATAACCATACGTGATGGGCAAAATACTGGCACTGCCGTAAGCTGCGGCTGAAACAGTATTCTGACCGGATGTTTTACCCGGCAAAAAAGGTGCCAAATGAGCAGCAGCACAAACGGGTCCAACACCGGGACCGCCTCCACCGTGAGGAATGGCAAAAGTTTTATGTAAATTCAAATGACAAATATCCGCACCAATTTTTGCCGGATGAGTTAATCCGACCTGAGCATTCATATTGGCTCCATCCATATAAACTTGTCCTCCGTTTGCATGAATAATTTGGCACATTTCCCCAATGTGAGCTTCAAAAATGCCATGTGTAGAAGGATAAGTTACCATACAACCCAACAATCGCGTACGATAAGTTTCTGCTTTCACTTTCCAGTCGTTGAGATCAATATTCCCATTTTCATCGCAATCGACCACAACTATTTCAAGCCCCGCCTGATGAGCTGAAGCCGGATTGGTGCCATGAGCCGATGCCGGAATTAAAACAACGTTTCGTTCTGTTTCACCACGCGACCGATAAAAGGCTTTGATAGTCATCAAGCCGGCAAACTCTCCGGCTGCACCGGAATTGGGCTGCAAACTGCAAGCATCAAAACCGGTAATAACACACAAATATTTTTCCAATTCGCCAATTAGTTCAATGTAACCTTTCACTTGATCGGACGGAGCCAAAGGATGAATCTTCAAAAATTCTGCTTTGCTCAACGGTAGCATTTCTGAAGCTGCCGTGAGTTTCATGGTGCACGACCCCAATGAAATCATGGAATGAGTCAACGATATATCTTTTCGTTCCAGTTTCTTGATATAACGCATCATTTCCATTTCGGTATGGTAGCGGTGAAAAATTTCCTGAGTCAGATAAGCCGACTTTCGTCTGATTTTTTCATCCGGTATTTCAAACTCCGACAAGTCGGTTGGATTGAAGACAATCGGTTTTTTATGAACGGCTTCCGAAAAAATATTTATCAATCTTTGTATATCGGGTGCTTCGGTAGTTTCATTTATACTCAAACCTACTTCTCCGGTTTCAAAATAATAAAAATTAACTTTGTGGGAGAGCGCAATGTTTCGAAATTCTTCTTGAGAAACATTTTCGGGCAAAACTATTTTCAAAGTATCGAAAAAAAGTTTATTCAACTGACGATAACCGTAAGTTGGCAGCATTGCATTGATATAAGCTGCTATGGCATGAATGTTTTTCGCTATATTTCTAATTCCCTCCGGCCCGTGAAAAACGGTATAAAAACCCGCCATCGAAGCCAAAAGAGCTTGTGCGGTACAAATGTTAGAAGTTGCCTTTTCGCGTTTGATGTGCTGCTCACGGGTTTGAAGTGCCATACGCAAAGCCGGTTTCCCGTTTTTATCCTTGCTAATGCCAATGATGCGACCCGGCATATCGCGCTTAAATTCATCGCGTGTAGCAAAATAAGCCGCCGAAGGACCTCCAAACCCCATAGGAATTCCCCAACGTTGAGTAGAACCAAAAACAATATCGGCGCCCCATTCTCCCGGTGGAACAAGTAAAGCCAAACTTAAAATGTCGGCAGCCACAGCAACTTTACAACCAGCTGTATGTGCTTGTGATACAAATGAAAAATAATGCTCTACATTCCCATCCGCATTAGGATATTGAAGAATCGCTCCAAAATGTTTTTCTGAAAATTGTACGGATTTATAATCCCCAATTTCGAGTTGTATTCCCTGTGCTTGTGTCCGCGTTTGTAAAACAGCCAAAGTTGAAGTAAAAATATTTTCATCGACAAAAAGCAAATTTGCTCCATTTTTCATTTGTTCCCTCGAACGCAAATTATACATCATGGTAGCTGCTTCTGCTGCGGCAGTTGCTTCATCGAGCAAAGAAGCATTTGCCAATGGAAGACCGGTAAATTCACAAACGGCGGTCTGAAAATTCAGCAAAGCTTCCAATCTTCCTTGAGAAATTTCGGCTTGATAGGGAGTGTAGGAAGTGTACCATGAAGGATTTTCAAAAACATTCCGTAAAATTACGGCCGGTGTACAGGTGTCATACCATCCTCTGCCAATATAGGAAGTAAAAATTTTATTTTTTTCTGCAATTTCAGAAATATGCTGAGCATACTGATTTTCAGTCAGAGCAGAAGGGAGATTCAATTTTTCGTTCAAACGAATGGAGAGAGGAATAGTTTGAGTGATAAGTTCATCTAAACTTTCAGCCCCTACAACTTCCAACATTTCTTGAATTTCATCAGACGAAACGCCAATGTGTCGAAAAGAGAGAAAATCTTTCATTTGATTATATATTACTGATTTTTAGTTAATTATAAAAATTTGAATGATCGAATATTAAAAAATAAAGCGGCTAAAATTTCAAGTTGTAAAGTTACAGCAAAAAAATCAGGAAAGAAAATTCAATTTTTTAACAAAATATTGTTTGAGTCCACTCCGAAAAGTTTTTCAAAGAGAATTAGTTTTTAAAGACATTGGAAGTACTTGACCATTTGTAGAGAAGGTTTGTGCCGTTGGTGCTTATGACAGTGAGAAAAATCAAGAATTTGCAACGACAAACAACAAAGAACTTATTTCAAGTGGTATACAGGGAGCCAAAGGAAGATATGAACTTTCAGTTGATTCACAAAATCCTGACAATTTAATAGTAACCAATACCCAGACAGGAGAAATTATAAAAGCACAAAAATAAAAACAAAAAGAAGAGTGGTAATCTACAATGGCGTATCAAAACAGAGCATGGCAACTATCGTTATTTTAACCTTGAGCAGGTGCAAATTTTTCTTGCTTCTTTTCAAAAAAAAATCTCATTTTTTATCGTTTTTGAAAAAAATTAGGTTTTAAAAAAAAGGACTCAATACTTAATTTAGGTCAGCTTTACAAATAGACAATAATTCAATACGTTTTATTAAATTTGCAAATCAAACTTCGATTATAAGTAAAAAAACATGGATTCTTAGAATGATTTTAAACAACTTTTCAAACTTTTGGCAGACAAAAAGGTACTGAGTTGTTAATTTTCTAAGCAATATTCACGATGATAATGATTGATACATTAAATTTATTTGGTAAAACCAAAATAGAAGTTCCAAAAACTGAAGGAATTAAATATGCTGGTTCAAAACTAAAAATTCTTCCATATATTTTTAATATGATTTCTGGCTTAGATGTAGAAAATATATTAGATGGATTCAGTGGAACAACAAGAGTATCTCAAGCACTTGCCAAAACGGGTTTTAAAACTACTTCAAACGATATATCTATATGGTCAGCAACTTTTGCAAAAGCATATTTGCTAAATAATAGAAAGCCTGAATACTATTTGCCTATTATTGAGTATTTAAATTCATTAAAAGGTTATGTAGGTTGGTTCTCTGAGTATTATGGAGGCACTGAAAATAATAAAGAAAAAAGGCCTTTTCAACTTAAAAATACAATGAAACTGGATGCAATTAGAGATGAGATTGATAGAATGAATTTAGATGAAATAGAAAAGTCTGTAGCTCTAACAAGTTTAATTCTCGCTCTTGATTCAGTAGACAACACATTAGGCCATTATGCTGCATATTTAGCAGAATGGTCTCCTAGATCATATCGTGATTTAAAATTAAAATTACCGTTATTATTTAAAAATAATCAGCAAAATGAAGTAATAAAAGGAGATATTTTTGAAACAGTAAAAAATCATAAATTTGATCTTGCTTATTTTGATCCTCCTTATGGTTCAAATAATGGAAAAATGCCACCAAGCAGAGTTAGATACAATTCATATTATCATATCTGGACAACTGTTATATTGAATGACAAGCCAAAACTTTTTGGAAAGGTTAATAGAAGACTGGATTCAAAGGATGAGGTAGCAGCGTCAGTTTTCGAAGAATTTAGAAAAGATGAACAAGGTCATTTTATTGCAATGAATGCAATAAAAGAATTGATTCATTGTACAAACTCTAAATATATTCTTTTATCGTATAGTTCGGGAGGTAGAGCTACAAAAGAAGAACTTTTTGATATAATAAATTCTGAAGGTAAAATGATTCAAGCAATTGAGATAAATTATAAGAAAAATGTTATGGGTCAAATGAGATGGACAAATGAATGGATAAATAGTGATGATAAATATATGGAATACCTCTTTTTAATGGAAAAATGTTGATTCCACTCACTTCAAATTTATTGTTACTTACATTGAGAAAAATTTTTTGAAAGAATTGAAAGCCTAAAATAGATTAAAAACAAATCATAGAAATGATTACATCAGAACCAATTATTCATGTAGGGATATTAAGTTCCCGGGAAATAGCATTTATTCTAAATGGCATTTTTATTATTTCCGATGGAAAAAATTTTTCCGGGAAGCAAAAAGCCGAATGGAAAAATGGGAAAATACTTTTTGATGGCGAAACTTTTTATGAATTGAATTTTCAACCGCATGACGAATCGTCAACATTTGATTTACTTGACGTAGTGATCGGGATTCATTTTCATTGGGAAAGGAAAGAAAATCAGCGATTTAAAGGAGCTTTGAAAATTATTGTGGAAAATGAGCAATTAACAGTTGTCAACGAAATAAAGGCCGAAGATTATCTGCTCAGTGTAATTTCCAGTGAAATGAGTGCTACCTCCTCACTTGAACTGCTGAAAGCCCATGCCGTTGTTTCCAGAAGCTGGCTGTTTTATCCTCTGCAAAAAGACAAAAAAGAGCTTTCCGGTCGGGAATCGGTTGAAGAAAACACGGAAAATCGACATATCAAATGGTACGAAAGAGGCGAACACGAACATTTTGATGTGTGTGCCGACGATCATTGTCAGCGTTATCAAGGAATTACAAGAGCAACTTCGGATGCGGTTCGACATGCAGTAGAAGCCACGCGTGGCGAAGTGCTGATGTTTGAGCAACAAATATGTGATGCTCGTTTTTCCAAATGCTGTGGCGGAGTTACCGAAACTTTTGACAATTGCTGGGCGCCCGAAGAGCATCCTTATTTATCCAGTATTGTGGACAGTGATTTACCACCTCAAAGTTTTGATTTGGATTTAACAATGGAGGAAAATGCTCAAAAATGGATTCGTGAATTTCCGACAGCTTTTTGCAATACGCAGGACAAAAATGTTCTCACACAGGTGTTGAATAATTACGATCAGGAAACCACAGATTTTTATCGCTGGAAAGTTGTTTACACCCAGGAAGAACTTGCCGAAATTTTGCGACGTCGTTCAGGATATGATTTCGGAGATATTTTAGACTTGATTCCTTTGAAACGAGGTAAATCGGGCCGAATTGTGGAGTTAAAAATTGTTGGAACCAAACGAACGATGATAATAGGTAAAGAGTTGGAAATTCGCAAATGGCTGTCCGATAGCCATTTGTATAGCTCGGCTTTTGTAGTTGACAAGGAAAATTATTCCCAACAAATTCCAGGAAAATTTATTTTGACCGGTGCGGGTTGGGGACATGGCGTAGGACTTTGTCAGATTGGTGCTGCCGTTATGGGCGAAAAAGGTTATGCCTACGAACGTATTTTGCTGCATTATTTTCGAGGCGCTGAGTTGAAAAGGATTTATAAATGAAGAATAGTATGTTTAGCATTTTCTTGATTCCATTTCATCAGAATATAATTTATTTTTTAATGGTCTGATGGAAATCACATGTCTAAATGTTATATTCATTCGTGTTTGTGTATGTAATAGATGTGGGTTTCTTAATTGAAAATAATAAATAAATTTTGAGTCCATATTTTTAATATTTTGTATAAATTTACTTAATTGATTAATAATCAATTGTTTAAAAAAATAACATAATCTGTATAAATGGTTGATTGTAAGTATAATTTCAATATTGATGTCAGAGAATATTCGAGAATAAAAAATTTTTCACTTTTTTAGTTTACTCTATTTCAATAGTTTGATAAAGTAATATACTTTCATTCATTGGTCATTTTCAGTTTTTCAAACTATCTTTGCAAGCTGATAATCCTTCGGAAAAGTTTTTTGGAAAAAATGAATTTCAAGACAATAAAAATTATCAAAGGCTTTTCCGATAATTCGGTAGAACAATGAAAAAAATTCCGTTTTTGTTGCTTCCCTGTTTCGTTTTGTTTATTGCATGTACACACGGAAATTCTCATCTGGCAAAAGAGCAGCCGGTCGATTCGCTTCTACTTTCTCATGCCGAAGGTTTTTCCATTCGTTATTTTCAAAATTATAAAGAAGTGGTTGTTTTTAATCCTTTTTCGCACAATGCTGTTTATCAACGTTATTATTTGGTTCGGGATACTGATGTGTCTGTGCCGGCGGATGGCTTGAAAATCAAAATTCCTGTTCGTTCGTTGGCAGCAACATCTGTTACCCACTTTGAATTTTTGAATTTGCTTCATGTAATTGACGCTGTAACGGGTGTCTGTTCTTCAAAAATTATCTACAGTCCGCAAATTAATGAGCGTCTCAACAAAGGCTTGATAGTCGATTTGGGAGATGCATTCAATATCAATCTCGAGAAAACGGTTCAGTTGCATCCCGATTTGGTCATGGTGAGCGGCTACAATCAAAACGACCCTTTTGCACAGCGGTTGCTTCAGGCCGGAATTTTTCCGGTTTACAACAACGAATGGATGGAAAAATCGCTGTTGGGGCGCGCAGAATGGATAAAATTCGTGGCGGTTTTTTTTGACAAGGAAAAAATTGCCGACAGTCTTTATCTGGAAATTGAAAAGGAATATCAAAATACTGCCAACAGGGTAAAAGGGATAAAATTTCGTCCGCAAATAATGTCCGGTTCTAATTTTCGTGGCACTTGGTACATGCCCGGAGGACGAAATTTTATGGCACAGCTTTTTTCGGATGCCAGTGGAAATTATTTTTATGCCAACGATACAACCGTAGGAAGTTTACCGCTCAGCTTTGAGAAGGTACTGAAAAATTTCTCCGAGTCCGATGTTTGGCTAAACTGCAATTATGCTTCATTGTCCGAATTGTTGCAGGCCGATCCGAGACATGCTCTTTTCCGTCCCGTAAAGTTGCAACAGGTGTATAATTTCAATAAACGCATGTTGCCATCCGGCGCCAACGATTTTTGGGAAAGTGCGGTAGCTCATCCCGATTTGCTTTTGAAAGATGTGATTTTTATTTTGCATCCCGAATTGCTGCCCGGTTACGAACCATTTTACACTCAAAAATTAAATCCGTAAGGTTTTTATGTATTCGAGAAACCATTTGCTTTTTTTTGCTTTTTCGTTGCTGTTTATTTTTTTGTTTCTGGCCGATTTGGCATGGGGAAGTGTTGCCATTCCGGCAAAAGAAATTTATTCGGTGCTCCTCGGGAAACAATCTTCCTCAATTTATACGGAAATAATTGTTAATTTTCGTTTGCCAAAAGCCATTACTGCGATACTTGCCGGCGCTTCGCTTTCGGTAGCCGGTCTTATGATGCAGACGCTTTTTCGGAACCCTTTGGCCGATCCGTATATTTTGGGCGTCAGTTCGGGTGCAAGTTTAGGTACGGCGCTGGTGGTGATGGCTTCCGGTTTTTTACCGTTTTCCTTTGTTGGCAATGGTTGGGCACTGATAATTTCGGCTATTGTTGGCGCTGCATTGGTGCTGTTGATTGTTCTTTTTGTTTCCTTTCGCGTCAACGATATTGTTTCGCTGCTCATTGTCGGTATTATGTTTGGAACCATTGCAGCTGCTTTGGTGTCGATTATTCAGAATTTCAGCAATCCCGATGCCATAAAGCTGTTTTTGATGTGGACATTCGGAAGTTTAAGCGCCGTTACGTGGAATTATTTGCAAATTTTGTTGCCTGTTGTTTTGGTAGGCATAGGCATCGCTTTTTTTCTGCAAAAAAGGCTCGACGGACTTTTATTGGGCGAAAATTATGCACGGGGTTTGGGTATTCACATTTCACAAACCCGATCGCTGATTATTCTGGCTACCGGATTACTGGCAGGAGGAATCACTGCTTTTACTGGGCCCATTGCATTCGTAGGGGTGGCAGTTCCGCATATAGCACGAGGAATTTTTCAAACTTCATCACACAAAATTTTATTGCCGGCATGTATGCTGGTCGGTGCAGCATTGTTGATGATTTGCGATATCATTACTCAAATTCCCGATTATACGTTGCCGGTGAATACCATCAGTGCCTTATTTGGTGCGCCGGTAATTATTTGGATCATTTTGAGAAGAAAATAAGTCATGAAGAAATTATAAGTCAATAATATGTCGGTTTTATCCACACAACATTTATCGATTGGTTACCGGAGAAAAGGAACGGCTAACGTAATTCAACATGACTTGAATTTAAAACTGGAATCAGGGAAACTGGTAGGTTTGATTGGCCCGAACGGAAGTGGAAAAACTACGCTTTTACGAACTATTGCAGGATTGTTGAAACCCATCGACGGAAATATTTTGATAGATGACAAAGAGTTTCTTTTGCTTTCGCAACGTGAAAAAGCATTGAATGTTTCTTTTGTACTTACCGAAAAAGTAGATATTCCCAATGCCGATGTTTTCGATATGGTATCCTTTGGGCGTTTTCCCTATAATAATTGGCGGGGAAATCTTTCCAAGCAGGACAGAACGAAAGTTTTTCAGGCGCTGCAAATGGTCAGGATGGAAAAAATGATGCATCGATATATCAATGAACTTTCCGACGGAGAACGTCAAAGAGTCATGATAGCCAAAGCGTTGGCTCAGGATACGCCCATTATTTTACTCGATGAACCAACTGCCCATCTCGATGTTCCCAATCGTGTGGGAATTATGTTGCTGCTCCATAAATTGGCTCATAAAACCGGTAAAATGATTCTGCTTTCGACACACGAACTGGATTTGGCGTTACAGGCTGCCGACCTGATTTGGCTGATGAGCAAAAACGGAGGAATTGAATGCGGAGTCCCCGAAGATTTGGTTTTTAGCGGGAGTTTCAATCGAACTTTTGCCAGCGATTATTATTTTTTCAATGAAGCCAATGGTAACTTTTCCCTGAATTATCCTTTGACAGGAAAGGTGAGCGTATCGGGCAACAAAATGCGTATATATTGGACTTTGCGGGCTTTGGCACGTGCAGGATATGAAGCGGTGGAAAATGCTCCGTTGAAAATAGAAGTTACCGACAGTGCATGGATACTGAATCAAAAGGAAATTTTTTCGGTGGCCGAAATGTTGGATGAATTGAATAATTTGAATGGCAACACTTCATTATAATTTATTTTGACTTCTTAGTCAGTTTAACGTAAATATTCACTACCGATATTCCTATATATCGATTAACTGCGCCTGTTTGTCCCAACTTTACAAGGTAGTTCTTTACTATAAAGATAACCATAATCATCAATTCCTTCAACTAAAATAATTGATTTTTAATTTATTAAGTGAATTTTTCACCGAAGTATTATGAATGAAGTTGTCGATATTAAATTCTTTTTCTTTAGATTGACTAATATCTATGCTTAGACACATATTTTTAAATGGGGACCCATAAATTTGGTTAATTGGATTCTTGAAAAAACAGGATGAGAAATAGGTTATTTGTCGGTTTTTTTTCTTTATTTTGTATTGAATTACATTACCAAATTAATTTTTAAAAGGCTATGAGCAAAAAATTGACGCGTTCGAGCAATCAAATGATAGCCGGAGTTTGTGCCGGAATAGCAGAATATTTTGGTTGGAATGTAACTTTAGTAAGAGTTATTTATGTTTTGCTTTCCATCTTTTCTGCAGGATTCCCCGGTACTATGGTTTACATTATTCTTTGGATTGTCATGCCTCGCCCCGAGAAATTCGATTAAATAACCGAAAGAACAAAAGTCGTTGTGAAAACGACTTGGAAACAAACCTATAATTTACACTTTTTTAAACGTTATGAATTTTAAGCTCGAATCGCCCTATCAGCCTACCGGTGATCAGCCGGAAGCCATTCAGCAACTGGTAGAGGGAATCAATGCCGGTATTCCGTATCAAACTTTGTTGGGTGTTACCGGATCGGGGAAAACCTTTACCATAGCCAATGTTATTGAGCAGGTTCAGCGTCCGACGCTGGTACTGAGTCACAACAAAACGCTTGCTGCCCAGTTGTACAGCGAATTCAAATCTTTTTTCCCACACAATGCCGTAGAATATTTTGTTTCCTATTACGATTATTATCAGCCTGAAGCGTATTTGCCATTGACCGATACGTATATCGAAAAAGATTTGTCCATCAATCAGGAAATCGAAAAACTGAGACTCTCGGCCACCTCTTCGCTTCTTTCGGGACGCAGGGATGTTGTGGTGGTATCATCGGTTTCGTGTCTGTATGGCATTGGTAATCCCGACGATTTTTCGAAAAATGTAATTGAAATTCGAAAAGGACAGCATTTGGTGAGGAATGCTTTTTTAAGAAATTTGGTCAACAGCCTTTATACCCGTAACGAAATTGAACTGAATCGTGGAAATTTTCGCGTAAAGGGCGACACTGTGGATATTTTTCTTGCCTATACCGATTTTATTTTGCGTATCGTTTTTTGGGGAGACGAAATTGATGAGATACTGACAGTTGATCCAGTCAATTACGACATTATTGATTCTCTTGATGCCTATAAAATATATCCGGCCAGCATTTTTGTAACCACAAAGGAACGAATTGCTGTGGCCATAAATGAAATCGAAAAAGATTTGCAGTTGCAGGTGGATTATTTTCGCTCCATTGGAAAAGATCTCGAAGCCAAAAGAATTTATGAAAGAGTACGTTACGATATCGAAATGATAAAAGAACTTGGTTATTGTTCGGGAATCGAAAACTATTCGCGATATTTCGACGGTCGTCCGCCGGGAAGCCGTCCTTTCTGTCTGTTGGATTATTTTCCGAAAGATTTTCTGTTGGTCATTGATGAAAGTCATGTTACCATTCCTCAAATAAGAGCCATGTACGGGGGCGATGCTTCACGTAAACAGAATTTGGTCGATTTCGGATTCCGATTGCCGGCTGCCAAAGACAATCGTCCCTTGCGTTTTGAAGAATTTGAACAGCTTACACCTCAAACTATTTATGTGAGTGCAACCCCTGCTGATTATGAGTTAGTAAAATCGGAAGGTATTGTGGTTGATCAGCTTATACGTCCTACCGGACTGCTCGATCCCGTTATTGAGGTTCGTCCGAGTTTAAATCAGATTGACGATTTGCTGGAAGAAATTGCCCAGCGAACCGAAAACAACGAGCGGGTGCTGGTAACTACCCTTACCAAAAGAATGGCTGAAGAACTGACCAATTATCTATCAAAAATGGGAGTGAAATGCAATTATATTCATTCTGATGTCGAAACGCTGGATCGGGTTCAAATCATGGAAGATTTGCGCAGAGGAGTGTATGATGTGTTGGTCGGTGTCAACCTGTTGCGCGAGGGATTGGATTTACCGGAAGTTTCACTGGTGGCTATTTTGGATGCCGATAAGGAAGGATTTTTGCGTTCTCATCGTTCGTTGACGCAAACGGCAGGGCGAGCTGCACGAAATTTGAATGGGAAAGTCATCATGTATGCCGATCAGATCACCGAAAGCATGGAAAAGACCATAAATGAAACCAATCGCCGCAGAGAGAAGCAACTTCGATACAATGAAGCGCATCATATTACGCCAACTGCTATTGTGAAAGGCGAAAGAAATCCGCTGTCGAAAGCAGAACCATACGCGTATGTGGAACCGGAAAAGTCGACCGATATTGCAGCCGATCCGGTGGTGCGATATATGTCCGTGCCGGCACTTGAAAAAGCCATAGCAAAAACCAGAAAAGCGATGCAGGAAGCTGCCAAGAAACTCGAATTTCTGGAAGCGGCTCAACTCAGGGACGAATTGATGAAACTGGAAGAATTGTTGAAAAAGAAAATGTTCGAGGCGAAGAATTGAAAAGAAAATGTTGCTTTAAAAGTTTCAAAAAATCAATTTCATAAGTCGAAACAAAAGGACAATTCATTCAAAAAACACCAAACAAGCCCTAAAAATTGTTGAATTATTGCATTAAATTTAGTTTTCTGATGATAGAAAAATTATCTTTGTATCGCTAATTCACCAGAAAACCTATAATATGCTGGAAATCATTCCGAAAGGTATTCTAATTGGTTTGTGTATTTCTGTTCCGGTAGGTCCCATTGGTATGCTGGTTATTCAGCGTACCTTGAATAGAGGAAGAAAATACGGAGTGGCCACCGGTTTGGGTGCGAGCATGTCCGATTTATTTTATACCATCATCACTTTATTCTTTTTGAGTTTTGTGATCAGTTTTATTGAGGCTCATCGTTTTGTCATAGAATTGATAGGAAGTTTGGTTGTGATTTGTTTTGGATATTTCATATATAAAAATAATCCGTCAGTACAACCCAAACCAAACGAGACAGTTCAGCACAATGTATACCGCGACTTTATCAGTTCTTTCGTATTGACTTTCTCTAATCCCCTCATTTTGTTTATTTTGATTGCATTATTTGCCAGAATTGGATTTATTGACTCAGAAACATCTTTTTTTCAAACCATTATTGGTATCATATCTATTTTAATTGGTGCTACTATTTGGTGGTTAACTCTTACTTTTATTGTCAGCCATTTCAGGTCAAAAATTGGAATGCACCAGTTGAAAGCCATAAATCGAATAACAGGTGGACTGATTGCTTTGATTGGATGTATTGGACTTGTTTCCAGTTTGATATAAAAATTCACCCTTCTTTCTTCGCAGAAAAAAGGGTGTACTTCACTTTGGGTGACTCATTTAACCCAGAATCCGCAATAGGGAAAAAGTTTTAATTTTGTAGGAAAGTCTAATGCGTAGCAATAGAAAAAAAGACGTGTATGAACTTTGGTATCTTCTTTACAAACAAAGAGATAACACCATGTGGTGGAATGATTTTTTTGTAACAAATGTTGGAAAAACCACGTAGAATCGTTATTGTTCGTCAAAAATTAAAGGAAAGCACTTTCGTCTGTTTGAGGAAAAAGAAATTTACAGAAATTATCGTTATTCTGCTTACGTAAGCAACATGAAACTTTCAGCGCCTGACATATGAAGAAATACAGAGGAAGAGTTGATGCTGAAAACAGAATAAAGGAATTAAAATAGGACTTTGGCTTTGACAGTTTTAATCTAAAAACTTTTTTGCAAGGGAAGCAGTTTTAATTTTGTGATGATAGCCTATAATCTTATGTCGTGGTTTAGAATGTTCATTTTGCGGAAAAAACGCAAAAAACTTTATCTACACACTTAGATTTTAGTACATGACAAAAATTGAGACATTTGTTTTATACAAGACATATAAGCCAAGCTCTTGGGGTTGGGGTTGACCTTGTCCGGTGAGCCGAAAAACAAGTGAGAAAAGCGTTTAAAAATCGTCCTTGTTTGAGTTCCGACGTATTTTGTCGGAATGAGTTTGGGCGATTTCAGCTTTTCGAGCGTAAGTTTTTCGAGTGAAGTGCGCACAGTCTTGAAAGCAGCGTTTAAGCGAAAACAAAATCAAATTTATTTGATTTATGTTGAGCGTAGCTGCTTCAACTAAGTTAATTTTTTTTGCTTACTTTTTTGTTTCAAGACAAAAAAGTAAGTGGGGTTTGGGGCAAAGCCCCGTTATTAAATATCTGAAAATATAGAATATAAATGTTTCTACAATTATTTTGTAACGATTCATTTCTTCTCTGACCAATTGTTCCAACCTTTCAATTTCGTGCTGCGTGGTGGCACAACCAATGGTTTTCACTACTTTATTCTTTCCTCGAAACTTCTGTATCACTTGTACAGATTGACTTCCAGATCGATTTTTTACTTTTCGGATAAACATAATAATAATTTTGCAACACCCAAAATTAAAATATTATTATTGATATTCAAATACTTATAAGGGTGTTGC
>JAHDRA010000027.1 GCA_018433525.1 Paludibacteraceae bacterium
AGCGTCATGTGCTTTGGAGAAAATAAGAATTTTTTCAGAAAGGCAAATCGTCTTCTACTATATCAGCACCCTCCTGAAAGGTTTCTGCAGGGGGAGTAGAAGCTGCAGCAGGTTCTTCAGATGTGTCCGAACGTTTTCCTAACAGTTGGATATTTTCAGCATAAATTTCCGTAGTGTAACGTTTAATTCCATCTTTCTCCCATGAGCGACTTTGAATTTTTCCCTCGATGTAAAGCTGACTTCCTTTTTTTACGTATTTTTCTACAATTTCTGCCAGCCCCCTCCAAGCTACAATATTGTGCCATTCAGTTCGATCGGGAACTTGCGTTCCGTTTTGCATGGTATAACCCCGTTCAGTGGTAGCCAAAGGAAAACGGGCTACTGCAACATTTTTTTCCAAGTAACGCACTTCGGGATCTTTTCCTACATTCCCTACTAAAATAACTTTATTAACAGACATAATTTCAATGATTAAAATGGTTTGAATTGAGTTGAACTGCCCGTAAAAATACATTTTTTTTTATACGTATCAAATTTTTTTCAAAAATTTTGAAAAAAATGAGCTTGATTTTTGTCGTCGATGATTGTAAAATAGAATGGTTGTTTAAAACAAATATGACAAATTGACGGCAAATATTTTGTTTTTAGTAGAAAAAGGTTCCTTCTCCCCATTCAAATAATTGGTTAGATTTTTCCATCCCTGATTCCAAGTAGCCTGAATCTGAATTTTTTTGAAGAATTGAATTCCGGCTCCAAATGTGTAGCCATAGTCGACTCGACAATTAAAATCGGAATAAGTAAAATTTTCGTTGTTTTGGGTTTCAGGTGTTTCAGAAATTTTTTGTCCACTCAAGGCATAGGCGCCGTAAACTCCTCCAAATCCATACAGCCCCATATTTCCAAAATCCAGACAATAGCGCAAATGCAGAGGGATTTCCAGAAAATTGAATTGGCGGTAAACATCTGTCAAGCTGTCGGAATTTACAATACTGCCTTTCTGAGAAAGGGCAATACCTGTGGCAAAACCAAAGCCTTTTTGTGGAGTTTGGTACATCATCCCAATGTTGTATCCAGTCAGGTTTTTTAAAGCCGGCAGGTTGGCATTAGAAGCACTACTGCCGACGTAAATTTCTGAAGCTCTGTTGAGGCCGCCTTGTAGGGAGAATTGCGAAAATAAATTCATTGCAAGGAAAAACAACAAACATCCCGACAAGGCTATTCTTTTCTTCATAAATTCTTGTGTACCGCTTTTTTTTAATGGAATCGTTTTGTTCCGAAATAAATTCTTATTCACTGAGGACATTCGACTTTTTCGACATGCGTTTACGTTCGTTTTCATCAAGATAGATTTTCCTTAAGCGAATTTTGGTTGGAGTAACTTCCACATATTCGTCTTCTTTGATATATTCCAAAGCTTCTTCGAGACTGAAAACTACCGGTGGTGTAAGTTTAATTTTGTCATCAGAACCTGATGCCCGCATGTTGGTTAATTTTTTCGACTTGGTAACATTCACCACAATGTCGCCTTCCTTAGCGCTTTCACCCACAACCTGACCGGCATAAACTTCCTCCTGGGGAAAAATGAAAAATCTGCCTCTGTCCTGTAATTTGTCGATGGCATAAGCAAATGCCGTGCCACTTTCCATTGCAATAAGCGATCCATTGTTTCTTTTTTCGATTTCACCCTTGTAAGGTTGGTATTCCAAAAATCGGTGCGACATAACGGCTTCTCCTGTTGAAGCTGTTAGTACATTATTCCTTAATCCGATAATACCTCGTGAAGGAATTTGAAACTCCAGCTGTACACGGTCGTTTACTATTTCCATGCTCAGCATTTCGCCTTTGCGGGCTGCAACCATCTCA
>JAHDRA010000067.1 GCA_018433525.1 Paludibacteraceae bacterium
ATGGTTTTTTGCAAACGATTGATAATTAGATATTTTATTTAACGTTTTTTGATTTGTTTTATTTTCGACAAAAAACATAACAACCTTATTTAGTTTGAGAAAATTTGAGATTTTGTTTGTTGTCGAAAAAATTCAATTTTTCATGATAATCTGCCTTCTTTTACTATCAAAAAAACTTGTCCATTAAAAATTTATTGAAAAAGATTTTATTCATGCAAATTTACAACATTTTAGTGGTTTGCGATGTTTTAAAATTTTGCAAAAACAAATTTTTTCTGAGCGAAATAATATGAGCAAGATACTTTTATCCACCCAAACTACATGAAATAAAGAAATTCCTTAAAATTGACTATCCTCGCCGCAAGCATCGAGGAATTCTTACGATTAAAACATTTTCATCTGTCTCAAGGAACCTGAATTTCATTCTCTACGAATAAAGTCTTTATTTTCTTTGCTGGATTTAAAATTTCAAAATTATCTCGTAAATTTGCATGAATATAGAGAATAATTTTTCCGACAAGTCATGCTGTTTTCTCAAGTTATCGGACAAGAAGAAGTAAAAAAGCGATTGATTCGCACGGTGAAGGAACAGAAAATTCCTCATGCCCAACTATTCTACGGACCTGAAGGGATTGGAAAACTTCCGTTGGCAATAGCCTATGCTCAATACATCTGTTGCGAACATCCGCTCGAAAACGATGCGTGTGGAGTTTGTCCGTCCTGCGTTCAATTCGGTAAACTGGCGCATCCCGACTTGCATTTTGTCTTCCCTATCATCAAATCGGAGAAAAAAAAATTACTGGTTTGTGATGATTTTATGGACAGTTTCAGGCAAATATTTGCAGAACGTATTTATTTCAGCCAAAACGACTGGTACCAGAAAATTTACGGCGAAGCCAAGCAAGGAATGATTTATACCAGCGAGGGAGACGAAATTATTCGAAAAGTTAACCTGATGACTTATGAATCAAAGTACAAAGTTATACTTATCTGGTTGCCCGAGAGGATGAACGACCAATGTGCCAATAAGCTTCTGAAGATACTGGAAGAACCGCCCGAAAACACCGTTTTTCTTTTAGTTTCCAATTCTCACGAAGAAATTATTGCCACCATTTTATCTCGCACCCAACAGGTTAAAATTCCCCGCTTAAGCAATGAGGAAATTGCTGAAGCACTTGTTAGCCGTTATCAGATTTCTGAAAATGAAGCGGCTAATGCAGCTCAAATTTCGGAAGGAAGTTTTCTGAAAGCTTTGGCTCTGATAGACGAGAACAACGTAAACAGGGAAAATTTTGAACATTTTGTAAATATTATGCGTTTAGCATGGATAGTTGGCAACAAAGGCGATTATGCATCATTGAAAAAAATCCGGCAATGGTCCGAAGAAATGGCTGCCGCATCAGTGGGCAGAGAAGGACAGAAAAAATTTTTGAGTTATGCACAACGCATGATTCGCGAAAATTTCATTTTCAATCTGCATCAGCCCGAACTGAATTTTATGACTTCGTTTGAAAAAGAATTTTCAGTCGGATTTGCTCCATTTATCAACGAAACCAATGCCGAAGACATGATGAATGAGTTTGCGTTAGCAGAACGGCACATCGAACAAAACGTCAATTCAAAAATGGTTTTTTTTGATTTGGCGTTGAAAATCACTAAATTGCTTAAAAAATAAAATTTATGAACAGACGGAAAACCTTTAAAGAAATAATCGAACACAATAAAATCTATTTTTCATTTGGGTCTTCCGGAAAATAAAATATTATCATTCAAAAATTATGGATTATCGATTAGATATAGGCGGTTACCAAATAAAAAAGAAAAGCTGTAACCGATGCGGCAATCTGAAACTTAGCGTTCACGACTGGATGGCCGATTTGCCGGAGTCGCAGAAAGAAACCGATTTGGTGGAAGTGCAGTTTAAAAACACCAGAAAAGGATACTATCTCAACAGTACCAAAATTCCTCTTGAGAAAGGGGACATAGTGGCAGTCGAATCATCACCGGGACACGACATTGGCGAAGTTACGCTGGTAGGGAAGCTGGTATTGCTGCAAATGAAAAAGAACAATGTTCATCCCGAAAAGATGGAAATCAGGCGAATTTACCGAAAAGCCAAAGATACCGACCTTCAAAAATATCAGGAAGCCAAAAACAGGGAACACGCTACCATGATTCAGGCCAGACAAATAGCCGAAAGGATGAACCTGAAAATGAAAATTGGAGATGTAGAATTTCAGGGCGATGGAAATAAGGCCATTTTTTACTACATCGCCGACGAACGGGTAGATTTCAGGGAACTGATAAAGGTATTTGCAGAAACTTTCCATGTGCGCATTGAAATGAAACAGATTGGTGCCCGTCAGGAAGCAGGGCGTATAGGAGGAATTGGCCCTTGTGGAAGAGAATTGTGCTGCGCTTCGTGGATGACCTGTTTCAATTCTGTTGCCACCAGCTCAGCCCGCTGCCAGGATATTTCGCTCAATCCACAAAAATTGGCCGGCCAATGCAGCAAATTAAAGTGCTGTATGAATTACGAACTGGATACCTACCAGGAAGCCATGAAAGAATTTCCATCCAAAGAAATTCAGCTCGAAACGCTTGACAATACTTATTATCATTTCAAAACAGATGTTTTCAAGGGACAAATAACCTATTCCACTGCTCAAAATTTTGGTGCCAACATTATAACTATTTCAGTTCAAAGAGCTAAAGAGGTGATTGCCATGAACAAAAAAGGTCAGAAACCGGAAAAACTCGAGGAAATTTCGGAGGAAACATCGCAACCTCGAGTAGTACAGGATTTTGAAAATGTTGTAGGTCAGGAAAGTGTTACCCGTTTTGACGAGCGAAAACGGAAAAATCCACGCTTCAAAAATAAAAACAAAAAACAGAAAAATAATCCCGACACAAACGGACAACCAGCCTCCGAACATAAAATTGCAAAACCAATCAAGAAAAATGAACAAAACAAAGAAAATAACAACAACAAGTAAATTTGTTTTGCTTTTGTCCATCACCTGTTTGATAGTTTCCTGCAACCGAAATGATGTTTATTTGCAGTATCGTTCACTGCCCACAAAAGGTTGGAACAAAGATTCGGTGCTGACTTTCGATGTACCCATTACTGATACAACCTCTCTTTATAATGTTTACGTCAATATCCGTCATCGAGGCGAATATCCGTATCAGAATCTTTGGTTTTTCCTTCGTCAAGCTACTCCTTTGATGGACACCTTGCAAAAAGACACCATTGAATGCTATCTTGCCGATCAGCGTGGAAAATGGCTCGGGTCGGGAGTTGGTTCCGTTTATGAAATGCCGATTCTTTATCGTCAAAAAGTTAGTTTTCCTCGTGCCGGAATTTATCGATACCAAATTATTCAAGGGATGCGAGATTCCATCCTTGCCGGCATTAACGATGTGGGTATTAAAATCGAAAAAGTCAAGTAACAAGAAATTTCGGTACCGTGAGTAAAAACAAACTGGCAAAATTTGCCGAAATGGAAACTTTTCCACATGTTTTTCAGTTTCCTGCCAAAATTGTGAGGAACGAGGATTCAAATTTCGAAATGCAGGGGAAATGGAACGAGAAATTTTTTGGCAATTCAAATCCCATTGTTCTCGAATTGGGATGTGGTAAAGGAGAATATACCGTCGGCTTGGCTGAAATTTTTCCTGAAAAAAACTTTATTGGCGTCGATATTAAGGGAGCACGTATGTGGAGGGGAGCTAAATATTCGTTTGAAAAGAAAATTCCAAATGTAGCTTTTTTGCGTACACGCATTGAAATGCTCCATTACTTTTTTGGAGAGAATGAAATCAGTGAAATATGGTTGACTTTCCCCGATCCACAAATGAAAAAAATCACCAAAAGACTTACTTCATCCGGATTTCTGAAACTGTATAGCCGTTTCACTGCCGAAAATGCTTTGATTCATTTGAAAACTGACAGCAATTTTTTGTTTACCTATACGATGGAACTGTTGAAATTGAACCATTTCCCTATAGAATTTTCAACCGACAATTTATATGAAATTGCCAGTGATCATCCTATACTCAGCATCAAAACCTTTTATGAAGAACAGTGGATCGAAAGAGGAATCCCCATAAAATATATCGAATTCAAACTCGAAAAAAGAATCGAAATTCTCGAACCTGAAGTAGAAATCGAGCACGATCAATATAAAAGTTTTGGAAGAAGGCCAAAACATGAAACAACTAAAAATTAAAAATCTTAGAACATAAAATAATGAATCTATATCCTAAATTAATTCTGGAAGCCCTTTCACACGTACGTTATCCGGGCAAAGGTCAGGATATTGTATCTTTGGGCATGGTGCAGGATAATATCCGTATTGAAGGAAACAAAGTAAGCTTTTCTCTGATTTTTGAAAAGCCCAACGATCCGTTTGTAAAATCGCTTGTTAAAGCAGCTGAACAAGCTGTGTTGACTTATGTGGGAAAAGAAGTGGACATAAAAGGAAACATAACAGCAGTTTTCAAAAAAGAAATTCCGACAGCCAAAGAAAACTCCATTCTTCCGGGAGTAAGTAATATTATTGCCGTTTTTTCGGGCAAGGGAGGTGTGGGAAAATCTACCATTGCTGCAAATCTTGCCGTAGCGCTTGCTTCGCTCGGATACAAAGTTGGACTTCTCGATGCCGATATTCACGGACCTTCCGTTCCCAAAATGTTTGGATTGGAAGATGCACGGCCTTTTTTGGAAGAAGTTGACGGGAAAGGACTGATTGTTCCTATCGAAAAATACGGCATTAAACTTCTGTCCATCGGTTTTTTTGTCGATCCCAACAATGCTTTGGTATGGCGTGGTTCAATGGCAAGTAATGCCCTCAAACAGCTGATCACCGACGCACATTGGGGCGAGCTGGATTATTTTATCATGGATTTGCCGCCCGGAACCGGCGACATTCACCTCACACTGGTACAAACAATGGGCATTACGGGCGCAATTGTGGTAACAACGCCACAAGAGGTAGCTTTGGCCGACGCCAGAAAAGGCATCAATATGTTTACCAACGAAAAAGTGAACGTTCCTGTACTTGGCTTGGTAGAAAATATGGCATGGTTCACGCCTGCAGAACTTCCGGAAAACAAATACTATATTTTCGGAAAAGAAGGAGGAAAACGACTGGCTGAAGAATTCAACATCCCGTTGCTCGGACAAATTCCGATAGTACAAAGCATTCGGGAATCGGGCGATGCCGGGAAACCGATTGCAACGGAAGAAGACAGCATTTTATCGGTTTCTTTCCGACAACTGGCTGAAAATGTAGTAGCTGCTGTCGAACAAAGAAATAAAATTATGGAGAAAACCAAAAAGGTGGAAATCAATCATCCCCGTAAGTAATACAGAAAATGGCGTTAACAAGATAAAGCATAACTTCATTAGTTTTCACTTTAGGGCTTGTTTCTCTTTAAAATAAAAAGACTTATCTTTGCCTCAGAAAACTTTTTACAATTGCATATACATGAAAAAGTCTTTAAAACCCGTATTTATTTTGACCGGGATATTGTATTTTTATCTTCCTCTTTCCGCCCAGACATACAGAATCGAAGCAGGCTATTTGAATCATGTGCGCAGTGGTTCAGGGTTAAGCTCCACTTATTTTGATGGTGCACAAGTAGGTGTATCATCCGACTTTGCCCTGAAAAACAATTTCAGTTATTCTGTAGGTGGCTATTATTCGTTTCTGTATTCCTTCAAGGAACAGCTTTTTCCACACGATACGTATGTTCGCTATACCACATACTCACATTCATTGGATATTCCGGTCAGACTTAACTACACCTTGACCATAAAAAAGGTAAAATTGTTTGCCTATGCCGGACCAAATTTTAATATCGGATTATATCAGCCCCAAAAAACCGTTTCTACATTAACACCCGAACTCACCGAACTTGTTCAGGAATTTCAACACGTTACCATTCCTCTGGGCACCACACATTCCGAATTGTATAACGATAACGTATTGAGAAGGTTGAATATTCAACTGGGAGCCGGAGGCGGTATTCAGTGGAGAAAATATCGTTTAAAGAGTGGTTACGATTTTGGATTGCTCGATTTGTATAAATCCAAAACTGCAAGTCTTCACCAAAGTGGGTGGTTTGTTTCTTTTGGTTATGAATTTTAGTTAAACTATTGTTTGTAAACAACTTATCCTGAATCTAAAATCGACTTTTTAACTTGTAAAAACTTCTTTATTACTCATTGGTATATTTTTTGTTTTTGGTTCTTAACTAAAATTCAGTTATCAACTTAAAATCAAAAAGTATGAAAAGAGTTAAGTTTTTTGTTACTACAATCATTTTGTTTGCTGCTGTTACGGTCAATGCGCAAAGTTTCGGATTGGAAGCCGGTTACGGAAATTCTTCTACTTTTTTAGGAGAAGGCGATACGCTCAACACATTAAATGGATTTCATATTGGGCCCACAGCCGAATTGCAAATTCAAGGGCCACTGAGTTTGCAATATGGATTTTTCTACAATTTTCTAACCAGCAGCAAAACCTACGAAAATTCGTTGGTCGATACCAACATCTCCACCACCTTCCATTCGATAGATATTCCGGTTCGATTGGCGTTTACCGTTCCTGCCGGCAACAATGTCGGGGTATTTATTTTCGGAGGACCAAGTTTTAATGTCGGTATCAGCAAGAAATCGACAGGAAAGGTTATCAGAGGTTTAAGCACATTTGAAATACCCACAATCGATTATTATAAAACTGACGACGAAGGCAACAGCCGGCAATCGCGTTTTGATATTCAAATGGGTGTTGGAGCCGGTATAAAAGTTAATGGCGTTCAACTTCGAGTGGGCTACGACTGGGGATTGCTGGATACCAACAACAGTGAAAACTACACTTTGACTCGCGACGAATTCAAGGCTTCAATAGGATTTGATCTCTAAACTGCGAGAAAAATAAATTTTCTACATTCTATAAAAAGGCTTAACTCTATGAATGTGTTTGGCCTTTTTTTGTTAAAATGATTTGAATGTTTCCATTCATTCAGAGGATTATCACTATTTTTGTGATGAATTAGCCTAAAAAATTTTATTTGACTTCATGCAACTATACGATATATTTCTACAACACCCTATTATTACTACCGATAGCAGAAACTGTCCGGAAAATTCTCTTTTTTTCGCATTGAAAGGTGAAAATTTTGATGCCAATGCTTTTGCTCTTTCAGCGTTGGAAAAAGGTTGTGCTTTCGCTGTGGTTGACGAAAAAGAATATGCTGTTGACAATCGTTTTATATTGGTTGATGATGTACTGAAAACACTTCAGCAACTGGCACACTTTCACCGTCAACAAATGGATATTCCTGTTCTGGGGATTACCGGCACAAACGGGAAAACCACTACAAAAGAGCTTATTACCGCAGTGTTAAGAGAAAAGTTCAATATCCTTTCTACGCAGGGAAATCTGAACAATCATATCGGTGTGCCATTGACTTTATTGCAATTGAAGCCCGAACATCAGTTGGCAGTTATTGAAATGGGAGCGAATCATCCCGGTGAGATTGATCAATTGTGCCAAATCGCGGCTCCGAATTATGGGCTGATAACGAATGTCGGAAAAGCACACTTGGAAGGTTTTGGGTCCTTTGAAGGCGTCATGCGCACAAAAGGCGAATTGTATGACTATGTTTTTCGGCATGGCAAAAAAATTTTTATCGACAAAAATAATAATTTCCTCCGTGAAATGGCTTTCAGTGCAGGTTTTTCGACGAGTGAGAGAATTATTGAATATGGCTTGAACATTCCCAATAAAGAGCCGGCTGCAATTTCGGGAGAAATTTTGGAAAATTCCGTTTTTCTTAAAATGAATTGTCATACACCCGAAGGCACTTTTATTGTTGAAACACGATTGATTGGCGCATACAACGCTGAAAATATTTTGGCTGCCATAGCTGTAGGTTCATTCTTTGGTGTAGAAAACAATGCCATACAACGAGGCATTGAAAATTATATTCCACAGAATAATCGGTCGCAACTGACCATCACGCAAAAAAACAAATTGATTGTGGATGCTTACAACGCAAATCCTTCGAGCATGAGCGCTGCCATAAAGAATTTTGCTCGGATGGAAGGAGAACCCAAGACGCTGATTATTGGCGACATGCTCGAACTTGGTAAACAAAGCGAAGAAGAACATCGGAATATTATTCTACTTCTTCAACAAAATGGTTTTAAAAACGTTTTGCTCGTTGGATCTCAGTTTCAAAAGGTCAACGACAACTATCGGACTTTTCAAAACGTGGAAGATTTAATCAAATATTTGGAATCAAGCCCGTTGCAAGGACAAAATATTCTTATTAAGGGTTCCAGAGGAATACATCTGGAAAAAGTTTTGCCATTTTTATAAGTTTATTTCATTTAATGAATTTCTATCATTTAACAACTTAATTATGTCTATCTGAATGAAGAAGAATAATTTGATTCTTATTGTACTGTCGGTTGTCGTTTTGCTGTTAATCGGTACAGTAATTTTTTTCGTACAAATGAACAAACAAAAAGATGCTGAAATGTCTGAAGTAGTGGAAATGATGAATTTTGAGAAGGAACAGCTGGAAAAAGATTATTCAGACCTTGCATTGGAATACGACACTTATTCCTCAACCATTCGGAATGATTCGTTGGTGCAACTGCTTCAGAACGAAAAAATGAAAGTGCAGCAGCTTTTACAGGAGCTTAGAATAACAAAAGCAACCAACGCGCGGAGAATTGCGGAATTAAGAAATGAATTGGCCACTTTGCGGACAGTGATGGCCCAGTATGTTCATCAAATCGATTCGTTGAGTGCAGCCAACAAAGTATTGCGCGTAGAAAACGTGGAAGTGAAACGTAAATACGAAGCTGCTAGCGAAACAGTGAAACAGTTATCCAAAGAAAAAGAAAATCTGACAGAAGTGGTAACTCGTGCTTCAATGCTGGAAATATCAAATTTCAGCATGACCCCTTTGAATAGCAAAAATCGGAAAACAGGCAGATATTCACAAATAACCACTTTACAGTTTAATTATACCATTCAAAAGAACATTACCTGTCCGCCGGGAATGAAAACGCTTTATTTGCGTCTGACCAGGCCCGATGGTGAAGTAATGACAAAAGATCCAGATGACGTTTTTTTCTACGAAAACAAATATATTGCCTATTCGGCAAAAAAAGATTTTGAATATGCCGGCGAAGCATTGAGCGACGTAATTTATTGGAAAGTAGATGAAATTCTTCAAGTAGGAACATATCGTGCCGATTTTTTTGTGGATGGTTTCAGAATTGGAAGTTTCACTTTTGACATCAAAAAGTAACCGGTTCTCGAATTATTGTCATGAAATCAGCCAAAAAATTTTACCTCGATGCCTCTAAAATTGCTTTTGATGAAGTTCATCGAAAAAAAATCGACTTCAACATGTCGCGTTATGACTTGGCTGTGGAAACAGGCATGAAACGCTACAAAGATGTAGAAGCCGCCAAAAACCAGGCTGCTGCGATAAAACATGAAGTTCTTTCGCATCTCGACGAATACCTGTTGCAGTTTGAAAAAAACATTTCTTCTCATGGCGCCGAAGTTCTTTGGGCTCGCAACAGCGAAGAAGCAATCGCTTATGTGGAAAAAATCCTGGTTGAAAACGATGCCCGCCTGCTGGTGAAAAGCAAATCGATGACTACGGAAGAAATCGAACTGAATGCTGCTGCAGCAAAATTGGACTGTGAATCGGTAGAAACCGATTTGGGTGAATTTATTGTTCAAACGGCAGGAGAAAAGCCCTATCATATCGTTACACCCGCCATGCACAAATCAAAAAGTGAAATTGCCGATTTGTTTCACGAGAAATTCGACACCCCACCCGATAGTACTCCAGAACAATTATCGGATTTCGTTCGTCGTCTGCTCCGAAAAAAATTCACGCAAGCCGAGATAGGAGTTACCGGCGCCAATTTTCTCATTGCCGATATTGGTGGAATTTCCGTTACAGAAAATGAAGGTAATGCCTTAATGAGTACTTCTTTCCCGAAAATTCACATTGTTTTTGCCGGCATCGAAAAAATAATTCCGAAGATGGAACAATTGGGACTTTTTTATCCGTTGCTTGCCGTTCATGGTACCGGTCAACAAATGACGGCCTACAATACGATTTTTACAGGCCCGCGTCAAACGGGAGAAACAGATGGCCCTGAAAAAATGTATGTAATTTTGCTCGATAATGGGAGAATTGGTATTTTTGCAGACGATGAGGCTTATCAATCATTGGCATGTATTCGCTGCGGCGCTTGTCTGAATGGCTGTCCGGTGTACAGAACCATTGGCGGTTACACGTACAACACCACTTACAGTGGGCCTATTGGCTCGGCCATTTCGCCGTTTTTAAAGGGGTTTCGTGATTTTTATCACCTGAGCTATGCTTCAACACTTTGTGGAAAATGTGCAGAAGTTTGCCCGGTAAAAATTCCGCTTCCGGACATTTTGTTGGCAAATAGGAGAAAAGCAGTTGAGCAACATCTTTCTCCTGCGCTGGAGACAACAGTAATGAAAGGATTTCGTTTGATTGCCTCGAAACGAAAAGGATTTGACTTTTTCCCTGCGGTAATGAAAAATTCAGCTTTTTATCCCTTAAATTTTTGGGGATGGGGACCCGAAAGAACTGTTCCGAAATTTGCAAAAAAATCGTTTTCACAGCTCTACAGAAAAAACAACAAATAATTTAATTTATTCATTATCAAATATATGCAAGGAGGAAAAATATAAAACATTTTGTTAAAAAAAAATGTTGAATCCAATTTTTCTTACCAATAAACGTAAAAATAATCGACTTATGAAACCAAAGAGTTTCTTTCTTTTTATTTCGACCCTACTGATTTTTTCTTTCGCAGGATGTAAAGAAAATAATTATGAAGATTGGAAAATCGTGAACGACCAGTGGATGTTGAAACATCAATCCGATTCGGGATTTGTGGTTACATCCAGTGGACTTTGCTACCAAATCATTCATCAGAGCGTGGGAAGAAAGCCAAATGCAAGTAGTTGGATCACGGCAAACTACAAAGGATATTTAATTGATGGAACATTGATCGAAAAAGGAACATACGACTACTATCTTTCGAGTTCCATCAGTGGTTGGCAAGAAGGAATTACCAAAATGAGGGATGGTTCAACTTTCATTTTTTACATTCCCAGTTCACTTGCTTATGGGAAAGATGGTTCGGGTTCAAAAATTCCCCCATATTCTGCATTGATTTATGAGGTAACCCTCGTTTCTTCCTATTATTGAAACACAAATTTATTCAAGAAATCAGGAAATGAAAAAAATTTTCATTCTTTTGCTGACAAGCTTTGCAATATGTTCCATTTGGAGTCAAACCTACACCGTTGAAACGATTCCCAATCCAAAAAAACTGAATCGTTTTGCCTTTGTCAGTAATCCTGATGGTATTTTGAACCCCGAAACCGAAAGTCAAATCAACAATTTGCTTGATTCATTAGAAAAAAAGACAGGTGCCGAAGTTGCAATCGTTTTAGTCAATTCTATTGGCAATGAAGATATTAAATCATTTGCCGAGCAACTCTTCAATTCGTGGAAAATAGGAAAAGAAAAGGAAGACAACGGTTTACTCGTACTTTTCGTAATGGATCAACGGAAAGTTACTTTTGAAGTCGGTTATGGACTGGAAGGGATTCTTCCTGATGCCATCTGTAAACGTATTCAAATTGAAAGCATGATTCCCGAATTTAAAAAGGGAAATTATGATGCAGGCATACTGGCCGGCGTTCAACGTATCTATGCCACTATTTTGAAAGAACCCGTTCAAGTTGAAAAAACAGCTCCTGTAAATTGGAAAGAAATTTTGCCGCTTGCATTGGGTTTTTATCTTATATGGTTGGTATTAACTTGGTTGTGGATGGGTAACGCTATGAATAAGGTGAAGATGAATCCGCGACTCAAGAGTAATATGGCACGCTACATTGCTGCAAAAAATGAAAGAAACGGCATTGTCAGCGTTATGGCAATATTTTTACCTATTGCCGCATTTATCGCTATTCTTGTCTTATCGCAAGCTATTTATCTGCTTTTGCTCCTTCCTCTTCCTTTCATGACAATTCCTCCACTGATATATGCCAATTACAGGCTTCAAAAAATCAGAAAAGAACCTTTTCCCTGCAGTGTTTGTGGGGGACAAATGCACTTTGTTCCGGAAAAAGAAGAAGATGTTTACCTGAAACTTTCCCAACAATTTGAAGAACAACTTCATGCTGTCGATTACGATGTATTTGTTTGCGACAATTGTAAAAATGAAGCCATTTTTACTATCGATAGGCCCAGCGCTTACTCAGAATGTCCAAAATGTGGAACCAAAGCTTTTATTCTGAAAGACAAAAAACTCACTATGGCCCCTACCTATTTCAATGCTGGAACAGAAAGGCTTACCTATCGTTGTGAATTTTGCGGCTACGAAGAAAACAAAAACCGGCGTATTCCGCGACTTACCCGAGCCAACAGTACCTTTATCGGAGGAGCAGCAGCCGGCAGTATTTTCAGTGGAAGCGGAGGTTTTGGTGGTGGAAGTTTTGGTGGCGGCATGTCGGGAGGCGGAGGCGCAACCAGCGGTTGGTAAGATAAGACATATTTAAAATTCTTCAATTTCAAAAACTATAACAATTTCTACTTTTTTCAATGAATTACACATTTTCTAAATAAAAAAATTATGAAAAAAAACACCATTATCATTGTTATCGCCGCTCTGGCACTGTTTTTTTTATGGGGAGTTTCCCGTTACAACAAATTGGTTTCGGCAGAAGAAGCTGTTTCGAGCCAATGGGGAAATGTTGAAAATCAATATCAACGACGTGCCGATTTAATTCCAAATCTGGTAGCAACCGTCAAAGGGTATGCTGCACACGAAAGTCAAACTTTGGAAGCCGTAACGGCAGCTCGTGCCAAAGCCACTCAAATTACTGTGGATCCAGCCTCGCTTACGCCGGAAAAATTGCAGGAATTTCAGGCTGCTCAGGGAGAATTGAGCAGCGCATTGGGAAGATTGCTGATGATTACCGAAAATTATCCTGATTTGAAAGCCAATCAGAATTTCATAGAATTGCAGGCACAACTGGAAGGAACAGAAAATCGAATTGCTGTGGAACGTAATCGTTTTAACGAAATAGCAAAAAACTATAATGCTACCATTCGACGGTTTCCAACTTCCCTCATAGCAGCAATGTTCGGTTTCGAGAAAAAACCATATTTTGAAGCACAGGAAGGAAGCGAAAAAGCTCCTGAAGTGAAGTTTTAATAGAGAATTTTTTTGAACTGATGAAAAGCAAAGAAAAATCTTTTCTCTGATTTTCGAAAATAATAAAGACCAAAATTAAAATTCAAACAAGAGGAGTAAAAAGTCAGCTTTCGATGATTTTTTTACTCCTCTTTTATCTATTTTTCTGTGAAATAATGAAATAATTCGTTCAGAAAAAACTCTTTTACCAACCCAATTCGGCCTTTACATAGATATTTCTTCCCGGTTCCAGACGTAGCACTCCACGTGTTGTGGAAAGATGATTGTAGTAGGCTTTATCAAAAATATTCTCTGCACCGGCAAAAAAACGAAGATAATTTCTGTTGATTCTGAATTTTTCTGTATGTAAATCGGCATTAAAAATTAAATGGCCATTCGTCGGATTTTCACCCGGAGCAACTTTTCCTTGTTTTGCTGCCCACAAAGCTGAAACAGAGGCATCAAAAAGTTCTTTTTGATGGTAGTTCACCGAAAACAATCCATGCATAGGTGGTATTTGTGGAAGAAAAGTATCCTTGTCAATATTTCTTCCCTGTGTGTAGGACAAATTAGCCAACACGGAAAACACAGGATTTATTTTCCATTGCAGTTCCATTTCTCCTCCTAAAAAGAGTGCCTTGTCGATATTTGTATTGATCAGTGCCTCTCTTTGCGTAACTTTTCCCTTCTCGTCCTGATAAGTGTAAGTTCCATGCTGCTCGGCAATCAAATCAAAGAGGTAGTTGGCAAAAAGATCGGTTTTTATATAAAAATGATCTTCCGACAAAGTATAGCTGAAGTTTGAAAAAAAGCCTTTTTCGGGCCTTAGGTCAGGATTCCCAACACGCAAGGTTCCGGCTTGATCGATATATTTGAATAATTCTTCCAAAGAAGGCGCCCTATAGGAATTGGAAACAGAAAGTGCCAACATTTGACGACGTGTGGGATGATAAATCAAATCGATATGGGCAGAATAGGAAAATTCATTTTTTTCATCGGCTTTGAAAAGCAAACTTCTGGGAATATCTTCATAAATTCGCATGGATGGATTTTCAGGAAAATAAGAATATTTGTACACCGGCTGGAAAGCGCTGTCGTTGGTGGTTTTCATGTAATCCAACCTTATTCCGGCATCCAACATCCAGTAACGTGGCGAAAATTCCCAACTGTATTGTGCAAAAATTCCCATATCTTGAACTTGTGCATTGGGTGTGGGTTGTTCTCCAAAAACGTTTATTTGTGTTCCTGAATTAACTTTTTTGATGCGTGATGTTTTGGCGTCCCTCAACCATCCTTCAGTTCCTAATGTCAGTTTGTGGTATGCAGTAAATTCCCAGTCGCCCACAGCTTTGATGCCTGAAGTAATATTATTGCTGGAAGGAAAAATTGCTGTAGATGTATTGACAATATTTTCTACGTCTCTGCTGATATTTTGCGTATAAGCTTTAAGGCGAAGTTGTTTTAAATAATCGGTTATTTCGTAAAAAACATATTCTGCATCAAATAAATTTCTTTGTACGTTTTTGTATCGAACTGTTGCCGTTGGCGGAAAAGCGCTACCGCCGGGCAATCCGACATTCCATGCTTCAAAATGCTGATAATTAACCAATAATTCCTGATTGGCGACCGACGACATGCCGGCTTGCATTCCCCAGGAAGCATCGTTAAACTGACTGTTTGGAATTTTTCCTTCAGGTGTACGTATATTATCCGCAGTACGATAACTTCCGTTCAACGACAAATACCACTGGCGATTGGTTAACTGCAATTTTGCGTGGTTGCTCCAAAGTTGATTGGAAGAATTAAAGGACGAATGAATATTTCCGTGACTTTCCAAAAAAGGAGTAAATGCTGGACGCTCAATCACAAAATTCACCACTCCGCCCATAGCTCCCGTGCCGTATAAAACAGAGCCGGCTCCTTTGATCACTTCTATTCTTTCCAAAGCATTCATATCCACTGTGGACAATGCTGCCGCAATATCGGTTGCGGTTAGCAATCGATCTTCGTCTACCAGAAAAAGAAGTCTTTGTTCGGACAAACCTCTGATATTAACTGAAGTAGCCCAAATTCCATCGCGGGACATGAAAATGCCGGTTTCTCTTTGCAACGCATCGGCAGGGGTGGTAAAAGAACTATTCAGAAGTGATGTTTTACTTACCAACGAAAGTGGGAAAGTCAATCTACCAGAAGAAATGCCATATACAACTACTTCCTTTATGTTTTTTTCAGGAATAGAATCGAAAACATCAAGCTCGATCTGATCTGATGAAAAAAGCAAAGAATCATTTTTTAGTGAAATTATATTTGCTTGTTCTCCTGAAGCATGGCATAAAAGTTCCCCGCCAAAAACGGAAAACAACAACAGGAAAGTAAAATTTTTCATACTTTTTTCAGTAAAGATAACGAACCTTCGCAAAGTTACAAGATTAAATTTAATTATAACACTAACTTGACGCAATTTTTAAGTTGAAAATAAGCAAAACTTTAATCAATGAAAAAATATTAAAATCATTCTCTTTGCTGTGAAACGATAATTGCTATATTTTTAATTCACCGGAAGGAATGACAAATTTAAAAAAATATTGTACATTTGAAACTTCTACTTTTGACTCAATACCCAAGATAAGGGTCGAATTTGTACAAAATAAAAATTTATTGAGAAATAAATATTGAAATGGTTTGGGAACATAATTTGGTTGTTTTTGTGCAGATTAACTATTGCTATAGAACAGGTCACGGCAAACAATGTACTTCTATTACCATTTATTTTTTACAGCATTACAGTGAGATATACATTTATCTATAAATCAACATGATCTGAAATTTTTATTTTATGAAGAAAATTTTTTTCAACGTTTTTGTTAGCTTTTTTGTGCTCAACCTTGTCGCTCAAACTCCTGTCGATAATTTTATTCATCATCCTTTGTTGAAGAATGCCAATGTAAGCCTTCTGATACGCGAAACGGGAAAAGGGAAAGTGGTGGGACGTTACAATGCCAACAAAAGCATTATTCCGGCTTCTACTTTAAAACTGGTTACTACAGCTTCGGCTCTCGAATTGCTGGGCCCGAATTTCAGATTTCAAACGAAACTGGAGATTTCCGGCAATGTAACCAAAGAACATGTTTTACAGGGGAATCTAATTATTAAAGGTTCAGGTGACCCCACATTGGGTTCGGAATTTTTGGGAGAAAAAAATTTTCTTGACCAATGGGTGTTGGCTATAAAACAAGCAGGAATCAGTAAAATTGAGGGAAAAATTATAGCCGATGCCAGTATTTACAACCAAGAAGGAGTCAGTCCTTTCTGGATATGGGAAGATATTGGAAATTATTATGCTCCTTCCATTTTCGGAATTTCTTATCTCGACAATACTTTTCGTTTGTTTTTACGTTCCGGTCCGATAGGGACGACGCCTGCCATTATCCGCACCCTTCCCGATTTGCCGGACTTGGTGATAGAAAATTATTTAAAAAGTTCAAAGATTACGTTCGACAGTGCCTATTTTTACGGTATGCCCAATTCCAATTTGCGTCGGCTTTATGGCGAAATTCCAGCCAACAGAGCAGAATTTGTAGTGAAAGGCGATATTCCCAATCCGGTTTTTCTTTTGGCAAAGCAGTTTTCCGATAAGTTGATCCAGAGTGGGATTACAGTTAATAATCCTCCTGTTGCCGAATTTTCAACGCCTTTTGATGGGCAAGTTGTTTATACGCATTTTTCTCCTCCATTGAGAGATATTATCAAGCAAACCAACGAAAGAAGCAACAATCATTATGCAGAATGTCTTTTTCGTTATTTGGGACTTGGTGAAGGTGTTCCCGTTACCGGCAGAGGCGGAGTTAAAACCATACGTAATTTGTGGAAATTGAAAGGACTTCCCGTAGATCAGCTCTTTATGTGCGACGGTTCAGGACTTTCGCCCATGAATGCTGTTTCAGCTCAGTTTATTACCGAGTTGCTGGATTACATGTATTCCAAAAGTGCTTTCAGTAAAGATTTTTTCAATTCTTTACCCATTGCTGGGAAAACAGGAACTCTTGTTTCGTTTTTGGCCGGTACGCCATTGGAAGGGAAAGTTTTCGCCAAAAGTGGAAGCATTGAAAAAGTGAAATGTTATGCCGGTTATGTAAAAAACGAAGGAAAAACCTATACTTTTGTCGTCATGGTAAACAATGCGCAGGGAACTTCAAGAGCGGTAACCAAAAAAATCGAAGAACTGTTGCTGTCGGTTTTCAAATAAATTGTTTTGCATGCTCACGGAAAATGTTTTTTATATTCCTCAAACGATATCGACCAATGTGTTGTGCTGGAAAATGTTTAAAGAAAGAGATATTCCGGAAGGATTGGTTGTGGTTGCAGATTATCAGACAGCAGGGAAAGGACAGGCAGGAAATTCTTGGGAATCGGCTCGCGGAAAAAATCTGCTTTTCAGCATAGTACTGTACCCGCATCATATTCCTATTGAAGAGCAGTTTCTGATTTCGCAAGCGGTGAGTGTGGGAATAAAAAATGTCTTGGACACAGTTTCGGACGATATTACCATCAAATGGCCCAACGATATGTATTGGAAAGATAGCAAGCTGGCCGGAATACTGATCGAAACTTCCCTTTTTCGGGGGAAAATATCAAAAGCGGTAATAGGTGTAGGCTTGAATGTCAATCAGACCGAATTTTTCAGCGACGCACCCCATCCGATTTCTCTGAAACAAATTGCCGGCAAAAGTTTTAATCGGAAAAAGTTGCTGCATCGAATTGTTGCGTCAATTTTGGAGGTGTACGGGCAGTGGGAATCCGAAAAAATCAGAAGTGTTTACGCACAATCCTTGTATCGCAAAGATGGCTATAATCTTTATCAGGCGGGGACAGAAATATTTCGGGCCAAAATCAGCCGCATTTATCCGGATGGCGCTTTGGAACTCGAAACCGAAAAAGGAACCTCAGCCAAATATTATTTTAAGGAAGTAAAATTTCTTTGATTGCGTTTTTTCAAAATTGGACTTACAGGTGTAAAAAAGTAAGCTGAGATTTTCAGAGAGTAACTTTCAGATAAATCATAGCCCAAACCGGTGCCACAGGGGCTCAAAATTTATGAAAAGTAGTGGGAATTTCCACTCGCCAGCTGGAGGGGAAAAAACAGATGGGAAAGCGATTTCGGAAATGGTAAAAAAATTGCTTTCTTGAAAAAAATTATCTTTTAGAAAGATATTCAGCGAAAGTTTCGCTCGAAAATTCACAAAAAATTGCTATCGGCTTGGACAGATTTTTATCTGAACTGCAACCGATAGCAATTTTTTACATCTACCACAGAAAAGATACTACTTCTCCGGGTTTAAAAGTATAAACAAAAGAACTGTTTCCACACTGAATACCTATGGTTTGCGGAGTTGTGCCATAATAAACGGCCAGATAGGCAAAACTGTTATCAGGATTGCGAAAAGCCACGCCTTTTAAAATATCCTGATTTGAAACGAGTCGGACAGCTCCTGGTTGTACCACTTTCCCATAATGACCAATGGCATAAAATTCAGCATTTTTTTCGATTCTTCCATCCGAAGTAACGCGTACTACGCCCCAACAATTTTGGCAACCGAAATTTTTTGGTCCGTCGTTTTCGTCCAAAGCCAAATTCCAGAGGAGAACGTTTTTACTCCAGCAGTTCATGGCTCCGGCAAACAATTCTCCAACATACCAACGAACGTTTTGATCAAAATCGGGAGCCCAACCTCCACCCGATTGTTCGGTGAAATAAATATTTTTATCGGGATGTGCTTCATGAACTTTACAAAGCGCAGATATTTCGCCTTTATAAAGATGAAATCCTGAACCATCTACAAATTTCTTTGTATTGGGATCATTCAAAATACTTATCGGATAGTCCGGGTTGTCACAATTGTGATCGAAAAGAATGATTTTGGTTTTTATTCCTTTTTTCTGCATTTTGGGGCCCAGAAAATAACGGATGAAAATCTGTTGTTCCTTTGCCGTCATATCCATACAAGGATAAGCTGCAGTTCCGTATTCCGGTTCGTTCTGCACCGTAAGCGCATGAATGGTTATCCCATGTTGTCGATAAGCCTCAATGTATTTGATCAAATATTCGGCATACACATCGTAGCAATCGGGACGCAATTTGCCGCCAACCATACTTCCGGAAGTTTTCATCCATCCGGGAGGGCTCCAGGGTGATGCCAAAATTTGCAAGTTTGGATTGATGGCCAAAATTTCCTTCAGCATGGGAATTACATCTTTTTCATCTTCCTGAATATTAAAATTACTTAACGAAAAATCTTCCGTTTCGCTGTAACTGAAAAGATTAAAGGCAAAGTCGGAAGCACCAATGCAAAGCCGCGTATAATTGATGCCGATGCCTGCAGGAGTAAAAAGCACCTTAAACAATGAATCCCTTCTTTGGGCTGTCAGATGGTGATGGAAAACATAAGCTGAAGAATGGGTGAGGGCAGCTCCAACACCTTCAACCGATTGACAGGTTTGATCGGGAAAAATTTCAACCTTGTTTTTAATTTCTACAGGTTTAGAATTCAACTTCATGCTCTTTTTTACCAATAAAGCTTTGGTATCGGGCAGCGATGACCAAACAGTTACTTTCCCTGCCGAAATGCAATTGGTAACAATGGCAAAGGCCATTAAAAAAAATAAAGCTCTTATTTTCATGGATAAACTTTTTATTTAACAAAAAAAATAATTTCTCGATAAAAATCAGAATTTGAATGATACAACCGATTCATCTACTTGCTGATAGTAAAATTTTCGGGTTCCACAGCGAACATTATATTTCCGAGATGACCCGCTTCTGTTCAAAATGACCACCACTTTGCTGCCATCGGCATTCATAAAGGAAGATATGGTCATGCCGGAAGGTAAATTGTAACAGGAATTGTTTACACGTACAGCTCCCAAACGTACCACTTTAGCAAAATGTCCCAGCAAATAATACTCCTCGTTGCGAATGTAAGTCTCATTTTCGTTGATAGTTACCACACCTCTGCAATCCTGACAGCCACCCCAAGTTGTGGTAGTTGGTCCATGTTGAGGATTTAAAGCGAGATTCCACATAAGAAAATTTTTAGAGCCACGATTGACCGTAGCCATAATGAAATCTTTCATGTAATAAAACATGTTTCCCATGCGGGTATCCGTATTCCATCCTCCACCCGAGATTTCGGTAAAATAAGTTTCCTTATCGGGGTAAAGTGCAGTTACCTGATCGATGGCCGAAGCATTTCCTCCGTATCCATGCCAGCCGGTACCATTTACATATTGTCGGGTAACCGGATCATTTAGAATATTGATAGGGTAATAGGACATATCGAAATTATGATCCCAAATCACAATTTTCGTTTGAATGCCGTTGGCAATAAACTTAGGGCCTAAATAATCGCGAATAATTTTGTTTTGTTCCTGCCAAAGCATTTTCATGGTCGGATATCCTCCTGTTTCATGCATAGGCTCGTTTTGAATGGTCAGCGCATCAATATGAATGCCTTCCTGTTCAAAAACCTGAACATAACGAACAAAATATTCTGCAAAGTCATTGTAAACTTCTTCACCTTTCAAACTTCCGCCATACATGCTGTTATTACTTTTCATCCATGCCGGCGCACTCCAGGGACTGGCCAGAATTTTCATCGATGGATTAATTTCAAGAATTTCTTTCAATACCGGCAAAAGTTCATTTCGGTCTATTTCGGGAATATCGAATTTATTAATATCGGGACTGTCGCAATAACTGTATGTCCCTATAGAAAAATCGGAAGAACCAATTGTTATTCGCAAATAATTGATACCGATTCCTTTTTCAGGGTCGAACAGATCGTCCAAAAGTTTTTTCCTGTTTTGGGCACTCATTTGATGGATTAAATGTGCTGAAGACCCGGTCAACGCAGCACCAAAACCATCAATATATTGATAAGTTGTTGTGGTGTCGATGACAATGGTAAAATCGGCAAAATCTCTGGAAAAATTAATCGGTGCCATTTTTTTTAACAGACAAGATTCATTGCCGGTGGTCAACCATACACTTACATCCCCTACCGAATCCTGAGGTGTAGGAGTAGGAACCGGTTCATCTCCCGAATGCTTACATCCCGTAAAAAAAATAAAAGCCCAAAGAAGAAATAAAAATACGAATATGCTTTTTTTGTTCATCTCAAAAAAAAATTATCCATCCCGCAAAAAAGTTGTTTACGGGATGGATGTAAATAATTAATCACTTATTTTTTGAAAGTTAGCCGTCTTATTGTTCACATCAATGGTAAGTCGATAAATCCCGGGTTTATCCTTAAACGCATCGGTTCCGGCAAAATTACCTTGATCGCTCTCAGTCGGAGCAAAGAGCAACCCATTGACATTTAAAGTATAGGTGCGGGCATCTTCCTCTCCGCCCCACATTCTTTGATGGAAGAATTTGACACTGAACTTCAATCTCCAGGGTTCTGCTGCAGTATCGTCAATTTGATGAAGTGCATAGAATGTTGCCTGATAAACGCCATCGGAAACTTTTCTGCAGAACTGATATTCGAGCGGCGTGTTCCAATTCCATGACGATGTTTTAACATGAGGTGTGCGTGCCGGCCCAAAACCTACCCCACAAAGCCACATGGCATCCGGATATACGGCATCGGGCTGTTCAACAAATACAAAATTGAGTCTGGGCAAATAATAAACCGTATAAATGCCGGTTTCGCCCAGGAATTTTGCCGTATTCGAGCCTGTAACCTCAAAGAAATCCGGAGCCAGATTATTGGCAAGATTTGTCGTTTGAATACCGCTGATGGTCATTTCGGTGCCTTTCCCAAGATACATTTTTTTCGTTTTCCAGTCTTCTTTAGTAGTAACATTCAGGTAATCTGTCGACGAAAGCGAAACAGTTCCGAAAGTACTGATATCCATTGCTGTAGCCGGTTGCAGCTTGTCGCCTTCTCCTTTAACAGTAAAGTTGAACAGATCAACCGTAATTTTCTTGTAACCTATCAAAGTTGCATCAGACAGAGTAATGGGACTTCCATTAATATCGATCAATCCAATTCCATCTCCTACCTTGCCGAATACCAAACCTGTCCAATCGATGCTTATTCCAAATTTCAATTTGGTAGCCAGTCGGAAAGAAACAGTATTTTCCAGACTTAAATTGTCAGCCGTATAAATATAATTTTGAGCATCGGTCAATTTCATTTTGACAGGCGATTTAAGTGGAACAACCAAATAAAGATCCGTAATAGTAGGGCGTTTGGCTATGGTATTTACGTAAATGCTATCCGTTTTGGTTCCTTCCACATTAATGGAAGTCAAATGAATTTCCACTTCTGCATTATCGGGCATACGCGCCACAAAAGGAATTCCGTAACGTTGTTGATAGGTTGCCTGATTCCCTTTTGTTCTGATCGTTTCGGAAGCAATGAGTTCGTCGTTTACAACCACTTTTATTTCGAGCGTAGATAATGGAGTCAGAGGATCGGAAACGCCTACATATAACGTGATGGAATCGCCATAAACAATATTGGTTTCCGGTACGCTAATGCTGTCAAAAACGGGTTTGGAGGCAGGATAATGCACTCTCAGTTCTTCTTGCTGGCAAGATGTTGCGAATAACCCCAGCAGTCCGAATATTGTTAGTTTGATTATATTTTTCATTTGAATAGAATTTTAATTATTAATAACCCGGATTTTGTACCAAATTTGGATTCTGATCTATAATATCCTGAGGAATAGGGAGTTTATATGAGTATTTATCGTAAGGATAACGGAGCGCAGGGCGACCTGAATCTCTTGAAGGAAGCGTATTCAAAACTTCTTCCACTTTCTCCAATCTTACCAAGTCAAACCAGCGTTGTCCTTCGAAAGCCAATTCAAGACGACGTTCATTCAGATAAGCACTCAACAACGCATTTTTGTCATTTGTTACAGAAGCAGGCAAGGGAGCAAGCCCTGCGCGGTTTCGAATTTTATCATTTATAATTGAAGCGGCACCACTCAAGTCTCCGGTTTGAATTAACGCTTCAGCTTTCAATAACAGAATATCGGCATAACGAATTTTAATAATGCTGTTATAGGCCGAACGGGTTTTGTACATAAATGGATAATTGTTGGAAGGATAATAAATATTCCAACTGCAAGAATACCAAACCACACTTTCGTTATAACGTTTTATGTCGCCGGCAGCCTGAAAAGCATTGATCAAATCGCGAGAAGGAGTTATCCATTTAGCCCAATCGAACCAGAAATTCCAGTTGTCAAGCGAACGGCCAAACATCCATGTTACCCAATTCCCTGATCCAACAGGATACTGGATTTCAAGAATGGCTTCCGATGTGTTTCTTTTTTTTGCATCAATGGCAAAATTGTTTTCGCCCGGAGGTGCAGAAGGATTTTGAAGTTGCACACCCCACAAATCGCTGAAGTCGGAAACCAATTCAAAACCATCGGCTGCAACAGAATCGGCATAAGCGATAACTTTATTGTAATCACGCAATGGTTTCTCGGCATACACTTTTGCCAAAAGAGCTCTTGCCACCGATTTGGTAAGTAGGGTTTTATTGCTCGGATCATTGTTGGGTGCATATCGTACTGCTTCCAACAAATCTTCTTCTATCTGTCTATAAACATCAATTTCTTCACTTTGCTGAGGAAAATACGCAGGATAAACTTCTTCGATATTATCGGCCGTTATGTCTTTTCCTACAGTAGTTATAAGAGGCACTCTACCCCAAATTCTGACCATATCGAAGTAAACCAGTGAGCGAAAAATAAGTCCTTCGGCACGAATTTGTTTAGCTTCTGCTTCCGTCAAGGAAGGATCTTTCAACTCGTCAATGCCTTGAATAAGTCGATTGGCTTGGGCAATATTATCCATGTGTCCATTCCAATCACGTTTAAGATTTGGATTAGATCCTTCAATAGAATTTATTTCAAAAGGTGTTGTTTCCGCATTTGGGGATCCGGCGTAAGCATTATCGGAATGAGATTCTGCCAACAACAACATATCAAGATACCAATGTTCCTGACCGTCTTTCAGTCGCTGATAAAGTACCTGTCGTTGATTCAGAACGGCAGCCTTATCTTTTAAAATCACTTGACTGGCTGCAGATGTGGTATCAATTCCTTCAGTAATATCCGAATAGGTATCAATGGGGTTATAATCGAGCGAGCATGATGCTGCAACAAATACCACAGCGGAAATCAGTATATATTTTATTATTTTCATAGTAATAAATTTTTTAGAATTCAATATTAAAACCAAAAACAAAGGATTTTGCTTGAGGATATGTTCCCCAGTCAATTCCCTGAACAGCGTTTGAATTACCCCACTCATTGACTTCAGGATCCATACCTAAATATTTTGTAAAAGTCAATAAATTGGAAGCAGTTATATAAGGTTGTAACCGAGAGATTCCCGATTTTTTCAAAAATGGAGCCGTTACATTATAGGATAATGTCAAATCTTTCAATCTTAAATAACTTCCATCTTCTACAAAATAGGACGAAGGTTGAAGATTGAAGTTGGCTTTGGGAATGGTGGTTATCATACCCGGACGTCTCCATCGATCCAGAACACGCGTCGATTGGTTCTTCAAATCGTACATTCCTTCCGTTTCTATTCTTGAAGCATTGAAAATATCGTTTCCATAAGTTCCTTGCAAGAAAATACTAAGACTGAAACCTTTCCATGTGAATGTATTGGTAAATCCATAAATAAAATCAGGATTGGGATCTCCAATAAAAGTTCGGTCAGACGCAGTTATTTTATTGTCTCCATTGATATCTCTATAGATAAGTTCCCCCGTTTCTGAATCTACCCCATCGCTAATGTAGCCGTAGAAACCGCCAAGAGAACGTCCTTCCTGATTGCGTACAATCTGAATCCCATGAAAAGCATCGGAAGTAGCAGCGTCATAATAAATCTTTGTTAAATCAAGCTTTACCAGTTTATTCCGATTGAGCGAAAATTCCAAATCTGAAGTCCACTTGAAATTTTTATTCGTGATATTGATTGAGTTTACGGAAAGTTCAAAACCTGTATTGCGCATTAATCCGCCATTACGCTGAATACTTGTTACATTAGCCCCCGAAGGCAAAGTAATGTTGAGCAACATATCGGTGGTCTTTTTGTAATAATAATCCATAATAATATTCAACCTGCTCTTAAATGCCGTAAAATCAATACCCACATTTGACTGAGTTGTAGTTTCCCAAGTCAAGTCTGTAGTCCGCAAATTGCTGGCAGTAATGATTGGTAAAATATTTTCCTGACCGGTTATCCACCATTGTTGACGGGTAACGGAATATCTCTGCAAATAGGCATAATCGCCGAGCCCGAGTTGATTACCCGTTTGTCCCCAACCACCACGTATTTTGAGGTCGTCGAGCCAATTGAGCCCCTGCATAAATTCTTCGGACGATATACGCCATGCAGCCGAAAAAGAAGGAAAATATCCCCATCGATGATCGGGATGTAAACGAGAAGAACCATCAGCCCTGAAATTGGCAGTAATTAAATACTTACTGTTGTAATTGTACGAAACACGTCCAAAGTAAGACATAATTCCCCATGTAGAGCCCCCGGTTCCCGTATTATTCCACGATATTTTGTTGGCAACATTAAGCGTTTTTATTTTGTTGTTTCTATAATGAGAACCGTTTATCCAACTATTGGTGTACTTTGAATCAGTCCAAGACGAACCCATCATCAATTCAATATTATTCTTATCAAACGATTTCTGGTAATTAAAAATATTATCCCAAGTCAGAACCGTATTCATATTTCTATTGTCCCATGCGCTTCCATATTCGTCAATACCTGTAACGTGTATCACAGGACTAAAACCCGTTTGTAACCCATGCCTTCTGTCGAGCGTAAAAGTTGACTTGAAATTCATTCCTTTCATAAAAGTTATCATGGCATTACCTGAAGCTATTAATCGGTTTTCACGCGTAATATCGTCTTTCCCGTTTTCCATTGCTTCTACGGGATTGGTAATGTTCTGACCATAAAAACTACGATTATAATATCCTGTTTCAGGATTGATAACCGGTAAACTTGTTGGAAGATTAATTAAAGCCAACACTACTCCGCCTCGATTTGAACCTGCACCGGTAGTTATGCCATTGTTGGAATTATCTGAATACGATATATTGGAACCAATACTCAGCCATTTTCTTATCTCATTGGTCATATTTGCTCTGAAAGAGTAACGCTTAAAAAAAGATGCAGGGAAAATACCTTTCTCATCAAGGTAGCCGGCAGAAAGAAAATAACTCGTTTTTTCAGTACTATTTGAGAAAGAAAGCTGATAACTTTGTTGCAACCCGGTGCGGTAAACTTCATCATACCAATTGGTTATATCAACGGAACTCATTTGAGAAGACGAACCCGGGCGAACCTCTTCCATTAAATCCTTATAATCAGCGGCATTAAGAGATTCTATCTTATTAGTAACATTTTTGGCTGTCAATTGGGCATTAAACGCAATTTTCGACTCACCCGACTTGCCTTGTTTTGTAGTAATAATAACAACTCCATTTGCTGCACGAGAGCCATAAATAGCTGCCGAAGAAGCGTCTTTAAGTATATTGATATTCTCGATATCATTGGGTGAAAGGAAATTAATATTATCAACCGGCACTCCATCTACAACGTATAATGGGTCACTATTCCCATTAAAAGAAGTCGTTCCACGTACTCTTATCACCGTTTCTCCTCCCGGTGCTCCATTAGGTTGAATTACCTGAACCCCTGCAGCTTTTCCCTGAATTGCCTGACCTGCCGAAACGATGGGTCGAACATTAAAATCTTCAGCAGAAACGGTAGATACTGCGGTAGTTAAATCTTTTTTCTTTTGCGTTCCATATCCCACTACTACAACTTCAGAAAGAATTTTAATGTCTTCTTTCAGCACTACATTGATGTTTTTTGAATTTCCCACTTTAATTTCCTGCGGAACCATTCCAATATAGCTAACTACCAGCACATCATTGCTGGATGCCTCGATGGTGAACTTCCCTTCGTAATTGGTAACGGTTCCCGTAGTAGTCCCCTTGATCAAAACAGTTGCACCAATAACGGGCTCGTTATTGCTGTCGACAACAACTCCTGTAATCGTTGTTTTTTGCGCCGACAATGCCAGCGGCATAACAATAATCACCAGTAAGGGCAACCATCTTTTTAAAAATCGCGTAACATACCGAGACACGATTTTTTTTCCGGAATTTTTCTTTACATTTTCCATTGATTGATAAATTAGTTGGTTAATTAGTTGATTGATAATTTATTGATTTTTTGAGATTCCCTATTTTAATTTCAAATTCTCCGGCCTCAATTGTCCATTGGTTATCCGTGTTAACAAAAGCCAAGTCATTGGCCGACAGAGTAAATTTAACCGTTTTCGTTTCATTGGGTTTCAAATTGATTTTTTCAAACCGTCGCAATCTTCTCATATCCGGTGTTATACTGGCTATTACATCACTGGTAAACAAAAGTACCGTTTCCTTTCCTTCTCTGGTTCCAGTATTGGTAACGTCCACGCTGACTTCAACTAATTCGTTGGGATAAAGAACCGAAGAGGAAATTTTCAAATTGCTGTAGGCAAATGTAGTGTAACTAAGTCCGAATCCAAACTCATACTGTGGATTATAATCCGATTCATATTTATAAGCTCCTTCGGAAGGTTTTTGTTCTTCCGAAAATTTATGATAATAGTTCACTATCGAATTAGGATAAGCCGGATAAGTGTATGGAAGCTTTCCCGAAGGATTGACATCTCCAAAAAGAATATCGGCCAATGCATCGCCTCCGTAATTGCCCGGAAGATAAGTTTGTACAATGGCATTCATTTTGGATTCAATAGCACTGAAGCAACGCGGACGCCCTTCATTCAAAACCAAAATAATAGGTTTATTGACTGCCGAAAGCGATTTGGCCAATTTGATTTGCAGTTCGCTCAAATTCAAATCGTTTAAATCTCCCGGCTTTTCGGCATAAGAATTTTCCCCTAAACAAAGCACAATGGCATCTACCTTACGAGCCGCAGCAACTGCTTTTTGCAAACCGTTTTCTTTCTCTTCAAAATATTGACCCGTTTCCACATAACTTACGCCCGGCTCATAAAGGACGTTCTTTTCGCCAATTTTTTGCTGTACAGCTTCCAAAATAGTATGGTATTGAGCAGCATAGCGTTCGGTTTTTTCTCCTTGCCACGAATAACTCCATCCTCCATTTAAACTTCTCATGCTGTTGGCATTGGGACCGGTTACCAATATCTTGATATTTTTGTTCAACGGAAGAATATTGTTTTTATTCTTCAGCAACGTAATGGCATCAGCGGCAGCCTTGTAAGCCAATTTTTCATGCTTGTCGGAACCAAAGTCGGGATAATCGCTTAATTTTGTAACGGGATTTTCAAATAAACCGAGTTTGAATTTTAACTTTAAAATTCGACGAACGGCATCATCTATCCTGCTTTCTTTAACTTTTCCCTCCTTCACAAGCGCTGTCAAATCCTTGCAAAACTGTTCGTAATCGTAAGGAACCATCGACATATCTATGCCTGCGTTGATAGCCAAAGCAATGGCTTCCTTATTGTTTTTTGCAATTTTATCCCTTTTTTCGAGATTGATAATGTCCATCCAGTCGCTTACCACAACACCCTGAAATCCAAGTTCTTCTTTAAGCAGTTTGGTAATGATATTGTAATTGGCATGAACCGAAACTCCATTAATAATTCCTGAATTGATCATGACCGATTCTACTCCTTCATCGATGGCAGCTTTAAAGGAAGGCAAATGATATTCTCTGAGAATATGATCGGGAATATAGGCGGGCGTGCGATCCTTCCCCGAAAAAGGAACCGAATAACCTAAAAAATGTTTGGCACAGGCAGCTACTTTTTCTGCATGCCCAATGCTATCGGTAATTCCTTCATAACCTCTTATTGCTTGCCTTCCCATAACCGAAGCCAAATAAGGATCTTCTCCAAATCCTTCATATTGTCGTGAGAATCGAGGATCAGCCCCTAAGTCGAGCACAGGAGAAAAATTCCACGCAATGCCTGAAGCTCGTGTTTCATAAGCTGTAACTTTTGCCATATTATAGGCATTTCCCGGGTTAAAAGTGGCGGCTATGGCAATCTGTTGCGGGAAAAGAGTAGCTCCGGAGGTGTAAGTTACCCCGTGAATAGCATCTATTCCGTAAATTACCGGTATTCGCAGAGTTGTTTTAGTTGTTGCTGTTTTCTGAATTTGGTCAATAATACTATTCCATTGAAGCGCACTCAAAGCGTAATTGTTTGTGGTATTGATTACGGAGCCGACGTGATAATCGACTATGGCTTTATGCAACCTCACCGAATCAATGGCAAAAGGTATTTTGCTTTCAAAAACGGTAGCTCCGTTGCCAATAGCATCCAAAGTTATCTGAGCCATCTGCCCGACTTTTTCCTCAATAGTCATTTTGGAAAGCAATTCTTCAACACGATCGCTGACGGATTCCTGAGCACTAATAGCAGAAAAAATCGGAATGAAGAATAAAAGGAGGTAAAACAGATTTAACCTTTTGTTTTTCATGATATTAATAGTTTTAAAAAAATAATTGATTAAATTTTTATGTAGCTAAAACAAATTTTCAAGGACAAATATAGAGGCTAAAATTTTATTCTCCAAATAAAAATGTGTTTTTTTTACACTAAGTACAAAAATTTTTTTTTGAAACCGTGATTTTCAATTTTTTGAGAAAAAATTTTTTAGCGAAAAATATCTTTTTTTCTTAACTTTGTCGGGTTAAAAATTATATTGTTTTTATCATGCCCGAATTTGAAAACGTTTTAGAGAATAGAGAGTTCCAAACTCTGCCAAGCGTTTCGGTTGATTGTGTTATTTTCGGTTACGAAGGCAATTTACTGAAAGTACTGGTGCGAAGGGAATATGTTCCATTTGAAGGAAATATTCTCATCGAATGGAAATTGCCCGGCAACCACGTCCGTCGAAACGAGCAAATAGATGCAACCGCTTCTCGTATTTTGAAAGAGCAAACCGGGCTTGAAAATATTTTCATGAAACAGTTTATGGTTTTTAGTGATCCTGACCGCCTCAAGCGACGCGAAAGAGATTACGAATGGGTAAAACCGCGCTTGCAGGATGACAGAGTTTTAACGGTTGGATTTTATTCGCTGGTAAATATTCATGATGTGGACAATAGCAAGCTGCTTGAAGAAGCAAAATGGGAAAATGCTTATGAAATTCGGGAATTGATGTTTGATCACAATGACATTTTTAACGAAGCTTTGAAAAAATTACGTTACGATTTGCTGCACGAACCACTAATATTTGAACTTTTGCCCGAAAAATTTACACTGACTCAAATGCAAAAAGTTTATGAAGCAATTTTTGACACAACATACGATAAACGCAATTTCAGACGCAAGGTCAACAAAATGCCTTATCTGATTCAAACGGACGAATTGCAAAGCGGAGTTTCCCACAAACCGGCCAGGTATTATACCTTCGATCGGGAAATTTATGAAAATACCCGCAGTGAACGTTTCGACTTCAGAATGTAAACTCTTTGCATGTTCATTTTGCAGTCATTCAGTTAACTTTTAGCTCTCAACCTATAAAATTTTTTGATGATGAACGCTACCAATCATTCTTACGACTGGAAAGAGGCTGCCCTAAATGCTGCCCGCACCCTTCAACTGGTCGACGATAAAGCAATTTCCGAAACCTTACTTGCCCTTGCCGATGAGATAGCTATCGGTTCGGAAAAAATTTTAAAAGCAAATGCAGAAGACCTCGCCGCTATGGAAAAGGCATATCCTATGTACGATCGGCTTCTGCTCAACGAACAGCGGCTTCAAAATATAGCGGCAGATATTCGAAATGTTGCCGGTCTTCCTAGTCCTTTGGGAAAAACATTGATGGAAACTGTTCGCCCAAATGGCATGAAAATTTCAAAAATTACCGTTCCGTTTGGCGTGATTGGTATTGTTTACGAAGCTCGTCCCAATGTAACTTTTGATGTTTTTTCACTCTGTCTGAAATCGGGAAATTCCTGCGTACTGAAAGGTGGCAGTGATGCATACCATTCCAATGCTGCCATTGTCAGCCTGATTCGTGAAGTTCTAAATCGTTTTGGTCTAAATCCGGATATCATTACCTTGTTGCCATCTGGGCACGAAGCCACAGCTGATTTGCTCAATGCAACGGGATATGTAGATTTAGTTATTCCACGTGGAGGAAAAGGATTAATCGACTTTGTACGGACACACTCAAAAATTCCGGTAATTGAAACCGGAGCCGGCATTTGTCATACTTATTTTGATGAATTTGGCAATACAGAAAAAGGCAGCAAAATAATTCTCAATGCTAAAACCCGACGAGTAAGTGTCTGCAATGCGCTCGATTGTTTGATTATTCACGAAAAGCGATTGAGCGACCTCCCAGCGTTATGTAAAAAACTGGCAGAAAAAAATGTAGTTATATATGCAGACGCCAAAGCCTATACTTTTCTTGTAGGAAAATATCCCGTGCATTTGCTTCAAAAAGCTACACAAGAAAGTTTCGGCACCGAGTTCCTTGACTACAAAATGGCCATCAAAACTGTTGAGTCCCTTCAGGAAGCCATTCAACACATCAACTGTTATGGCTCAAAACACAGTGAATGTATTGTCAGCGAAAACGAAGCAAATATTGCCTTATTCGATGCAATGATCGATGCAGCCTGCATTTATACCAATGTTTCTACCGCTTTTACCGATGGCGCTCAGTTCGGATTGGGTGCTGAAATAGGCATCAGTACGCAGAAAATGCACGCTCGCGGTCCAATGGCGTTAAACGAACTTTGTACCTACAAATGGATCATCAAAGGGAATGGGCAAGTAAGAGAATAAATTTTTAAAAAAATTAATCAAAAAGAAAATTTATGTTCCTGAAATGTATTTATTTCATGTTCTTATAATTATCTTTGTCAAAATATTTAAAAGTTAATTTACAATAACAATCTAAAAAAATGAAAAAGTACATTTATCTTGCATTCCTTTGCTCATTTACCTTGATAAGCTGCGATGAAAACAAAGAACCGGCAGTAACCTTGAAAAACGAAATTAAAGTAAAAGTCTTCAGCACAGACACATGGGATCCTACCACAAACAAAATGGACACGGTTGTCGGCGCAACTGTCAATTTAATATCGGACTCTGGAACATCTTCTGTAATTACAGATAATAAAGGAATTGCAACTTTTTCTAATGTTACAGAAGATGACTATATAATTGTGGCTAAGAAAGATAATTTGTGCAATCTGATCAATACTTCTTTGGAAGGAGACATGACTATTGGAAATTTGATTATTGGTGTTTATACTTCTGAAAAAGACATTGAACAATCAGCATTTTACGCAAATGCAAGAGTGGGAGGAAATAAACTTGCCGATGCCAATGGAGATGGATTGATTAACAATCTCGATAAAGTGCGAGGTCAATCTTCGGAATTTGAATATCAATATAAAGATTTGAATGGAGATGGAACAATTGATGCGAAAGATTTATCTAACGGCAATCTGATCCAAATCGATCATCAAGTTGAAGAAACAATTTTTATAGGAAAATAAAAGTAATCTTCGGCAGCCTTCTGACAAAAAGGCACTAAGATTTAAACGCGTAAAGCAATCTCTCTTTTTTATTCGATGCAATGATCGATGCAGCCTGCATTTATACCAATGTTTCTACCGCTTTTACCGATGGCGCTCAGTTCGGATTGGGTGCTGAAATAGGCATCAGTACACAAAAAATGCATGCTCGCGGTCCGATGACGTTAAACGAACTTTGTACCTACAAATGGATCATCAAAGGGAATGGGCAAGTAAGAGAATAAAAATATCCGGAAGAGTGAAATTACATTAACTTCCTAATTTATTTGATTGCAAAATAACATATAACGGAAAAAGTTTAATCACATGGTTATTTTCATAAATGTACCTTCTCTTACTTGTAAAAATTAATCGAGTAAAAAGGACAACGAAAAAGCTATCCTCCTATTGAATTTTCTCTTTGTTTTTTCCTAAAAATTTATTTTGTCAAAAAAAAATCATCCTGTTCGTCTGTGGTTTCAGAAGACTTTCCATGTGATTCAGCATAAGGTTCTTCAGGTTGCTGAAGACGAATAAATTTCATTACATCTTGCAGTCCCTCAAGAAATTTTTCAAAATCCTGACGGTAAAGAAAAATTTTATGTTTCTCGAATGATACCTGAGCATCCTCATCACTGCCAAGAACCTTTTTTTTGCTTTCGGTAATGGCCAAAAAAAAGTTGTCGTTTTTGTTTTTCTTAACATCAAGGTAGTAGATTCTCTTTCCAGCTTTTATGGCTCGTGAATAAACAATTTCGTTGGGTTGTTTATTCAAATCTTCTTTTCTTGTTACGTCTTCCATAATTTTCAACCTCTCTTTTTAAATTAAAACACTGTATTTCAAATAACTATAAAAATTTATAATAAAATTTTATAGTTGAAGTCAATTTTCTCCAAATTTCAGTATTTTTTTTTAATTATTCAAATAAATTTCTCATTTTCTCTAAATAGGGACATATTTTGGTTTTTTTCTGAAATAGTTGATCGATTTTTTGCTGCAGAGCAAAAGTTGAGGGAACAAAAAAAATACTTATCTTTGTGCGTTATTTATAAGCGTCCACTGATTTTATGATTAATCGTATTTTAATTCGGATTAAGATTGTTCAAGTTTTATATTCTTTTTACAAAAACGACGAAAAATCGTTCACTGTAGCTGAAAAAGAACTTTTTCACAGTATTGAAAAAACCTACGATCTTTATTTTCATCTGCTACAGTTGGCTGTAGAAATCACACGGTTTGCCAATTTACGCATAGATGCCCGAAAGAACAAATTGCGTCCTTCACCCGAAGATTTGAATCCCAACATGCGTTTTGTTGAAAATAGTTTTGTAGAACAATTATCTACAAACAAGCAGTTTACCAAATATTTGACTGAACGCGGACTATCCTGGTCGGATTATCCGGAAGTAATAAAAAGGCTTTACGAGCAGATTACGGCATCCGATTTTTATGCCGAGTACATGAATGCTCCCTTTGTTGATTATGAAGTTGACAAAAATCTCTGGAAAAAAATTTATAAAAAAATTATTCTTCAAAGTGAAGAATTGGACAGCTCGCTGGAAGAACAAAATATTTACTGGATAAACGACATAGAATTGGTTGTCAGTTTTATCATTAAAACCATTAAAAAGTTTCAACTTTCGGCAGGTGCTCAGCAGGAACTTTTACCCATGTTTAGAGACGAAGAAGATGTATCGTTTGCTGCCAAACTTTTAAAAAATGCCATCAGCAATTGTGATGAGTACAGGGCGCTGATCGACAAACATACCAAAAACTGGGAATTGGACAGGATTGCCTTTATGGATATCATTATTATGCAGGCTGCATTAGCTGAATTGATGGAATTTCCTACTATTCCTGTAAATGTTACTCTAAATGAATTTATTGAAATTGCAAAAATTTACAGTACCGAAAAAAGTGGTACTTTTATCAATGGTATTTTGGATAATATTGTTGGACAATTAAAAAAAGAAAATAAACTAATAAAAGTGGTAATGTTTAATGAAAACAAAAAATAATACTTATATTTGCAACTCATTAAAAAAGAAACACTTTACCATATCAAATATTAAATAACAAATAAATTATAGATCTATGAATTTAACAGCAATTTTATTGCAGGCAACTCCTGCAGCCAACGGAACAGGCGGAGGATATACCGGAATTTTAATGATGATTTTAATTTTTGTGGTGTTTTACTTCTTCCTGATTCGCCCACAGACTAAACGCCAAAAAGAAATCAAGAAACAGCGCGAATCGATGAAAGTAGGTGATCACGTGGTTACTTCAGGTGGCATTTACGGAAAAATCAAGGAAGTAAAGGACAATACAATGATAATCGAAATAGCTGAAAATGTTCGTATCAAAGTAGATAAAAATTCCGTGTTCCTAAGTCCTGAAGATATTCAATCGCAAGCAAAATAAGAGGGTATTATGGCTGACAACAGCTTAAAAAAAATACTCAAACATTACTTCAAAAAGATAAAAACATTCTTTCTGTCAAAAGATATTTTTATCTTTTTGCTTTTTTTTGTGTTTTCGGCAGGACTTTGGTTTGTAAATGCTTTGGGAAAAGAACGTGAAAGAATTATTTCAATTCCATTGAACTATACCGGCATTCCCCAACATATAGCTATCGTTAACAATCCACCCAAATCTTTGTCAGTAAAAATTAAGGATGAAGGGATGCACCTTTTGCAATATCGGCAAAAGAGATTGAAGCCTCTTGACATTTATTTTTCTCAAATTTTTTACGAGAAAGGAAAAATTTTGATCACTCCCGATCAAATCAGTAACTATCTTTTACGCTATCTTCAGCCTACTACGCTGGTGCTCGAAACCAAACCCGACTCTATTGTTGTGGAATACGAAAAGCTTAGTCAGAAGTTGTTGCCTGTAGAATGCAAAATCAAATATTCTTTGGCACAACAATACATGATAGTCGATAAAATTCTTCTTCAACCAAGCAAAATAACCGTTTTTGGGACTGCGCAGCAGATCAACAGCTTGAAAACGTTAAAAACAGAGCCTCTTCTTCTTTCAAATCTCAATGATACTGTAAATACAATTTGTCGACTTCAACCCATTCATGGGGTTCGTTTTACAACGGAAGCCATTCAGGTTTTTATCCCGATAGAAAAGTTTACCGAAAAAAAAGTCCGTTTGCCTATCCAAGTATTGAATGTACCAAATTATATAACAATACGTACTTTCCCTACTCAAGTGGAAGCTACTTTTAATATCGCCTTAAGCAGGTTCAGTTCCTTTGATCCTGCCCAAATTCAATTGGCTGTAGATTATCATCAAATTAAAGAGTCAGCTTCCGACAAATTACAGGTTTTTGTCATTGATCATCCATCCTATGTCCAAAATATTCGACTTTCTCCTCAGCAAGTAGAGTTTTTGGTTGAAAAATTTTAATAATTTTTTATTTTCATGTTTTCATCATCGTAAATTTACTTTTCAAAACCACTTAAATCGAAATTTATGATTCAACGCATTCAAACTTTATATTTGTTTTTGGTGCTAATTCTTTCTTCCGTTACTCTTTTTTCGCCTGTTGCAGTGCTCTTTAACAAGGAATCTGCCACACTGTACGAAATCAGCTATAAGGGCTTGTGTTTATTGGATGAAAGTTCAAAAGTACCTGTTTCTTCGGTTTGGGCATTAACTGCCATTAGTGCAATAGTTCCGGTAGTAACCCTGATTATCATCTTTCTTTACAACAAACGATTGATTCAAATACGCCTTTCTATTTTCAACATGATCATCATGCTGGGTTATTATGTAATACTGTTTATTTATTTATTTTATGCAGCCAAAACACTTCATGCAGACTGGAGTTTAAAAATTGTTTCGGCATTTCCATTGGTAAACATCATTCTTACCCTGTTGGCCATGAGGGCTATAGCCAAAGATGAAGCTTTAATTAAATCACTTAATAGGCTCAGATAAAATTGTGTAAAGACAGGAAATTGGACACTATTTCACGAAGTGTGTAAATTAAAAAGTTGAGAGCTAAGTTCTATATAGAAGTGTGAATTTAGCAGTATCGGTGGGTTACGAAATGGCGTTGGACATACTCCAAAGCACGCTCCGTTAACCAGCAACATAATTTTAAAAAAGAACATACGAATGAAAAACTTGATTAATTTATTCAAAATTAAACCAAAAAATTATGCAACAGGTTTATCATTCGAATGCCGTAACAAATGTTCACATTAGAAAGTAAATTAAAGAAAGTTATTTTACAAATTTTCAATTAGGTCTAATTTTTCATACTTCCTCTGCCACCATCAGTAAGCGGGAAAAAGTCATATTAAGTATGATCTTCTTTTCATCGCAACACGGATTTTAAATTTTGGTTTTCAGTCAAATATCCATAATTTTAAATTTATTCATTCATGTACTTAGATAAATTTTTAACTCCACTTGATTTTTTCTGAAACCCACATGTATTGCTCACACAAACACGAATAAATATAATATTCAGACATGTGGGTTCCATCAGACCTTTAAAAAATAAATTATATTCTGATGAAATTCGTTTAACCAAAAAGTTGCGTTTCTGATTTGATTCAGCAATCACACAAAATGTAATGTTAATATTCTTTGATGTATATTAATTTATATTAATCTATATACAACAATGTATTTTAATGTTTCATTTTTGTATCTTTACTTGTTTAAAGTAACAAAAGTAGTAATAAATCAATTTTTTTGCTATAAAGTAAGTTACTTTTATTTGTTTTCAAAATATTTTTATTATGGAAAATATTAATGCTTTTCGCGAAGTAACCCCTTTATCGAGCGAAGATTGCTTTTTCATAATCGACCGAATAAAGTCTAAAATGACATATCCGGTGCATTATCATCCTGAATATGAGTTAAATTTTATAGAAAATGGCAAAGGGATAATACGCATAGTAGGCGATTCGCTGGAGGAGATTGACGATTTGGAACTTTGCCTGATTGGTAACGAACAACTGGAGCATGGCTGGGTGGAACCGAAGAATCGAGAACCTGAGTTGATGCATGAAATTACAATACAGTTTCATCCCGATTTGTTTTTAGAAAGTTTGCTTAATAAATTACAGTTTCAAAGCATAGCTGTGCTGCTTGAAAATGCAAAAAAAGGAGTGGTGTTTTCGAGAGAGGCCATTTACAGTATTAAAAACCGACTTAAACTTTTATCGGAGCACGAATCTAATTTTGAAGCAGTTATTGAGCTTTTTTCAATACTTAATTTACTTTCTCATGACAATAATTACCGTATTCTTTGCAATTCATCTTTTGTCAAGAACGATGATGTTTCAGAGAGTCGCAGAGTTCAGAAGGCCATCAATTACATTAAAATGCATTATACAGAAAAATTAAGTTTGAACGATGTAGCCAATCAGGTAAATATGACAACTACATCGTTTAGTAGGTTTATGAAATCGCGCACCGGTAAAAATTTTATTGAATACCTGAATGATTTGCGACTCGGATCAGCAGCCCGAAGTTTAGTAAATACAAATAAAACAATATCTGAGATTTGTTACGAGTGCGGCTACAACAACCTTTCGAACTTTAACCGATTATTTAAACAACGAAAAGGGTACACCCCAAAAGAGTTCAGAGAAAAATACAAGAAAATGCGAAAACTGATTTAACCATGCCGTGTTTATTAAAATAAAAACACCTGACGAGATTTTTTAAACCTTTCAGGTGTTTTTTCTTTTGTATCGTAATGAGTCTCGAAATATTTAATACAGTTAGAAAACTATCAGTTATGAATAAAACTCTAAGAATAGATTATATAGTTTACAAAAAATAAATAATAAAACATTTGAGATTATTTGTATAATAACTAATTTTGCCAATAAATATTGATTTGAGATAAATTGAGTTGTGCAGCAGAGAAAACAAATTGTGGTTTACAGATTTTCCAACCAAAAGATTAACAATCTTTTGTAATCAAATGCAAACATTTTTCTTCTATACATCATTTGGTCTGTTTCTTTATTGATAATTTTAGAAAATACTTTTAAATACTTAATTTTTTCTGAAACCCATATATATTACATACATAACACGAATGAATATAATATTCAGACATGTGGGTTCCATCAGAGCATTAAAAATAAATTATATTCTGATGCAACTATTAAACCTTAACAACCTAACAAATTTCAGTTAAATAACCATAGTAGAAATGAAAACTTTTATCAGGGTACAAGATTTGGGAAATTTACAGGAAGCTCTACAAGAAGCTTTTGAAGTGAAGAAGAACCGTTTCGGGTACCAGCATCTGGGTAAAAACAAAACTTTGTTGATGGTTTTTTTTAATTCGAGTTTGAGAACGCGTCTGAGCACCCAAAAAGCAGGAATGAATCTGGGAATGAACACCATAGTGCTGGATATAAATCAGGGAGCTTGGAAACTTGAAACCGAACGTGGCGTGGTGATGGATGGTGATAAAACCGAGCATATTCTGGAAGCAATTCCGGTGATGGGCAATTATTGCGACTTAATTGGCGTTCGTTCTTTTGCGCAGTTTGAAAATAAAGCGTACGATTATCAGGAAACCATTCTTCAGCAGTTTATTCAATATTCTGGAAGACCTGTGTTCAGCATGGAAAGTGCAACGGTACATCCATTGCAGGCTTTTGCCGATCTCATTACCATTGAGGAATATCGCAAAAAACCGCATCCCAAAGTGGTCATGTCGTGGGCACCCCATCCCAAAGCTCTGCCTCAGGCTGTACCCAATTCTTTTGCCGATTTTATGAACGAAGCCGATGTGGAATTTGTTATTACTCATCCCAAAGGTTATGAACTCGCTCCCGAATTTGTGCGAAATGCACGTATAGAATACGATCAGATGAAAGCTTTCGAAGGAGCAGATTTTGTTTATGCTAAAAATTGGGCTGCCTATCAAGATCCGAACTACGGAAAAATTATCTGCACTGACAGAAGCTGGACCGTCAGCAGCCGACAAATGGCCGTTACCAACAATGCTTATTTTATGCATTGTCTGCCTGTGCGACGGAATATGATTGTAACCGATGAGGTGATCGAAAGTCCGCAGTCGTTGGTTATTCCCGAAGCTGCCAACCGCGAAATCTCGGCAGAAGTCGTTATCAAACGAATGCTTGAAAGTTTATAGAATTTTATTGCTTTAATTATCAATTATTTAAATTAATTTTGTTGCCCGTGTGGGTTTAAAACTATGGATGTAGAACAAGTTATTGCAAGTATCAGGAATATTCCCGATTTCCCTAAAAAAGGAGTTCTTTTTAAAGATATTACTACGGCCATGAAGGATGCCGAAGTATTAAGATTTATTTCCGATGAGCTATACGAGTATTACAAGGACAAGGGGATAACGAAAGTTGTTGGTTTGGAAAGCCGGGGATTCATGCTTGGAAGCATTTTGGCGTATAAACTTCATGCCGGATTTGTACTGATTCGTAAAGCAGGGAAGTTGCCGGCCGCTACTTATAGAGTGGATTACGAACTCGAATATGGAGTCGATTCGCTCGAAATTCACAAAGACGCCATCGAAAAGGACGATGTTGTCCTCCTTCACGACGATTTGCTCGCCACCGGTGGAAGTGCGAATGCTGCGCTGACGTTGCTCGACAATTTCAAACCAAAGGCTATTTATGTGAGCTTTCTCATCGAACTGAAAGATTTGAAGGGAAGAGATCGCCTCAAAGGTGTGCAGGATGTGCATTCTCTCATTCAGTTTTGATTTTTTTAATAAAAAGATATAGGTTTTTTCGACATAATATCGAAGTAATTGCTCCATAATCTCGAATTAGAAATGAATAGCGATAAATCGCCCAACATAGATATGTTTCAGAAAAAGGAAAAACTTACCATCATCAAGGTAGGCGGAAAAATTGTGGAAGAATCCGATAGTTTAATTTCCCTGTTGAACGACTTTTCAAAAATTGATGGTTACAAAGTACTGGTACATGGTGGAGGGCGATCGGCAACTGCTCTGGCTACTCGTTTGGGACTGGAAACCAAAATGATTGAGGGAAGGCGGGTTACGGATGCGGAAATGTTGAAGGTGGTTACCATGATATATGCCGGATGGGTCAACAAGCAAATTGTGGCAGGTCTGCAGGCTTTGGGATTGAATGCTTTGGGTCTTACCGGTGCCGATTTGAATTACATGCGTTCCGAAAAAAGGTCGCCCTATCCTATAGATTATGGATTTGTTGGCGATGTGAAGGAAGTAAATGTGAGCCTTTTAACCGATTTGATCAGGAAAGAAGTGGTGCCGGTGTTGGCTCCGCTCACACACGATAAATGCGGTAATTTGTTGAATACCAATGCCGATACGATTGCTGCCGAAGCTGCAAAAGCTTTTTCTTCTTTTTTTGAAGTTACACTTATTTATTGTTTCGAGAAAAAAGGCGTTTTAATGAATGAAAAAGACGAAGATAGTGTAATTTCTTCTTTAACACCGGAGCTTTACGAAAAATTCGTGTCTCAAAAAGTCATTCAGGGAGGAATGATTCCCAAAATGGAAAATTCTTTCAATGCTTTGAAGTCCGGAGTTTCAAAGGTGATTATTACACGAGCCGACGCTATCCTCACGCATTCGGGAACAACGATAACTTTATAAAAACTTTAAATTTTCTTGTTGAGGAATTGATTTTTTTATTTCTCATCATATTACAACGAAAATGACAGCAGAACTTGCAAATGAAGCTATTCAACTTTTGCGGCAAATGATAGCAATTCCTTCTTTCAGCAAGGAAGAAAAAGAGATAGCCGATTTTCTGGAACAATATCTGACAGAACGGGGATATGTCGTTTTCCGACATTTAAACAACATTTGGTTGCAAAGTCCGGGTTTTGATGTTTCTCGGCCGACTATCCTGCTCAATTCCCACTTGGATACCGTAAAACCCGGAAGCAGTTGGATTCGCAATCCCTTTGAAGCTTCTCTGAAAAATGGAAAATTGTTTGGATTGGGAAGTAATGATGCCGGTGCCAGTTTGGTAAGTTTGCTGCAAGTTTTTTTCTATCTGACGCAGCGACCTCAACCCTATAATTTGATTTTTGCTGCAACAGCCGAAGAAGAAATTTCGGGGAAAAACGGCATTGAAATCATGTTGCAGGAATTTCCAAAGGTTGATTTTGCTATTGTTGGCGAACCTACAGGAATGAATATGGCTGTTGCCGAAAGAGGATTAATGGTGATAGACGCAACGGTAACGGGAAAATCGGGTCATGCGGCGCGTGAAGAAGGTGAAAATGCTATTTACAAGGCGTTGGATGCAATCAATTGGTTTAAAAATTATCGTTTTGCTAAAGTTTCTCCGCTTCTTGGACCGGTGAAGATGACGGTAACCCAGATAAATGGTGGCATTCAACACAATATGATTCCCGATAAGTGTACGTTTGTAGTAGATGTGAGAAGCAACGAACTTTATTCCAATGAAGAAATTCTGGAAATTATCCATGAAAATGTCGATTGCCGTATTGAACCTCGTTCTGTTCGACTGTGTTCAACTGCCACTCAGCCGGATCATCCCATTATTAAGAGAGCGCAGCAAATGAACCTTACGTTATACGGTTCTCCAACCCTTTCCGATCAGGCATTAATGCCGTTTCCAAGTGTTAAAATTGGTCCCGGCGATTCCGCTCGTTCTCATACGGCGGATGAGTATGTTCTTGTAGAAGAAATCGAGAAAGGAATTGAGGTTTATATTCAATTGCTGGACGGTTTGCAAATTTGAGAAATTTGCTGAAAAGGTACTTCACAAAGCAACGCTAAACCCGCAAGTTTTGCAAAATGGCTCAGTAATTTTGTGTTGCCGAAAGCCCTGTTTCATTTTTGTAGCTCTTTCGCACATAAGGATGTCGGAAAGTTCTTCCGTAAAAATATTTCCCAGTTTCAGCGATCCGCCTGCATCAAGGCAACAAGGCACAACTTCTCCTCCGGCCAGAATGGCGATGTGATCACGTAAAGCATAACAGGATTTGTTTTCAAAGAGAGGTTCTCCGTTTTCTGTTGGCCATTGAAATTTAGGCGATTGCTGCAGAAAAATATGATTGGCGAGCTTTATGCTGTTTCCTTTTTCAGGCTGTGTTAATTCATCGGGTGAAAGTTGAAATTTTTCGGCGATTTTTTCCTTACACAAGCTGTTGAATTTTCCGCTTACAAGATTATCAATGTTCCACAAACGCAAATTGACATAAGTTTTGGCCGAAATCTCCATTGCGATGTTGAAAATATTTTCGAAAAAGCTTTCCCAATTAGTGGATGGAATGTTTTCTTCGGCATCATGCAGCGAAATGTTCAGTTGACGAATGGAATGGTTCAAAAGTAATTCCTTCTGATTATTGAGTAAAGAGCCGTTTGTGGTGATATTGACATTCATTCCTTCCTGTTCGGCAACATTCAGAATATCTTCAATATGAGGGTGAAGAAAAGGTTCTCCCAACACATGCAGATAAATATAACTGGTAAAAGGTTTGATTTTCCGGACGATTGTGTGAAAATCTTTCACCGGCATAAATCTCGGCGGTTGACTTGTAGTAAAACAAAAGCTGCAGTGAAAATTGCAGCTGTTGGTGATTTCAATGTAAATTTTTTTGAACATGGGTTGTTCACTTCATTTGAAATCGATAATGTCATGAATTGACAAAATGCCGACTACAGTTGAGGAAGAGTCATTTTCCATAACTGCCAGATTGGTAATGTTGTTTTCGTCCATAATTTCCAATGCCTCACTAAGCATTTCATTCTGAGCAATTTTCTTAAATCCATGTGTCATAAATTCCTGAGCAGTCAGATTCTTTAAATCGTCGAATCGTTGAATAGCACGTCGAATATCTCCATCGGTAATGATGCCTACGGCCTTTTCGTTGTCATCATATACCATTGTCATTCCCAGTCGTTTGTTGCTGACTTCATAAATTACATCCTTAAAAAGAGTATGGGTATAAACTTTTGGAATATCGTGGTTCATTTGGTCTTTAACCCGTGCTAGCAATTGCCGTCCCAGCGCTCCTCCGGGATGATAAAGAGCATAATTTTCCGCCTTGAAGTTTCTTCTTTCCATCAAGCATATTGTCAACGCATCGCCCATAACCAGCGTTGCGGTAGTAGAAGTTGTGGGTGCCAGTCCCAAAGGACAGGCTTCGCGCTCAATACCGGTATTGATTATCAATGAAGCTTCTCGAGCCAGTGGAGATTTCGGATTCCCGGTCATGGCGATAATGGTGCAGCCGATTTTTTTCAGTGGAGTAATCAGGTTGACAATTTCCGGAGAACTTCCGCTGTTGGAAATCAAAAGAGCAATATCGTTTCTGTCAATCATTCCCAAATCGCCATGCATGGCTTCAGCCGCATTGATGAAAATGGTTTGAGTACCGGTAGAGGCCAGTGAAGAAGCAATTTTATGTCCAATGATACCCGTTTTTCCTATTCCTAAAATTACCAGTTTTCCCTTGCAGTTGTAAATCAACTCTACAGCCCGATTAATTTCAGGTCCAATTTTTTCGGCCAATTTTTGAAGTTCCGATATTTCCTGTTCAAAAATTTCTTTACTCCTTTTTACAAAATCCATGATTTTAATATATCAACAGTAATTTTTTAGAATATATTCCACAAATTCACGCAGACAGCCTTGTCCACCTTTTGCTTTCATTTGAATAATTCCCGGCACGCTTTTTATCAGTTCCATTGCATCGGCAGGACATGCAGCCAAACCAACCGAGCATAGCAATTCGTAACAATTCACATCATCGCCAATATAGGCTGTTTGCTGCAAACTAATGCCTTCTTTTTCGCAAATCTCTAATGCTGCAGCCAATTTTCCTCCGTTTTTTCTGCCCTTGTACAGGTAATCGAGCTGAAGTTTGTTGTATCGCATTTCTGCAATTTTGTTGTCTTCGGAAGTAACAATCCCAACTTTTATTCCTTTCGACTGTAAAATTTTTAAACCCATGCCGTCACGTACATGAAATTTTTTTGATTGGTCTCCGAATTCGGAATAATACAAGCCTCCATCTGTCATTACTCCATCTATATCGGAAAGCAACAACTTGATTTTTTGTTTTTCTTTCTGAGGCAACTGTACTTTTTCAACTGGTTGATTCACCATTTCTTTTTCGGAAAGGTTTTTCGTAACATTGTCAATTAAAATGGCTTGCTGTAAGATGTTACGAACATCGGAAAGATAAAGTTGATTCGGGCCATCGGAAATAGCATAATCGGGTTGAGGGTGAACTTCGGCAAAAACTGCATCCACGCCGACAGCCAGTGCTGCCCGCATCAAATAAGGAACCATTTCTCTGTTTCCTCCTGTTGAATTTCCCTGCCCTCCGGGCTTTTGCACGGAATGGGTGGCGTCGAAAACTATAGGGAAACCATATTTTCGCATTTCTACCAATCCGGTCATATCCACCACCAAATTATTGTATCCAAAGGAAGAACCGCGCTCACAAAGCAGAATTTTGTCGTTTCCTGCTTCCAACATTTTATCCACCACATTTTTCATGTCCCAGGGGGCCATGAACTGACCTTTTTTTATGTTTACAATTTTTCCGGTTTTGGCGGCAGCTATCAAAAGGTCGGTTTGTCGAGAAAGAAAAGCAGGAATTTGCAGCACGTCCACAACGTCGGCAACAGGTTGGCATTGCCATGTTTCGTGAACATCAGTCAGTACGGGAAGTTGAAATTCATTCTTCACTTTTTGTAAAATTTCAAGTCCGCGCTCCATACCAACGCCACGAGCCGATTTCAATGAAGTCCGATTGGCTTTGTCAAAAGAAGATTTAAAAATCAAATGGATATTCAATTCCCGACAGATTTCTTTCAGCGTTCCGGCCACTTCCATAGTCATGGCTTCCGATTCAATGGCGCAAGGCCCGGCTATGAGCACAAAGCGACCGCCATCGCCTATATCAAACTGATGAAGAACATTTATTTTTTTTGTTTCAATCATGAAACCGTAAGTTTGATTTTTTTAAAAAAAGGAAGATTATTGTTTAAATTGATAAACTTTTATCCAGTCCACTTCCAAAACACCTTTATCGCCCTTTTCCTTTTCGGGAATAAATGAATTGAGTGCCAGATACAACTCTTCATCCGGTATATTTCTTACCGTTCGGTACACTTCGTAATTGTTAATCATCCAAATCAGTTCCTTTTCTGTCCACACTAAACTGTAAATATAAAATTCGGAAGGATGAATTCCCTTGATTTTGGTTCCATCCATTTCATTTTTTGAAGCATTACCGACATTGATGTATTTTCCGTCGAAATGAAAGATATTGATGTGTGGCAACATTTCATCACCACCCAGCCAGAAAGCATGATGTATCTTCCCGCTGCAACGAAGTTTTGCCCTGAACATTCCGTATTTTTGGCGGAAAGAGTCGGACGTCTGAATAACATCGGAAGTGTAATCGAATTCCTTCATTATAAATCCTTTCTGAATATCCCAAGCGCGAGCAGTAACTTTTTCTTCTTTGGTGAAAATTTTTAAACGCCCATCAGAAACTATTACATTTTTACCTGAATTGTTGGCTTGCTTTTCGTTGGCAAAAGAGTGATCGCCGATAAGCTGAGGGCTTTTATAATGAAAACCATACTTCCACCGAGAACTGTCAAGCGTATTCCAATCGAAATTTTCTTCAAATGTCAGTTCCAGTGAACGAAATATTCCGAATCTTTCGGGATTTTCGTTTTCGTAATAAATAATATCCGGATTTTTTTGGAGTTGGTGATGACGACGCTGAAGGGCATATTCTTTTGTGGTGTGCCATCTGTCGGGGTTGGCCCAAAAATCGTTCGATTTTTTGAATTCGGGTGAATTTACTTTTTCTTTCAGCTCTTCGTATTCTTTTACCACGAAAGAGTCATGATAACGAACAAAATTTTTGTATTCCTTAGAATGTTCAAACTGTTTGAATTTTTTTAATTCTTCCGAAGCTTTTACTTTGTTTCGGTTGCCCAAATCGAGATAATCAGGAGTTTCCTTGAATTTCAAAAAATCGTTTAATTCTTTCGATTCCAGTGTTTTGAAGTATTGCTGCAGTGAATGCGAATTTTGAAGTTTTTTGTATTCTGAACTCAGTCGATATTCTTCCGTATCCTTGTACTTCCTGTTTTTCAGAATTTTTTTGTTTTCCTGAAATTTTGGAGAACTAATGACTTTGGATAATTGCTGGTATTCTGCAAGTTCTGCCGATCTTGCTATTTCGTTGTAACGTTGCAACGATTGAATACGCTCGTTTTCACTTTTTTCAAATTTACCGGTAGGAGTGATTTTCCTAAAAAACTTATTCCCAAATAGAGCCATATTTTTTTTGTATTTCAGTAGTTTCTTATTGAAAGTGATTGGAGAAATCCCTTGCATTGATTGATGTTATCAACAAAAACAGGTCGATAATTTTCCATCTCAGGCAAAAATTGTTCGATTTTCATTCTGTTTATTTGCCTGATAAAATCATCAAAGAAATGTTGTTCATTTACTACCACTATCGGTTTATGATGTTCTCCAACCACACCGGAAGCAATTACATCCATCATTTCGTCGAAAGTTCCATAACTTCCCGGTAGAGCAACGAAAACATCAGCCAATTGTTTCATTTTGTTTTTTCTCTCGCTTAAGTCTTCTACAACGATGAGTTCTGTGGGTAATGTACTCTGGCGATGCATTCTGATAATAGGCTGAGCGATGACGCCAATAATTTTTCCTTTTTTTTCGGTAGCTCCCAAAGCTATGTCATCCATTGTTCCTCCTGTGGAACCTCCATATACAAGAGTAAACCCGCTTTCGGCAATAAATTGGCCCAGCAGAAAAGCAGCTTGTTTGTAAACAGGTTGAACTTGATTACTGGAAGAACAAAATACGGCAACGTTCATTTAATTTCTTTTTTCAAGCGCTCACAGCTTGTTTATATAAATTTTTCCTTCCACTTTTAAGTGTTTTAAAGTGGAAGGAAATTTTTGAAAAGCATCTTATGCGTCAATGTTGGCGTAAGTGGCATTTTGTTCGATAAACTGGCGTCGCGGCAACACGTCGTCTCCCATAAGCATCGAAAAAACATGATCGGCGGAAGCGGCATTTTCGATGGTTACCTGCCGAAGTGTACGTTTTTCAGGATTCATGGTTGTTTCCCAAAGTTGCGTTTCGTTCATTTCACCCAAACCTTTGTAACGCTGAACATGTATGGAACCTTCCTGACCATTTCCGTATTTTTCTATAAAAGCCTGACGTTGCTGTTCTGTCCAGCAATACTCTTCTATTTTTCCTTTTTTGCAAAGGTAGAGAGGAGGTGTAGCGATATATAGATAACCTTGTTCGATCAGTTCTTTCATATGTCGGAAGAAAAAGGTCATAATCAACGTGGCAATATGGCTCCCATCCACATCAGCATCGGTCATGATTATGATTTTATGATATCGAAGTTTGCTGATGTTCAAAGCCTTGCTGTCTTCTTCTGTTCCTATAGTAACGCCCAAAGCAGTATATATATTGCGTATTTCTTCACTTTCCAGCACTTTGTGTTGCATGGCTTTTTCCACATTCAAAATTTTTCCCCTCAGCGGCAAAATAGCTTGGAATTGACGGCTACGTCCCTGTTTTGCTGTTCCGCCGGCCGAATCTCCTTCGACAAGGAACAATTCACATTTGGCAGGATCTCTTTCTACACAGTCGGCAAGTTTTCCGGGTAGTCCTCCACCGGAAAGGGGCGATTTGCGCTGAACCATTTCGCGTGCTTTACGAGCTGCATTTCGAGCTGTGGCAGCGAGAATCACTTTTTCAACAATCATTCGGGCTGCTTTTGGATTTTCTTCGAGATAGGCACTCAAAGCTTCTCCGACAGCCATATCCACTGCTCCCATTACTTCGTTGTTGCCAAGTTTGGTTTTTGTTTGTCCTTCAAACTGAGGTTCTGCAACTTTTATCGAAATGACAGCCGTCAGTCCTTCACGAAAGTCATCGCCACTGATTTCAATTTTAACCTTATCGAGCATTTTGCTTTCTTCGGCATATTTTTTCAGCGTTCTGGTCAGTCCTCTTCGGAAACCGGCCAAATGCGTTCCTCCCTCAATGGTGTTGATGTTGTTCACATAAGAGTGAATGTTTTCATTGTAGGAAGTATTGTAAGTCATGGCGATTTCTACTGGAATGCCATTTTTTTCATTTCTGATGTGAATAATGTCATCAATCAGTTTTTCACGAGCTTCGTCTATGTACCTGACAAACTCCTTGAGTCCTTCTTTGGAATAGAAAACTTCTTTCCTGAAACTTCCATCTTCTTCCACTGTTCTCTCATCTACAAGTGTCAATCGAATACCGGCATTCAAGAAAGCCAATTCGCGAAGGCGGTCGGCGATGATGTCGTATTTGTAAACGACTTCCGTGAAAATCGTATCATCAGGGATGAAAGTAGTGCGTGTGCCTGTTGTAGAAGTAGTTCCAATTTCTCTTACAGGGAATTTGGGAATACCGCGTTCATATTCCTGTTCGTAAATTTTACCGTTTCTGGCAACTTCCACGCGCATAAACGACGAAAGCGCATTTACACAAGACACTCCCACCCCATGCAAACCTCCTGAAACTTTGTAACTTCCCTTGTCAAATTTTCCTCCGGCGTGAAGCACCGTCATTACAACTTCCAATGCCGATTTTCCTTCTTTTTCGTGAAAATCGACCGGAATACCGCGTCCGTTATCAGTTACAGTAATGGAATTATCCGGATGGATGGTAACTTGAATATCATCACAATGTCCTGCCATCGCTTCGTCGATAGAATTATCTACCACTTCATAAACCAAATGATGTAATCCTTTGATGCCTATATCCCCAATATACATGGCAGGACGTTTGCGTACAGCTTCGAGTCCTTCGAGGACTTGAATGCTGCTGGCATCATATTCGGCAATAGCATTTAACTTTTCTTCTGTAATCATTTCTATATAGTTAATTTTATTTTTTTCTCTATTAATAAGCCATTTTTCAACCGAAAAAAGTGTTTTGAAAAAACATACAAATTTAATAAAAATATTTGAGATAACCTCGTTTTTTGAGCGAAATATACAACATCTCATCACTATTTCAGAATTTTAAAATCCCGATTTAATAAAGTTTTTTGAACATTTTAACGACATGCTTTTTGTGCTCGATTATTGAATAAATTTATCACGAAAAATGGAATGCTTGTTGTCGACAGCAGTCAATATTTTTGTCCATGTTTCTCAAAAAAAGGCTAACTTTGCAGTCGATTTTTAATTAAAAAAAGACATGGAGATAGAACTCAATCAACTTTGCCTTTCGGTATGTGAAATTGCCCGATCGGCGGGAAAGATGATCGCCGACGAACGGAAAAGATTTGATGACAGCAAAGTGGAATACAAAGGTTTACATGATTTGGTGAGCTATGTTGACAAAAATTCGGAAAAGCTGATTGTCAGCCAACTTGAAAAACTTTTGCCTGAAGCCGGTTTTTTAGCGGAAGAAGGTACAACATCGAAAGAAGGAGAGCGTTACAACTGGATTATTGATCCGTTGGATGGTACGACCAATTTTGTTCAGGGTGTTCCTGTTTTTGCCGTAAGCATTGGCTTGCATGAAGCCAATGAAATGGTTCTTGGGGTGGTTTACGAAATAGGAAGAGATGAATGTTTTTATGCTTGGAAAGGAGGTGGAGCTTTTCTCAACGGTAGAGCCATCCATGTTTCTGAACGCGATAATATTCAGGATGCATTGCTCGCTACCGGTTTCCCTTATTCGGAGTTCAGCCGGCTAAACGAATATATGGAATTTCTAAAGTGGGCCGTAACAAATTCACGTGGGGTTCGCCGGCTCGGTTCGGCTGCCACTGATTTGGCTTATGTAGCTTGCGGCCGATTCGAAGCTTTTTGGGAATACAATCTTAAGGCTTGGGATGTAGCTGCTGGTTCAATTATTGTGAAGGAAGCAGGCGGAACAGTTACCGATTTTTCAGGAAAAAACAATTTTTTGTTTGGGAAGGAGATGGTAGCTACCAATCAAAAACTGAAACAGCTTTTTCTTGACAAGCTGAAAGAAATGATGTTTTAAATGCACTGCTAAACTTTTAGTTTGGTTATAGCAATAAAGGAATCTGTAAAAAACTCTTATTATGATTATCAATGAACGCAATACACGTCGCGAACGCTTAATGCAAGCGGCCAATGCCATGATGACAGCTGCCCGTACGGCTCCCAAAGGTAAAGGATACGATATAATCGAAATAGCGATCATTACTGATGAAACTATTGTGGAATTGTCAAATGCCATGTTCGAGTACAGTCAACAATCCGGATTGAAATTTATTACGCGCGATGCCGAAAATATTCTGAAATCGGAAGTAATTTTATTAATTGGCACCCGACAACAAAATCAGAATTTGAATTGTGGTTACTGTGGGTTCGATACATGTGCCGAAAAGAATAGTCAACCTGACATTCCCTGTGCTTTGAACACGGTAGATGTAGGTATTGCTATTGGCTCGGCTTGTGCTGTAGCTGCTGACCTGAAAGTGGATACACGTGTTATGTTTTCCGTTGGAAGAGTGGCGAAAGAAATAGGTTTGTTGCCCGGATGCAGTTCCATTTTCGGAATTCCGCTCAGTTGTTCGTCCAAAAATCCATTTTTCGATCGTGTTTCCAAAACACCGGCTCCTAAATAATTTTCTAAAATAATGACTCAGTCCAAAGAGAAACTCTGGACGGCAAGTTTTATCAGCATTTGTGTTGCCAACTTTATGCTGTTTTTTGCATTTTACCTCTTGCTGCCCATACTTCCACTTTATTTGATAGAAAATTTCCAAGCCAGCAAATCGCTTGTTGGCATTATCTTGTCCAGTTATACGATAGCAGCTTTGCTGATTCGACCTATGGCCGGTTTTTTGCTGGATATGTTTCAACGGCGCCCCATTTATCTGTTGGCTTATTTTCTTTTTTCGCTCTGTTTTATAGGTTATCCGCTGGCCAATTTTTTGAATTTCTTTTTGTCCCTGCGTATTGTTCACGGATTGTGCTTCGGTATGGTATCCACAGCAAGTAATAGCTTTGTTATTGATATTATGCCTTCTTCGAGGAGAGGAGAAGGATTGGGTTATTTTGGCATTGCCAACAATTTGGCCATGTCTATTGGGCCAATGATTAGCTTGTTTTTACACGATTATTCTTCTTATCAAATGATTTTCTTTACATCCATTGCCAGCTCATTGATAGGCTTTGTTGTTGTTTTAACCGTAAAAGCCAAGAAAACCACAATTCCTACTATAAAAAAATACAAGGAAGCGATTGTGTTGGACCGTTTCTTCCTCATTAAGGGAACTCATGCCGGCATCTGTCTGACATTAATGGGAATTCCTTATGGCATGTTGACCACTTTTATAGCCATTTACGGGAAAGAAATCGGTATGTATTCGGGCATGGGCATCTTTTTTACTTTGATGGCCATTGGACTGATTTTTTCGAGATTTTTTGCCGGCAGGATGGTGGATAGAGGTCATTTATTGAAAGTTATTACCGTTGGAACAATTGTTTGTACGGTTTCCATTTTTGTTTTGCCTGCATTGAAAGATTTGTTTCTTCTTCAGCAAAATTTTTCCATGATTTTGTTTTATGTGGTGGCCGTTTTTCTCGGTTTGGGTTATGGAATGCTATTTCCCGCTTACAATACTTTGTTTGTCAACTTGGCGCCTCACAATCGCCGGGCAACGGCAAGTTCCACATTCCTGACTACTTGGGACGTAGGAATAGGACTGGGTTTGATTATTGGAGGAAAACTTGGCGATACGCATGGCGGACTTTCGCTTTCGTTTTTAACTGGGGGATTGATTGCTTTTTCATCGCTGGTCTATTTTATAAAAATTACAGCCCCTCATTATAAGAAAAATACCATCATTACATGATGGATTTAAATTCCTGTTTTTTTATTATTCGCATATTCAAGGAATATAATGAAAGGCAATTCCCAATCAAAACTTACTCCTCAAGCGGCTGCTTAAAATAAAAAAGAAAGTATTTTTTGGAATACCTTCTTTCTTTTTAAAATAAATTTTATTTAATTATAAATTTGTTTTTCAACACATTATAAAATTTTTTCTATATATTTTTCTATTTTTTCCGGAGTTACGGTAGGTGCAAATCTTTTTACTGGATTGCCGTTTTTGTCGATGACAAATTTTGTGAAGTTCCATTTAATTTTACTTCCAAACAATCCACCTTTCAATTGCGATTTGAGATATTTAAAAATTGGGTGGGCGTTTTTTCCATTTACATCTACTTTTTCAAACATCGGGAAGGTTACGCCATAATTTACAACGCAAAATTCACTGATTTCGCTTGATGAACCCGGGTCCTGATGCGCAAACTGATTGCATGGAAAGCCCAAAATAACCAATCCTTTATCCTTGTATTTTTCATACATTTTTTCAAGCCCCTCAAATTGAGGTGTCAATCCACATTTACTTGCAGTGTTAACTACCAACACGGTTTTTCCTTTAAATTGCTGCATGGAAATATTCTCACCGTTGATTTTTTTTGCTTCGAAATCGTAAAAATTCATATTGTTTTTTTAGTTGATAAAATCTTTATTTGTATTGATAACAAAGTTGTTGCTTTTTTGTTTGCAAATCATTGTTGTCCGGTAAACATTTATAAAAATTAGTGAAAATCAATATAGAAAATGTCTTACTATAATATCGCCCCTAATGGGGCTTAGATTTTGTGGGTTGAATTTTTCTACCATAATTTCGCTGCAATGCAGCTTTCTCTTAAGTCCCATCGGGACGATATTATGGTAGTCAATAAGTTAC
>JAHDRA010000077.1 GCA_018433525.1 Paludibacteraceae bacterium
GCATCAATCAATTTCATTAATTCATGGTAAATATCATTTACATAAAGATTGACATCATCGTGAACTGCAGTCTTGATGGCACTTTTAGAAATCACATTTCCACGAACGTCCACAATACCGAAAACGGTATTGGTTCCGCCCATATCTATTCCGATAACATAAGGTTTTTCCATAATACGATAATTTTATTGAAATTTATTCCACTTCAACGGGAATATCTTTATTAACATTTTTAGAACCAATTAAAGCATAGAACAAAATATACAGCAATCCAACCAAAATTACAATGTAGCTTGCCTGATAAGTAGAAATGTCGGCAATCCAGTTTTGCAGAAGTGGTAAAATGCCACCACCTACTACCATCATCATAAATATTCCTGAAGCAGCAGCCGTATATTTTCCAAGTCCTTCTACTGCGAGGTTGAAAATACTACCCCACATAATGGAAGTACACAAGCCGCAAAGAACAAGGAATAAAGCAATGAGCGGTACTTGCACCATGCTGAATGATGAACCGGTAAATACAGGCATGGAAGTAGTAATATCTTTCGGCAATAAAATGGCAAGCAACACCAATGCAATTCCTAATGCGGAAACAAATGTAAGCATGGTTTTACTAGAAACTTTTCCACCAACCAAACTACCAAGAAAACGTCCAATAAGCATGAGAAACCAATAAGTGCCTGCCACAAAACCGGCAATGGCAGCCGCTTTTTGAGGATCTAAAGAAGCTCCTTTAATTGTTGTATCGGCAAGGAAGAAATTTAACGTTCCGGGTATGCCCACTTCTACTCCTACATAAATAAATATGGCAATGGATCCCAGTACAAAATGACGGAAATTCCACGGTGAATGTTCGTATTTGATTTCGGACCTTTTCTTTCTGTTTTCATCCGGGTCTGCAATAGGAATAAACAAAAGAATAAGAAAGGCAAGTGCAAAAACGCCCAAAGCAATATAAAGCACAGGATTTACGTTGTTAATGGTAACTTCACCTGACAAAATGCGTTCTTTGGTTATATCACCAATCAAAGCTCCAACAAACATAGGCGTAATGGTTGCAGCCAAAGAATTGAAAGTTGCTCCGATTTGAATCAACTGATTTCCTTTGTTGCCACCGCCTCCAAGTAAATTCAACATTGGGTTGACAACTGTGTTAAGCATACAAACAGAGAAACCGGCTATAAATGCACCCAACAAATAAACAAAGAAATTGGCAGGTAGTGAGAAAAGTTCAGCTCCAACACCAATAATACCGGACAGATACTGTGTCAGAACACCTAAAAAACCTACTGCAATTGCAACAAGAGCCGTTTTTTTATAACCAATTTTTGAAAGCAGTTTACCGGCTGGAATACCCATAAACAGATAAGCCAAAAAGTTCATCATATTTCCAAGCATCCCAAGGAAATTCGATCCTTCAAAAGCAGGCTGATTTTTCCAAATTACCCCAATCGGCGCAGCAAGATTAGTAACAAACGAAATCATTGCAAACAGGAAAAACATAGTGATAATGGCCACCAGATTTCCACTTTTTTTCTCTGCATTCATATTGTTTAGAATTAATAAAGTTAATTGTAATGAAAATGTTTTTTGAATTAATTTTTATTGACCGACAAAAATACCATTTTTTTGTCAGTTCCTTTTAACAGAATAAACAAAAAAGCATTATCCAAACAATGTTTTACAACATATTTTTAACCAATAAAAACAGTTTGATTTTTTATATGTAATGGAATTACAAATTCTTAAACAAAAAATTACTCATCGAACGATACAAATACCTACGCGTTTGTTTTCCCAAAATGCTGTGATTTTTGTCCGTAAACAGCTGCATGTTATATTGTTTGTCAGCTTCTACCAATCGTTTTACATACATCAGGGTATTTTGTGCGTGAACATTATCATCGGCCGTACCATGAATGATCAGCAATTCACCCTTTAATCTATCTGCTTTCATTATGGGCGAAGCAAGATCATATCCCTTAAAATTTTCCTGAGGACGACGCATGTATCTTTCGGTGTATGCAGCATTGTAAAATCTCCAGTCGGTTACCGGAGCTACAGCAATGCCTGCCTTAAATACATTTTCTCCACTACTCATGGCCATTAACGTAAGAAATCCGCCGTAACTCCAACCCCAAATACCGATTCTTTGCGGATCAATATAATCTTGCTTGCTGAAAAAACGGGCTGCCTCTGTCTGGTCTTTTGCTTCGAGAACGCCTAACTGTTCATACGTACATTTTCTGAATTCTACTCCGCGCGCTCCAGTGCCACGTCCATCAACGCAAACCACCAACATGTTATTTTCAGCCAAATAATATTCCCAGTCCACATCCCATTTGTCTAAAACCATTTGCGAATTAGGCCCACTATATTGAATCAACAATAATGGATATTTTTTATTCGGATCAAAATTCAACGGTTTGAGCATCCAGCCATTTAACGAAATATTTTCAGAAGTCGTAAAGCTGAAAAATTCCTTTTTGGGCAAATGAAGGGTATTCCAATTTTCCAATATGCCGTCAGAGTTTTGCATTTCACGAATGAAATTGCCATTGTTACTATACAAAATAAGTTTATCGGGAGTTTGTAGATTGGAAAAATTATCGACAAAAAAGCTGAAGGTCGAATTAAAAATGGCGTTGTGAAAACCATTCCCATTGGTAAGTTTCTTTTTAACGCCTTTTAAGCTGACAGAATAAATATCTCTTTGCAAAGGAGAACTTTCTGCCGATTGATAATAAAGCGTTTGATTTTTTTCGTCAAAACCATAAACTTGCGTTACATCAAAATTTCCTTTTGTCAGTTGTTTGACCGGCGTGCCATTGATTCTATGCTGATAAACATGACGAAAGCCATCTTTCTCACTCAGAAAAATAAAATATTGATTGTCGGAAGTAAATTGGCAAGCATCAATATTTTGATAATCAATATAATATTTATCGTTTTCCTGCAATATCAGAGTGGACAGAGTAGATTTTGGATTGGCAAGAAACATTTTCAACTGATTTTGATTGCGATTCAACACAAAAACGGCCAACTGATCCAGTGAATTGGTCCATTTTATCCTCGGAATATAAAAATCTTCTCCAACATTACTCAACTGAACAGTTCTGATCGCTTTTGTCCGTTCCTCATAAACGCAAACACTTACTTTGGAAATATTTTGTCCGGCTTTGGGATATTTAAAAGAAACAAGTGATGGATAAAGCATTAAATCGTCCATAGAGTTTTTGTTTTCATACAATTGAAATGAAAATTGAGGCACTTCAGTTTCGTCAAATTTTACGAAAGCCAATAATTTGCTGTCGGGGCTCCAAACAAAATAACGCGTTGCTTCAAATTCTTCTTCATACAGCCAGTCAGGCAAACCATTGATAATTTTTCCCGGTTCACCATCTTTTGTTATAGCCGATTCGGTATTAAAATCGAGTTTTTTCAAATAAAGATTGTTGTTCCTTCCGAAAGCAATATATCTACTGTCGGGAGAAAAAAGAGGTACTTCCTGCGAGCCGTTATCCGAAAGCGGCTGAATTTCGTTCCTTTTAATGTCGTAAACATAATAATCGGCTGTGAAAGTACGTCTGTATCGTTTTTTTACATTGTTATAAACCAATAGTTTGGCTTCATTCGGACTGAATTCATAACCATTAATTTCCTTGAATGGGGCATCTTTCAAGCGATGAATACTAAAAATGGTATCTACCAATTGACCGGTTTTGTAATTGTATTTTAGCACTGCATTATCTTTCATCAGCGTATAATTCTCTCCATCTTTCATCGAGCGGGGAACCATGATATTATTCACATTAAACTTGCCATCAACAATATCGTCCAGCAAGTCGGCAAACGAAAATTGCACTGCAAATGCCAAAACAAAAGCTAAAAAAATACGTTTCATAAAAAACTTTTAACCGTTAAATTACCTATTAGTTGATTTTTTTCTTGTAAATTCACACAAAAGTAGCGTAATTCATCAGTTTTAAAAATTTTAGGTCAATTTTTTTGAATGGTTTAACATTATACAAGAAAGAACATCCACAACAATACAAAAATACATATAACAATGAACGATGACAACATCACAAACCATGAACAGAATATTAACAAAACAGGCATTTGTTTGAGTGGAGGCGGCGCTTTAGGCTTTGCCCATATTGGCGTTTTACAGGCACTTGAAGAAAATGGCATTTTCCCCGTTCAGATTGCAGGCTCAAGTATGGGAGCCATTGTAGGAACGCTTTATGCTGCTGGGTTTACACCGGCCCAAATGCTGCAAATGATCAGAGAAGACAAATTGTACAAAATAACCAAATTAATGTCTATCCATCCCATGTCGTTGAAATCGGGACTATCCACCCACAAAATGTTGCGGGATTTGATAAAGGAATTGATCCCTCACAACAGTTTCGAATTATTAAAGAAAAAAATGTCTGTCTGCGTCAGCAATTTGAATAAAGCCGAATGGGAAATAATTGAAAGCGGCAAGGAACTGGATAAATGGGTAGCCGCTTCGGCAAGTATTCCGGGCGTATTTGAAGCCATTCAGGTAAAAAAAGAATATTATGTGGATGGCGGATTATTGAACAACATGCCGGCACAAGCTCTCAAAGAGAATTGTAGTACGATTATCGGCGTAGATGTGATTCCTCACCTGAATGAGGTTCAATTAAAAAAACCGATTGACACCTTGACTTATTCCATCCGCATCATACAACATAAAAACGCACAAAAAGGGAGAGAACTTTGCCAATATTTGATTGAACCGAAAGCGATCCGAAAATTTCACGAATTCAGTTTTGATGCTTACCAGCAAATTTATGAAGAAGGCTACCAATGCACTCACACTTTTATAGAAAATAACCCGGCGATAAATAATGGAATTTAGCATACCGAAATAAAAAACTGCCTTTAGATGGTAACATCCAAAAGGCAGTTTTCTGTTAGAATTTTTTTACAAATGTCCAATTACGAAATTTTTTCTATTTCTTCTTGAAGATTCAATTCCATCCCTTTATTATCGATAAATTTATACTGCAGGAAACCCAATTCCTGTGAAGCTCTCACTTTACATCCTCGTCCGAATTTAATTTTCCATTTGTTTTTCAAAGGAATCATTCCTTTGGAAATATAGGCTTCAACGTATGGATGTACATAGAGAGTAAATTCTTTAACTTTTAAAGTATTGACCAAATAATCTATTTTGCTTTCCAATAGGTCAGTAAATAAAATAGAAGGTTTTATTTTCCCTGTTCCGAAACAAGTAGGGCAAGCTTCCTCAATATCGACATGCGTATCGGGTCGAACACGTTGACGTGTTATTTGCATCAGTCCGAACTTGCTGAGAGGCAAAATATTGTGTTTGGCTCTGTCGTTTGCCATCATCTCTTTCATCCGGTCATACACTTTCTGACGATTGTCAGATTCATGCAAATCAATGAAATCCACTACAATAATTCCGCCCATATCGCGCAAACGGAGCTGTCGGGCTATTTCGTCGGCAGCAGCCAAGTTAACTTCCAAAGCGTTGGCTTCTTGTCCGTTTCCTGTCTTTGCCCGATTGCCACTGTTCACATCAATAACGTGTAAAGCTTCCGTATGTTCAATAATCAGATAAGCTCCATTTTTAAATGAAACGGTTTTACCAAAAGACGATTTTATTTGTTTGGTAATGCCAAAATGATCAAATATCGGAGTTTCATCTTTATAAAGCTTTACGATATTTTTTTGTTCCGGAGCAATCCATTCAATGTAGTCCTGCACTTCTGCAAATACATTGGGATCGTTCACATAAATGTTTTTAAAACTCGGGTTAAATAAATCCCTGATAATTCCTACAGTACGACCCAATTCTTCCGAAATAAGAGTAACTCCCTTTGCTTGCTGAAGTTTGGAAACGGCTTCATCCCAGCGTTTTACGAGCACATTGAGTTCATTGATCAGTTCGGCAACTTTTTTGTCTTCTGCCACTGTACGAACGATAACGCCAAACCCTTTCGGTTTGATGCTCTGAATAAGCTGTTTAAGACGGACACGCTCATTTTCAGATTTAATTTTCTGAGAAATAAGCACCTTGTCGTTAAAGGGAATTAACACCAAAAATCGTCCGGCTAAAGAAATTTCGGCTGTCAGCCGCGGTCCTTTGGTGGAGATGGGTTCTTTGGCCACCTGAACCAGAATTTGTTGACCCGGCTTGAGCAGGTCGTTGATAAAACCTGATTTTTCAATTTCCGGAAGCATTTTAACTTTTTGCATCGAGGGCGCTTTTTTCGGGTCGATGAGCGCCTGCAAAGTAAACTGAGAAAGGGTATTGAAATTGGGACCTAAATCAAGATAATGAATAAAAGCATCTTTTTCGTAACCGACATCAACAAAGGCTGCATTTAAGCCTGGCATAATTTTTTTTACTTTTCCTAAGTAAATATTCCCGACAGCGAATTGTTCTTCTCGTGTTTCTTGGGCAAGTTCAACCAGACGTTTATCTTCGAGCAGCGCAATAGAAATTTCTGATGGCTTTACATCAACTACTAATTCGCTATTCACTTTTTTATTGATTTTGGTTATTCGATTTTCAACAAAAAAACAAACTCAAAGCCTCAATGAATGCTTTAAAGTTTGTTTCCTTGAACTTTAATCATTTAAAGACCCATCGACCTATTTTTTCTTGTGTCTGTTCTTTCTTAGTCTTTTTTTACGCTTGTGCGTAGACATTTTGTGTCTTTTTCTTTTTTTCCCGCTTGGCATTTTTTAAAATTTTAATTTTTGAAATGAAATAATTTACTTCACTACAGACATAAATTTCTTTGCAGGTTTGAAAGAAGGAATGTTGTGAGGTGGAATGATAATGGTTGTGTTTTTTGAAATGTTTCGGGCAGTTTTCTGTGCTCTGGTTTTTACCACAAAACTACCAAAACCTCTTAAATATACATTCTCATTTTTAGAAAGAGAATCTTTTATTGCATCCATAAAAGCTTCAACAGATGCCAAAACAGTAGCTTTATCGATCCCTGTTTTTTTGGCAATTTCATTTACAATTTCTGCTTTAGTCATTTTTGCTAATATTTTAAATATGTTAATAAATTAAGAAAACTATTTATTGAATTGAAATAGGATTGCAAATATATTGCTTTTATTCTGATTAAAAAACATTTGCGCTATTTTTTTTAGCTAAAATTGATTTTTTTAATGCAAGACTAAAATATAAAATGAAATTTTACATGGAAGCAAACATTAAAATTTCTTTATTCAACGTAAAATCAAATTGTTTATTATCAGTAAAATATAAACATCGGCTTTGAATTAATTTCTTTTTCTGAATTGTCCAATGGGAAAAATTTTTAATCCATTGAAAATAAACTGCTAAAGAAAAAGTTATAAATTAAAAAAAACAAACAGATCATTGAACTTTCGTAGCCGTATAAATATTTTTTTGATGTAAATTTGCACCGGAAAACTTTATTTTTCACAGCGATATAAAAAACCTTTTCTAATGGACGTCAAAATAGAATCGAGCTGGAAGGAGGTGCTTCAATCGGAATTTGAAAAAGAGTATTTTAAACAGCTTACCGACTTTGTACGAAAGGAATATAAAACAAAAAAAATTTTCCCGCCGGGCTCTCTTATTTTTAATGCTTTCAATCTGTGTCCGTATGATAAAGTGAAAGTAGTTATTATAGGTCAGGATCCGTATCATGGTCCCGGTCAGGCTAACGGTTTATGTTTTTCGGTAAACGAGGGCGTGGATTTTCCGCCTTCGCTGGTCAATATTTATAAGGAAATAGAAAATGAATTTGCCAAACCAATGCCCAAAAATGGCGATTTAAGCTCTTGGGCAAAACAGGGCGTGTTGCTGCTCAATGCCATTCTCACCGTGCAGGCTCATTTGGCCGGTTCTCATCAAGGAAAAGGTTGGGAAACATTTACCGACGCAGTAATTCGGATATTGGCCGAAAAAAAGGAACATTTGGTGTTTTTACTTTGGGGAAGTTATGCCCAACAAAAAGGCCTATATATCGACACCAATAAACATTTGGTGCTGAAATCGCCTCATCCTTCTCCTCTTTCGGCTTATCGGGGATTTATCGGGAATCGACATTTTCAACTCGCCAATCAATACCTGAAAGAGCATGGTATGAGCGAAATAGAATGGTAAATCCTCTCAAAAAAAGTAAATCAAAACAATAACAATTAAACTTTTCTATAATTAATCAACTATACAAAAATCATTTAAATAATATTTTATGGCATTGCAGGAAGAAATGGAGAAACAGGGTAATTTCCTTTTCAAGTATCGTGGATATTTACCTTTGATTATTGTAGCAGTAGGGCTTGCGGTTTTTATTGAACCACATGACGGTCATACATTTTTTTGTATTGAAATATTCGACCGTTGAATTTATCGGTTTGTTTATTTCACTTTTCGGACTTTTCATAAGAGCTTATGCAGTGGGACATACGCCGGCAAATACATCGGGACGAAACACCAAAGAACAGTTGGCGGATGAATTGAATACCACCGGAATTTATTCTATGGTTCGTCATCCACTCTATTTGGGTAATTTTTTCATGTGGCTTGGTGCTGCTGTCCTGACGAAAAATGGCTGGTTTATCGTGGCTTTCATTCTTCTTTACTGGATTTATTACGAAAGAATCATGTTTGCCGAAGAACAGTTTCTGCGTCGAAAATTTGGTTCTGTTTATACCGATTGGGCCAACAAAACGCCGGCTTTTATTCCAAGCTTTAAAAAATACATTCCTTCAAAATATCCTTTCAGCTGGAAGAAAGTACTCAAAAAAGAAAAAAACGGCTTGCTGGCTGTATTTGTCCTCCTGTTTGTATTTCACAATATCAATTATTCTTTTCTAACGAATCATATCCGTATTGATTTGAACTGGATAGCTTGGGGAACATTTGCAGCAGGCATCCTTTATCTGGTATTGAAATTTTTGAAAAAGAAAACTTCGATATTGAACGAAACGGGAAGATAAATCTGAAAAATATTTTTTACAAAAAAACCGGTGAAATTTTCTACCGGTTTTTTTTGTATGTATGGTATTAAGCTTGCAGGATGCGAGTTCCGGTATGTGCCGAGTTGATAAGAAACATTAGCGAATGGCAAGGGTGTTGCGGGTGACTGCAAATCTGAAAGAAGCCATCAGCATAGCTGACGTTTTGACGAATAGAAATCTGATAGAAGGCTCTATGAGAGGGCAACCGAACAATGGATTAGGAACGCCCGAAATTCAACCGTAACTCAAATGGAGTAAATCAGGCAAGACGCAGCGGAAGTTCAATATCTTATATCCCGAGAGGTCTTGTAGGGTGCATCAGCAGTGTAAGGAATGCAGCGATGTATTTTACACCATACAAGAAGTCAGCAGAGGACATGGTATTCTGTTCAGGAACAGAACAGAAGAAGGTCTGAATCTTTTAATTTAAGAAGCAGCTAGTTCAAAATTTGTTTTATGGAGCAGCAGCAAGCAATAACGTACCAATACGACCAGTTTGATTCAAAGGGTCAGGATGTTATTCGCCCTTTCGCAGGGAGTGAAGCCGTAAGCGGAGCTCAGGCGATAAAGGCGTTGCAAGTAAAAGAAGCAGGCGAACAGAAACGAGCCATAACGCACGATTTGATGGGAGGGTGGGGGAGTAATTCCCCTACCTACTCGATTAACTCTGCATTAAATAAGATTGTTTGCAAGCAGCAGATCAACAACGAAAAAATCAATAACCTTCCTTGTGAATACTCTTTACCGAGCGTCCAGAAGGATCGGCCATATTTTTGAATGAAGCATCCCACTCGAGAGCAATGGGTGTGCTGCATGCAATAGAGGGAACCGAAGGCACACAAAGCGCTGCTGAATCGGACGGGAACAAATCCGAGTAAATGGAACGGTAATAATATTCTTCCTTAGTCATGGGAGGCTGAATGGGAAATTTTTCGGCTGCCTTTTCCATTTCTTCGTCGCTTACCAACTTGTTGGTCATTTCTTTTAATGAATCAATCCAGTTGTAACCCACACCATCCGAAAACTGTTCCTTTTGCCGCCATACGATTTTCTCGGGCAAATAATTCTCAAATGCTTTACGCAAAATCCATTTTTCTATTTTTCCGTTTCCGGCCATTTTATCTTTTGGATTTAACCGCATGGCTACATCCAAAAATTCTTTGTCCAAAAAAGGAACACGACCTTCTACACCCCACGACGCCAACGATTTATTGGCTCTCAAACAATCGTACAAATGCAGATTCTTGATTTTTCTGACGGTTTCCTTGTGAAATTCTTCGGGATTTGGAGCTTTGTGAAAATAAAGATAACCTCCAAAAATTTCATCTGAACCTTCACCGGAAAGAACCATTTTAACGCCCATCGATTTAATGAAACGTGCCAGCAAATACATGGGTGTACTGGCTCTCACGGTAGTTACGTCATAAGTTTCGATATGATAAATAACATCTCGTAAAGCATCCAATCCTTCCTGAACGGTAAAATGAATTTCGTGATGAATGGTGCCAATATGTTCGGCCACTTCACGTGCTGCAGCCAAATCGGGCGAACCTTCAAGTCCAATGGCAAACGAATGCAGCTGCGGCCACCACGCATCCTGAGTATTTCCACTTTCGATACGCTTGGGCGAAAATTTTTTTGCTATTGCCGAAATTACGGAAGAATCTAAACCTCCCGAAAGCAATACGCCGTAGGGAACATCGGACATAAGCTGACGTTCGACGGCTGCTTCAAGTGCTTTGCGCAATTCTTCAATATTGCTTTCGTTGTCTTTCACATTTTCATAATCTTCCCAATCACGATGGTACCATTGTTTGGGTTGCCCGTCCAAACTGTAAAAGTACTGTCCAGGAAGAAATTCTTCGATACGGTTGCAATAACCTTCCAAAGCTTTCAACTCCGAAGCAACAAAATAAGTTCCATCTTTGTCCCAACCCTGATAAAGTGGAACAATACCAATGTGATCACGTCCGATAAAGAAAGCATCTTTTTCAATATCGTAGAGTGCAAAAGCAAATATTCCATTCAAATCATTCAAGAAATCGGGGCCTTTTTCCCGATAAAGCGCCAAAATTACTTCACAATCCGATTTGGTAAGAAATTCGTATTTTCCATCGAACTGTTTCCGTATTTCCTGATGATTATAAATTTCGCCATTTACGGCAAGTACCAATTTTCCATCTTTACTGTACAAGGGCTGCTTGCCGGATTCGGGATCAACAATCGACAGGCGCTCATGCGCCAAAATTGCCCGGTCATTGCTAAAAATGCCCGACCAATCAGGTCCGCGATGTCTTACTCTCTTTGACATCTGCAAAACTTGAGGACGCAGTTCTTGGGAATTCTTTTTTATATCAAAAGCGCAAACTATTCCGCACATATTTCTCTAATTTTTTATGAAAAAAAAACATTTTCTTTGATTCATTTTTTCTGCTCATGGCAGAAAAAATGGTGTATATTTTCGGCTGCTTTTCGTCCTGAAGCTATGGCTCTAACTACCAAACTTGCTCCCATTACCGAATCACCGGTAGCAAAAATTTTATCCACCGAAGTTTTCCCGTTTTTGTCAACTTCAATATTTCCTCTGCCATCATATTTTACACCCAATTCGTTAAGAAAGCCTTCGTGTACCGGATGCAGAAATCCCAATGCCAGTAAAACCAAATCAGCCTTAACGGTTTCCGTTTTCCCCGTAGAAACCATTGTCATTTGTCCATTTTCTTCTCTGTGCCATTCTACTTCTTCAATTAAGACTTCCGTAACGTGTCCATTTTTCCCGATAAACGCTTTTGTATTCAGGCACCAACGCCTTGTACAGCCTTCTTCGTGTGAACTGGAAGTTTTTAAAATCAACGGATAATAAGGCCAGGGCGTTTCCGGATTTTTTCCAATCGGTGGTTGTGGTAAAATTTCTATTTGCGTAACTTTTACGGCACCTTGTCTGATGGATGTTCCAACACAGTCTGAGCCGGTATCGCCTCCACCAATTACCAACACATGTTTGTTTTTGGCCGAAATAATTTCTTCCTGTTGCATTGTTTCTCCAAGCAACTGTTTGTTTTGCTGACTCAGAAAATCCATTGCAAAATAAATTCCTCTCATTTCTCTTCCTTCGGCCTGAATATCACGTGGTTGTCCTGCACCAACAGCTATGCAGATTGCATCAAAACTGTCCAACAGTTCCTTAGCTAAAATATTTTTCCCAACTTCCATATTGGGACTAAATATGATTCCTTCCTCTTCCATCAACTTCAATCGCCTATCAATTACATTTTTTGCCAACTTAAAATTAGGAATGCCATAACGCAACAAGCCTCCAATATGAGCATCTTTTTCAAAAACCGTAACCGTGTATCCCTTTCGGTTCAATTGCTGGGCAGCAGCCAAACCAGACGGACCAGAACCAATAACGGCAATTTTTTTCGCTATCCGTTTTCTTGGAGGACGGGCTTTAATCATGCCTTCATTAAAAGCTAATTCGGTAATAGCAGCTTCATTTTCACGAATCGTTAAAGGTGCTTCATGCAAAGACAGCACACACGATTTTTCACAAGGAGCCGGACAAACTCTTCCTGTAAATTCAGGGAAATTATTGGTTTCCTGCAAAATATCAATGGCTTCCTGCCATTTCTCTTTGTAAATCAAATCCTGCCATTCGGGCATTTTGTTCCCGAGCGGACAAGCCCAATGACAAAACGGAACTCCACAATCCATGCATCTCGAAGCTTGAAGTTTCCTGTCTTCACGATTCAGGGTTTGTTCCACTTCTCCAAAATCGTAAATTCTTTCCTGAACGGGCCGATAACCGGCCTCCTTACGCGGAATATATAAAAATGCTTTCGGGTTTCCCATAATTTTGAAATTTAAACTTTTATTGAACAACACGTTACATCAATAATCTCTTTCAACCTGCTCGATTTTTTTATTGATTGCCTGAATTTTTTCTTCCTGCAACACTTTCTTGTACTCAATGGGAGTAACTTTCAGGAATTTTTCGGAATATTCCGACCAATTATCCAAAATACGCTTTGCCAAAGGGCTTCCTGTGTATTTGAAATGTTTGGAAATAAACTCGTGAAGTTCCTTGTTATCAGCTATTTCTTCGATAAGAGAAAGTTCCACCATTTCCATGTTGCAAAACATATCAAATTTGCCGTCTTCATCCAGCACATATGCTATTCCTCCGCTCATCCCTGCGGCAAAGTTTCTACCTGTTTTTCCCAACACAACGGTTCTTCCTCCCGTCATGTATTCGCAGCAATGATCACCGGCACCTTCTACGACAGCAATTGCTCCGGAATTTCTTACACAGAAACGTTCGCCTACAATACCATTGATATACACTTCACCCGAAGTAGCTCCATAAAGGAGTGTGTTGCCGGCAATAATATTTTTTTCGGGAGCAAAAGTACTTTCCTTCGGAGGAACAACAATGATTTTCCCGCCCGAAAGACCTTTCCCGAGATAATCGTTTGCATCGCCTTCGAGACGCAGCGTAATGCCTTTAGAAAGAAAAGCGCCAAAACTTTGTCCTGCAGAACCTTCCATCTGAATTTGAACGGTATCTTCCGGCAGTCCAACCTGTCCATAACGTTTGGCTATTTCTCCGGAAAGCATAGCTCCTATGGTTCGATCGGTATTTCTGACTTTATGTCGAATTTTAACAGGAATACATTGTTCAATGGCCGGCATGGCTTCGGATATTAATATTCTGTCGAGCACCTGATCAATTTTGTGTTCCTGATTCTTTGTTTTTCTGATGGCATTTTCTTCTGCCTGCTTCGGTTTAAAAAGAATTTTGGACAAATCAACCTTTTCAATTTTTGAACTCGTTTTAATTTCTTTGCGTACCAACAATTCGGTATGTCCGATAATTTCATCCAGACTTCTATAGCCCATTTGAGCCAAATGTTCTCTCACTTCCTGTGCCAAAAAGGTAAAGAAATTTATCAGATATTCGTATCTTCCGTTGAAATGTTTGCGAAGTTCGTCGTTTTGTGTGGCCACACCTGTAGGACAGGTATTTATATGACATTTTCTCATCATGACACATCCCAAAACAATGAGGGCGCTGGTAGCAAAACCATATTCTTCAGCTCCCAACAAAGCAGAAATCACAATATCCCGTCCCGTTTTTAACTGACCATCCGTTTGCAGTCGGATTTGTCCACGCAAATTATTGATCACCAACGTTTGTTGAACTTCTGCGAGACCAATTTCCTGTGGAAGTCCGGCATGTTTAATGGAACTGGCGGGACTTGCTCCGGTACCACCTTCTGCTCCGCTGATAAGAATCAAATCGGCTTTTGCTTTTGCCACTCCGGCAGCAATAGTACCCACACCACTTTCCGAAACAAGTTTTACGCTAATCATGGCAGCCGGATTGATATTTTTTAAGTCAAAAATCAATTGGGCAAGATCCTCAATAGAATAAATGTCGTGATGGGGCGGCGGAGAAATTAAAGAAATTCCGGGTATGGAATGTCGGGTTTTTGCAATAACATTATCGACTTTGTATCCGGGAAGTTGTCCGCCTTCACCGGGTTTTGCACCTTGAGCTATTTTAATTTGAATTTCGTCGGCATTTACCAAATATTCGGCCGTAACTCCGAATCTGCCGGAAGCAACCTGCTTGATGGCGCTGCGCGTACTTAAACCGTCAGGTCGCTGTTTATAACGTTCAGGATCTTCGCCTCCTTCACCGGTATTGCTTCTACCTCCGATTTTATTCATTGCCATTGCCAATGCTTCATGCGCTTCCTTGCTAATAGAACCATAGGACATGGCTCCTGTTACAAATCGCTTCATAATGTTTTCTAAAGGCTCAACTTCATTTACATCAATGGGATTGCGCTTGTAATCGAGTAAATCGCGAATAAAAATGGCTTCCGGTTTGTTGTCTATAATGCTTGAATACTCTTTGAATTTTGCATAATCTCCGGTTCGCGTAGCAATGCGCAAACGGGCAATGGTTTCCGGATTCCATGCATGTTTTTCTCCTTCTACGCGAAATGAATAAAAACCAAGATTCTTCAAACGATTTTCTTCATCAATTTCAGGATAAAAAGCTTTCCAATAAGGAAATAAAGTCTCATTGGCCAAATCGGTCATATCTATTCCTTCGATTTTGGAAATGACTCCCTTGAAATATTTGTTCAGCACGGATGATGAAATACCTACAGCTTCAAATATCTGAGCGCCGCGATAACTTCTTAAGGTAGAAATTCCCATTTTCGAAAGGATTTTCAAAAGCCCCTTGTTCACAGCTTTAACATAATTCGATTCGGCCGTATGGAAATCGAGTTTGATATCGTCCGATTTGATGCGCTCGCTGATAACGGCAAAAGCCATATAAGGATTGATTGCATTGGCTCCAAAACCAAACAGCAAGGCAAAATGCATCACTTCACGCGGTTCTCCACTTTCGACAATAATATCGGTTTGCATTCGTTTCCGCTTGTCGATGAGATAATGATGTACAGCAGAAACCGCAAGCAGCGAAGGAATGGGAGCATGTTCCTCGTCTACACCCCTGTCGCTCAACACAATATAATTTTTCCCTTCATCCACCGCTTTTTCTACCAAAAGGCAAAGTTCATCTACTGCCTTCACCAAACCATCAGCTCCTTTTTTCGGATTAAAAAGCATCGGTAACACTGCAGTAGAAAAACCTTTGTAACGTAAATTAAGCAAAATATCGAACTGAGTATTGGTCAGAACCGGACTTTTCAGCTTTACCATTTTACAAAGATCCGAAACAGGTTCGAGCAAATTTTTATGAATCGAGCCAACGTAACCGGTTAAAGACATGACCAATTCTTCACGAATCGGATCAATGGGTGGATTGGTTACTTGAGCGAATTGCTGACGGAAATAATTGAATAACCGTTGGGGTTTCTCGGAAAAAACAGCCAAAGGGGTATCATTTCCCATCGATGAAGTAGGTTCTTTCCCTTCAGCGGTCATAGGGAGCATCAGCAAATCGACATCTTCCTTTGAATAACCGAAAGCGATAAGCAGATTCTGATAATTTTTTATTTCCGGCTTTACACTTCTGCCCGACGAAATTTCCTCCAGATTGATTCTGTTCCTTTCCAACCATTCGTTGTAAGGAAATGCTTTGGCAATTTGTTCCTTTAACTCTTCGTCATAATAAATTTTGCCTTCTTCAGTATCCACCATCAGAATTTTACCGGGTTTCAATCGTCCCTTTTCTTTAATATTTTCCGGTTCAAATTCTATGGTGCCGGTTTCGGAGGCAATAATCATCATACCATCATTGGTAATAAGATATCGGGCCGGTCGCAGACCGTTTCGGTCAAGCATGCCGCCGGCGTAGCGTCCATCGCTGAAAAGAAGTGTCGCCGGGCCATCCCACGGTTCCATAAACATGCTGTGGTATTCATAAAAACCTCTCAGTTCTTCGGAAATAGGATTCTTTTGATTCCAACTTTCTGGTACCAACATGGCCAATGCGTGAGGCAGACTTTTTCCTGCCATAACGAGAAATTCTAAAACATTGTCCAGAGAAGCACTGTCGCTCATTGCAGGCTGAACGATGGGAAACAAAGGTTTTAAATCGCCCAGCAACTCCGATTTGAATACACTTTCACGCGCTTCCATCCATAATCGGTTGCCTCTCACTGTATTAATTTCACCGTTATGAGCCAACATCCTGAAAGGTTGAGCCAAATCCCAGGTCGGGAAAGTGTTGGTACTGAAACGTGAATGAACCAAAGCAATGGCACTGGTAAAATTGGGATTGGTCAAATCGGGATAATAGTCACGCAATTGAAGTGATGTGAGCATTCCTTTATAAATCAGTACTTTGGAAGAAAGACTTACTATATAAAAGCTCCTTCTGTTGGAAAGATTGGATTTTGCTATCGAATTTTCAATTTTTTTCCTTACCAGATAGAGTTTTCTTTCCAACTCTTCCTGACGAAGATTACCGGTAACAAATATTTGCTTTATCAGCGGTTCGTTGGATGCAGAAATTTCACCCAAAATTTTGCTGTTGACCGGCATATCACGGACTGCCAACAAATGAAGATTTTCTTCTTCAACATTTTCCTTAATAATACGTAAACAAAGTTCTGATTCCTCTTTTTCTCGTGGCAGAAATATAAGACCGGTGCCATATTTTCCGATAGCGGGGACTGGAATGCCTTGTAGCAAAATAAATTCGTGAGGAATTTGCAGCAGCATACCGGCACCGTCGCCGGTCTTGTTATCGGCACTTTCTGCTCCGCGATGAACCATATTCTCGAGCACTTGTAATCCATTTTCAATGATTTCGTGGGATTTTTCACCGGAAATATTTACCACTAAACCGACTCCGCATGCATCATGCTCATTCTGAAAAGAATACAATGATTGCTGCTCGTATAAATTTAAATAATTCATAATCAATTTTTTAATTTTATAGAGATGGGTTCAAAATTTGTCAACTGCAAAATAACAGTTGACAAATTTTGAAGGTAGAAAAAACTGTGTGCAATAAAAAACCTAAGAAGCTTATTAATAAAGGATTTTTCGGGTAAGACTTAGCGAATGAAAAGCAATTCTCTATATTTTGGTAAAGGCCACATCTCGTCATCAATAATCATTTCGAGTTTGTCCACCTGATAACGAATTTTGTCGAAAAATGGTAAGACGGTATCGTGATAAGCATTGGCCTTTTCTTCCTCACATTCAATTACATTGGCTTTTTTTCTGGCCTCAATCATATTATCTACATCCGACTTGATAGTGTTCACTCTTTGGGCAATTTCCTTTATCAACTGCAAATCGAGCTGGCACATTTTCTCGGCTTCTTCCTTTGAAAATACCGTTTTCATTTTGTTGACATTATCCAGCAAAATAGATTGATAACGTGTAGCAATCGGAATGATGTGATTGATGGCCAAGTCGCCCAACACACGAGATTCAATCTGAATTTTCTTTGTGTACATATCCCATTTAACTTCATTTCGTGCATGAAGTTCCTTTTCGGACATGACATTAGTAGAAATGAAAATTTTGATACTCTCTTCGTTGGTATAAGCTTTCAAAATTTTTGGCACACTTGTTTCGCAATCCAACCCACGAAGTTTTGCTTCTTCCTTCCATTCGTCGCTATAGTTGTTGCCATCAAAACGGATGGGTTTTGATATTTTTATGTATTCTTTCAACACTTCAAAAATTGCAGTTTGCTTACTGATTCCAGAAGCAATCTTTTTATCCACTTCAGCTTTAAATTCAATTAATTGTGCAGCTACAGCTGTATTTAAGGCTGTCATTGCCGAAGAGCAATTGGCTGAAGAACCTACGGCACGAAATTCAAACCTGTTGCCTGTAAATGCAAAAGGCGAAGTTCTGTTTCTGTCAGTATTGTCGAGTAACACTTCGGGAATATGGGCAATACCCAAACTCAGTTTTTTCTTGCTGTCCACTACAATGGCTTCATCGCTGCTGCTATTCTCAAGTTTATCCAGCACACTGCTCACCTGTGTACCAAGAAAAACAGAAATAATGGCCGGTGGTGCTTCGTTGGCTCCCAAGCGATGGGCATTTTGAGCCGACATGATGGAAGCTTTCAACAACGCATTGTGTTTGTAAACGGCCATCAAAATATTTACTACAAAAGTGATAAATTGAAGATTTTCTTCAGGAGTTTTACCAGGAGTAAGCAAGCCAACTCCCGTGTCGGTTCCCAGCGACCAATTGTTGTGTTTTCCCGAACCGTTTATTCCGGCAAAAGGCTTTTCGTGAAGCAACAAACGGAAGCCGTGTCGACGAGCAACTTTTTTCATAATGGACATAATTAACAAATTCTGATCCACTGACAAATTGCATTCTCCGTAAATGGGTGCCAATTCAAACTGATTGGGTGCTACCTCATTGTGTCGGGTCTTCAAAGGTATGCCATATTTGTAAGCTTCAAATTCCAAATCTTTCATATAAGCTACCACCCGAGTAGGAATTGAACCAAAATAATGGTCTTCCAACTGCTGATTTTTTGCCGACTCGTGTCCCAGCAAGGTTCGGCCGGTTAGCAATAAATCGGGACGGGTAACATACAGATTTTCATCTACCAGAAAATATTCCTGTTCCCAACCCAGATAAGAAAAAACTTTTTTCACTTTTGGATCAAACAATTTACAAACCGCTGTAGCTGCCTTATCCACCGAGTTGAGCGATTTTAATAAAGGAGCTTTGTAATCGAGCGATTCGCCGGTGTAAGAAATGAAAATGGTAGGGATACACAACGTATCGTCAACTATAAAAGCAGGCGATGAAGGATCCCACGCCGTATAACCGCGCGCTTCAAAAGTGCTTCTGATTCCTCCGCTCGGAAAAGACGAAGCATCAGGTTCCTGTTGCGCCAACAACTTTCCGGAAAATTTTTCAATGATGTTCTCTCCGGGTTTGTCATCCAAATAATCAATAAACGAATCGTGCTTTTCTGCCGTTTTATCTGTAAGCGGCTGAAACCAATGTGTATAATGAGTTGCGCCTAATTCCATTGCCCATTTTTTCATCCCTTCGGCAACTTTGTCGGCAATACTGCGATCGAGTGTGGTTCCTTTTTCAATGGCTTCATCAATTTCTTTTATAGTTTGTTCCGAAAGGAATCTGGCCATTGTGGATCTTGTAAAAACATACTTTCCAAAATACTCGGAGGTTAATTCGGAAGGTACTTCCACTGCAGCGGCTTTTTTCTTGAAAGCTTCCTCAACTGCTTTAAATCTTAGTGATGACATAAATTTATAATTTTGAATTTATTCTGTAATTTTTATCTTAAAAATTTTCTTATTGCTAACTTAATGTTATTATTTCTCTGCAAAATTAAATAAAATGATAATCTCAATCTATGAAATTCATGTTTTTTTGAAAAAATATTTCTAAAACTTACTTTTTGAAACGATTAGTTATAATAAAAAGAAGAATTATAAGAAAATCTATAGAAAAAGTTATATATTAAAAGTTTAGGAGTTTTCTTCTCCGAATAAATTGAGTTGAAGCCAATACTGAAAAAATTTGAACAAAGATAGATAAAAGTTTTCTTATTTTTCTTTAAGACTTTGATTCATATTGTCTACTGACTGAATGATAAAAGGTGTAAGCATCAAAAAATTTCAACTTTGCATCGAACGATCTCTATTCGGATCATAGAATTTTATTTATTCAATTTTTTACCTGACATTTTGTTGTTAAAATTCGAATTATTGTTTCTTAATGAAATTTTTTCGTAGAAAACTTCATTTCACCGTTTCTAAAAAACTTGTTTTAAAAGGGGCTGTCTCAAAAGTAGAGACAGTCTCTTTTTTTATTGGATATTGCGATAAAAATAGGAAGAAAATATTTGCAGGAATGTTTGTTTTTTGTATCTTTATAGCTGTAAATCAATAAAATGAGATATGTCGAGAGTA
>JAHDRA010000016.1 GCA_018433525.1 Paludibacteraceae bacterium
AAAGTAGAAAAACTACCCGACAAAACGCTATTTAACCAAGATAAATTCTGTGTTCAAGCTGAATTATTTTCATAATGAGCTGAAATACAAATATATGAATTTTCAAAAACAACATTTTTAAAAACTTTCGTACGGCAGTGAAAATTATGAGACAAAGATAATAATTTATTTGTGCAATAATTTAATGTAATGTATATAATAGTCATTATAATATCCACTAGAGCCAAGTACACCAATCATGAAAACAAAAAAACTCGCTGCAGCTCCACCCATAAAAGCAAAACCCCTTCCAACTTCTCCGCAAGTTATTTGTCCCAAACCTGGAATCAAATAAGAAGCTATCCCTGCAACCCAAGGCTGATAAGGATCTCCGAATTTAGGAAAATACAATTGATCTTTATAGTAATTTTCTTTTTCCTTGTAAGTTTTAAAACTGATGGGAGGTGTCCATGAATCTTGAGTAACATTACGAATTTTTTCACCGGAAACTTTATTCATTTTTTCCATTTCGGTTGGCTCAGAATCGTTAGAGATATTAAATGTTTGTACTTCACCGTTTGGGAAACGAATTTCCCTAATTTCCTTGAGTTGGTAAACATAATCAGGGCCTTCCAAATACGAAAAATCCTTACACGTCAGTTCTCCCGCTTTTATTTGTGTGATTTTGCACGCTTTGATTTCTCCTTTTTTGAAAACGATGGTATCTTGAGCCGTCAATAGACTAAATGCTCCGGCCCAGCAGAAAAGTACAATAAAAAAATGTTTTTTCATGTTATTGTTATATTAATGATGCAATAATTTTTTTAATAAAAAAGCAGTACGGTTGTGCACTGCTTTAGTATAGCTAAGAAGAGAAGAATTCTTCTTATTTCTTTTTTGCCTGATTGGCCACTTCTTCCATCAATTTTTTGATTTCTTCCGGATCGCCCAGGAAATAATCGTTTACAACCTGATAATTATCATCAAATTCAAAAACATAGGGCACACCTGTGGGTAGATTTAAACCCACAATATCTTCGTCGGAAATATTTTTCAAAACTTTTACAATACCTCTCAAGCTGTTACCGTGAGCAACAACCAGAATTTCGTTGTTTTCTTTCAAACTCGGGAAGATGTTGTTTTCCCAATAAGGAAGAATCCGAGCTACGGTATCTTTCAAAGCTTCTGTCAGAGGCAAATCTTTTTTATCCACATTTTTGTAGCGTGGATCCAAAAACGGTGAACGAGGATCATTCATGTCCAGCGGTGCAGGCGGAACATCATAGCTGCGTCTCCAAATCTGAACTTGTTCTTCGCCGTATTTTTCGGCTGTTTCTGCTTTGTTTAAACCCTGAAGCATTCCATAATGTTTTTCGTTCAAACGCCAGCTTTTTTCTACCGGAATCCAATCCAAATCCATTACATCAAGAATGATATTCAAAGTTTTGATAGCTCTCTTCAAATAGGAAGTGTAGGCTTTATCGAAAAAGAAACCCTTTTCCTTCAGCAATCTGCCTGCTTTGGCTGCTTCTTGCATTCCTTTTTCAGACAAATCAACATCTGTCCAACCAGTAAAGCGATTTTCCTTATTCCAAACGCTTTCGCCATGTCTTACTAAAACTAATTTTTTCATTTTCTTCTTATTAAGAGGTTAGTGATTCACTTTTTTTACTGATGACAAAGATATTGAAAATCCGATAATAATGAAAGTTTAAAAATCAAAGAATGGAAATTTATAAGGATAAGTTGCTGTTTTTGAGAATTGACCCATATTCATTAATTTTGCAGAAATAAAACAACAGATATATTTGAAAATTTCCTTCCTATTTTACAACACTATGAATTTAAAAACAATTCTCGAAAATCGCATATTGATTCTGGATGGAGCAATGGGTACCATGATTCAGCGCTACAGGCTCGACGAATCCGCATACAGAGGTGAACGTTTTTCTCATTGGAACAAGCAATTGAAAGGAAACAACGACCTTCTTTCTTTAACTCAACCGGATATTATTAGTTCCATCCATAAGCAATATTTGCAAGCAGGTGCCGATATTATCGAAACCAACACTTTCAATGCACAACGAATTTCGATGGAAGATTATGGAATGGGAGAATTTGTAAGGGAGATGAATTTGAGTGCAGCGCGCATAGCCAGACAGGCAGCAGATGAATTCACTCTCAAAAATCCGGAAAAACCAAGATTTGTTGCCGGTTCGGTAGGCCCAACCAATAAAACGGCTTCCTTACCTTCCGACGTAAATCGTCCCGCTTCGCGCGCCGTAACCTTCGATCAACTGGTAACAGCTTACAAGGAACAAATGCTGGCTTTGATAGAAGGTGGAGTAGATGCGCTGTTGATAGAAACCATTTTCGACACTTTAAATGCAAAAGCCGCTATTTTCGCGGCTCAAGAAGCTATGTCGGAATTGAATAAAAAAGTGGAATTAATGATTTCGGCTACCATTGCCGATGCCAGCGGACGTACACTTTCCGGTCAAACACTTCGGGCTTTTATGGCTTCCGTCGCACATGCTCCGCTACTTTCTATCGGATTAAACTGTTCTTTTGGAGCCAAAGATTTAAAACCTTACCTTCAGGAAATGAGCGCTCATGCACCTTGGTTTGTCAGTGCATACCCCAATGCCGGACTCCCGAATCAATTTGGCGAATACGACGAAACGCCCGACACAATGGCAAAACAAGTGAAAGAATATATTGACGAAGGTTTAGTCAACATTATCGGGGGTTGCTGTGGTACAACTCCGGAACATATTGCCAAATATCGGGATCTGATTACCAATGCAGCGGTCAGAAAACCCAAAGAAAAAACCGTAAACCTGGAACTGAGCGGTTTGGAACTATTGGAAATCATTTCTCCTAAAATTGACGAATGGCAACAAAAGGAGAGCATTGAAGCCACAAATTCGACAAAAGAAAAAGTTTCAAGAAATAACAGTCAGGAAATTATTGATATTTCAGCCGATCCGGCTCCAAAATCTTTATTTGTGAACATTGGTGAACGATGCAACGTGGCCGGTTCGCGCAAGTTTTTAAGGCTAATCAACGAGAAAAAATACGAAGAAGCGCTCCACATTGCCCGAAAACAAGTTGAAGATGGTGCGCAAATACTGGACATCAACATGGATGACGCCATGCTGAATGCAGCAGAAGAAATGGTTGTTTTTTTGAATCACATTACTGCCGAGCCCGAAATTGCACGTGTTCCCATAATGATTGATTCCTCAAAATGGGAAGTCATTGAAGCCGGTTTGAAATGTATTCAGGGAAAAAGCATTGTCAATTCCATCAGTTTAAAGGAAGGAGAAGAAGATTTTCTGAAAAAAGCAAAAAAGGTGCGGGCTTATGGTGCGGCTGCCGTTGTGATGGCTTTCGACGAAAAAGGCCAAGCCGACAGCATGGAGCGAAGAATCGAAATTTGCTCCCGAGCATATCGTCTGCTAACCGAAAAAGCAGGATTTCCACCACAGGATATAATTTTTGATCCCAATGTTTTGGCTATTGGTACCGGAATAGAAGAACACAATCATTACGCTGTAGATTTTCTGGAGTCGGTACAATGGATCAAACAACGTTTGCCTTATGCAAAAGTTAGCGGGGGAATCAGCAATTTATCTTTTTCCTTCAGAGGAAACAATACGGTTCGTGAGGCCATGCATTCCGCTTTTCTTTATCACGCCATAAAAGCCGGATTGGATATGGGAATTGTTAACGCGGGAGCACTGCCAATTTATGAAGAAATAGAGCCTGAACTTTTGGAAAAAGTGGAAAATGTTATCTTCAACCGGAAAGCAACAGCTACGGAAGAACTGATAGAATATGCAGAAAAAATAAAGAATACGGTGTCCGAAAAAAAATCGGACAAAAAAGATGAATGGCGTTCGCTTCCGGTTGCTAAACGCCTTGAACATGCACTTGTAAAGGGAATTGATGAATTTCTCGATACCGATTTGGCAGAAGCGCTAACTATTTACGATACCGCACTGGAAATTATTGAAAAACCCTTGATGGACGGGATGAACATTGTTGGAAAACTTTTCGGAGAAGGTAAAATGTTTTTACCCCAAGTGGTGAAGTCGGCTCGAACCATGAAAAAAGCCGTAACCATTCTTCAGCCCGAAATTGAAAAACAAAAAGTTGCCGGGACAGCCTCATCGGCAGGCAAATTCCTTATTGCAACCGTAAAAGGTGATGTGCACGATATTGGGAAAAATATTGTATCTGTGGTATTGGCTTGCAACAATTATGAAGTTATCGACTTGGGTGTTATGGTGCCCTCAGATAAAATTATTCAGACAGCAATCAACGAAAATGTCGATTTGGTTGGATTAAGTGGACTGATAACTCCTTCGCTGGAAGAGATGAGCAACGTTGCTGCCGAAATGGAAAAAGCCGGACTCAACGTTCCCTTACTTATTGGGGGAGCAACGACATCCAAAGTTCATACGGCAGTAAAAATTGCGCCTCATTATCATGGGCCGGTGGTATATGTTAAAGATGCATCCGTCAATACTTTCATCGTTTCCCAGCTGATGAACGAAAAAACACATAGCCATTTTGTTTCCGAAATAGCTGCCGAATATCAGGAAATTCGCGAAAAGCAAGTTCAGAAAACTGAAGTGCTCTCACTCGAAGAGGCTCGAAAACGTAAACCAAATTTATTCTGAAAATAACCAAAACGGTCAACGTATTTCAGGCATGAACGACTTAGAACTCACAACTCGTAACCCTTTTCAGCCGCAATTCTTCATCTTCCCGTACAATTTCTGCAAATATCAAACTGATGACGGTCTAAGAGCAACTGTTCCCGAAAAGAATTTGCCTTATCAGAATGCCAACAGGCATAAAAGGAAGCAGAACGGATATTTCCAAATGAGTATTGCGACTGCTTGTCGTAGCAACACGGCAACACCTCTCCTTTTGCATTAATTACTGCTCCACCCAGCAAACGACTGCATCGATTGGGCTGCGAAAATTTAAGTTCGTATTTTCCTGACTTGTTGAGTCGATACCTCACATAACGACTGTTGGCAGGAATTTGCGAATTTCCATTTTCAAAATCGTAAAACTGTGCGGACTTAAAACTAAGTTTGTCCACATTCAAGTTTTTTGCTATTTGTTTCATTTCCTGCATTTGATGTTCGTTGGACTTTAGAACCAAAAACTGCATTTCAATCATTGGAAATAAAGATTTAAACAGCTTTTTCCAAGCTATAACATGATTGATACCATCGAATACTTTCTGCAAATTTCCCCCTTTTCTGTACATTTCATAAACTTCCTGGGTAGTGCCATCGACTGAAACGATGAGTTTATCCAATCCTGACCTTACTATTTTTTGCGCTGTTTCGTCAGTCAAAAATTGTCCGTTGGTCGACACGGAAGTAAATAATTTTCTATCATGGGCATATCGAATCATTTCAGGAAGTTGTTTGTTCAAAAAAGGCTCTCCCTGAAAATAAAATTGTACATGCAGCAAAGTTCCTTTCATTTCTTCTATCAAATTTCTGTAAAGCTCCAAATCAAAAAAATTTCCTCTTTCTTTCAATAAGGAATTTTTCACACCCACAGGACATTCAGGACATTGCAAATTACAAAAATCGGCCGGCTCAACCGATATGAAAAAAGGGCTCAGTTTAGTAGACCGGTTTATACCAAAAAAAGCCGAAATATAGGAACCTATAAATCGAATGAAATTGATTGCACGAGAAAAGCTTAAATAAGACATCCAACGAAACAAATGGCACATTTTTTGATTTTAATTTTAATTACACGCTTATGAAACCCACATGTATTGCATACACAAACACGAATGAATATAATATTCAGACATGTGGGTTCCATCAGACCTTTAAAAAATAAATTATATTCTGATGAAATGCTCTTTTTTACTAAAACCAAAAACTTTTCAAAACCCTGAGATGTTATCTTTTAAAAAATTCTGAAAAGATTTTTTGCAAAATAAAGAATAATTGGACAAAAAATAATAACTTTGGCTGCTGAATAAAATTTATATCGAAATTTTAAGGTTAACAATAAAAAAAATTAAAGTATGAAGAAACATTTATTTTTCGCCATTTCTGTGGTAATGGCAGTGTTATTAAGCTCTTGCAGTAAAAACATGGGAGCACTTGATCCCAGCAATTTTAAGTGCACTCCCAATCCGCTGGAATTAAAAGGTGGAAAAGTGGATGCCGCTATCAATGGTACTTTTCCGGTAAAGTATTTCAATAAGAATGCTACTGTAACCGTAACTCCCGTTTTACGTTTTGCAGGGAAAGAAGTTAAAAGTACACCGGTAACTTTTCAGGGAGAAAAAGTTGTAGGTAACAACAAAACCATTTCCTACAAAGCCGGCGGTTCCTACACTATCAACGCTTCCTTCAACTATGTGCCTGAAATGGCCAAATCGGAACTCTATCTCGACTTCAATGTTACCGTAAAAAAGAAAACGTATCAAATTCCAAGTGTTAAAGTTGCCGATGGAGTGATTGCCACTGCAGAATTGGTTGCAGTGAATGCTTCAGAAATGAATGCAGCTGTAATTCCCGACAAGTTTCAACGTATCATTAAGGAAACACAGAATGCCGACATTAAATTCTTGATTGAAAGATGGGATCTTCGTCCCAATGAATTAAAAAAGGATGAAGTAGTTTCTTTGGTAGAGAAAATAAAAGAAGTGAAAGATGCACAGAACAAAGAAGTTTCTTCATTTGAAATTCTGGGTTATGCTTCTCCTGATGGCCCGATTGATTTGAATACCAATTTGGCAGAAAAACGTCAGGATGTAACTTCCGATTACATTAACAAACAAATGAAAAAACTCAAAACTTCTGTAAAAATAGACTCCAAATTTACTCCTGAAGACTGGGCAGGGTTCCAAGCTTTGATGGAAAAATCCAATATTCAGGATAAAGATGTGATTCTTCGCGTTTTGTCCATGTACACCGATCCGGAAGAACGTGAACGTCAGATTAAAAACCTTTCGGTTGCCTATACAAAAATTGCCGAAGAAATTTTACCGGAACTTCGTCGTTCACAGTTGAAACTCACGGTTGACGTTATTGGCAAATCGGATGCAGAAATTATGCAATTGGTTTCAAATGATCCTTCCAAGCTGAATTTGGAAGAATTGCTTTATGCAGCTACGCTGACCAATGATGCCAATGCAAAAGCTTCCATCTACAAAAAAGTTACCGAACTTTATCCAAATTGCGTTCGTGGTTTCAACAATTTGGGAGCCGTTTACTTTCAACAAGGAAAACTGGATGAGGCATCTGCCATGTTGACAAAAGCCATGCAGCTTGATCCAAATTCTCCCGACGTAAATTATAATTGCGCACTCATTGCACTGGCTAAAAAAGACCTTTCCAAAGCTGAAGAATTATTGGGAAAAGCCGCAGGCACTTCCGGCGACTTGAGCAAAGCTTTGGGAACGCTTTATATTATGAAAGGTGATTATGCAAAAGCTAAAACTTCTTTCAAAACCAATGATGTGAACAATAATGTGGCTTTGCTTCAAATTTTGAGTGGCGATTACAATTCGGCTCGTAAAACCCTGTCGGCTATTCAGTCTCCGAATGCTACCACCGCTTATTTGAGCGCAATTATTGGAGCCCGTACCAATGACAGAGAAACAGTTTATTCGAATCTTAAACTGGCTATCAGCAAAGATAAATCAATGGCTGCAAAAGCTTTGAACGATATCGAATTTGCCAAGTTTGCAACCGATCAAACTTTCCTTTCGATTGTTCAATAATCGAATTTATAGTTTATTAAAAAGGGGATGCTTCACAAAAGGCATTCCCTTTTTTTACGAATATAGACATGGTTTTACTTACGGTTTATCTCAAAAAGCGAGTAAATGAATTTTAAACATTTACCCCTAAAATTTGATTCAGCAGATAACCGATAAAGAAAGAAAAAGCAGCAACGCCCAAGCTGATGGTTGTCATTTCGATGAAACGTGGCTTGAAAGAAAGATTTTTTGCTACAGAAATATAATAATTAAAACAGAAAATAATTAAAACGGCAATCGAAAGCGTTAGCGCTAAGGCTCCAAATTTGTTGGGCATCAGCAAAAATGGAAGGATTAGCAAAATTACCGTCAAAAAATAGGTAACGCCGGTATATGCTGCCGATTTTGCTGCACGAGTATCTCCTTCGGCTTTTGTAGAAAGATAATCGGAAGCAGCCATAGAAAGCGCAGCAGAAATTCCCGTAACTAACCCTGCCAGCGAAATAGTTCTTGTATTTCCCAAAGCCAGCGTAAAGCCGGCCAAAGCTCCAGTCAATTCTACCAACGCATCATTTAATCCCAATACAATAGAACCGACATATTGCAGTCTTTCTTCATCCAGCATGGCCAGTAATTGTTGTTCATGAGCATTTTCCTGCTCGGAAAACAATTTGGTTTCGGGGTAAACAGCCGACAATTCATCATACAATTTTGAACCCGTTCCTTCTCTTTTTTCCATTTGTTTCAGCACAAAAGAGAGTCCCAACAAACGCGCCATAAATACAGTTCTACGTATTCTGGCATAATCAGGTTTCACTTTGATACCGGTTTTCTTTTCCCAATAATGGGCATGCTCGAGTTCCTGTTGTCCGATTTCATACAAAATTTTTGCATTATTCTCATCTTTACAATCATCGGCGAGTTTTTTGTAAATCAAATGCTCGGTCAGTTCAGTCCTTTGAGCTTCTAAAATTTGCTTTTGTGTTTTGTCCATAATTTTTGAGTACTAAAATTTGATTCCTTATCATTAAAATTAAAACAAAAATCCTCATTAGAGATTATATAATTTTGTTGGAATTCTCTTTCCAAATTGTATTTTTCTGCATAAACATCATATTTCTTTAACAACAAAATCATCATTATGTTCTATATTAACCCTCAAAAAAACCGAGCAGTAAAAAATAATAAAAAAAATACAATTAATGTGCTCGGTTATTACGGGCTAATACAAATTGAATTTAAGTGTTGTTTTCTCGACTTATAATTGAACTGAAAAATTTAATATTTCCGATTCAGGTCTTTTTTTGTACTTTTGCATGAGTAAATGTAAAAAATAAAATCATGCAGGGAAATATTTTCAAATCTTCCATGATATATGGATTAATGATGGGAATACTTTTTTCCGTCAATTTCATTATTTCCATCCCTCAGGGTGCCATTTTCAGAATTGTCTCATTTTTTATAACCATTGTGATTGTCATTGTTATGTATCGCTATTCGGTCAAGTATCGCGATAACGAGTGTGGCGGTTATATCACTTACGGGAAATCGTTTTCCTTTATTGTACTAACTTTTTTCTTTGCTTCCATTATTTCGGCCATTGTTAAATTTGTTTATTTTCAGTTTATCAATCCCGAATATCTTTCCAATGTTTTGCAGCAAAGTATGAAAGTAGTAGAAAGTATGAATTTACCTTTGGACGATGAATATTATACCCAAATGGAAAAAATGATGAAACCTTCGGTTTATACTTTGCAGAGCATTTGGGTAAACGTATTGCTGGGAGCTTTGCTGGCGCTGGTTATGTCGGCATTTGTGAAAAAGGATAAGGATATTTTTGAAGAATAAAGAAATTCTATTGATTTTTGTCAAATTGTTTCTTTTATATCAGATGCTTGAGTGATTTTTTTAAAATTGCATTATTTGATCCGGTAGTGCTTTAAAAAGCCAATTTATAAAACTCAATTTAAAAATGGACATATCAGTTGTTGTACCTTTATATAACGAAGAAGAATCAATTCGTCCCCTTTACGAGTGGATTGAGCGGGTAATGAATGAAAATGGCTTTAGTTACGAAGTAATTTTTGTGAATGATGGAAGTACCGATCGTTCATGGGAAATTATCGAATCGTTGAAAGCCTCTTCTCCCGAGCATGTTCACGGGATAAAATTCAGAAACAATTACGGTAAATCGGTAGCTTTGCACTTTGGATTTCAGGCAGCCAAAGGAGATGTGGTGATTACTATGGATGCGGATTTGCAGGATAGCCCCGACGAAATTCCGTCTTTGTACGATATGATAAAAAATCAAAATTATGATTTGGTTTCGGGTTGGAAAAAGAAGCGGTATGATGCCAAACTTACTAAAAATTTTCCTTCTAAAATATATAATGCAACAGCTCGACGTGTTACGAAACTTCAACTCCATGACATGAATTGCGGACTGAAAGCTTATCGCAATGAAGTGGTAAAAAGTATCGAATTGTATGGCGAAATGCATCGATATATTCCTTATCTTGCCAAAATTGCCGGTTTTACAAAAATTGGCGAAAAAGTGGTGGAACATCGTAAGCGTCAGTTCGGAACGACCAAATTTGGCTGGAATCGTTTTGTAAACGGATATCTCGATTTGATGACACTTTGGTTTCTGTCAAAATTCGGGAAGCAGCCCATGCACTTTTTTGGCCTGATAGGGACGTTGATTTTCCTGTTGGGTTTGATTGCGGTGATTGTGGTAGGTGCTAAAAAACTTATCGCCTTGTCGGCACATGTTTCTGCGCCACTGGTAACCAGTTCGCCGTATTTTTATCTGGCCATTCTGGCTATGATTTTAGGAACGCAGCTTTTCCTGGCAGGTTTTGTTGCCGAACTGATTACACGAAATTCGTCGGAAAGAAACAACTATCTGATCGAAAAGGAAATTTAAGAAAATGGCTTTCATTGGCTCGGATACAGGGAGCTTTTTAGTACCTTGCAAAAAAGGAAATATTTAGAATATGAAGCAATTGCTGATTGTCGGATTAGGTGGTTTTTTCGGAACAATGGCTCGCTATCTTGTTTCCAGAATCAATTTGCTGGAAAATTTTTTATCCTTACCGTTGGGTACGCTCACGGTAAATGTTTCCGGCAGTTTTTTGATTGGAATTTTAACGGGTTTGGCCAGCAAAAGTGAATTATTATCGGCTGACATGCGATTGTTTCTGATGGCAGGATTCTGTGGAGGTTTTACTACTTTTTCGTCCTTTACCAATGAAAATTTGCAGCTGATTCAAAACGGACAATTTCTGAGTGCAGCCGTTTATACGGTCATCAGTCTTTTGTTAGGTTTTCTTGCGGTTTTTCTTGGCTATGCAGTAACCAATTTCTTGTAAAATGAAAAAAAACGAAAACAGCATATTGAAAATTTATGCCAGCAGTACGGATAAAATGGGAAACGAGCTGCTGTACGAACATCTGGTTTTTCTGGCAAAGGAAAACGGCATTGCTGGCGTAACAGTTTATCGCGGAATTATGGGTTATGGATTGAGCAGTCAAAAAATTTCAACTTCGCGTTTTTGGGAGTTGACGGAAAAACTCCCCGTTGTGGTTGAAATGATGGATACGACCGAAAAACTTGAGAGCTTTTATCGAACGATAGAAGAAAAATTGAAAAATATTCCGAATGGTTGTCTGGTTACTCTGCAGCCGGTTGAGGTGAAACTGCACAAATTTGGGAATAAAAAATAGAATATCTTCTAAAAACATACCAATCTTCATGGCCGAAATATTGAAATTGCTGATTCCTGCGCTGCTCGTTTTGCTGACAGCTTACCTTTTGCTAGACAGACTTTTGAAAAACGAAGAAAAACGGCGAAATTTCGAATTGTTTAAAAGCAATTATTCTGTTATTACGCCCATTCGTTTGAGAGCCTACGAAAGATTAATGCTTGTTTTGGAGCGTACAATTCCAAATAATTTGATACTAAGCACCATAAAACCCGGCATGACCAACTTGGAACTTCAGTCGCAATTGTTGAACACTATCCGCCATGAATTTGCACATAATCTTTCGCAACAAATTTACGTGAGTGATGAACTTTGGAATTATATTTCTTCAGCTCAGGAAAGTTTACTTCGTTTGATTAATATGTGCGCTTCACAATGCAATCCGAATGAGCCTGCTTCTTTGCTGGCCGAAAAAATTCTGGAAATTTATGCAGCCAGTGAAGAAACACCCACCGAACAAGCTATTCGGAAGTTGAAGGAAGAAGTGCGAAAATATTTTCCATCCTAATGCAAACAACTTTCAAAAGAGAAAGCGGTAACAATGATTTTTATTAACTTTAAGAATTTATTTAACACTTTGAAAAATTTTCTTCAAAACAACTTTACCAAATCAACAGTTTTCATTTGGATTACTGCTGTTTTGTTTTTTTCGACATCATGTAATGTTTCCGATGAAGTTTGTCGAAAAGAAAAAAATTCCCGTCTCAAGGTTGGTTTTTATACTGCTGTTTTCAACAGTTCAACAGGCAAATACACTTCGTCGTCGCTTGCCATCGACAGCCTTACGGTAAACGGAGTTGATTCTCTCGGCAATATCGTAGATTCTATTCTTTACAACAATTCTAAAAATCTTTCTGTCATTAAATTGCCGCTCAACAAATTTTCAAACGAATCGAAATTTATTATTCGTTTCAACGATAGCATTCAGGATACACTTACCGTTTTCCATACCAATTATGACCAGTATTTGTCGTTTGAATGTGGAATGATCAGAAATCATTTGATAGATACGGTTCTGATAACCAATCATTTTGTTGATTCGGTAAAAATTGAAGAACATAATGTTTCAACCATCGATGCAGAACATTTACAGATATTTCATAATTAGTTTGTTTGTTGCTGTGGCTGTAAATTTTTCTACCGCACAGAATAAAACCCCGGCATCGGCCAAATCACCTGAAGTGAAGTGGTGGAATGGGTTTCTTGTCAAAATGGATGTGGCGTCTCCGGTAATTACGGGATTTTCCGATACCGAACATTTCGGCATGGAGTGGAGTGTTCAGTTCAATTTGAAAAGAAAAATTTTTCCTGTTTACGAAATAGGTTTTGGTGGAGCCGATAAACTTTCATCCAATGAAGTCCGTTTTAATACCAACGGAATTTTTCAAAGAATAGGCATTGATTTCGGTTTACTGAAACAAAGTAATGATAAAGAATTAATTAACAATATGCTTACGGGCGGAGTTCGTTTGGGATGGTCCAACTTCAGCTACGATTTAACTAACCTTTCCCTTTCGGATGATTATTGGGGTGGCAGTCAAACATTAAATTTTGAAGGTCAGTCCGCAACCAAAACGTGGTACGAGATTATAGTAGGAATACAGGTACAGGTTTATAAAAATTTTTACCTGGGGTGGAATATCAGGAACCGGCATTTTTTTAAGGAAGACACTTCCGGCAACATCACTCCGTGGTACATTCCGGGCTATGGGAAAACCGGAAGTTCCAACACAGGCTTTAATTATACCATCGGATATCACTTCTAAAAAAACATGAATAACAAACACAACCTAACAACAAAATTTTTTTATTATGAATTCAATTGAACTTTTAAACAAAGCAGCCGACAATATACGTATTTTGGCAGCAGCTATGGTAGAAAAGGCCAAATCTGGTCATCCCGGCGGAGCAATGGGCGGTGCCGATTTTATGAACGTACTTTTTTCCGAATTTCTGGAGTACGATCCTGAAAATCCTACATGGGAAAGTCGCGATAGGTTTTTTCTTGATCCCGGACACATGTCCACCATGTTGTATTCCGTTCTGGCTTTTTCCGGAAAATTTACATTGGACGAATTGGCACAGTTTCGTCAATGGGGAAGTCCAACTCCGGGTCACCCCGAATTGGATGTAATGCGCGGCATCGAAAACACTTCCGGGCCACTGGGACAGGGGCATACTTATGCTGTTGGAGCAGCCATTGCAGCAAAATTTTTAAAAGCACGCTTTGGCGATGTAATGAATCAAACCATTTATGCCTATATTTCCGATGGCGGTGTTCAGGAAGAAATTTCACAGGGAGCAGGGCGAATTGCCGGACATTTGGGATTGGACAACCTGATTATGTTTTACGATTCCAATAATATTCAACTTTCTACCGAGACAAAGGCAGTTACCAGTGAAAATACGGCTGAAAAATACAAAGCTTGGGGCTGGAAAGTTATCGAAATAAATGGAAATGATGCAGCGCAAATTCGTCAAGCTTTAACGGAAGCCAAAGCAGAAAAGGAGCGACCTACGTTAATAATCGGTAAAACCGTCATGGGCAAGGGAATTCGGAAGGCTGACGGCAGTAGTTTCGAAAATCAGACTTCTACTCACGGTATGCCGATCAGTGAATGTGGTGCTTCTTTTGAAGAAACCATAAAACATTTGGGAGGTGATCCCGAACATCCGTTTGTAATTTTTGAAGAGACAAAAGCACTTTATGAAAAGCGCAAAAACGAATTGAAAAAAATAGTAGCCAGAAAAAAAACAGCCAAAGAAGCTTGGGCAAAAGAACATCCTGATTTGGCAAAAAAACTCGAATCATTCTTTTCGGGAAAAGCTCCTGAGGTTGACTGGGAGGCTGTTGTTCAACAACCTAACAAATCCACTCGTGCAGCTTCGGCAACAGTTCTTGGCGAATTGGCCAAACAAGTAGAGAATATGATTACTGCCAGTGCCGATCTTTCCAATTCCGACAAAACAGATGGATTTTTGAAAAAAACAAAAGCTTTTTCAAAAAACGATTTTTCAGGTTCATTTCTACAGGCCGGCGTGTCGGAATTGACTATGGCTTGTCTTTGTATCGGCATGAGTTTACACGGCGGTGTTGTTCCGGCTTGCGGAACCTTTTTCGTATTTTCCGACTACATGAAACCTGCCGTTCGCATGGCTGCATTAATGGAGCAACCGGTGAAGTTTATCTGGTCGCATGATGCCTTTCGTGTGGGTGAAGATGGCCCAACTCATCAGCCGGTGGAGCAGGAAGCACAAATACGCTTAATGGAAAAACTTAAAAATCATCATGGACGAAATTCCATGCTGGTTCTTCGTCCGGCTGACGTTGAAGAAACAACAGTAGCTTGGAAAATGGCACTGGAAAACATCAAAACGCCTACCGGCTTGATACTTTCACGTCAGGACATTAAAGATCTTCCGTCCACAAATGGTCGTAAAGAAGAAGCCAAAAAAGCTGAAAAAGGTGCCTATGTTGTTCAGTGCGACGGAAATCCCGATATCATTTTGCTTGCTTCCGGATCGGAAGTTTCGACTTTGAATGAAGCTGCCGTTTTACTTCGCAATGATGGAATTCGGGTGCGGATTGTTTCCGTTCCTTCCGAAGGATTGTTCCGTCTCCAGTCGAAAGAGTATCAGGAAATGGTTTTGCCTCAGGAAGTAAAAAAATTCGGACTCACTGCGGGGTTGCCCGTAACTTTGCAAGGGCTGATAAACAACAATGGAAAAGTATTCGGAATGGAATCTTTCGGCTTTTCTGCTCCATATAAGGTTTTGGATCAAAAGCTTGGATTTACCGGAGAAAATATTTATCATCAGATAAAATTGATGCTTTAAAAGCGAAAAAACAAGAAGCGAAATCCGCTTCTTGTTTTTTCTATAACCGTTTTTGTCATGGACAATGTTACTATTATTCTTATAGGAATCGGGCTGGCTATGGATTGTTTGGCTGTGGCCATCAGCAAGGGAATCAGTGTGAAAAAATTCTACTATTCTTCGACCTTGTTCATGGCATTTTTGTTTGGATTATTTCAGGCAGGGATGCCTTTAATTGGTTATTATGCTGGCAAAAGTTTTGTAAGTTTCATTAGTAAAAGCGATCATTGGATTGCTTTTGGGTTCTTGACACTGATTGGCGGAAGAATGCTTTATGAAGGTTTGAAAAACCATCAACTCGCCAACAACGGCGAATCCAATCCCTTTCATTGGCTGAAAATATTGAGTTTGGCAGTGGCTACCAGTATTGATGCTTTGGCAACGGGAATTATTTTTGTACCTTATCCGGATGTGATTTGGAAAGCGATTTTTATTATTGGAGTCATCAGTTTCCTCTTTGCCATTGTGGGCATGTTTATTGGCGTTCGTTTCGGGAAACGTTTTCATATAAAGGTCGAGGCTTTGGGCGGAATTATTCTGATGGCACTGGGTATTAAAATTCTTATTGAACATACTTGTGCCTGAAAAAACCATATTTTCTTGACTTTTCTGAATTTTTCACGTCGATTGTCATGTATCTGATTTTAGTATGTCATTTTCTCCGATTGGCTGATAAGGGCCTTCTTTTACTTCAAAAATGATGGTACCGCTTTCCAGCACTTCCAGTGTATGAAATTGACCGGCAGGTATATGAATTCCATATTTTCCTTCCTTTACGTTCAGTTCTGTTTCTTCCGTCAGATTTCCCTTGTCATCATAGTATTTCACTAAGATACTGCCTCGTATCAAAAAATATGTTTCCGCCGCATGTCGATGTCTGTGGATAGGTAACTTGGTACCCGGCTCCATAGCATTGAGCAAACGTTGAACCTTATCTTCCAAATGTTCATGTAGATTGTAATTGACTCGCAAGCGGGCATTTTCTTTGGCCTGTCGGGTAAGTTCATTTAATAGTTTTTCGTCAATCAGTTTCATGCGTAATAAATTTTGATTCAAACAACCACGTAATTTTATTTCTACTCGATTTATTTGACAGATAATTTAATTTTTAACGAACTATTGAATTTAAGGAACCACCTATTATAAAAAATTGTCAGATGAAAACTTATATATTAACCTTTCTTTAATTGCAACAAATAAACGGAAAAATGAAAGTTTTAAAATTGGCTATCAAATTCTTCCATTGGAATAATGGATAAGATTTTTTCACCTTGTGGGGAAAAAGATGGTTTTTCGGTGGCAAACAAACGATTCACGAGGTCAGTCATTTCTTCTTGTGTAAGTTTTTGACCGGTTTTGATTGCAGATGTTTCTGCCATAGACAAAGCAATTTGTTGATGAAGATCTTCCTCGGAAATTGATTGTTTGACTTTGAATTTTTCTATCAATTCATGTATAAATGATTGAATATTTATTTTATCTAGTGAGCTTGGTATGCCGAAAATTTCGAAAGCGTTTTTACCTACGGATTTGAATAGAAAACCGACATTGCTCAAATCATTTTTTATTGATGAAAAATAAAGCATTTCATGTTCAGAAAGTTCTAAAATTTCAGGGAAAAGCAATTGTTGAGAAGAACTTTTTTGATGTTTGATCTGTGATAGGTAAAGATCGTACAGAATACGAACATGCGCCTTGTGTTGATGAATGACCAACAAACCTGATTTTACAGCCGTAAGAATATATTTGGTTTTGAGTTGTAAAAAATGGCTGCTATCGAGGGTCTCTTCTGGAATTATACTTGAAGCGGATGAAGCATAAGCCGTAATGTCGTTTTCTATCCATTGAAAGGAAGTTGGTTTACTCTCTTCTTTTTTTTCAAAATTTCTGTAAAGCGTTTCCCAGTTGAATGGTGGTCGTTTATTAACCAATGTGTTTTCAAAGGGATTGAAATTTGGATTGAAAACAGTGTGGGGTGGTACGATTTTTTCGTTATTACCAATAATGGGAAGGTCGATAGCATCCTCCTGATTAAAGTTGATAGATGGAATAACATTATATTTACCAAGCGTTTCGCGGACAGTAGCCAAAAGAATAGACCAGATAGCCTGTTCATTTTCAAATTTTATTTCAGTTTTGGCAGGATGAATATTGACATCGATGGTTTCTGGAGCAACATATAAATAGATAAAATAATTGGGATTTTCCTCCGGACGAATCATTTGACTGTATGCACTGATCACTGCTTTGTGAAAGTAAGGATGCCGCATATAGCGAGCATTGACAAAAAAATATTGATAAGCCGATTTTAAGGCAAATTCGGGGCGACCTACATATCCCTCAATTTTAACCAACGGGGTATTGGTTTCAATGGGTAGCAGCTGTTGTTCCCATTTTCTTTTGGTGCCTTTTCCAAAAATATTTTCAATACGAAGTTTGAGTGGAGAAGGTAAGAGTTTGAAAATTTCTTCTTTATCGTCGAAAAAAGAAAACCGGATATCGGGATAAACTAAAGCAATTCGATAAAATTCGTTGAGCAAATGAATCTTTTCAACATTATCGCTTTTGAGGAAACGACGGCGGGCAGGTACATTGAAAAATAAATTTTTCACTCTGATAGTTGTTCCTTCTTCGCATAAAACCGATTCCTGTCGAATTACTTTTGAACCTTCAATTTCAATCAGCGTTCCCAATTCGTCTTCTTTCCGACGAGTTTGAAGTTCCACTTGAGCCACCGCAGCAATAGAAGCCAGCGCTTCGCCTCTGAAACCAAAACTTTGCAAGGCATAAATATCTGAAACATTTGATATTTTTGAGGTAGCATGACGTTCGAAAGCCAGCCTAGCATCGGTTTCACTCATTCCTTTTCCGTTGTCTGTAACCTGAATCAGGGTGCGCCCTGCATTTTTTATTTGGATAATAATGTTGTTGGCATTTGCATCTATGGAATTTTCAATTAATTCTTTCAGCACAGAAGCTGGCCTTTGAATTACTTCACCGGCTGCAATCTGGTTGGCAACCGAGTCAGGTAATAAATGTATGATATCACTCATGCAGGCATTTGGATTTTATTTCAACAGATAATAGGCAATGATCAGCAAAATAATCAGAATAATAAGAACATTTCTGTTCGAACGACGTAATTCTTTTGATTTTTTTCCTCTCATCCTATTGGCTTCTTCTCGAAATGAACCGCGATGCAGATTGGGTTTATATTCTTGCTGAGGTTGTTCTCCATTCTCTTTTGCCATTTGTTTCTCACGTTCCTTAATTGCCTCTTTCAAAGGATCGTAATAAATGTAGCGATAGTCGTACTTACGAGGCTTGTAAATGTTAAAAAAGCTTGGTGTCATAATGTTTTATGGTTTTAAAAAGTATAAATTCAATCGAATTCTCCATCGTAAAGAATGCTGGCATCTTTAACAAACTGACGAATTTGTTGTTCATCTTCTCGCTTGCAAATAAGTAATACATTGTCCGAATCGGCAACAATATAATCATTAAGTTGTTGTATAACTGCCAGCTTCCCTGAAGGCAACGCCACGATATTACGATGGCTGTCGTAGTAAAGAGTTTTACATTTAAGGGTAACATTCTCTTTTTCGTCCTTTGGGGATATGTCGTACAGCGAGCCCCAAGTTCCCAAATCAGACCATCCAAAATCGGAACAAAGAACAAACACATTGGAAGCTTTTTCCAAGATACCATAATCGATGGAAATATTGGGACAGGTATGAAAAATATCTGCAATATATTTTTTTTCTTCAGTAGAATTGAAATATTTTAACCCTTGCTTGAATTTTTGCGATATTTCGGAAAGATGAAAGTCAAAGGCTGCCAAAATGGTTTTCAAATTCCATAAAAAAATTCCCGAATTCCAAAAAAACTCACCCGATTCAAAAAACAACTTGGCTAATTCTGCATTTGGTTTCTCGGTAAAAGTTTTTACTTTTCTCAAATTTGATTCTCCAAACTCTATTTGAATGTAACCGTATCCTGTCTCGGGACGACTCGGCTTTATGCCCAATGTCAGCAGATTGTCGTTCTTGGAAACAAATTCCAGCCCCTGACGTATAGTCTCCAAAAATTCTGATTCTTTTAAGATCAAATGATCGGAAGGCGAAACAATGATATTTGCGTTTTCGGTAATCGACTTTATTTTATAAATGGCGTAAGCAATACATGGTGCCGTATTTCTTCTGACCGGTTCGAGCAACAATTGATTGTCGTTGATTTCGGGAAGCTGTTCCAATATCAAATCGCGATAAAGTTCGTTGGAGACAATCAAAATGTTTTCTGCGGGGATTATTTTTCTAAAACGGTCATAAGTCAATTGAAGCAAAGACCTTCCCGTACCAAAAAAATCGAGAAACTGCTTTGGCCTGTTTTTCCTGCTAAAAGGCCAGAAACGGCTCCCAATGCCGCCTGCCATTATAATGCAATAATTTTGCTCCATAAATACTTGGACTTTAAATTTGTTTTAAAAAATGCTTATAACAAAATAACACCACTAAGATACAGTGTTTTTCTTTTTTTGCCAAAATAATTGTAGAAATTTGGTAACATGCTCGAAAAAATCAGGATGAACGAAAAAACGGGATTGATTGAATATCAACCCCGTTTTTTAATTTTGACATGGTTCATCCTTTATTTTTCAAAATAGGATACCAGCATCCAAACCATTTTTTCCTGTTCCTTAATATAATCACTCATTTGAGCCACCGTAGCCTCATCGTCTATAGCCTCAGCCAATTTAATGATATTTCTTTCTCTTTCAATAAAATAAGCGTAAGATTCGAGTACGTTTTTCAATCCTGTGTCGCCATCAGTTACCAAACCGGTTTCTTTCAACTTGGCTGTTTTAAGATAATCACTGAAATTATGAGCCGGCGTTCCACCCAACATTAAAATGCGTTCTGCAATTTCATCCACTTTTTCGGCTACATTCTCATACAATTCTTCAAATTTGGCATGGTTGATGAAAAAATCTTTACCTTTCAAGTTCCAGTGAAATCCACGCAAATTGGTGTAAAAAATCTGATAATCGGCCAAAAGTTGTTGTAAAGCATCAACCACTTTTTTAGCTCCTTCAGCATTCAGCTTTGTACAATCAATTGTTTTCATAATAAATACCTCCTTTTTTTGATTAATTATTTAAGGCAAAATTATATGTTTAAAACAATAAATCAAACTGAAAACATAAATGAAATAATAGAAAATATCTATAATTCAACAGCCCCTTTCTACGTAATGAGTATGCAATAAATGATGTGACTTCTCACTCAACGGTTTTTCCAAAAAATGTTCGTAAAGATACTGTATCTCGGGATTTTCGTGAGATTTTCGTATTTGTTTTCGTTCATCTTCACGATAAATGGAAGCTGCCCGTTTTTCCCTTATTTCGGAATTTGTAGGAATAGGCTGACCTCCACCTCCCAAACATCCTCCCGGACAAGTCATAATCTCCACGAATGTATAGGGAGAAATCCCTGCTCGAATCTGTTCAAGCAAAAAACGTGCATTTTTCAATGTGTGAGCTACGGCAACTTTAATTTTTCTTCCGTCTAAATCAATTTCCGCCTCTTTAATACCTTTCATACCTCTGACTGACAAAAATTCAACATCCTTCAGTTGCCGACCTGTCATAACTTCATAAGCGGTTCTTAAAGCCGCTTCCATGACGCCGCCGGTTGCTCCGAAAATTGTTCCGGCTCCGGTAGAAACACCCAACGGCTGATCGAAATCTTCCTCTGGTAAATGTTGGAAATCTATTCCGCTTTCTTTGAACATTCTTGCCAATTCTCGCGTAGTCAGTGCATAATCGACATCAAAAAAGTGCTCTTCTTCCGAAAGTTGTAATTTCTCTTTCCAATAGTGGAACGCATCATCCATTTCAGGTCGGCGGGCTTCATATTTTTTTGCTGTACACGGCATTACCGAAACAACGACAATTTTTCGCGGATCGATACCGGTCTGTTCGGCATAAAAAGTTTTGGCTATGGCACCAAACATTTGCTGGGGCGATTTGCAGGAAGACAAGTGAGCGAGAGATGAAGGGAAAAAATGTTCGGCAAATTTAATCCATCCGGGCGAACAGGACGTTATCATGGGTAAAACTCCATTTTGCCGAATACGTTGCATTAATTCGTTTGCTTCTTCCATTATGGTAAGATCGGCTGCAAAATTGGTATCGAAAACTTTTGAGAAACCCAATCTTTTCAGACCGGCAACCATTTGTCCGGTTACCAAACTTCCATAAGGCATGCCCATTGCTTCGCCAATCCCTACTCTCACAGCCGGAGCTGTCTGAATAAGTACCATTTTCTCCGGATTGAGTATTTCTTTCCAAACTTGTGGAACAGATGTTTTTTCGGTAATGGCTCCTGTGGGACAAACCAGCGAACATTGGCCACAGTTGGTACAATAGGTTGCACCCAATCCTTTGTCGAAAAAAGTCGAAATACTCGTATTCAATCCTCTACCCGAAAAATCAATGGCATTCACAGACTGCATGTCGCTACAAACGGCAACGCATCGACCGCACAAAATACACTTTTCGGGATCGCGAACCAGCGAAAGAGAAGTTTCATCTTTGGGAAGATATTTTTTTCTGGTACGTACAAAATGTCTTTCTTTAATTCCCAATTCAAAGGATAAACGTTGCAATTCACAATTCAAATTTCTGTCGCATTGCAGGCAATCTTGCGGATGATTGGCCAAAAGCAGCTCAACGTTGACTTTTCGTGCTTCCAATACACGTGGTGATGTGGTAAGAATTTCCATTCCTTCAGCAACTTTTGTAATGCACGAACGCAATAAACTGCGCGCTCCCTTTACTTCTACCACACAAATGCCACAAGAAGCATTGCTGGAAATATCTTTGAGAAAACAAAGCGAAGGAATGTCAATGCCGACAGATTGGCAAGCTTCCATTATAGTGATTCCATCTTTTACATCAACCGGTTGGTGATTAATTGTGATTTTCATAGATTGATTATAATTTTCAAATAAGGTTATTTTTTAAGTTTCATTGAATTTAGGTCAAGAACAGAAATTTGAAAATAATTATTCAGGAAAATCAATTGACTTTCACGTCGCAACGCAAACAGCGGTTAACTTCATCTCGAGCTTGTTCGCCGGTGTAACCTGTCGAAACCTCATGAAAATTACCTATTCGTTCCTTAACCTGTATTTTTGCAGAAACATTTTTCGGCGATTTTTTAATGTCTGTGGGAATCACATTCCGATATTCAAATTTTTTGAATAACAAATGGAAACGCTTTTCCTTCATTAACTCCCAATCGATGGCTTCTGCTGCTCTCTTGGCCATTCCCATAGCTTCTGCAGCCGTTGCCGGTCCCATTACGGCGTCTCCTCCGGCAAAAATATTTGGCTCAGAAGTTTGGAAAGTAAAAGGATGAACTATTAATCTTCCGTCTTTGGTAACTTTCAGACCTTCTGCTACAAAAGGAGCGGAATCAACACGTTCTCCCACAGCCAACACAACCGTATCGCAAGGAATTTCTTCAATTTTACCGGTTGCAATCGGTTTCCTTCTGCCCGAAGTATCGACCGGCCCTGTAGTCATAATTTCAATTTTCAAAGCATTGACTCTTCCTGAATTATCGGTCAGAATTTCATGTGGGGCAGACAAAAATCTGAAGTGAATCTGCTCTGCTTCAGCTTCGGCAATTTCGTCTTTATTGGCGGGCATATCAATTTTTTCTCTACGATAAACCACTGTTACATCTTTTCCCAACCTCCATAAACTTCTTGCTGCATCAATGGCCACATTGCCTCCGCCAATAACAACAATTTTCTGTCCAATTCTGGGCGTTTTGTCCAGCGAAAGTTCCTTCAATAAATCCGTTCCGACAAAAACTCCTTTGGCATTCTCTCCCGGAATATTCAAATCAATGTCTTTCCATGCTCCAAAAGCAAGATAAACCGCATTGAAATTGTTTTTCAAATCTTGCAAAAAAATGTCTTTCCCGATACGCGTATTAAATACAAATTTAACGCCTAATTTCTTTATCAGTTTCAGTTCTTTTTTCAGTACCGATTTAGGAAGGCGATATTGAGGTATTCCGTAACGTAAAACACCTCCGGCTTCGGGCATGGCATCGAAAACGGTAACTTCATGTCCGAGTCTTACCAAATAAAATGCCGCAGTAATTCCAGCCGGACCGGCACCAACAATGGCAATTTTTTTACCCGAGGAAGGAAGTTTTTCGGCAATCAGCCGGTTGTAAATTTCATTTTCCTTCCCCAACTGATACATGGTATCGGCCAAATATCGATGAATTTCGCCCTGAGCAACCGGTTCATCAACCATTTCGCGTCGACAACGCATCTGACAGTGAAAATGGCAAATTCTGCCAATGGTACCGGGTATGGGATTATCGCGCAAAGTGAGTTCGAAAGCTTCTTCAATACGGTCTTCCTTAACCAATTCGATATAGCCGGGAATGTTCATGTGTAACGGACAGCTATTTTCACAAAGTGCCAGAAACAACGATTCACAGGTACCGGCATGGCAACGTTTTTCTTGAATATGTTCTTCGTACTCGTTTTTAAAATAACGCAAAGTAGTAAGAATGGGATTGGGCGCGGTTTGTCCCAAGCCGCAAATGGCAGTATCCCTGATGGTTCGGGTCAATAATTCCAAAGTTTCGATGTCCTGAAAATTCCCTTCTCCTTTGGATATTTTGTTCATAATGGCCAGCGCTTGCGACAGTCCTTCCCGGCAAGGCGTACATTTGCCGCATGATTCGTTGGCACTGAATTCCAAAAAATATTTTGCCACATCCACCATGCAATTATCCTGATCCATTACTACCATTCCGCCCGAGCCCATGATAGCACCCAGACTTGATAAAGATTCATAATCAACCGGCGTACTGAAATATTCCACCGGAATACAGCCTCCTGATGGGCCACCGGTTTGAACGGCTTTGATACGTTTGTTGTTTCCCGTACCTTCGCCTATTTCAAAAATAAATTTTTCCAAAGTTGAACCTAACGGAAGTTCGACCAAACCTGTATTTTTAATTTTTCCAACCAACGAAAATACTTTTGTTCCGGCGCTCCTTTCCGTTCCCGTTTTGGTAAACCAATCGCTTCCCTTTTCAATAATCACCGGGATATTGCACCATGTTTCAACGTTGTTGATATTGGTCGGTTTGCCGTACAATCCTCTTTCGGCAGGATAAGGAGGTCGAGGCATGGGACGGCCTGCTTTCCCTTCGATAGAAGCAATTAATGCCGTTTCCTCTCCGCAAACAAATGCTCCGGCTCCTTCAACCAGTTGAATGTCGAAATTAAAGCCGGTATTTAATATATTTTTGCCCAGCAATCCGTATTCTCTGGCTTGCTGCATGGCAATTTGGAATCTTTTTACAGCCAATGGATATTCGGCTCTGATATAAATAACTCCCTGATTAGCTTCCATTGCATAAGCTCCGATAATCATTCCTTCAATCAGCATGTGCGGATCACTTTCAATTTCGTTTCTGTTCATATAAGCTCCCGGATCACCTTCATCCGCATTACAAACAATATATTTAACATCGGCTTTTGAATGTTGCATAATTGACCACTTTGTGCCGGTTGGGAACCCCGCTCCTCCTCTACCCCTGAGTTTGGATTTTGTAACTTCATGAATCACTTCGTCCGGTTGCATTCCGGTCAATACTTTTGAAAGAGCTTGATAGCCACCCACAGCAATATAATCAAGTATAGATTCTGGATCGATGAAACCTGCATCACGCAACACAATTTTTTTCTGTCCTTTAAAAAAGGAAATTTCGTCCCAATGTGGAACGTCTTCGTAATCTTTTCCATACTCGATTTTAGAAGTCAAATGATCCCAAAAATCGATACGACAAAGAATTTTTTTTCGATAAATTTTTGATTTAATAATCCCATCAATGATGGCAGAAATGTCCTTTTCGTTTACGCGGCTGTAAACTACCAATGGTTTTTGAGGTTGATACATCATAACAATTGGTTCTTCTGCACAATAACCAAAACAACCGGTTTGTTTGAGTTTGAAGTTGAGATGGCGAAGTTCAATTTCCTTTTCCAAACTCTGATATACCGATTCTGCTCCATTTCCCAAGCCGCAAGTGCTCATTCCAACCAGAAACATGGGAACAGAAGGCAATATTCGTTCAATATTTTTATTTTTTAACAATTCAAGTTCTGCCACTGTCATAGCCATAACATTTTAAGGTTAACGAGATGTATTTACAGAGAAATTTTTTTGAACACCGTTCTTTTTAACATTTTCGAGAATTTTCAGCAGCTTTTGAGAATTTACATAACTGTAGATTTTCCCATCCACTTCTACCACAGGCGATTGGGCACACTGTCCAAAACAGGCTACCGTCCGCACTGTAAACTGATTGTCGGCAGTTGTAAAAGAAGCTTCAGAATTTTCATCCTGATGATTCATTCCGAAAGAATGTCCGATTTCGTTAAGCAGCTGCTTCGAACCTTTGGTATGACAGGCTGTTCCCCTGCACACCACAATGGAATGTTTTCCCTGCGGACGAAGATTGAAAAAAGAATAAAAAGTTACAACGCCATAAACTCGCGAATAGGGCAAATTGAGTTTTGCGGCAACAGTCTGAAGCGTTTCTGCAGGCAAATATTTCAATGGATTTTTTTCCTGAATCTCTTCCAGCACCGAAAGCAAAAATCCGGGTTTATTTTGATATTTGCCAATAATTTCATCAATAAGTTCTTCGGAAATAATTGCAGAAGTTGGCTGGTTCATAAAACCTTCATTTTTAAAAGTTATTTGACTAATAATTTATAAATAAGTCATTGAAAATCTGAAGAAAAATATATAATTTCAATCATCCGATGTTTCAGTATACTTTGAATATTTCTATAAACAAAAATATAAAATTAAATGATTATTGTCAATTTTTTAGATTTATTTATGGAAAAATTTCTTTAATTGACACATTTTTATTTTGTTATGATTATAAAATAATTTTTTTTAATAAAAGTAAAAATCAATATTTTTCTTTCATTTTTAAAACATGTGGAAGAACTTAGATTTATTAAAAATAAAAGTTACATTTTGAAAGAAAAAAATTGGATAATGAAATAAAATTAGATGAATAAGTTTGTTTTTATTGGAAAAGGAGATTAAAAACACAAAAATACTGAAAAGTATTGTTGAAATTTTGAATTGAAAGAAAAATAATCAATGAAAAAACAGTAATTTTGTGCTTTATTTATAGGAAAAAATTCCTGCTTAATCATTTCCTGAATGGCATTAGCAAATGAAAATTACTTGAAAATTCCCGAGTCCCGTTTTTCGGACGAAATAGAAAAGCGGGTAAATGCCTTCAAAGTTTTGCATCCAACCACCAAATTGATTCGTTTGGGGATTGGAGATGTTACACGCCCTTTACCCGCAGAATCTGTTTTTGCCATTCACAAAGCTGCAGACGAAATGTTGCATACGGAAACTTTCAAAGGTTACGGGCCACTGCAAGGGTATGATTTTTTGGTCGATAAAATTCTCAAAAATTATCGTTCTTCAGGCATTGTCCTCGATAAGGAAAGTATTTTTATTAATCATGGCGCAAAACCCGATATTGGAAATATCGGCCACATTTTGGGACGAGATAACATTATTGCCATTGCTGAGCCGGTTTATCCGGTTTACGAAAATGCTGCCATTATGAGTGGAAGAGGCGGTGAAATGAATGAGGAAGAAAAATGGAGCAATATTGTTTACCTGCATTGTTCGAAAGAAAATAATTTTGTTCCCGAACTCCCTGACGAACGCGTAGACATCATTTATCTTTGTAACCCCAATAATCCCACCGGAACCGTAATCAACAAAACCGAACTGAAAAAATGGGTAGATTATGCTATTGAAAACCAAAGTATTATTATATATGATGGAGCTTATCATGCCTATATCAAAGAACCCGATATTCCTCACAGCATTTACGAAGTCAAGGGTGCCAAAAAAGTTGCTTTGGAAATCAGAAGTTATTCAAAAACAGCCGGTTTTACAGGGCTTCGATGTGGTTACACGGTTTTTCCGAAAGAATTGATGGTTTATACCCGGACGGGCGAGGAAATTCCGTTGTTGAAACTTTGGTATCGCAGAAATCTGAATTACAGCAATGGTGTATCTTATGTAGTTCAGCGTGCTGCCGAAGCCTTGTACAGTCGTAAGGGAAGAATGGAAATTCAAGAACTGGTCAATTACTATTTGGAAAATGCAAAAAAGATACGTAAAGAACTTTTAGAACTTGGCTGGGAAGTTTATGGAGGCATTAATTCTCCGTATGTTTGGTTTAAAACGCCTCATAACGAACCTTCGTGGAAATTTTTTCAGGAACTTTTATACAATTACAACATTATTGGAATGCCCGGTATTATTTTTGGAAAATCGGGTGATGGTTATATGCGTTTTTCCGGCTTTTGCAGTCATGAAGATACAGAGGAGGCCATTAAACGAATCAAATCAAATTATTAAAATTATCTAAGAAAAATCTTAAATCATTAACTTTATGTGTGGTATTGTTGGTTACATGGGTTATCGCGAGGCTTATCCCATTTTAATAAAAGGTTTGCAGCGCCTCGAATATCGTGGATATGACAGTGCCGGTATTGCATTGCTTAACGACCATAAATTAACTGTTTATAAAACAAGAGGAAAAGTTTCCGACTTGATTCATTCTGTCGAAAACAAAGACATCAGTGGAACTGTCGGTATCGCTCATACAAGATGGGCGACACATGGTGAACCCAACAATGCAAATGCACATCCACATTGTTCTCAGTCTGAGGAACTGGCCATTGTACACAACGGAATAATTGAAAACTATGCCGTTTTGAAACAGGGACTTATCGAGCATGGATATACTTTTTCGAGCGAAACCGATACCGAAGTGCTGGTACAACTCATAGAATACGTAAAACGGAAAAATAACGTGGACTTGCCAACAGCAGTGCAACTGGCATTGAATCAAATTATAGGAGCTTATGCTATTGCCGTTATCGAAAAAGGTCATCCCGATGTAATTGTGGCAGCTCGAAAAGGCAGTCCGCTCGTTGTAGGAATTGGCGATAACGAATATTTTCTGGCTTCGGATGCCACTCCCATCATTGAATTTACGCATAAGGTGGTGTATGTGGGAGAAGAGGAAATTGTCGTTTTGCAACGCGGAAAAGACTTAAAAATTAAAACCATTGGGAATGTAGAAAAAACTCCCGAAATCAAAGAACTCGAAATGACTCTCAGTCAGCTCGAAAAAGGCGGTTATCCACATTTTATGCTGAAAGAAATTTTCGAGCAGCCCAAAACCTTGAGCGACAGCATGAGAGGGCGAATCAATTTGGAAGAAAACAACATTAGTCTTTCAGGATTTATAGACCACAAGGAAAAATTCCTGGATGCCAAACGGATTATTATAACCGCTTGTGGAACATCATGGCATGCCGGCTTAATAGGAATGTATGCCATTGAAGAATTTGCCAGAATTCCGGTTGAAGTTGAATATTCTTCGGAATTCAGATACCGCAAGCCGGTTATCAACAAGGATGATCTGGTGATAGCCATATCTCAGTCGGGCGAAACTGCCGACACACTGGCAGCCGTACAATTGGCCAAATCGCACGGAGCATTTATTTTCGGAATATGCAACGTGGTGGGCTCATCCATTGCACGCAATACCGATTCGGGCTGTTATACACACGTTGGCCCCGAAATTGGTGTGGCGTCCACCAAAGCTTTTACAGCTCAGGTTACAGTTTTAATTATGCTGGCATTGCTTATCGGGAAGGAAAAGGGAACAATTGAAAATGAACAATACCTGAAAATTGTTGGAGAACTGGCAAAAATTCCCGAAAAAATCAGTCAAATTTTAAAGCAAAATGATGTCATTGCCGAATTTTCCAAAACATTCACCTATGCGCAAAATTTTATTTATTTGGGTAGAGGTTATAATTACCCGGTAGCTTTGGAAGGAGCTTTAAAATTGAAGGAAATTTCCTATATTCATGCCGAAGGACTGCCGGCAGCCGAAATGAAACACGGACCAATTGCCTTGATCAGTCAGGAAATGCCGGTTGTTGTAATAGCACCCAGTGCAGGAAAATACGAAAAAGTTGTCAGCAACATTCAGGAAATAAAAGCACGAAAAGGTAGAATTATTTCTATCGTTACGGAAGGCGATGTAATTGTAAAAAATCTTTCGGATTACATTATTTCCATTCCCGAAACCGTAGAATGCTTGGTTCCTTTGCTGGCTGTGATTCCGTTGCAACTTTTGGCCTATCACATTGCTGTGGTAAAAGGTTGTGACGTGGACCAACCCCGAAATCTGGCGAAATCAGTAACTGTAGAATAAAATATTGAGTTTCAAAAATCTTATAATCTCTTTTAAATAAAATAAGAAATTTATTATGTGCGGAATCGCAATGATAAGGCTATTGAAGCCATTGGATTATTACCAGAAAAAATACGGTACTTGGGAATACGGTTTGCAAAAAATGTATCTTCTTATGGAGAAGCAGCACAATCGGGGTCAGGAAGGTGCAGGAATCGCCACCGTAAAATTGGATATGCCGCCCGGAGAAGAATATATTTCGCGTAAAAGAATAGAAGGAAAAAATGCCATTCAGGAAATTTTTGTCGATATAGATAAAAATCACTCGCTGGCGCCCGAAGATTACAGTTCGGATGCTGCCAAAGCAAAAATGTTTTGCCCGTTTGCCGGAGAACTTTATTTGGGACATTTGCGCTACAGCACAAGCGGGAAAAGCGGATTGTCATATATTCATCCGTTCCTGCGCAGACACAATTGGAAATCGCGAACATTGGTGTTGGCTGGAAATTTTAACCTAACCAATGTTGATGAAATTTTTCAGTCGCTAACGGCACAGGGACAACATCCACGCGACAAATCGGATACTTTTCTGATGCTGGAATCGCTCGGCGACAAACTCGACAGAGAAGTACAACGTGAATATGAAATTATCAAACAACGCTACTCCAATGATCAGGTGATAACCCGAAAAATTGAAGAAAATCTGGACATTGCTTCTTTTATCCGAAAGTCGGAACACATTTGGGATGGAGGTTACGTTATTTGCGGGATGTTGGGACACGGCGATGCCTTCCTTTTCCGCGACCCCAAAGGAATTAGGACCGCATTTTACTACGCCGATGATGAAATTATTGTTGCTGCTTCCGAACGTCCGGTCATTCAAACAGCCATTAATGTGAAAGCAGAGCAGGTACATGAATTAAAACCCGGAGAAGCACTTATTATCAAGAAAAACGGGTCGATGCATTTCGAAACCATTCGTGAGGCAGATCCCGAACCAAAACCCTGTTCTTTTGAAAGAATCTATTTTTCACGTGGAAGCGACAAAGATATTTATCAGGAAAGAAAAAAATTGGGAGGATTTTTAAGTGAAGCTATTTTAAAAGCAGTCGATCAGGATATTGATAATACCGTGTTTTCGTTTATTCCCAATACGGCCGAAGTGGCTTTTTACGGAATGACGGATGGCATTCGCACTCTCACGGGCAAAGTTCCACGAATCGAAAAAGTGCTGCTGAAAGACATCAAATTGCGCACCTTTATTTCACAAAACAAAGAAAGAAACGATTTGGCGGCTCATGTTTACGATATTACCTATGGCTCCATCCGACCCGAGAAAAAAGACAATTTGGTAGTGATTGACGATTCCATCGTTCGGGGAACAACGCTCAAACAAAGTATTTTAAATATATTGAATCGATTGGAACCCAAAAAAATCGTGATTGTGTCCTCTTCTCCGCAAGTACGTTTCCCCGATTATTACGGTATCGACATGGCCCGTATGAACGAATTTTGTGCTTTCAGAGCTGCAGTTCAATTGCTTAAAGACAGCGGCAGGCAGAAAATTATGGACGATATTTACGAAAAATGCAAGCAACAGGAAAACTGGCCGAAAGAAAAAGTTAGCAATTATGTGAAGGAAATTTACGCTCCTTTCACGCAGGAAGAAATTTCGTCTCAAATTGCCAAAATGCTTACTCCCGAAGAGGTGCATTGTCCGGTAGAGCTGGTTTATCAAACCATCGATAATTTGCACAAAGCTTGCCCCCAGCACAAAGGCGACTGGTATTTTACTGGCGATTATCCCACGCCGGGCGGCAACAGAATGGTTAACAAGGCTTTTATCGACTATTACGAAGGAAAAGATAAAAATTAAATATTTTAGCAGTTACTCGAACTGAAAAAAGTTATAAATGTTTCTGCAGTGAGATTCGTAAGCGTTAATTTTGGAAAACGTTCCGTTTGAAAACACATTTTTCAAATACTCAATGTAAGGTTCAATATATCTTTTGCGTTTAGTTTCCACAATATCTGACATGGTCAGCATAATTCCGGTTTCGTAAACCGAACTGAAGTTTGGATCAATGGCAGAACCAAACATACGTAGTGTATTTGTCAGGCCGATATAAGCATTGAAAAGCGGAGGAATATTTACGTTTTCCTTTCTCACCATCTTTTGTAAAATTTTGTAATTTGCCTCTTTGTCTTTCTCGTTAAAAAGTTTGTTTGACAAAATTTTAATATTGTTGCTAATGGTTACCGGATTTCGTGGTAAAATCAGTTTTTCTTTGTCGGGGAAAAAACGAAACATATATTCGTAAATCAACTCCCTTGCAGCAGCGGGATAAGCATGATACATGGTAACTTTTCCTATAAAATATCGTGCTTCCTTAGCCAAATGAATAAGAGCTCCCAACCCATCCCACAAATTATCGAGTGCAAATATGCTCTTTGATCCTTTTTGAGAGGTTTGATAGGCTGGCTGAATAAATGCTCTACCTAATTCGATAGTATAAGGCAGATATTCGTTGATAAATTTTTTACTGTATTTGAAAAGATGCGACATTACAAATTCGGGTTCTCCTTTTTCATTTAACGGAACATCCTTTCCAAATAAAAAACGGTAACCGCCCACAATTTCATTTTCTTCCGGGTCCCAAACAATCAGTTGATAATAGGGTTTTTCCGAATAATCATAAGCATCCACATCAATTTCCTTGCCGGTTCCCCCACCCCACGAACGAAAAGCCATTTCGCGCAACCGACCGATTTCCAACATTACGTTAGGAGAATTGTGTGCAGTAATTACATAAATTTCATTATCTGATTTATTAGTAGGGCGTAAAAATTTTTCGGGAGTAAGTTCTCTTTTCAGAACTTCTTTATCGACTGCTTCAATAAGTGGTTGCATAACAGAATGAAAAACAAAAATATTAGAGAATTGAGCAATTATTCAAACCTGTTTTCTATTTTAAAATTTGGATTGAACAATTTTCTTGTTGCAAAAGTACTCTTTCTCTTCCGTCTGTTCAAATTTTGCATGTAATATTTGTTTTACATTTGTATGAAATTTTTTATTTCAAAATAAAGTCAACCTATTTTTAAACTAAAATTTTGCCCTGAAAATGAAGATATTCAAATTGTTGAGTCCGCTTTTAAAAGTCTGTTTTTCAAATTTCTTTTTTAGAACTTATGATATTTTACAAATCTCAAAATTGTTTAATTTGATTTTTTGGAAAAGACTCAATTAATGAAAAAGATATTCTGAAAAATTTTCTTGAGCATAACAGCTCTACAAATTTTCAGAATATCTTTTCAATTTATACAGTTTATGAAATACTATCTTATTCCTCACCCCTCGGTGATTTTCCTATCATTTTTTTCAGTATACCGTAAAGTTAGCAGTTCTCTCAAATATAAGCTATAACCAAACTTTTTTCAACTATTTTATTGATAATTAATTATATAGATTTATTTAGAAGGCGACTACCTAACATTTATTTTCATTCTCTCTTCTTCTGATTTTACAATATAAACTCCTTTTGCTTTGCTACTCATATCAATGTCTTTATTGGAAACTACCAACAACCGCCCACTAATATCAAATACTTGCAAATTTACCTGTTGCGGATTATGAAGTACTTTACCGTCGAAAAAAATACTTTTTGTCGTTGGAAAATCAACTGCAACGGTACCCTCTTTTACAGTAACACTATAAATCTTATTATTAATCAAATCCGTTACAGTATATTCAACGGGATTACTTTCCGAATCTGTAAAATCCTGAGCTCCAGTAGGCGAGTAAATTGTTCCAACTCCTTGCAGTGTAACAACAGGTGTAATATCACTTATTCCATGACCCAATGGCAAAATTGTTGTAATAATATTGTTAGTATTATCAATAATTCCACTCTTTCCATCAACTACAAATGAACTGATATTCAGACTGGGAGCCGGGAATTGTTCTCCATGCAACAAATAATCAATGGCATTATTGATAAGCGTGAGAGCCGCATCCGTCATTTTATCGTAACTGTCGTTGCAAATAGGAATCAGAATATACTTGGAATTGGTAACACCTCGTACACTGGCAGGCACATCATGAATAGCTACTGCCATTGGATTGCCACTGGATGATTTCGGAGCAGTTGCTACATTAATGCTACCCGGAACACTAGTAATATCTACTGGCTGCATTCCTTTCGTTGCAGCACCCGACAATAAATCCAATGTATTATCTTCGTTCAGGCTAATACCATTAAAAATCGGATGAGATGGTTGCCAAACAGTTATCGTGCCATTGTTGGATTTTCCATTATCTGCTGTACCCCAATTCCATCTTCCTGAATTATATACAAAAGATTTTAAATTCAAAATGGGTTTGTCAACACTTTTTAATGCTACAATTTCTGCATTGGTTCCTGTAATTATTTCATTTACAATAATCAAATCAAATTCATCATACACTGAAGGAGATGGAGCGGTACTGGCAGCTTGACGAATCGTCAGATAATAATTCGGATTGCTGTACAGATTGGGATACAACCTCGTATCGGTAGCAGAAGGAGTTGTGCTTGCCACCAGATAACAAATGTTAATAGCAGTAGCTGATTTTACATAAAAAGTTCCCGTTGTTGTAACATCACTTCCTTCATAACCAACGATAGGCGTAGCAGTTACTGTGTAATTGAAAGTACCAGGAGTTTCGCTTGCAGTGATGGTTCCCGAAATTGTGAAAGTTCCTTGATTGGTACCGGTAGATTCAAAACTTCCGCTCAAACCTGCTGGAAGTCCGTTTACTGTAGCTCCTGTTGCATTAACAAGAGTATATACAATATCCTGTATAGCGTTACCTACTTTTAATGCTTGAGTACTACTACCACTTGAAAGAGTAATGTCAGGAGCGGGCGGAGTAGCAGGAGTAGTAATCGTAACATTATAACTTTTCGTATGCGTACCATCTGTCGCTGTATAAACTACCGGCATTGCAACACTGTTGGTAAAATCCTGCGCTCCTTTTGGAGAATAATCTGTTGCTGTACCTCCCAGCGTAATTTCAGGTTCAAGTGAACTCAAATCACTTCCATAAGGTAATTGTAGCGTAATGGTTCCATTTTCATCATCGATGGTTCCTGCAACACCATTAACAGTAAAAGAAGAAATTAAAGGGGTTGATTTTGTAATATTAATATAACTAATATACGAAGAACCCGTAGCTGTTATAGATCCTTCTTTTGAACTTGGAGATAAAAGAGTAATCTTAACTGCCTCATTTGAATTAACAGTAATATCAGTAGATGAACATGTTCCATTAGTATACGCCCAAACGGTTCTACTTAATTGAGTATTATCGGATGCTTTAGTAACTGTAATGATAAAACCACGTCCAACAGTTCCATTTACTTGTAAAGTCATAACTCCACAATTAGGTAACCAATAAGTTATATTCTTTCCAGAATTGAAATTAGCATCTGTTGCTGTAGTAAAACATTTGCCATTTCTTTGAGTAGACGTTGGAGCTGCAGTTGTTCCAGCCCAACCAGAGTCAAGAGGATTTTTATAGATTTGGTCATAACCCTGCATAGTTATCGGGTAAGTTCCACTATAAACATTTGTTTGAGAAATCAAATTAGATACACTCATCAATCCGATTATACAGATTGCCAAAATTTTATTCATAATTCGTTTCATAATCATTGATTTTTAAAAGATTTAACATAATTTTAATTTTAATTTTTTTAATTTTTTCATTAGCTTTGTTGTTAATTTTTACATAGTAACCATTTTTGATTTTGCCTCCTTTCCTGATTTTTTAATGATTAGACTTGTTTTTATTTGGTAAAAAGGTATTTCACAACATCTGCATTAATTTTAAAAAAATAAATTCCCTGAGGCAGGCACGCCAAGTTCAAATTTATCTGATCTGTTTCCTTGCCATTCCAATAAAATTTTTCGTTCCCCAAACAATCAAATACACAAACAGTCTGAACAGGTTGTTGAGTAGAAGAAATTTCTACTGTATCGCCATATTTTTTAATGATACAATGGGGTTGAGCAGACTGCACATTTTTCATCAGGGTATAGGTTTGTCTGCTCCTTTCATATTCCAGGCTTGCCATGATAAATGGACCGAGCACTTTGCCCTCTGTATCATTATTAATTTCCACATCGCTTCCACAGAGATAATAATTGGCATCACCTTTGCGGGTACTGCTTAATCCAGCAGATTCGCAACTTTGAATAAGTTTTATTTTCCCATCACTTTCTTCAACAACAAATTGGGCTATTACTCCCTTATAAGCTTTTTCAGCCATTTGCCGATAAACATTTTTATCCAGTATACCCAATCGCATTCCTTTTAAATAAGCGTAAGTAATCATACAAGAAGCAGAACTTTCCAGATAATTACTCACCTGACAGGTTGTACCTTTTTTTGTACCATCATATTGCAGCAACTGATACCAGCATCCTGAAATAGGGTCCTGTCTGGCTTTCAATCCGTCAGCAACAGCATTGATGTAAGCTATCAATCGTTGTTTGGCAGGATGAGAATCGGGCATAAATTCCAGCACATCTACCAATGCGGCAAAAAACCATCCCATACCACGTCCCCAAAATTCCTGTGAACAACCTGTCACGGGATTTGCCCAATAAGAAGAAGCAGCATTTGTTGGTTCAGCCGACCATGCATGATAGTTTAATTTTTTGTTAACGTCCCAAGTATGTTTAAAAATCGTATCAAACTGCAAAGCTATATCGTCCCACGATTCTGTATTATCTGTTTCTCCCAGTTCCTGCCCGAAATTTCCTTGCCATTCGGCATAAAGGGCTGGTCCCATATACAACCCATCGAGCCACATCTGATTGGTGTATTGTTTTTTATGCCAAAATCCTCCTGTCCCTGGTAAATTAGCTCCAATACGCTGATGATTGTTTTTCAAAGTATTTCTACAAGTTGTAGCCTTCGTTTTGTAGGTTTCTGCTTTAGAAGTTTGTCCCTTTTCCATAGCACCTCGGTAAAGTTCGAAAAATATTTTGCCGGCATTCAAGTCATCAAGATTACTTTCGCCAATAGTCATACTTACATTATCAGCAAAATCCTCAATTCCTGTAAAAAAATAAGCGCTCCACGGCTCTGATTTATATTGTTCCCATGCTTTGAGAATGGCTTTTGCCACCAATCCAGAAACATAATCCCATGAAGCATTCCGCGAAGTAGTAGGTGTAAGAAAACGCTCAGTGACATTTTTATTTCTAAAATCGCCCATACGAGAATCAATTGCCCACTTAGAATAAATAGAATCGCTTCGAAAAGGAGCGCCGGATAAGCTTGTAAATAAAACAATTAATAATAATATTGATACAGTTTTTTTCATCAGAAAATAATTTAATTAAGTTTCACACCTATTTTTTTAATCTTTTATTGATTTGTTTTTAAAACCTTATTTAAAATACATAACCTTTATAACGTTAAATTTTCACCACGCCTTTAACCTTATTACTTTATTTGATTGAATTATTTTTCATCAAACTTTCAATAAGGTAATAAGGTTGGATTTATTCATTTGGTGACAGTTTGTTATTAAAGTTTTTAGCATGATAAAATTTTCTAATATAATTTGTTTCATGTTTTTACTCGATAAAAAAATTTTTCTTAAAGATAATCATTTTTTAAATTTTTAGCATAAATAATTTCATTTTTATCTTTTTATTACTCAAAAACCTTATTAATATTTTAACCTTCATAACACTGTACTTCCCTACATCTTTAACTTTATTACCTTATTTGATTGAATCATTTTGCAGAATGCTTTCAATAAGGTATGAGGTTGGATTTGTGTTTATTTAGTAACAGTTATTAAGTTTTTTAGCATGATAAAGTTTTCTAATATAATTTGTTTCATGTTTGAATTCCATAATTTCATTTTATCAAAATTTTCTTAACTCTATTAGCTGAACGAACGATATAAATTCCAGGCAGCAGTTTTGCGTGTTGAACTTTTTCAAAAACCATTTCTCCAGAGATATCAAAAATATCCATCAAATCGTCAGATTGAATAAAATGGGATGTAAGAGTAAAAAAAGTATCCGAAGCACTGACTATTTTTCCTATTTCACTTTTTATCCCATACAAAACAATTTTAGTCAGAGTCAAGCCACTGGCGCTGCTTGTTTTTACTTGAATATCGTCATCGCCGGTTGTTTTTGGAATAAATGTTACTGTTGATTCTGTATTAGCTGCTACAGGGTAAGTAGTAATATCATTATTTGTTCCTCCATCAGTAATAATAATTGGTCTGGAAGTACTGCCATTGAGGTAAGTAAATTCTATTTTGGTACAATTATTTACTTTCAAAGTAAGTACAGCAGAGGAACTTCCCCAATAATAACCTATCCCTTGTGACCAGTTTACACTGCCTGATGTAATAATCCACGCAGGCTCTTTTGGCATTGTTTTACAATTCAGATAAGTATCATATTGATTAAGACGAGGAGAATTATAATCTGTATTGTCTTCCTCAACTGGCGTTGTAGGATTATCATCAATTGATTGATCAATATTATCTCCCGTTGAAAAGAACCACAATTGACCTTCCATTTCACCATTAGCAGTTACTGTATTTACATGCCAGCAATAAGTTTTGTTCGTTTCAAGTACTGGCGTAATCATTGAATCCAACGTAGTTTCGCCTAATAGTTGAAGTTGGTTTGCAGTGCCAAAATACACCTTATTAGAAACTGCATTGCGAGCACTTGTCCATTTCAGCGTCAGATTTCCAGCAGAAAGTGCATAACGGCCATTATAAGGCTGAGGTAAGGAAGCAAATGGCAAAACGCGAGGCATTGTTCTTTCGGGATTCCATTTCTTATCGAAAGTCCATTCTGCATCAATGAGTTTCCTTTCATCCAGCGTCAGATTATTATTAAACCAAGTTAATCCGGATGGTCCTTTAACGCCATAAAAATAAGTTGTAGCACTTTTCCCCAATTGCGTAATGCTATCGGAGAGCTGAACATCCAAATAATAAAACTTGGCATAATTCTGACAATTTTGAAGTTTTACATTTTTGTTATATTCACTATGAACTGAACCGCCTTGAATTACTAATTTCTGATCTTCTGTTGCAACACCCTCGTGCCAAATGGGACTACTGCTTTTGGTTTCAGTAAAACGACAATTGATGGCATAACAATAGCCGCGTGGACAAAAAGCATCTATACTTCCTCTGAAATTGCAATCGGAAACATAATACATTCCTCCAGCTTTCCCCCACGGTGCAAAGGTATCTTTCCACAAACAAAGCACATCCAGATTAATAAACCAAAGATGTGTAGTTCCCGTTTCACTACGAATTACTTCCGTGTAATCTTCTGAACCTTCATAGGTATTGCGAATATACATGTTTGCTATCACAATGTCGTGGAGATTAGAAGCAATATTAATAACACCGGTTCCGGCATTCGTTCCATTTGCTGCGTACCATTCTGCACGTGGAATACTGAATTCAATACGAGTACCGGAACGGGATTCACCAACCAATGCAATATAATTTGATTTTATCATCACATGCTCGTTATAAATTCCATTTTTCACAACAATGGTTTTCCAATCATTATTAGATGTAGGAATTGAGTTAATAGCATCCTGTATGGTGGTAAAATCTCCAGAACCATCTTTTGCCACTACTATTTCATTTACTGAATAAAGATTCAATGAAAAAGCAAAAAACAATAAAATCATCAATCCATTCTTCATAAAATATCTATTAGATTTTCAAGGTTTTATAAATTTTGAAGTGAAATTATCTTTCCCTGAATTCAATTTTATTATGTACATTCCTGATGGATAAGAATTAATATTGATAATCATCTCATTTATTCCTTTTTGGGAATTTTCATCCTTCTGATGGAACATTTTGACTCCTTGCATATTGTAAATATCAACAGTGAATGGCATTAATTCCGTCAAATTCATTTTCAAAATTAGTTTTCCTGAACTAACTATAAGGATACAAACATTTTCTTTTGCTGGTGAAGAAATTACACTTTCAATTTTCTCATAACCTGAAACTTCCACATTCCATACTTCAACTGTACCAGCAGCTTCCAGTTTTAACACAAAATTACCTTCACCAGACACTTTATCTGATAACTTCATTTTTAATGGAACAGGCACATTATTAGCAGCTCCTGCCTGCAAATAAGGAGCACTGTAAGTAGCGCCTCCATCAGACGAAACATAAACATTTAGATTTCTGTTTCCTCCACCTGAACTGGCAAATGTAAAATTCAGTGAATCAGGGAGATACTTGGACATGTCAATAAATGGAGAAATAATAGTTCCTCCCTTACTACTACTATAAGTCAGTTTTATGTGATTATTTGAAATGGATACAGAATTTACTGTGGACCACGGCTTATTTTGGATTTCATCAGTTAAACTTGTGCCACTTAATTTCAATAATAATTTTTTTTCTCCAAGTTGTCCTTCTGCATTCGCATTTTTCACAGTAATATTTATAACTTCAGAATTGCTGAATGCACCTTCATTATCATAAGCTTTTGCCATGAAAGTATATTCGCCTGCAATAGAGCATGTCCAGTCATATGTATAAGGAGAAGCATAGGAAATTCCAATTAAATTATTATTTACATAAAACTCTACTCTTGCTATATTTCCATCAATATCCGTTGCATTAGCTTGTAAAAGAATTACCTCGTTAAGATTAAATTCGTTTCCTGCCTGTGGAGCGGTGATATTTACAATGGGTGATTGATTGAAAGGATTTATTGCAGAAGGAATTTCAAAAGGACCTAAATCCGGCATTCCATCATCAGTTGTTACAAGTGTACTTTTTACGTAATAAGGTTTTGTTGGATTATTGGGATAAGAGCTGAGAGGAAGACTTAATTCCCATGTATAGGAAATGCCAGCATCTTTCATCTGACTTTCAGGTTTTAATTTTCCAAAACTATTATCCGGCAATGAACCATCGGCTTGGCGTTCTGCAATAGCATCAGCCAATTCGAGACTTTCATAATCATCTCTCGAAGGATTCCAACCATTATTTAAAGATTCAGCCAGATTCCACGAATTGTATGCTGCATCTACTGTATTACCAAACCACGTATTCGAGCTTTCATAACTAATTTCATTTTTTGTTCCTGGATTAATTATTTCGCCTGGTAAAAGGGTACGTCCAAGTGTTTCGCTATAAGGTTCAAAACCTACACAATTACGTAAAACATGATTTTTCCCATTCTGGGTATCTTCTTGATAAGCATAATTTTTTTCGTTGTCAAAAGAAAGGCAATTGATCATAGTTACATTCCCCTCATTATGGTTCTGGTCAAAACCTTTATTATTTGAACCAGCTGTATATTTATGATCGAATGCTATGCAGCGAATATATACATGAGGAGCCTGCGTTCGTGGAGTAGAAGAGCTACTTGCGCTTCCATTTGACTTAAAGCCATTACCATTTCCACCTTTCAAGCCATTTCGAAATGTCCAGCAATCTTCTACAATAATTTGAAAACGAGAATAATAAAAATCAAAGCCATCATCGCCATTTGCCCACGAACGACAACCACGAAATACATTTCCTGCACCTGGCGAAAGTTTACAAGCAAAGCCATCTGCATTACTCACATTTTTGTCGTTATAATATGAATCACAATTCAATATTAAATTAAAAGCTGCAATAGTTCCATCATTTGGCATCGTGCCATTGGATTGTTGAATGGTTAATCCACTATCAGAATTATAACGAAAAACACAATTTTCAATAATATTATAACTTCCTTCAATCCGCATCCCATTATCATCAGCATTTTGAATAACTAAATTTTTAATATGCCAATATTTGCCATCCAAAGTAATACGAATCCCATTGGTAGCACTTATATTTAGTATTACCGAATCTCCTTGCTGAATATCGGGTGTATAACCCCAAAGGTTATAATAAGCATTTACATTCCCTGCCTTTTCTATTTTCCAAATAGTACTTACATTATACACTCCCCCGCGAACCCAAATAGTGTCACCAGGTTGTGCAGCCGAATATGCAGCATCAAATCCAAGAAAAGGCGACTCAATCGTACCTAAATTAGTGTCATTTCCATTGTTAGCAATAAAATACTGTTTTCCAAAACTTGTGGAAAAAAAGGTACAGGTTAATATAAAGAAAAATAACTTTTTCATTTATTATCCAGTTTAATAAGTTTTAATATCTGAGAATGATTACCATTAATAAAATTAACCAGGTAAACCCCGCTAATTAGTTGAGAATTAAATCTAACTGTCCTTTTTTCTCCTTGCATTAGTCCTGAAATAGAGGTAGCGTAAACAATTTTACCTGTCAAATCAGAAATATTTAATTGAGCATTTCCACTTTCAAAAGCTATAATATCAAAAGTAGTTGCTTCATAAAAAGGATTTGGATAAGCTTTTAAATGAGGATCAGAAGAAACAATCTGTGGAACACCGGTCGGGGTTAGATGTTCAAAAGCTCCCAAATCAGGTGCTGCCCCAAAATAAGGAATTGAAAAATCATAACTTTTCAATGTGACAGGATTAATTCCTCGAACAATGCTCGTCCCTTTATCAATAAAAAATGAATTATCCACTAATTTTCCAAAGCCATTTTTTGGTAAACTTCCATCTGGCTCACGGGGAGCAAGAAAATCTTCTTTTGAGGTACTCACAAACTGATTATAAATACTTTTTTGATCAAATGTTTTATTATCGGCTGTCTTATACGGGACTAAAGGATATTGACCATTAATACTGTTCCAACTATTATTTTTTTCGGTTGTCCCACTTGCCAAATCATATAATTGACCTTGACCACCTACTTTTGGATCAAAACTGATATTATTTCTTAGATCACTTGGATAAGCTCTTACTCTAAAGTTTTTCATCCCTTGCCATGCTACACAATTGAAAATGAATAAGCTATCTGCATTATTGTTTTCACTGAAGCAAGCGCCTGTTTCATAGCCATTAAAGGAAATACAATTTCTAACCACATGCTTTGCTGCCCAATCATCTCCGCCAAGTTTAAAACCATTCCCGTCACCACTCCATGAAGTGGGAGGAGTATTTTTCTGTCCATATTCCCAATCGGGATCGGGAGTTGCAACTAAGTCTGGGTTGCCATTCCCCATTGTCCAGCAAGAATCAACATAAATAGTATAATGAGTCATGTAAAAATCCCATCCATCGTCAGCATTTTCCCATGCACGGCAACCAACAAAACGATTATGAGCACCGGGAGAAAGTTTACAAGCAAAGCCATCGGCATTTTCATAACTTGTTCCCCAGTCAAGATTACGATATGAATCGCAATTTTTAACCAAATTACAACATACTTTATCAGCAGCATCTGGTTTATCCTTTGCAAGTCCGATTTGAATTCCGCTATCGCCATTATGGTGTAAAACAAGCTGTTCACAAATATTATAACTTCCTTCGATTTTTATTCCATTATCAGGTGCCTGACAAATTTCAAGACCTTTTAAATAATAATAATTTCCTGTAATTTTAAAACCCCGAGCTTCACCTCTGGCAGTAGAATTTAGATTAGAATAATCACTAAAAATATCGTAAAAATTCAAAACCGGTTTTTCTCCTGGATAATTAAAAATACAATATCTTTCATTTTCATTTCCACTTGCAGTCAGGAAAATAGTTGCAGTGTAACGGTATGTTCCGCCTCGCATATAAACCGTATCGCCTGCATCCATTACACTAATTGCTTTTGATAAGTTAAAAAATGGAGCATTAATAGTTCCTGGATTATTATCATTTCCACCTTTTTCTTGTGGAGCACAATAATAAGCACTATGCATAGATGATTTAAAAGTGGCTGTTACTGTCTTATTGCCATCAATTAGAATAGAAGTTTTAGGGTTTGTACCTGTAATATCACCTGACCAGCCCAGAAAAGTGGCTTGTTTACTAGCATCAGGAATTGCTTCCAACTGGACAGTTGTTCCATTTGGATAAAAAAGCTCATCAGGAGTTTTAACAACGCTTCCTTTGCCAACAATATTAACAGTTAACGAATATTCCTTTACTCCTTCAGTCGCCCCAACAATGGTAATTCTGTCAAAATTTGGACCTCCATTAGAGGTTAATGAGGTAAAAATTATTCTGTTGGTTCCTTTTCTTAAGTTCAAGGTTATTTCAGTTTCAACCCATGTTGTAAAACCACCTGAATAACCAAAAGGAACACTTGCAATTTGTAGCTCATCATTTACAATTACGCTCATAGCTCTATCATCATTTTTCCCATTTGCCCAGCGTACCAGCACTTTAGCAGAAGGCATTTCTTCTGCAATAGAAAATTCAAGAATCAGTTTACTTCCAACTGCATTGGTAAAATCGACAAACCCAGTTCCTGTGTAGCCAGCATGTTGGGTGTCTATTTTGCCATCAAATATTCCGCTTTCAGCCTGAACAATTACATCAGCAATTACATTGAAACAGAAAAAAGTAAATCCGAATAAAATAAATAAACGTATTTTCATTTATCGTATAAATTTAATAGATTGACGGTTGTTTTTAGAATTAAGATGAAGGATATACATTCCTTTTGAAAGATTTCCCAGATAAATAATGTGATAATTATTCCCTGATGGAAAAATTTGATTGTCAATACAATTCATTACTTTTTTACCTGACATATCTGTAATAGAAAGAGAAATCGGTTCAGTTTTCTCTAAGTAAAATAAAACAGTAGCTATATCAGTAATCTGGGTATTTGTAATTCTTAAATTGGTAGAGATATTATTCTGAATAGTATGAAAAATTCCTGTAGAAGGCTGATATTCATATGCACCTAAATCGGGAGCTATACCAGTATAAGGAATTTGATAAGTTTTATCCATAAAAGTATAGCTTACCACCTGACCTTTATCAATACAATCAGAAGAAGGGCTTAACCTGCAAAAACCATTATCAGGAATACTTCCATCAACATTTCTTGGATTAGCCGCAAGTTGATTGGCTATATTATTATTACTTAAATCAATTATAAAATCATCATAATTGGCAATACCTCCATTTTGTTTATCATTCTGATTAGGGCCGAACTGCCAACTATTATTTTGGGTAATATTTTGAGCTTGATCACTGATAATTTTGTCGGTAGATTTAAATCCTATGCAATTTTTAATAGTATGCCCGCTACTTCCACTCGCCATTGAGAAACCTTTTACATTATCGAAAGTTGTACAATTCAGCATTACTTGAGGATCCTGATTGTCATTTTGGTCAAAACATTTTCCACCTCCACCAACATAGTGCATATCAAAAGCTATACAACCAACAGCTATATTGGTTCCACGTGAATAAGTACTGTTACCACCCATTTTGAAACCATTTCCGTTACCCGATTTGTTACCACGAAGAGTAGTCGCATCACCATTATGCCATGTACGACAGTTCAACAATAATACCCCAAAAGTATTGGAATAAAAATCCCAGCCATCATCTGAATTATTCCATGCGCGACAATTTTCAAAAATATTTCCTGGTCCGCAAAACAATTTACAGGCAAAACCATCTGCATTGCCTCCACTCTTATGTGAATCACAATTATTATATGAATCACAATTCAATATATAATTGTAGGCACATGAACCATCATTTGATCCTGAATCTTTAGCAAGTCCGATTTGAATTCCGCTGTCATAACAACCATCAAAATCTATAAATTCAATAATGTTCCAATTGCTTTCGATTTTAATTCCATTATCTCCGGCTTCCTTAATAATAAACCCTTTAAGATGCCAATAATTTGCTCCCGCTTTTAAGAAAAAGGCACGATTGGAATCTCCAGGTCCTTGTGAACTGAAATTAAGCAGTGGACGTTCTTCGGCTGTACTATATCCAATACCAAAAATACAGATTCTTTTACTGGCTGTTCCAGATTTAGTGAGAGTAATAATATTGGAATAATTATAAGTACCAGGTAATATAAAAATTGTATCTCCAGGATTTACTGTATTTACTAATGCCGAAATATTAAATTTGGGAGAACTTAATGTTCCAGCATTCGCATCGTTTCCGTTGGGCGAAACATAATAATTTGTCCCCCATAGATTCAAAACAAAAATCAATTCTGCTATAATAATAATAAACTTTTTCATAAGCTTTATTTCTTAATTTTCAGTATGTTTTTACCCTCATTGGTTGTCATTACAATGATATAAACACTATTATCAGGATAATTTAGATTTAACTTTACCTTGTTTTCGATACCGGCTTCTATCCAACCTCGAAAAGGAATATCTAATTTTTTTCCATCGATAGAAAAAATAACAATTTCTGCTGGACAAGTTTTTTCAGACTTAAATGTCAAAATGTTTCCAGAATACCACATTTTTGAAATATCATTTTTTTCTATTTTTTTTGTCTGATTTGGACACTCTTTTTCGTAAGACTTAACAGAAACTCCATGAATATTCAAACTTCCTGTGGCTCCATTGGTTATTTTTACCCAAATAGGTGTTTCAGAAAGGACATATTGAGTAATATCAATTTCTGCAATACCTTTACTACCCGAGTAGGTATATTTTTGTGTAAATTCTCCATCGGCTGAAGTAGCAACAGACACGCTAAATAAATTATCCCCTGTACGGGAAGTTTTTAACTTAAATTCACCGCAACTTGGAAGTTGAAAGATTGTAGAGCCACCCGTATATTCACCTTTTGTTGCTGATTTTGACAAATCAATGCAACCTGTAATTGCACCTGAACCTCCTGATGTTCCATCGGTTCCTGCACCAACTTTGTCAGTTTGTAAAGTAGAACTTGTGCCCGATGATGACGGTAAAAGAGTGATCATGGAAGGAATATATTTCCCGCATGTGGTTTCATCATTAAACCAAAACCAACCATTTACATCAGAATCAGGAGCAAACAAATCATTCTTAATCCATGTGCAACCGTCTTCGTTTGGATTATCTTCTCCAGGAGTATTAGGAGAAGTAGCTTCGCATTCAAAATTTTCTGCTGTGCGATAAGGTTTATCAGCACCTGAATAGGTTTCAGCAATACAGGGAACATACATTACATCATCCAGTGTATAATTATACGGGAACAAACCTGTCATGTCTTTTTCATTCGTTTGGGGAGTTCCACAATTTTCAAAATAGCAGCCCCTTGCTACCAAATAACCAGCAGGTGAAAATCCCGGGACACCAACTTGCAAAGGAATTTGTGTATCTTTGAAATAGCAATTTTCTACTAGTACATTGGCATCACATGCTGAAGCTATTCCATATGTTTGATTATTAACATGATAATTGTTGTAGCAATGAACAGTGGCATATCTTACTCGCGGATTACGTTGAATAGTACCATCAAACCAATTATGATGAAGAGTTACTTTTATTGCAGTATCACCTCTTTCACTATCGCTGTGCCCAATAAGGATATTTTTATCGTGATTAAAAAATTTATTGTATGAAAGAGTAACGTATTGACTGCCTCGCGTAATATCCAACATTCCATCATGTGAACCCGCATTGGTATTAGCTCCATCGCTAAATGTACAATGGTCGATCCAGAAATTCTGACATTTATTGTTTATTTTGAGTAAATCGTCAGGAGCATCTTCAAAAGTAATGTTTTGAACAATAACGTTCGATTTCGTATTCCATCCAAATCCTCCACCTGTAATTCGTGCATCGGTTCCTAAACCAACTATAGTCTTATTTCCACGAGCGGATAATTCACCTGAAACAGTAATTGTTCCTTCTACCAGAATAATTGTTGCTGTGTTAGCACCATCTACTGCTGCTTTTAATTCATCAGCATTAGTTACTGTAACAATTGGACCACCTTCACCACCTGTTACACCCCCATTAAGTGAAGCAAATCCTTCAGGATATCCAATAACGTGAGTTAACTGTTGTGCGTAAAATATTGAATTACAATAAAATAAAAATAAAATTGTAAATATTTTTTTTAAGTTTTTCATTTCAGTATTAGTTTTTATAAGTTATTATATAAATATGATTACAAGAATTTATAATATTTTAAAAAATAATTAATTACCTCTAAAATAATTTTTTTTGAAGATTTTTTCGGATTTTATTTTTCCATTTTCAAAAAAGGTTTGTTTAATATATAATCCTTCTTTATCTATCGTCTTTATTTCTTTTCCAGTGAAATCAAAATATCGGACAGAGATAATTCTATTATAATCAGAATCAATTCCATTAATGTTATTCAAAATGTACAATGTACCTGTTATTTTTAAATTTTTAATATTGACGTCGCGTGTTGAATTATTATAAAAACGAATATAAATGGTTGGTCCCCATGGAGCATCAGGATCGCTTAGATCAATTAATTTCCCTGTAACCCAGCTTGTAGAACCATTTTTAGCCTGTTCTCCTACCTGAACCCAATTCTGATTGTCTGTCGAAAATTGTATTATTACAGTGCCATTAGAAGAACCTACTGCTTGCATATCAAAAACAGCACATTCTGCTGAGGCCAGAGAAAATGGACCCCAAACCACTGAAGTTCCTCCATTTGCTTCAACAGTAAACTGATTTGGATAATCAACAATAACGGTTTTTTCGCCAACAGGTCTATCATTATTTTCTGGAGTTTCGGGTTCTGCTGGTTCTGTTTCTGAAGGTTCAGGAAAAGTCCAATTACCTTGATCAAATTCTTTTGCACCTAAATCTGGTTTTTCACCCGAAAAAGGAATAGCATAATATGGTTTCAATGGAATATAAGTCTGTACTGTTCCTTTATCAATCGCAGGATTATTGCTTTTAAGTTTAAAAAGCGACACAATGCGAGCATCTGTTAAACGATAATCATCATCGCGTTCCACTTTTATATCTTCCATATTCAGACTTTCAAACATATTATCGGTAAAAATAAGTCCTAAATTCCAGCTATTGGTGGTCTCAGTACTACCCGTAGCAATATTTTGTCCTGTACCCGCATATGAAAGATTGTTGATCATTACATGTTTACCCATACTTGGAACTTCCTGGAATGCAAAATTTCCCATTCCATTGTTATTATATCCCGTGCAATTAATACAGGTAACTCCCCAAGCATTGTGATTTTGATCAAAACCTTTTCCAACATTTCCGAAAGCAAAACTATTTACTACTACGTTTGGAGCATTTCCATCTACCCCTCCTCCTCCACCAAGTTTGAATCCATTTCCATCACCTTGATAAGAAGAGCTTGATATTAAATCAGGCCAATAATTTACTCCATTTCCATACGACCAACAACTATCTACCAAAATTGGCTGATTACCTCCATAAACATCCCAGCCATCATCGGCATTTTCCCATGCACGACAACCTCTGAATACCGTTCCCGTTCCATCTTTTGCAGCAAATCCATCTCCATTTTCTCCTCTTGAAGAAACATCACAATTTCTGTAAGAATCACAATTTAAAATCAAGGTGTTGACAGCTCCGGCACCTAACGAAATTCCATCCATTCCACATTCTTCAATGGTCATTCCTTCGACTGTAATATTTTCACCAGCAATAATAATCCCATTATATCCAGCTTTATAAATCTTTATACCTCGAACATGCCACCACGGCTGACGTAAATCCATACCTCGATAAGTGGAACTTTCACTTCCATAATGACGCATAGAAGAACAATCAAAAACAGGTTTTTCACCTCGTATAGCAAATACACAGACCGGAGCAGTTTTTGTTCCACCATTTTTGGCTTTTACTGTAGAATTTACTATGTAAGTTCCTCCTTTTACCCACAAGGTGTCACCGCTTTGGATTGTTTGAAAAGCAAAGTTCGGAGTTCCCCATGCTGTTTGTAGTGTGAGTCCATCATTGCTATCGCTACCGGTTGGTGATATATAATATTTTCGTCCAAAAGCATTTGTAGAAAATACAGAAATCAGGATCAATACATAATATAACAAAAAACTCTTTTTCATGGTTGAATACTTATTTGATTTTATTAGATATCTTTTTAAGAAAATTTGTTAGATTTATTTAAAAGAATTATCTAGTAAAAGGTTAACTGTTAATAAACTTATTTTGCAACAATAAGTTTTGCTGTTTTAGTTTGATCTCCTATACTTAAAACACATAAATACATTCCTTTCTGTAAATTATTTACAGAAATAGAAACGAAATATTCTACTCCAGTTTCAACATTTTTATTATAACATTCTTCTATCACGTGACCATCTAAAGCGACAATTTTTAAGGAAGCTATTCCTGAAAAATCAGAGCTAAATTTAATCATTGCTTCCGATTTACATGGATTCGATAAAATCGACAAATTAAATTCTGCTTTTGGATTTATAATGATTTGCATTCCAGAAATTTCACCTTCTTGAAGTTCATAAGGACCTAAATCACGTGCTAAACCATAAATTGGTTGAAACAAAAATGCAAATTCGTCTGTATAGGGAACATTATAAGATAATCCTTTATCTACTAATACACTACCACTTTTTAAACGTGCAAATCTTTTAGGCATACTACCATCTGCCCCTCTCGGAGCTTTGGCATCATCTTCACTTAAACTAACATAATCAGAACTAGAAAAGCCACGAATAACATTATTTTTCCATGCTTTGGTAGAGGTTGACAACATGGCGTTGTTACTATCCGTCCCACCAGAGGCAATTTCAATATTCCCAAAACAAACATTATTATAATATTCACAGTTGGTTCCTGATTTTTCAAACATAAAATCATATCCACAACCAAATGCAAGACAGTTTACCAATTTTTCTCCATCTCCATGACTGTTCTGGTCGAAACCTTTAACTGAACCTGTTTTATTGCAATTGAAAGCAATGCAGTTCCATGCTTCATGTTTTCCTTTCGATGAACCACCTGTACCATTTCCTCCCATTTTTATTCCGTTGCCGTTTCCCTGGAAAGATCCTGAGGCTTGAACCCAATCAAAATTTTCAGCTCTTCCAGAACCCCAAGCCCAACATTCAATTAATATGACTGGATAATCTGTTTCATATAAATCCCATCCATCATCTGCATTATCCCATGAACGACAACGAATAAAACGATTCCCTTTGCCATTATGCATTTTACAAGCAAATCCATCGGCATCACTGCCAAAATTATCTGCATCACAATTTAAGTATGAGTCACAATCAATAATATCATTATAAGCACAATAGCTTCCATCATTTGAAGAAATACCAGGATGTGTATCAGAAAAATTATGACCAAATCCTAACTGAATACCTGTATCATCATTATAACTGAAAGTACATTTTTCGATAATATTATGATTCCCTTCTAATTTTATGGCATTATCTCCTGCTTGCGTAATATGCAATCCTATAATATGCCAATAATCTCCATTTAGTTGAACTCCACGAATACCTTGTTTTTTAGGTTGATCTTTAAAATTAAGTATAGGAAATTCGCTTGGATAATTTTTTATAGTAATTCTTTTGTCAGCTGTACCTGATGAATTTATACGTATAGTAGTTTTCGTACCATCTTTCATCATTGTTGGGTAATAAGTACCGCCGCGAACTAATATTGTATCTCCCGGTAAAGCTGCGTCGATAGCTTTTTGCAAATTATACCACGGAGCATCAAATGTTCCTTCAGCATTATCATTTCCTGATGGTGAAATAAAATAAACTTTTGCATCCGTATTTGAACCAATACCGATAAGTTGTACCTGCACTTCAGCATTACCTCCTGAGATAGAAAGAATTTGTGAATAAGACTTTAATTCAGAAGGTAAAAACTGAACGTAAATAGTAGTGGATAATAAAGTAGCTGAAGAATAATTTAAAGTAAGAGAAGTACCGAATCCACTTGAAGAATTTATTGATATCAGAAAATCATTTGAAGAAGTCAATGTGATTGTTCCATTTTCTGGAGTTAAATATTTAGCTAAAAGAGTAAAACTGCGTTTTGATGAAATACCTATTTTTACACTTCCAAAATTAATAGCATTAACACTTGTTGTAATACTTGGTGCTTCTACAGTTCTTTGAGTTAATTTTCCTACTGGCTGAGTAAGATAATTAATAGCATCATTAGCTCCGTTATATTCAAATACATAAAAATAATAAGTTTCACCTGCTTCAAGTCCCGTTACGGTAACAAAATCAGCATTACCAGAATATACACCTATCACATTATCAGTTAAAACTTTAGGTAAATTAGTATAAGCGGTTCCATCTTCTGGTAACCAGTTTACTTCTTCTCCTTTAGAATACACCAATAAGCGGCCTCCGCCATTCCCTTTATTGAAGTTAATCTTCATTGATGTAGCAGTTATTTCTGAAGCTGAAATAGATGCTTGAATTGTTGGTTCATCTACTATACTTGAACAAACAATAGTTACATCATCGATATAAATTGTACTTGAACCACAAATAAATTTAAGTAAAACTCCCTTTGTCCCTTGTTCGTTAATAGAGATATTAGCAGTATTATAAGTAGATGAAGAGCTTACCGTAGCAGTTCCAATAGTTGTCCAGGAACTTCCATTATCAATAGATTTTTGTACAGTGAGCACCTTACCACTACCACTTCCTCGATGTTTAAAAGAAACAGATACTGGCTTATCAATTGGTGGCGTAATAGCGTAACCATCCGCATTCATAGCCAATCTTATGCTTCCATTATCAGATTTTGCATAAACACCTTTAATTTTCCACATTCCGGTTGAAAGTGATACTGATGTTTCACTTGAAGGTGCACTTGTAGGTAAACCCGTTTCAAAATTTTCTACAATAGTATTTTGAGCACTCAGTAAAAAACTGAAGAAAAAAAAGATAAGAGTTACAAAGAATAATTTGTTTTTCATTTAAGTATTTTTTAAATTAATTGTAAAATGTAAATGGGAATAAAGCGTTTTTCAAAACACTTTATTCCCTGATTATTATATTATTTTTTTATAAATTTTTGAGTAACTTGACGACCTTCTTTGTCAGTTATGTGAACTACATAAACGCCTTGATTCAAATGATTTATCTTAACAACTTGCGACATTTCAGATTGTGCTACTACACTTCCTGACAAGGAATAAACTGTTAATTTAGCAATATCACCTGATACAATTAACGCTGTTTCTGTTTGATACATTGGAAATTTATTAATTTGAACTTTAACATCTTCAATTCCTGAAACTTGATTTTCATAAACTTTTATATAAAAATCATATATGCGAATACCTCCACTTGTTGAAGTATTGATAAATTTAATTGTTACAGGTTTTGTTGTTGGTTCCAAACCAATATCTGCCATCATATCCCAATTCAACATTGTTTGTTTGCTCAACGATGCAGAAGTCCATGTTTTTGTAACACCATCTATTGTCCATTCTATTTTCAAAGTTCTTGTTCCTGTAAAGTGAATATTAGATTTCATTTCTACCAAGCTTGGCAGATTCCATGTAACACTTCCTCCCCTTTCTACATTTATAGCTCCTGGTGTACAACCTGAAGGGGCCGAACCTGTACTTTCAACATAGGTTGGATCCCAAACAGTTGGATATGAGGAATCAGATCCTGTTGCAAATGTTACAACATTGCCCTGTAAATCAGCAGGTCTATTTTCATAAGGATCTTGGATGTGATACCAGTCGCCAGTAAGAACTTTTGTTCGCAATACACGAGTAACGTTACAATTAATTGTTACTTCTGATCCCTCCATTCCGCCTACAGTAGTTACTGTGAATGAACCATCGGCAGTAGGAACACCTGAAATAGTTAAAGTTTTGTTTTCTATGTCTTTTATTGCAGTAAGACCTGCAGGAAGAGCGGTATAAGTAATATCTGTAGCACCACGACCCCAAGTAAATACTATGGTTTCAATTGGCTCACCGAAAAATACTTCTTGTATAGCATGACCTTGTGTAATAGTTAATGTAGCAGGTGCAATATTAGATATGCGGATATTGCCTGTTAAAACAATAGTGTTAGTACCACCTATATTTTCAATAGAATAAGTTCCTTCAACAGTAGGAATACCAGAAATGGTTACTGTTTTTGCAGTCATATCTTTTATGGCATTTAAACCATCAGGTAAGTCCCTAACAACTACATCGGTAGCAGCGCCACCCCATTTATAAACTGTATTTATAATAGCAGTTCCAACATATACAAATTGATCTGCTTTCCCTGAAATAAGCGATAAAGTTGCAATGGTAGGCTCTCCTGTTTCAAACGCTCCCATATCTGCTCTTCCGTCATTATACAATATTGTAACAGGAGGTAATGTTAATCCACCCGGACTATGTGCTTGTGGAACAAAGTTTTCAATATTTTCACCTGCATTAATAAATATACTTCCTTCTACTAATTTACAAAAATCATTTTCAGGAAGACTACCATCTGCCTGTCTATCAGCCAAAAAAAGCGTAGATGATAAACTTTTAAATTGTGCAGAATGGTCTTTTGCGTAAACTTTTACACCATTTACTTTATTCCCATCTTTATATGGATCGCAGCCATCAATAGTTGTCCAACTATTATACGCAGTATTGGGTACTTGAGAACCCGTTTTGTCTGCCGATAAAAATTCATGATTAAGTGTTACAGGTTTAAAACCAATATTATTTCTCATATACATGGTTCCATACATAAAAATTGTAGGAAAACGGTAATTGTACTCATTATTCCATGATACGTTATTGAATAAGTACATAGCTTCATACGCATTGTTTTGATCAAATCCTTTGTGTAAACAATCAAAAGCAATACAGTTTTTTACCACATGGGCTCCTACCGATTGTGGAAAAGCAGCTCCTCCAGAAGTTCCACCACCTCCAAGTTTAAAACCATTACCATTCCCAAATGCTGTACCATTTTTATCATACCCAGCTTTCCAACTCCAACAATTATCAATTAGTATCGGATGATACACCATGTACAGATCCCAATTATCATCAGAATTTTGCCATGCTCGGCAATTATGAAACTCTGTGCCAGGTCCTGGAAAAAGTTTACACGCAAAGCCATCAGCGTCTTTTCCATCATCTGATCCACTATATGACTTAGTATCACAATTATACCAAGAATCACAATTAATGACAATATTATACTTACAATAAGTATAGCCCGGATTAAATTGGGGCTCTCCAGAAATTGGAAAAGACTGCGTTTCTTCGATAGAAAAATCTTTATACATTCCTATTTGAAGCCCTGTATCGTTATTTCCATAGAATTTACAGTTCTCCACAATATTATAACTTCCTTCCAACTTCATTCCATTGTCTTTAGCATTGCACAATTCTAAGTTTTTAAAATGCCAGTAATCACCAAAATGATTTACGTAAATACATCGGGCTTGTTTAAATTCATTTGTACTATTGGCAACAATCTGGCTACCATCTATAATTACACGTTCTCCAGGATATCCCCATAAACAAATTCTTGCATCGGCTGTTCCTGCTTTTTCTATTTTAATTCGTTTAGTTAACATATAAGTCCCTCCACGTATATAAATAGTGTCACCAGGTGCCGCAGCATCTATAGCTTTTTGGATATTCAAATAGGGAGATGTTTGGGTTCCAGGATTGGAATCATTTCCAGTAGTCGCAACATAAATTGTGCGAGAATAACTTACTAACATAATAGTAGTTAATAAAATAGCGGTCATTAAAATTTTTTTCATGGTTTTATAAATTATTAAAAGTTAAAAATAAATTTCTCGTTTCTAATGTAGTTAAGAAATAAAAAATTATGGGATAATTAACTAAAATAGTGTAGAGTTCGATTTGCTAACATTGTTTTGTTTCGTTAAAGCCATTCAAAATAGCGTAAAGATTTTATAAAAGACTTTCTTTGGCTTATCTTATATATTCACGGGAAAATAAACTTTTACAATTATCCCGTTATGGCAAATTTGGAGAACAGCATTATCGTTGTCAATTTAAAGAAGTACCCTTTGTCAAAATAATGAAAGAAGCAAAATTTAAAATGGTTTTACGATTCGGGGACGATGTTTGTTTGTAATATATACTTCCTCCAGTGAAGACAAGCAAAAAGGGACGTTCTAAAACAAATGGGGGAAAAGTAGATAAAGAGCATTTGAACATGGACTTTTTCTCTGCGGTTGAACAGGATAACAACTAGTTTCTGATTTATACCGCTCAAGTAAAGGCTGTGGCTTTAAAGCAGGTAGTCAAGGTTGTTATTGTTCATAACAGGAATAAAGAAAAAATACCATAATCTATTTCTCTAATGATTTGGAAATGGAAGCTTTAGAAATACTGGAAATTTACAATCGCAGATTTAAAATTGAATTTCTCTTTCTGGATGCAAAAGAATATACCGGCTTGACTTCTTGTCAGGGAAAGAAAAGAGATGTAAAAACTTGATTTCCAATTTAATATTGCTCCTTCGTCCATCAATATTGCTAAAGTAGCAAATTGGTATAATCTACCAAAAGATCAAAGAAATACTTTTTCCATGAAAAACATTAAAATCAACCATCACAATATCGCTTGAAAGATTTTTTCCTATGTTTGCCGTAAATCCAAACTTGATTAAAAATAGCCAACATGTCAAAGAACTTTTATTATATAGCACCTTGCGTGCTTAAAAAATTAACGAACTACTATTGATTGATTAGAAAAATTGATTATTTATTTTTGAAACTCTTTTTTAAAAATTCCTTATTAAATGTATATTTATTCAACCTTTATAAAATATAATAATGAATAATTTATTATCAAAATAGATATATGTGTGCGCACACATATATTTATTTTAAAAAATTTTTTTATTATGAAATACTGTTAAATAATTGTATTTTTTAAGTTGTAAAAGATACATATAATATTGATAATAAGCATATTAATTAAATAACTAAAAAAATGTGTACGTACACATAATTGTATTGACAAATATACAATAAAATCTCTTTTTTGATACCGCTAGAAATATAAATAATGTTAAAAAATACTATTTCATAAAGAGTGTAAAAGCCACAAAGCAATATTCAAGTTGAAAATGCAACTTTTTGATTAAACTTAAAAATTGGCGATTCGTAATTAAATCTTTTTCTTGGTCGATTATTGATTTGTGTTTCGACAAAATTAATATAATCCTGAGAGATACAGTCAAAATCGGTTTTTTTCGGTATATATTGCCTAACGAGGCGATTATAATTTTCATTCGAGCCTCTTTGCCAGCTTGCATATGGTTTAGCAAAGAAGAAATCGATATTTAACTGTTGTGCCATCATTTGATGAGCGGCAAACTCTTTTCCGTTGTCTGATGTGATTGTTTTAAGGAGTGGTTTCCATTCCATTAAACAATCAATGGTAGCCATTGCAAGTTGTTCGGCATCTTTGCTTTCTAACTTACGAAGTTTCCCTAATCTGGTAGCTCTGTCATTGATGGTTAAGATAGCGCCTTTGTGATTTTTGCCTATAATCAAATCAATTCCCAAATCACCAAAACGTTCTCGTTGTTCAACTTCAGGCGGTCTTTGAGAGATATCTGTACGATTGGGGATTGTTCCCCGTTTGTCTTATATCACACTTCGCTTTTTATAGCGACGTCCTCTGTTTCTAAGGTCAAGATACAGCGTTCCTTTTTTCGCTTAAAAGCCTGTATTAGATGCCCACAATGCCTTATTCTGTTGATATTTCAATTCCTACTGGTGCGATTAAAAGTCCAGCCTGCTTACCCTGATTCGGCTGCTGAAACTGCATTTCAATTCCTACTGGTGCGATTAAAAGAAGTTTCTTCAGTTTCAAAGCAATCATAACCTGAAAATTTCAATTCCTACTGGTGCGATTAAAAGTTCAAACTGCAACCACTTAAAAATAAAGATTATGTTATTTCAATTCCTACTGGTGCGATTAAAAGAAATTGAAAGTATTGACTTCGTAAATTCAAGTAATTAATGCAACTTTTTCAGGGGAAATAAAAGGTAAAGAAAAATTATTTTTCAAGACAAAGGAGAAAAAAGAACATTTCCCCTTTGCCCTGATGGAATAAATGCTTTACTTTGGTCTCTTCCCC
>JAHDRA010000079.1 GCA_018433525.1 Paludibacteraceae bacterium
AAATCATAAATAATTTTTTTATTTTTGTAAAATAAAATTCAAAGGTATAAAAAAATCAGTTAAAATAGCAGGTTATACAATTGGAGGAATTATTTTATTCCTTGCAATTTTACTTATTTTGTTGCAAAACAGCAGAATACAGAATTCTATTGCACAAACCCTTGTTCGACAACTTTCAGAAAAACTGCACACAAAAGTCGAAATCGGTAAGATACATTATAAACTTTTCAATACCATTGCCATTGATGACGTTTACTTGGAGGATCAGCATCAGGATACACTTTTGTATGTAAAAAGTCTTGATGCACATTTTAATCTATGGAAATTTTTTCGTGGAAAATATCAATTCCGTTCCATTGATTTAAACCAACTTCATGGGAATATTGCCATTGACACAACGGGCAAAACAAATTTTGACTTTATTGTCCAGGCTTTCAAGAAACCACAAGGTTCAAAACCGACAAATATAGAATTTCGGATCAAACGATTCAAATTAAAAAATTCTTCCTTTCGTTTCGTCGATGCACGCCAAAATCAGGGCAACTCGCAGACATTTAATCCCAAGCATCTTTATCTTACCAATATTAATTCCGATATTCATTTGGATATTTTTCACAAAGATACCATTAAGGCAAGCATCAACCACTTGAGCGCACACGAAGCTTCAGGCTTGACATTAAAGGACTTACGGACAAAATTCTCAGTTTCAAATAAAAACATCGATATTCCCTATTTCGATTTATGGATGCCCAAGTCTAAAATTCATTTTGACAGTATTCGCGTCGATTATGCTACATTTTCCGATTTGAAAAATCTGAATGAGAATGTGAAATTGAAAATTCCACTTCGATCTTCTTACTTTACCTTTTCTGATTTCGCTGCATTTGTCCCTGCCTTTGCCAACTTAAATACCAAAATGGATGCAGAAATTGAAATCGATGGCAGAATTTCAAGTCTGAAATTCAACCAAATTCGATTAAAATTTGGGAATTCCTTTTTACTGAATGCCAAAGCCGATTTTACCGGTTTACCCAATATGGATGAAACTTTTATTTACGCCAACATCAATGATTTGCATTTCGAAAAAAACGATTTGCAGGATTTTGTTGCCGGACTAACAAAAAAACCATTTGTGCTGCCAAAAGAGTTGAATCAACTGGGAATGGTCAGATACAACGGCAATATTTCCGGATTTCTAAACAACCTGGTAGCCTATGGTAAACTGAGATCGAATGTGGGTACGATAGCTACGGATATCCTGCTGCAATACAATACCAAGTCTCAGTATTTGGCTTACAATGGCACCATTAAGTCGGACAACATTCAATTGAATAAAATTCTGAGCAACAATCAGTTTGGACTTTTTTCATTTAATTTTAACACCAAAGGAGAAAAGCAGGCCAATAAAAATTTTCAGGGAACTATTGAAGCTGATATTCCCGAATTTCAATGGAATGGTTATTCCTATCGCGATATGCAATTAAAAGGAAACTATGATGGAAGTGGATTTGATGGGACTTTTGATGTTGCCGACGAAAACATCGATGCTCATTTTACTGGAATTGTCGATATGACAAAACGTTTACCGGTATTCGATTTCAGCCTGAATTTGGCCAAAGCCAATTTGAATGCGTTGAAACTGACAACTAAGTATTCCAATGCCAATTTGTCCTTCAATGCAAGAACCAATATGATAGGAAATTCACCGGACAATCTCAACGGATTCGTTTTATTCGACAAGATAGCTTTCACCAACCGAAATCGAACACTCAATGCCGGCAAAATTCAATTCGTTTCGCGCACGAAGAACGATGAAACCTATTTTTTAATTTCTTCCGACTACGTGAATGGAAGTATTTCGGGAAATTTTATTTACAGCTCATTAGATCAAACTTTTAAAAGATTGGCATATCATTATTTACCTGCCTTGTCGAACAAAATTCCACACGAAAATTCACATCCAAATTTTATCAATGTTGATTTGAAAATTTCTGATACAGGTGAACTGACCGATATTTTGGAACTTCCATGGCAATTGAAAGGCAATTCATATATTAAAGGATATTATGACGAAAAAAATTATAAAATTGACTTCACTTCAAATTTTCCTTATTTCAAATTTGGAAAAAGGGAATTTGAAAACATATTTTTATCACTTCAGAATGAGGAAGATAAATTATCATTTATTACCCGCGCACAAATGGATGGAAAAAACAAGCCCATGCACTTTTATATCAATGCAACAGCATCGGACAATTCTGTCAATACTTTGTTGGGCTGGCAAAATTCCGATTCAATTACCAATGCAGGAGAATTTAAAACACTGACAAAATTTGCAGCAACCGATGGAAAAATCAATGCACAAATCTCTGTTCTTCCAAGTCAGATTATTCTTATGGATTCCGTTTTAAATATTTTCCCATCTGTTGTAAAATACAATTCTGATGGTTCGCTTCAAGTAAATAATTTCAAAATGGAGGGCAGCAGTCAATTCCTTCATGTTAACGGCATTGCTTCAAAAAGTGAAAAAGACAGTTTGCAGTTTACCATGAACAATTTGGATTTGTATTTTATCATGAACGATTTGGTAAAACTCAAGGATCCGTCGCTGGGAGGATATTTTACGGGCAATGCAACCATGTACAGCGCATTTCAGCAACCTTTTTTCGAAGCTAAATTATTGGTAAAGGATTTTTCCATGAACCAATCGGTTTTGGGAGATGTGAATTTGTATTCCTATTGGGACAAAGAAAAAAAAGAAGTGGTTTCAAATGCTCATGTCTTAAACAACAAGGATACGGTAGCCTACATTGACGGCGTTTATGTGCCGGGAAAAGATTCCATTGATTTCGTGTATGACATGCATCACCTCAATATGGGAATGTTGAAACGATATTTTGGTGATGTGGTTCAAAATGTTAGAGGATTTGCAACGGGCAAACTTCGGATGTTTGGACCGACAAAAAAAATGCGCTTTGATGGAGATTTGTATGTGGCCGAAGGACAATTAAAAATGGCACTAACGCAAACAACCTATTTTTTTAACGATACCATTCGTATGAGGCCTACTTCTGTCGAGTTCAATAATATAAAGATGTATGATGAAGAAGGAAATGAAGGCTTACTTGATGGAATAATGAAACATACAGGAATGTTTGGCGACCTGAAGTATGACGTAATGATTCGCTCCAATAACATTTTGGCATTGAATACCCATGCGAACGCCAATGAAATATTCTACGGAAAAGCTTATGCAGGAGGTACGGTTCATGTTTTTGGTGATGTGAATGTTACCAATGTTTGGGTGGACATGGTTTCACGGCCAGGTTCCAAATGCTATGTAACTATGCCCGGCTCTTCAACTGCTGCCGACAACAGTTTTGTTCTCTTTGTCAACAAAAATGACACAATAAAGACCCAGCCGGACGAGCAAAAAGGGAAAAAACTGCCAGAAAATACATACAATACAAAGGTAAATCTTCAGATAGGCATTACGCCCGATGCTGAAATTCAATTTATTATCGATCCGAAAGCCGGCGATATGCTTGTTGGAAAAGGAACAGGAAATCTGCGCTTTGAATTTGATACCTATTCCGACATAAAACTCTTTGGCACTTACACCATCGAAAAAGGAAACTATCTTTTTACCCTCCAAAATGTGATTCGAAAAGAATTTAAAATTGATGAAGGAAGTACGCTGACTTGGACCGGCGATCTTTATAATGCGCAGGTAAAAATAAAGGGAATTTATTCTTTGATGGCTTCTCTGCGGGATTTAATGGATGAATCTCAATTGAGTTCGTTGCCTCGAACCACTGTGCCGGTAAATTGTATATTGTTGTTGAGTGGTAATTTGATGAAACCCAATGTAGAATTTGATATTGATTTGCCCTCGAGCGATGAAAGTGTAAAACAGATGGTAAAAAGCATCATCAGCACCAACGAAATGATGGCGCGACAAATTATTTATTTGCTCATTTTCAACAAATTTTACAACCCTTATCTGCAGTCGGCTGCTAACGCTCCCGTTGGAATTGGTTCCAGCGAAGCCGTATCATTGGTTGTCAGTACTTTAAGTGCACAAATGAATAATTGGCTGGCTCAAATGATCAACAGCAACATTATTTCCATTGGATTCGATTACCGTCAAACAGATCAGTTGAGCAGTGATGTTCAGGCTCAATTTCTTATTCAGCCAAATAACCGGCTAATTATCAACGGAAATTTGGGTTATCGAAATGATAATGTAAATTTGAGCAACAATACCAATAAATTTATTGGCGACATTGACGTTGAATGGTTACTCACGGAAGGTGGTAAATTCAGATTAAAAGCCTACAACCACACCATTGACCGCTATCAACTTCGGTCGGCAAAGAATACGCAAGGAATAGGATTGATATATAAAGAAAATTTTTCAAATTTTGACGAATTGTTCCGTTATTATTGGAACATTCTCACTTTTAAAAAGAAAAACAATGAAGCTGATCAATAATTTTTTTACGGTGATTTTTTTCTTTTTGTGTGCAAAAATTTCGGCACAAGGCATCGATAAGTTGTATGTCGGCATGCCGGATGCTCTTCATCCGACTTTGACGTCGCAACAACGGCTCGAACTTATCGAATACGCCAAAGCCGGACAAAACGATACCACCCTCAATCGCTATAAAAAACCGGTTTTTCTGTTAAAACTCGATACGCTTCATCAACACTTAATGATGAAAAATTCGGGTTCAACATCTTTTGAAATGAAGGTTTTGGATGCCAACTCAAACGAACCGATGATTGCCATTATCCGCACAGTTTGTGCACCAATATGTCATTCTTTGATTGAATTCTATGATTTTAAATGGAATCGCCTTCCTGTAACTTTCCATTATCCCCAGGCCACAGATTGGCTCGATTTGGAAAAAGCCCAAAAAACTGAAGAAGGGGTTGAAACGTTTCAAAAAATCTTGAAATATACTTTTGTTTCGCTCAGTTTTCAGGAGGAAGGACAAATTGTAATGGCTTTCAACAACAGCATCGATTTTTTAAGCGACGAAGATAAAAAACTCGTTTTTCCCTGCATGAATACGGCACCTTTGCTGTTTCAATGGAGCGATTTAAAATGGATAAGGGAAAAATAAAAAAGGCCTCAAAAAATTTTTCTGAAGCCTTTTTACACAACATTATTATGAAAAAAATTACTTTTGAGTTTTTTTCTTCTCCAAACTTTTAGCGTAGCGATTCATGAATTTATCAACACGACCGGCACTGTCAACTAATTTGGCTTTACCCGTAAAATAAGGGTGCGAAGAACTGGAAATTTCCAATTTAACCAATGGATAAGTAACGCCATCAATTTCTATGGTTTCCTTAGTATTAATGGTCGACCGAGTGATAAATGTGTCGCCATTCGATAAGTCTTTAAATACTACCGGACGATAATTGGTAGGATGAATTCCGCTTTTCATATCTGTCTTAAATGTTTGTATTTTCTTTTGAGTTTGCAAAGATACGATTTTTTTTCTGAATCAACAAAGAGTTTTTTTTTTCTTTTTCCCCTTCGATTAAAAAATTTGATTTTTAAAAAGTTTTTGCCAACTCCTCGGCCTCTTTTATGGCCTTATTGACTATTGCATCAACATCCATCCCGATCACATCAAGGTTAGAAGCTCTGATGGTTGTATAATCCAATACACCAAAAAGTCCCATAATGGTTTTAAGATATTTATCGCACAAATCCCATTCTGCAGCCATTCCTTCGGAATAATCGCCGCCGCTGGTAATAACATTAAGTGCTTTCTTGCCTTGACACAAACCAATTGGGCCATTCTCGCCATATTTAAAAGTGATATTCGGAATACTTACATAATCAATATAAGCTTTTAATATAGCCGGGACCCCCAAATTCCACATAGGTTCAGCAAAAATGTACTTGTCGGCACTTTTAAATTGCAGAGCGTATTTTTTCATTGCATTTTCTGTTTCTTCCACTTCATTGCTCATGTGAATCATGACATCCTCAACCGTTAAAAAATGAATGTCTTCCTTGTACAAATCCAGCGTAATAATTTCGTCCTGAGGATGGTGTTTTTTGTATGCTTCCACAAATTTATCGGCAATCATGAATGTTCTGGATTCGCCCTCAGGTTTAGCATTCGCTTTGATATAAAGAACTTTACTCATAATAAATTTTCCTCCTATTTTTTTGTTGTTAACAAATTCTTATGCCATTGTCGTATTTTCTCTGATTTGACTGCTTTTAGAAAAATTAAAAAAAGATTCAATTCAGCTGTTTCTATTTACAGCGGGGATGATTTAAGACAAAAATAATAGAATTCTTTCGTTTGTCAAAAAAATTCGGAATAAGGGGAAAAAAATTGTTTCTAAAAATCTCAACCCTATGTATTCAACATTTTAATAAAAACATTTCTTTTGAAAATCAAAAATATTCATTACCTTTGTAACCGCTTTAACAAATAAAATTTATAAACATAAAAAGCTATTAAACAGTATGTTGAATCATTATGAAACCGTTTTCATTTTAACTCCCGTTTTATCTGACCTGCAGATGAAGGAAGCGGTAGAAAAATTTAAAACCATTTTGCAGGAAAATGGTGCAACAATTACCAATGAAGAAAATTGGGGCTTACGCAAGCTGGCCTATCCAATCGAAAAAAAATCTTCAGGTTTTTATTGTTTGCTGCAGTTTGACGCCGAACCGTCCGTAGTGGCAGTTTTGGAAACCAATTATCGCCGTGATGAACGGGTGATTCGTTATTTAACGACTCGTTTGGACAAATATGCCTACGAGTATGCAGAAAAAAGAAAAAATGTAAAATCTAAAGAAGGAAAGGAATAAACTATGGCAACCAACAACAACGAAGAAATAAGATATTTAACTCCTCCTACGGTTGATATCAAAAAGAAAAAATATTGCCGATTCAAAAAGAGTGGTATTAAATATATCGATTACAAGGATCCGGAATTTTTGAAAAAGTTTGTAAACGAGCAGGGAAAAATTCTTCCTCGCCGCATCACCGGCACATCTTTAAAGTATCAACGTAGAGTTGCGCAGGCCATAAAAAGAGCCCGTCATTTAGCGTTGCTTCCCTATGTAACAGACATGTTGAAATAATTTAATCAGGAGGACAAAAAATGGAAGTAATTTTAAAAGAAGATGTAAATAATCTTGGTTATAAAGGAGATATCGTAAAAGTGAAAGATGGTTACGCGCGTAATTATCTTATCCCCACAAAAAAAGCCGTTATTGCAACCGATTCGGCAAAGAAAATGCTCGAAGAAGAAAAGAAACAACGTGCTCATAAACTGGAACGCATTAAAAACGAAGCGCTTGAATTGGCAGAAAAGGCTAAAAGTATCAATTTGGTTATTGAAGCCAAAGCGAGTTCAACAGGAAAAATTTTTGGCGCCGTAGGTCCGATACAAATTGCCGATGCTTATGAAAAAGCAGGCTTAGTTATTGATCGCAAAGTAATTGTTGTGGACGAACCGGTGAAAGAATTAGGTTCCTATAAAGCTACGCTTAAACTTCACAGAGAAGTGAGCGTCGAAATTTCCTTTGAAGTAATCGGCGTTTAATAATCTGAAAGAATAAACTGTATTTTTAACGGAAGGTGTCTCTGTTCAATGAGATACCTTTCGTTTTTTATTGATTCATATCAACAAATATTTTCCATGCCATGAAATTCAAAATTCACAATTTACATTGGTATGTTTACACAAAAGTTCGTTAAAAACAGGATTCATGCCGCAATTGCATAAAGTCAATAATTTCTTTTGCAAATTCATCATTTAAAGTTCTGTTCGTTTGTACGTAGGACAAGTATATAAATCTTACAATCAAATGAACATTGTTTATCATTGTTTTACAGGATGATATTGAAAAGGGAATAACTATTGCCTTTGCTTTCTATGGTTAATTTCCTTTCAAACAAAGACAAGTTAAACTTTAGCCAATTAAAATCCTTCGAGAAGTCCTTCCAGAATTGTTGTTCTCAGTACTACACATATCTTCGCAACTAAGAAAAATAAGTTCTTCTAATCACCACTTCATCTATGTTTTTCATGTGAAACTTTTTATTTAAACCATTGATTACCATTTTATTAGGCGAACGAATTTTTAGTGAAGTTTTGATATAAAAGATTGATAATTAATAAGGTTTATTCTTGTTATTAATTATCGTTACTAAGGTTTTATTTAAAAATAAGCCTCGTTTTTTGATAGAATGACTTTATATAGAAACGACCAAGCTTAGTAACATGGGAATACTTCCTTTCAGCCTTATTAGCTTATTTATAATTGCTTATTAAATATTCTTATGCCAAACCTCACGTTAAAATAATATTTTTTGAGAAGACTTGTCGTAAAACGGAACCATCGGAAGGGTATCCTGAGCCAGACAAAAATCAAAATCTTTTTCCAAATGATGCGTAAACAACCGTTTTGCATGTTCACTTTGATGCAAAAACGTTTTGACATCGGGCTCGGCCTGTTGCCATAAAACTAATGCAGCAACCGCCGAATCACCTGAAGTTTCGAAATTCCCGCTGCACTTCAACCTATGAACGAGCAAGCCTGCAAACAAAGTATCTTCCAAACTGAAAAGATTATTCCAGCCGGCACAAACAACAAGCACATCTTTTCCGGCATTGCGGCAAAAATCGGCCACTGCACTAATGTTGCAAAAAGCCCCGATAATTACTTCGTTTTCGGCTGCTGCCAGTTCAATGGCGCGCGTCCCGTTGGTTGTAGTAAATACAATTTCTTGCCCCTTCACTTTTTCGGAATAATAGTCGAACGGAGAATTACCGGCATCTGCAAAATCGCACTTTTCCACATTCCGCTCCGCTCCGACAAAATAACCACGACTTTTTAATTCTTTGGCTTTTTCGAGCGACGCAACGGGAAAAATGGCGGATGCTCCTTCCATCAAAGCTTTGCAAATGGTAGTTGACGCCCTGAAAACATCCACTATTACTGCAATTTTTGAATTTCCTGACGAATAAAAAGGGTATAATGCCGGCGAAAAACAAACATCTATTTTCATGGGGAATAAAGTTTTTTTACAAGAAACCAGGTAAAAAAATTGAAAACTACATTTCAACTTCTATTATTTTTAATTTTTCCAAATTAAGTCGCACTTTCAGCCATTCATTCATCTGGGACAATAATGCTTTTTTATTGGGAGGTGTTTCTTCCCATTGGATAAATATAGTGGGAACAGTATCTTGTGTTAAATGATCCAAATTGATAAAAATTGAATTTGAAAAGGCTATTTGTTTTATATCGGGAAATTGCACCTTCACTTCACGGGCAAGTTGCAACTCATTAACCCCTGAAGTTTGCATCAGTTGCAATTTGTTGTTTAAAGCAGCTATTATTGAATCTTTTTTTTGAAGTTGGATATCTTTGTCCATCAGTAATTTTTCGATAAATGCAGTTTGAGCACCTAAGTCGAACGTCCCCCCGGTTTGCTTGATAATAAGATTTACATCATTCAAACCATACTTGGGAAGTAATTGTTGCATGTATCTGATTTGCTGTTCGGTCAAAGGTTTCCCTATGACAGAAAGTGTAAGAGATTTTTCCTTTCTTGAATATTTTCTCGAAACGTTGATGATTTCCTTTTCACTAAACAGATCGAGTTGTTGGATATCTTGAATGTAACGATAGGTATGTGAATTGAATCTTGTTTCGCTAACAACATTCCATGCCAGAAAAAAACTGGGAATAATTGTTAAAATGGAAAATATAATAATAGAACGTTTTACAACTTTTTGTCTTTGTATGTCGACGAATTGTTTTACTGGAAAATGAAGTAAATGAGTTACCAAAAAAGTAGCTATAGCAATAAAAAAAGAGTTGATAAAGAGAAGATAAAATGCTCCGAAGAAAAAACGTAGCTGTCCCGAAGCTATCCCATAGCCGGCTGTGCATAAAGGGGGCATAAGAGCAGTAGCAATGGCCACACCTGAAATAACAGTTATTTTCCCTTCTTTTCGAGAAGCAGCCACAATGCCGGCACATCCGCCAAAAAAAGCAATAAACACATCAAATAAAGTAGGGCGAGTTCGCGCTAAAAGTTCCGATTGGGCATCAGTGATGGGAGTAATAAGAAAATAAAACGTAGAGGCAACCAATCCTACCAATATCATTATAAGCAAGTTTCGCAATGATAACCTCAGGAGTTCCGTATCATAAATGCCTATTGACAATCCTACTCCATTGATGGGTCCCATAAGCGGAGAAATGAGCATGGCACCGATAATCACTGCTGTAGAATTAACATTGAGTCCTACGGAACAGATGATAACAGCAAAAAATAAAATCCAGACATTAGCCCCCTTAAATTCTACATCTTTTTTTATGGAAGCTATGGTAGATTCAATATTTGTGTCTTCGTGTAAATTGGTAAGTGTTTTTAAATCAGATATTATTTTTTGAAAAACATCTTTCCATTGAAAACTTTTTTTTTCTTCTGAAGTTTTTTCCATAAATTGTCATCTTTGTAAATATTTGTCGTAGAATAAAAAAGTGAGCTTATCTGAAAAATTAGTATCCCGATATGCTTAATTCATCTATTAATCGCTGTGCGCCCCCAATTTTGTCCATTACATAAAGCACATACCTGATATCCACACTGATGGTACGTTGCAGCTCTGGTTCAAAAACAATATCGCCACTCATGGCTTCCCAGTTGCCGTCAAAAGCCAAACCAATTAATTCTCCTTTACCATTGAAAACGGGACTACCCGAATTCCCGCCCGTAATATCGTTATTGCTAATAAAATTTACATGCATGTCTTTCGTCTGAGGATCCAGATATTTTCCAAAGTCTTTTTCCAGAATCGACTTTTTCAACTTGTCGGGAACAATAAATTCCGGATCGGTTGGATTTTCTTTTTCCAAAATTCCTTTGGTTGTGGTGTAATAATGGTAATCCACAGCATCGGCAGGCTGATAACCTCCGATTTTCCCATAAGTCATTCGCATGGTAAAGTTGGCATCGGGATAAAGTTTTTTCCCTTGTTCTTCGTACATTTCCCTAAGCCCTGAAAAATAAATACGTTCAGCTTCTTTCACCTTTTCGGATGTTTGAGCATAAATGCCCGAACTGATTTGTTCATATGTATTTCTTACTTCGTTGCCAAAAATCAATGCCGGATCGTTGGCAATTTTAATTTTCTTTTTCTGTAAATTTTTCTTCAATTTATCTGCCGAACTAAAGGCGGAATTTTGGAAAATTGAAGCTGCGTAAAGCGTCGTATTTCCCTTGAATTTTTTTTGAATCTCCTGATAAAAAGCAGGAAGTGCATCCGCATCTACCGAATTTTTATAAACATCCAACATGGCAGCAAAAACGGCTTGATCAACTTCCTGACGATAATCCTTGTAAATTTCTTCTATTTCCTTGATCAGCGAATCTTTTGGCAAGTTTTGTGAAATAAGTTGACTTGCTTTCTGGGCAATTCTTGGCAATTCCACACCGTTCATCAATGATTCACGCAAATAGTTGAGCGCACGAGCATAAGGATACAGCGTAAAATATCCATCTTCCAGCGTTTTCAATACATCTTTGTATTTTTTCTCTCTTTCCGGATTCGATTTTGTCCATTCCAAAAAAGCAGCTTCCTGTTCCCTTTTTCTCTCCAGAACATTTAATTTCTTAATGGCTTTATTCATGCCGATGCTGTTTTTCCAATAGTTGGAACTCGAAGCATATTTATTGGCATAAGCAATGTTGATTGCCTCATCCTTCCGCATAAACGAACGCCAAATAGTCTGCTTGATGCCTCTGACATCAATGCGTGCCTGATTGGCGGTTTCCATTCTGAATTTCACGCCAAAAGAAGTCAAGTAGCGGCTGGTAGAGCCGGGATTACCCAAAATCATGGTAAAATCGTTGGTTTGATAACCTTTGTTGGAAACGGACGCAAAACGTTTCGGAGAATAGGGAACATTGTCTTTTGAATATTCGGCCGGTTTTCCGTCGGGAGTCGCATAAACGCGGAAAACCGAAAAATCGCCCGTATGACGCGGCCACATCCAATTATCGGTATCACCACCGAAATTTCCAATGGAACTGGGGGGTGCAAAAGCAAGTCGAACATCTTTAAATTCTTCGTAAACAAGCAGGTAAAACTCATTTCCTGCAAAGAAAGGTTTCACTTCTGCCAGATAATGAGTGTCCTTTTCCGCTGCTTTACAAATACTGTCGGAAATTTCATAAATTTTTCCGTTTCTCGATTTTTCGGACAAACTATCCGGCAAATGGGAAAGAACTTGATTGGTTACATCTTCGATTTTAACCAGAAATTTCACACTAAGACCGGGCGTGGGGATTTCATCTTCCAATCGGACGGCGTTAAATCCATCTTTTAAATAATTATGTTCAACCGAACTGTGCTGTTGAATGGCATCAAAACCGCAGTGATGATTGGTAAAAATCAGTCCCTGAGGTGATACCACAACTCCTGTACAACCATTTCCAAATACGATAACGGCATCTTTAAGGCTGATATTTTTATCGCTGTAAATATCTTCAGCGCTCAACGAGCAACCCATTCCGTTCATTTTTTGAATATTGAGCTGCTCAATGTAAGGCAACATCCACATGCCTTCGTCGGCTTTGGCACCTGTAAAAAGAAAAAAGATCGACAAAAAAACGGGTATTCTTTTCTTTTTAACAAAATATTTTTCAAAAGCCACCATAACTTGTATTAATTTTTGATCTGATATAACTTCATTAAACCGTAAATATGTTTTTTACCGGGAACTGAACCATTTTTCTGTGCTTCGATTTTAAAAAATTATCAGTAAAAAATTTTTGCTTGATACATTTGTTTAAATTGATTTCTCAAACAAAATTTTTTTAGAAAAAGAAACGACCATCTTCTATAGAAAATTTATTCGACAATGGTTGTCCAGCCATAAATATCGGGTTCTTCGCCATACTGAATGGCACGAATTTTTTTGTATAATTTTTCGCAAATAACGCCCGGTTTACCATCCGGCGAAAAAACGTAGGATTTATTTTCGTCCAAATCGTCGATTCGTTGAATAGGGCTGATAACGGCTGCCGTACCACATGCTCCGGCTTCTTCAAAAGTGCTGAGCTCTTCAATGGGTACGGGACGCTGTTCCACTTTCATGCCCATGTCTCTGGCCAATGTCATTAAACTTTTATTGGTGATGGAAGGCAGCACGGAAGTCGATTTTGGCGTTACATAAGTATTGTTTTTAATTCCGAAAAAGTTGGCAGCGCCGCATTCGTCAATATATTTTTTCTCTTTGGCATCCAGATAGAAAACTGCCGAATAACCTAAAGAATGAGCTTTTTCGTCGGCAGCCAGCCCTGCTGCATAATTTCCTCCCACTTTATAAATTCCTGTTCCCAGCGGAGCTGCGCGATCGAACTCTCTTAAAATGACGTATGGAGTTGTCTGAAAGCCTCCTTTGAAATAGGGTCCTACAGGGGTTACAAATAATATAAAAAGATATTCGCGTGAAGGTTTGACGCCAACTTGAGCACTTGTTCCAATCATAAGCGGACGGATATACAACGAAGCTCCTGACTCATAAGGGGGAACAAATCGTTCATTCAGTTTGACAACTTTAAGAACGGCTTCCTGAAATCTATCAACAGGGAAAGGTTGCATAACAATTCCTTTGCAAGATGATTGCATCCTTTTGGCATTTTCATCCATGCGAAAAACCCTGATTTTTCCGTCAATGCCTCTAAAAGCTTTCAACCCTTCAAAAACTTCCTGACCGTAATGCAGGCAAGTAGCTGCCATGTGCAATGTCAGGTATTCATCTTCGTGAACTTCAAATTCTCCCCATTCACCATTTTGATAACTGCAACGAATGTTGTAGTCGGTTTTCACATAACCAAATCCAATATTGTTCCAATCCAGTTCCATATTTATATGTTTTAATTTTTTGAAAAATCCACAAAATCAGTTTCTTCTTTCTCATTAAAAATTTTTATTCTGCTTTTCCCAAAAGCCATAACAGACTTTCATTTCCCATGTTGAATAGCAAGTCAATGATACTCAGTCCCGAAATAAATCCGAATTTATTTTCGAACACCTGATAGTATGAAGGAATTTTTAGAAAGGGCTGTTTCTTGGGATGGAATTGCAAACGCAAATCCAGTATATTTTCTTCAATTTTATCAATAAACTTGTCCGTAAATTCCAACTTGGGATAAATTTCCAGCAATTCGAAAATTTTGTTCTGAATTTCCATGTTGAAGTCCCACAAAAATAACCAATTTTTTTCATAAAATGGGCGAAAATCATCCAAATAATATTCAAAGAACGGACTGGAAAGGTAAGCAGAAGAAATTGCTTTCCAATGTTGACGTTGCCAATCATTGTGTCCCGAAATCCGAATATCGCGAACAGTAGCTTTGTTATTTGCGGTTTTTTCAACCGGAATAATCAGATCCAACACTCCATTTGCTCCGGCAATTCTGCATCGGTTTCGATAGGTTTGTTTCTGATAATATTCATGTTGTTCGATCACAGCCGATCGGGCATTTGTCAAAGTCATAAAATAATCTATCGGAGACAGATAAGACATAGAAAGCATCACTTTCTCCTCTCGAATTGCAGAGATAAAGTCGTGTAATTCCGAAGAGAAAATTTCTCGAATTTTTGCTGACGATAATATATTTTCCGTTTTATCTTCGAGCATCCTTGAAAAATCTGTTCCACCTGATTTTTCCACCAAACAACGATTTGTCCTTATCCAATGACAACCAAACTACTACCGGCCGTCCCACGATGTGGTCTTCAGGAACAAATCCCCAATAGCGCGAATCAGCCGAATTATGCCGATTGTCGCCCATCATCCAGTAATAATCCATTTTGAAACGATAGGTTTTCTCTGGTCGATCATTGATATAAAAAATTCCGTTTTTATATTCCAGCTTGTTGTTTTCATAGGTGCGAATCACCCGTTCATAAATGGGATAATTGTAGGCATTCAATTCCAGTACTGCTCCTTTTTTGGGAATGTAAATGGGTCCGTAATTGTCGCGGGTCCAGTTTTTACCTCCGCCCAATGGGAAAACATCGCCACCATACATTTCCGGTTCAATCACAATTTTAACAACACCCGTAACTCGTTGCAGTTTTTGCAGCATTTCACCCGTCAGCGGAAAATGATAAATAGGGAAACTTGGATCCAAACCCAAAGCCATTATTTCCTGTGGGTTTTGAGAAGTGTTTAAAATCAAACGGTCATCCTTGCTTATTCCCAATTTGGTGAGTAATTCATCACTCAAACGTGTTCCATCGGTTTGTACCAAATAATTGAACTGAACGCCCGGAAATGGTTTTTGCTTTTCTCCGTTGATATAAACCTGATTGCTTTTTATTTGCAGCCAGTCGCCTGGCAAGCCAATGCAGCGTTTAACGTAATTTTCTCTGCGATCGACAGGTCGATACACGATTTCTCCAAAAATGTCTTTTCTGCTGCGAACCACATCGCGTCCGTAGTAGTAGCAAAGTTGGTAATAATCAGGGTTTTGCTGTTTTAGACAAACCGTGTCGCCCGTTGGAAAATTGAAAACTACAATATCGTTGTGTGCAATGGTATCGAATCCTTTCAGGCGTTTATATTCCCATTGGGGTTTTTCCAGATAGGATTTTGTGTTGATAATCGGAAAAGTATTCTGCACCAACGGAAAAGAAAGCGGTGTATTGGGAATTCGCGGCCCATAACTGGCTTTGCTTACAAATAGAAAATCCCCAACCAGCAAAGTTTTTTCGAGCGATGAGGTAGGAATCTGATAATTCTGAAACAGGTAAATATTAATGAAATATACTGCTACCAAAGCAAATACAATGGCATCAATCCAACTGTAAATAGAACGAAGAGTTTTGTTCTTTGTTTTTTTCCACCAAGTCCAGGGAATAAATTTGGTGATAAACATGTCGAAAATGACAGGAAGCAGCAACAACCACCAAAAATTACCTACCCAAGCAATGAATAAAATGTAAATAAGACTCCAAATGGCAGCTTTTATCCATTGTCGACGAGGTTGATGGAAACGGGATGTGTGAGGTTCGGAAGTCATAAATCAAATTGTTAAGTTTTTTGAATTTTTATTGTTTTGTTCAGTTCTGTGAGAAATTATTGAACTTTTTAGCATTCGATTTTCCTAAATGGAGAAAATATTAAAATTTTAGCAGGTCCTGCATGGTTAACCATCCTTTTTTCCCGACGGCAAATTCTGCAGCCATTACAGCTCCCAGAGCAAAACCATCGCGGGTTTTGGCTTCATGTTTAAATTCTATGGCATCAAATGAAGCATCGTAGCGAATAATGTGGATACCCGGGACTTCATCTTCACGAATTGATTTTATGGCCAATTCATGGGGCTGTTTTGCTTCTTCTTTTACCCAACAGGTCTTTCTTTCCAAGTTTTCCAGCATATCTTCGGCCAATGTGATGGCTGTTCCGCTTGGAGCATCCAGCTTATGAATATGATGGATTTCCGTTATTTCCACATCGTAATCCGAAAAACGATTCATCAGGGAAGCCAGATATTTGTTTACGGCCATAAAAATATTGACCCCCAAACTAAAATTTGATGACCAAAAGAATGTGTAGCCTTTTTCTTCCACTTCCTTTTTTAAGGCAGGTAATTCGTTTGTCCAGCCTGTAGTCCCAGATACCAAAGGAATGCCCGCAGCAAAGGTTTTTCTGTAGTTGCTCAGCGCTACGCCGGGATGAGTGAATTCTATGGCCACATCGGCACTTTTAAATTTATCGGATTCAAAATCATTCAAATTGTCAATGTCGATGATACAAACAATTTCGTGCCCACGTTCCTTTGCTATTCGTTCAATGGCTTTTCCCATTTTTCCGTAACCAATCAATGCTAATTTCATAAAAAATTGAAATATTTTGTTGAAAAAATGAAGTTTTAAAATCTTGTTGTTTTTTTGATTTTCTTCAATATTGTTGTGTGCTCAGCAATACCAACGTACATGCTTCCTGTGCTTGAATGCCGTTTGCTTCCAGCAGGGCTTCAAATTCAGGATTCTCGGTTCCGGGATTAAATACCACTCTTTTCGGATGGAGTGATAAGATATAATCGTAATATTCAGGCTGATTTTTTGGACCTACGTACAAAGTTACCGTATCAATGTCGGGATATTGTTTTTTTTCCGTATCGATGGATTTACCGAAAATTTCGCCGGGTCGAAGTCCGAGCAATTCTATTTCGTGGCCATTTTCGAGCAAACGTTGCGCTGCTTTGTAGGCATAACGTTCAGGATTGGTGCTGGCACCTATTACTAAAGTTTTTTTCATTGGTTTTTCATTTTTTGTATTTGATGCTAACATTTTTCGTAATGTTGTTTTTAGTCACTTTACATTTCCTGATAAAAATCCAAACATTCAAAAATTTCTTTTTTTGTAGCAGTTTGATTCAATTCAATTTTCCCCACTTCTGACAATAAAGTGAAGTTGATGGTATCCGAAACATTCTTCTTGTCATGTGTCATCAGTTCATAAAGTTGTTCGTAATCATCGCAACAAATAGAGATTTTTCCATAATTTTCTTTTGCAAGTGTAACGAGCTTTAACAAATCTTCTTTCGGAAAGTTCAGTTTCACGTGTGAAAGATATAATTCGCATACAAGTCCGTACATAACGGCATAGCCATGCAAAACCGGTTGATGTTGACTGTACGAAAAACTCTCGAAAGCATGACCGAAAGTATGTCCCAAATTTAATGCTTTTCGTAGATTTTGTTCTTTCGGGTCCTTTTCGACTATTTGTTCCTTTATTTTTACGCTTTCGGCTACTCTGTGTTTTAAAAGTTCATAATCAATTGTATTTAAATTAAATTTCAGAATATTTTTCCAGTGTTCACGCGAATCGAGCAGCGAATGTTTTATCATTTCTGCAAAGCCCGAACGCAAATTCTTGTCGTCCAGTGTTCTGAAAAAATCCACGTTTATCAGTACCTTGTCAGCCGGAGCAAAAACGCCAATTTCGTTTTTCAACCCCATAAAGTTGATACCTGTTTTTCCACCGGTGGCCGCATCTACAGCTCCAAGCAAGGTGGTGGCAACATTGATGTAGCTGATCCCGCGCTTGAAAGTAGCAGCAGCAAAACCGCCCAAATCGGAAACCATTCCTCCGCCTGCGTTAATCATCAACGAACGGCGTGTGGCGCCATGTGATGATAAGTAATTCCAAACTTCAATGGCAGTATGGATGTTTTTATTTTCGTCACCACTGGGAATGGTTATAACTTGGCAATTTTTTAGTTTTTCCGATTGAAGCAGGAGCGGAAGACAGAACTTTTTTGTGTTTTCGTCCACCAACACAAAAATTCCGTCCGGCTTTTGATATTCAATGAATTCATTCAACTCGGCAATAAAATTTTCACATATTATGGTTGAAGAAGAGGTCATGTGTATGAATTTCTGATTTAAAATACAAAGATACTTTTTTCTTTAAAAACAAAAGCCATAAATCAGAGACAATGTATTTGTTTTAATAACATTATGGAAATAAACAGAGTAAATGTTAAAAATTCTGAACTTATTATAGACAAATGAATAAATGTTCATATATTTGCACAACTTTTGAAATATGGAACAGATTAACAATATTAACATAGACCAAATGGAAGAGGCAGCCTATAAGCTAAGAGCCATTTCACATGCTACACGTTTGTGTATCATTTCGCTGCTTTCGGAGAAAGAGGAATTGAATGTTTCGCAAATAAGTGAAGAATTGAATTGTGAACAGTCGCTGCTTTCTCATCATCTCACCGATATGCGTGCCAAAGGCATTTTAAATTGTCGTCGGGATGGTAAGAATTGTTATTATTCGTTGAAAAACAAGGAAATAGTTCAAATTTTGGACTGTATTCGTTCTTGTCAGTGCACCAACTAAATTTCGATTAACTATGTTGAAAAAATTCCTTTCGCGTCATTGGCTCAAAGTAGTCGGAGTGCTTTTGGGGAGCATCGGAGGATTTGCGTATTTTTATTTTGTTGGTTGTAAATCGGGAACTTGTCCCATCAGTTCCAATCCGTACATTAGCATTGTATATGGAGCCGTTTTGGGTTACTTGTTTTTTGACATGTTTAAAGTGAAAAGTAAAAACACCAATGCGAACGATCAGGAGGATTAAAAAAATATTTTTTCAGTGGAATATCGTCAGAATGATTCAACTGATACTTGGGATTGTTTTGGGAATTGCTTTTATCTCCACTTTAGAAATTGTTTATTTGATAATCGGCAGTTTTTTGCTTTTGATTGCTTTGTTCCATCTAAGTCCCTGTGGGCAGTCGTGCTCTGTTTCAACTGGTAAAAACGTCGGAGAACGGGGAAAATGAATTTACCACTATAATGAGATAAATTAAAATCCGATGAGAAACTTGTAAATTTACGCTTTGAAAACTAATTTTTGACAAAAAAATAAAAACCAAAAATAAGAAGAATATGAAAAAATTGACCGGAATATTTTTAATGATCACTTTTATTGCTTTAAGCGCTTGTGCGGGAAGCAATGGAGAAAACAAACAGAATAATTCACAAAACAAAAACGAAGAAAAACTAATGGGAACAATTCATTTAACAAAAGAAGAATTTTTGAAAAAGGTAGTCAATTACGAAGCCAGCCCTAACGAATGGAAATATCTGGGCGACAAACCTTGCGTGATTGATTTTTATGCCGACTGGTGTGGACCTTGCAAGGCAGTGGCTCCAATATTGGAAGAACTGGCTAAAGAGTATGATGGACAGATTTATATTTATAAAATTGATACGGATAAGGAACAGGAGCTGGCTGCAGCATTTGGCATTCGTAGCATTCCAACTTTACTTTTCTGTCCTATGAATGAGAATCCGCAAATGGCTCAAGGCGCTTTGCCAAAAGATGTGCTGAAAAATGCCATTGATGAGGTATTGCTTAAGAAAGAAAAAGTAAAACAATAAGACAACCCGAAAGGAATGGAAGAATTTTTTTTGGAAAAGAAGAGTAAATTCAGCTTCCACAAAACCCTCTCTGAATTGACAAATGCTATTCAGGAAGGAGGTTGGAGACTGGTTTATGTGCATGACCTGCAGGAAACTATGGCAAGAAACAATAAAGAAGTTTTACCTGTAAAAGTGTTGGAACTGTGTTCTCCATATCATGCCTATTCCATTTTGGGAAAAGATGAATGGCGCACTTTTTCGAGCATGATGCCGTGTAGAATTTCAATTTACGAAAAATCGGATGGAAATACTTACGTGTCTCAAATGAATATTTCAATGCTTGCACCTCTAATGGAAAAAGAAATTCAGGGAATCATGAACATTTCTTATGCAGAAGTGCAAAATTTTGTTTCACGAATAATCGAAAACTGATTTAAAGACAACAAGTTTAAAACATTTATTTGGAACGGAGGTAAAAATTTTTTTGCTTCCGTTTTTTTGATGTATATATTGATTTTTTTAAATGGATGAAAGAGCCAATTATCTTATTCTTTGATGGTTAAAAATTTTCTCATAAAACTGATTGAAATCAGAAAATCGATTGTTGGCTACAAAATGGATTGAAGTTTTATCTGCACTTTTTGTGCAGTTCTGCCAAATAAATCTGTTCGGTCTGTCCCGGAGTAGGGATGAGTATTGCTTTGTCCAAGCAGTTGAGTGCTTGCAAATCCATGATGGTTGAGTATCCCGAACGAGCAATAATTTTTTTTGCGCCTGCTAATAAGGACGCCATTTCTTGAGTGGAAAGATGAGAAACTTTGGTTAAGTTGCCAACTTGTACGGAAGTTTGTTTTTCCTGTGGCAATCCCTGAATCATCAACGATTTGACAGTGTCTTTGCTGAATTTTTCTGTCAGTTGTTTCTCGAAAATGGTACGTTGCGGTTCCGGACCGGAGAGAACCATCACCGTTTCGTAAGTATAGTTTGGAATAATATTTTTCAATTGTTGAAAACGAGATAGAATGCCAATAAAATGTGCATTTTCGGGTAAAGGATAACGATGTGCCAAATCTCCCGAAAAGTTTTCATCTCCGGCCAAATCGGGAATCCAGCATTCGTCGTAACGATGAATGAAAAAGCGATGAAGTCGCCAGACAATCGGTTCCAGCAAGCGCAATTCGGACGGCATTTTTACCATTAGCTGATGCGTAATGTAAATGGAATACGTCCTTTTGTTCCAACATCCAAAACGGTTGTCGGAAATAATGCGATCGAAATGTTCCTGTTTTAAAAGTCGGTGAAGCCAACAATGATCTTGAAAAATATTGCCAAAAATACGCGGGATGCTTTTAAACATAGCCCAGATTTGAGAATTTCCCGTGCTGTAACGAACATTTTGAGTAGGAGCTTTCAAAAATCGAAGTTCGGGGAACTCAAGTTGAAGAAATTCTAATGGGAAACCATCTGCTGCAATCACCACATCATTGCCTTCTGTAATCAGTTGACGAATAATCGGCACACAGCGTGCAGCATGTCCCAATCCCCAGTTTAAAGGACAAACGAGTATTTTCATCTTCGGCTTTGGTAATTATCCTGAAACGGAAACGTCAAATCCGTAACTTTTTGCTTTTTCGGCTATACGATTCAGTTCCTCCAACGGAATTTTTTCCAAAGTTTTCAAAGGAGTTTCTCTGTCGATGGTATAAATCATAAGCTGCGTTGCATTCATTTCCTTTAATGCTTCCAGCCATGCTTTTATTTCCTTATCCGAAGTATTGTCAATTTTTTCTCCGTTCACTTCGCCACGAATAAATAAAGTTTGCACAATCATTTTACCTTCAAACTTTTTCAAATGTTCTATCAGCCAGCGAACAGTGATGTATTTTCTTACCGGTCGGTCGAGCAGTTGTAAAGTATGATCGAAAGCACTGTCGAATTTCAGAATGTTGTCATCCACTTTTTTTAAAGCATTGAAAACGTCTGGTTTGTGAATTTGTGTGGCGTTCGACAATACTCCAACTTTGGCATTGGGACAATATTTATTTCTCAGTTCAAGCGTATCGTCAATAATTCCGGCAAAATCGGGATGAAGTGTCGGCTCTCCGTTTCCGGCAAAAGTTATAATATCGGGTATTTGTCCGTCGCTTGCCATTTCTTTCAACCTCATTTCCAGCGCATTGCGTACTTCCATTCTTGTAGGAAGTTTGGCGTGCTTTCCGGTAGTATTAAATCCGCATTCGCAGTACAGACAGTCGAAGCTGCAAATTTTGGCATCTACAGGCAATAAATTGATTCCCAGAGAAGTACCAAGACGCCTGCTATGAACAGGCCCAAAAACAATCTGATCAAATAAAATCATTCTTCTACGATATTTTCAAATAACGTTAAATTATTTTGCGAAAAAATTGCTTTCCTTTCAAAGCCTACCCAGCAATATTTTTTCTTTTTTCTTTTCCATAAAAGTAGGTTTTACCTTCTTCCTTCACATCGAAAGTAACAATTTCCAGTTCGGGACGGTTTTGAAAAAAACACAATAGCCCAAAATCTCCTGCGGCAAAGAGGCTGTGTAAACCAAATATCGAAATAAAAAAATAAAATGCCGGTTGATGATAAAAGATAATCATTCCAAGCAGCGAAAGAAAACTGATGAAAACGGTTGGTGCCAAAGCAATTATTTTAAACTGACGGTAACCCACCACAGCCTTGTCGGCTTGAACATAAAACATGAATTTTTTGGGCTGGCAGCCAAAAAACAAATGACGAGCCCCCATTGCCCAATAGGCCAGCGCATGAATCAATTCATGAAAAACGATGAGAATGGTAAAGGTGAAAACAATGCCTGCCAGCAGCCAAAGCAAACCGAAGGCTTGACGATGGACAAAATAAGGCATGAAGGCTTTGAAAGTTCCCAGCATGAAAGCCAGAATTCCTGTCAATTGGTACAAATTTGCAGCACGTGCCCATTGTTGGTTTTCGGTAATTTCGTTGACAATGAAATTTTTTATTTCGTTATGTGAAAGAGATGCGAGTTCTTTGTACTCGGTGTCATGAATCAATTCTTCGTATGTCATTTATGAAGCTGTTTATAATTTAATGACAATGCGTTCTCCAAGATTTTTTGCAAGTTGATTTTTAATTTCTTCCAACTGACTGATTTGAATCATCAGAATACGAACCAACTCATCGTCGTGGTTTTCTGCCGCTATTTTCATTTCGAGCAATTTTTGCTTAATCTGCGAGAGAACAATGCTGTTTTTGTATTCCAGCACGGCACGTTCGGCAAATTCCCTCACTTTATCGATCTCGGGTTCGTCCATTCTCGTTTTTTTGTAAATTTTGCTGAGGGTGTATTTTTCTGAAATCAGTTCTGCCGTCAATTTGCTGATTTCCGGATGAATATGATGCAGGAAAAAATTTTGAACGTTAATATTTTTTTTCAAGCATTGTTCCTTATATTCCTGAAGCATTTGAGCATAGAGCGGATGAACAAATTCAAGCTGATCCTGTTCGAGGTCTTCAATAATAAAATCTTCTACAGTAATCGGTGAACGGTTTTCTTCGTCAGAATAGTACAATGCCGATTTACCATATTTAATCAATACTTGGAGTATATTTCTTTCTTCCTGCTCAAACCTCTGGTTTTCGGCATTCAGCATTTCCTGAGGAGAAACGGGTTGTGGTTTTGGTTCGGTAGAAGAAGCCGAAACATTGCTTTGTCCAAGTTTTTTTTCGCTTTCTTTTCTTTTAAGCCGATTTATTTCATGGTAAAGAATTTCTTCGTTCACTTGAAGCAGATTGCTGCATTCCTTCACATATTCGGCTCTCACAATCGGTTCGGGAATAATGGCAATACTTCGCACGATGTCCAGAATCAGGTTGGAACGTTTGATGGGGTCATTTGCTGCGTCCTCCATCAAAAGTTTGGTTTTGAAGCGGATAAAATCCACCGAATTGTCCCGAATGAAATTCAAGAGATCCACTGCATTGAGTTTGTGGGAAAAAGAATCGGGATCTTCTCCTTCGGGCAACAAAACAACCTTTATGTTCAAGCCTTCTTCCAGCAGCAAATCGATTCCTCTCAACGAAGCTTTAATGCCCGCAGCATCGCCGTCGTAGAGCACGGTAACATTGTTGGTAAACCGGTGAATAAGACGAATTTGAGCCGGCGTAAGCGACGTGCCCGAAGAAGCTACGACATTTTCAATGCCGCTTTGATGAAGAGAAATTACATCGGTATAACCTTCCACCAGCAAACAGCGGTCTTCCTTTACGATGGCCTGTTTGGCAAAATACATTCCGTAGAGCTCATTTCCCTTGTGGTATATTTCCGATTCGGGCGAATTGAGGTATTTAGCCGTTTTGTCGTCTTTTTTTATTACCCTTCCGCCGAAAGCAATAATTTTGCCAGAAAGGGAATGAACTGGAAATATCAGTCGTCCGCGAAAACGGTCGGTAAGGCGATTGTTTTCCGTTTCGATGGTAAGTCCGGTTTTTACAAGATATTTTTTATTGTAACCGGCTTTTAAAGCTTTTTGCGTAAAAGCATCCTGCTGATCGAGGCAATAACCCAACTGAAATTTACGAATCATGTCTTCTCGGATACCGCGTTCCTGAAAATAACTCATACCGATGGTTTTCCCGTCGATGTGATGATAAAGCGTATCGGAAAAATATTTCTGGGCAAATTCGTTTACCAGCAGCAAACTTTCCCGTTCGTTGTGAAGTTCTTTCTCTTCATCGGTCAGCTCACGTTCCTGCACTTCAATGTTGTATTTTCTGGCAAGGAATTTCAATGCATCGTAATACGACAGTTGCTCATGCTCCATTATGAAGTGAACAGCGTTTCCACCTTTTCCGCAACCAAAACACTTGAAAATTCCTTTAGCAGGTGAAACGGTAAACGATGGCGTTTTTTCGTTGTGAAACGGACACAAACCAATCATGTTTACGCCTCTTTTTTTGAGCGTAACATAATCGGAAACTACATCCTGAATTTGTGCAGCTTCCATAATTCTGTCAATGGTGGCTTGGTCTATCATGCTAATATAAAGAATTTTGTAAAAAAATCAGTCTCTTTGAAATCAAATACAAATCTACTGATTTTATTCAAGAATTTAGCCGAGAAAAATTTAAAAATTTTAGATCTGCGGTTTTTTCCTTAATGATGGAGGGTTGTGCCAATTTTTTGTAGTGAGTTTTTCAATTTTTAAAAAAATAATTTGATTAGCTGACAAAAAATTATTTAATTTGCAGTTTGAAGTTTCAACATAAAAAATATCATTACAATGAAAGATTTTTTGCCTTATCTTGGTTCTATAATCATTTTGATAGGTGTTGCATTGCTTGCATATTATCAATTCGGAGGACATCCTTCTAATCTTATTTTAGGAACTGCAGGTATTCTCATGATTGTTGGTTTTTTTACTCACCTTTTCCTGAATAAAAAAATTGTCGAGTAACCTACTGCAACAGAAAAATTACCATTTACCTTTGGAATTTCAGTCGGTAGTAATCTTGATTGATGGGGCAAAGTGGTCTTTATTGTTTGTTGGTAGAAAAATCAGCGAATGATATGCTGAATAAATAGAACTGTCAAACTGATTCCGTTTTCAAAAAAAGAATCCGAACTTCAAAAATGGTTTGGATTTTTTTATAAATATTTCTAAAGGATAGCTTACGTTTACACTTTTCATCAGAATATAATTTATTTTTTAATGGTCTGATGGAGCCACATGTCTGAATATTATATTCATTCGTGTTTGTGTATGCAATACATGGAGGTTTCTCAATGAGTTTTTTTGACAGAAGAAATGTTTCTATCCCGATTGTGTTTTCAAATTATCAGGATAGGGTTTATTTTATTCGTTTCAAGCGGCAAAAAAGAATCACATCTTTAATATCATTAAATCTGTTCCCTGAGTTTTCCAAAACAGTGAATTGGTAATTTGTACCATAAACTTTTCTTATCTTTTTCAAACTTTTTTCTCCAGTCAGAAAATATCCTTCTTTCGGTTTTTCTTTTTCAAAGTTTTTGAACCGATTGCCCAAATAAAAGTTTAGTGCGTATAGATTTGGATATTCCTTCAAATTGTTCATCACAAAAACATTGTTTTTTAAAGAATATTTATTTTGAAGCTTTTCGGCAAAAGGACGGACAGAATAGCCATTTTTATAAATAGGATAGGCAAATCCTTCCAGAAAAACTTGTAAGCCAATAAATAATCCTATGCAAGTAAAAAGAATGTTCTGCACAATTCTTGTCCGTTTCCATTTCAGACACCAAACAAAAGCTGTTGCCAGAAAAAGCCAGAACAGAACACCTGCAACTCCGGGATGTTGAAATGCTTTTGAATATAGTCCGATATCGTGATTCAAGGTTTTATCTTTTATGAGTGGGGAGGTTATGGCACTTAAATTTACAAATCGGGAGAAGGCCATTAACAGTAATAAAAATCCCACTAAAATGAAAATGATGTTTGCTGTCCAATTGATAAATTGAGGTTTTTGCTTCATTGCCCATTCGTAAAGAAAAACAAGCAAATAGGCTGCAAACGGATATACAGGCATTATGTAAACACTTCGCTTTGAACTCGGTATAGAGTAAAAGCCAACAACCACAATTAAAGTTATGGTGCTGAATAAAACCAGTTTGTCTGCATTTTTCAAATTCTTGAATGATTCTTTCAATTTTCGAAATTGCAATTTTTTAAAAAGCTTTTTGTACGAAACGGCAAACAAACTGAAAATTGCCACAAGTGACCAGGGTAAAAAACCTGTGAGAATTGCAGGAATGTAATACCAAAAAGGATTTTCGTGGCCAAGATTGTATGCAATATCCAATGTTTCGCTTTTTTGACCCAAAAATCGACCGAAATTTTCGGCATAGACAACATTCAGAAATTTTTCTCCTCCTTGCCGATATGCCAAATAATACCAACATAAAAGGATAAAAACAGCCGGAAGAGCCACAACAATATTTTTCCAGATAATTTTCCAGAAAGAATATTTCTGAAGCAGCAAAAGGTAAACAATAAAAACCAAACACGGTAAAACAATGCCGACCGGCCCTTTTATCAGCGAAGCTCCGGCCAGCAGCAGGGAAATAAACCAAGGAAATTTTCGCAACCCTTTTTCTTCCCAAATATAAAAACAAATTAATGATGCAATCATAAAAAATGAAAGTAGCATGTCAACTCGTGCTTCAATGCCCGAACGATGCATTTCAAAGCTTGTAAGCATTAAAAGTGTGGCAAGTAAAGCTCTTTTTTTCGATGTGCGCTTGGAAAGAAACACGAAAAAGGAAACAGTAATACCAATCAATCCCAATGCTGAAGGCAAGCGGGCTGTGGTTTCCGATACTTTTCCGGCCGGAAGTGAAAATAAGGCGATCATCCAATGCATCAAGGGAGGTTTGTAGGCTGTTTCGTCTGCATAATCGGTTGGTAGAATCCAATTGCCCGTATTGAGGATACATTGCGCTACAGCGGCTTCTCGTGGTTCGCCTTTGGTGTAAAAATCGCTCACCATAGTCCACGGAATAGTCAACAGCAAGCTGAGAAACAAAACAAATAAGTAGGGATATTTTTGATAGATGGTTTTGAAAAAATTGTTCGATTTTTTCATAGATGTATGCAGAAAAATTTTTTAAACATTTGGTTTTGAACTGTGAAATAGTCGAAAGATATTTCTTCAAAAAGCAATTTTATTGTTTTTTTATCTGTTTTTATTTGAATCTTTCTTATTAATAATAAATACATCCTCATTGTCTTTTTTATAGAAATAATGTTCTCTGGCAAATTTTTCAAGATTTTCGTTACTGGATTTGAGCTCGAAAAGTTTGGTACGATCCGATTTTATTTTTTCATCGTAATATTTAATTTCTTTTTCCAGTTCTTTGTTTTTTTGGTAAATTTTCCAGCGTGAAATCAGATTGTGTTTGTCGAAAAAAGTTACGTATCCGGCAAAAATCAAAAAAACAAGGGTGTACTTGTTCAGAAAAATTCGACGAAGTATTTTCAATTTTTTTTTGCCGGTTGCAGACATAAAATTGTAGAGAAATTATGGTGTTGATTGCAGAAAATTATATTTCTTGCTCTTAAACTTATTTAGATGACAAAAATAGTGAATTTTGTGAATAGAATTTGTTAGGAGAAAATTATTTGTGTGGAATAAGGAATAATTTTTTTTTGATTATATTTCCTTTATAGATCAAAAAAGTAGCAGAAATCATTCGAACTGTTAAATCAGCATAGAAGTGCGAATTTATTTCTTTTCGGTACTTTTTTATTAACTTTGCAGTCCGTTTGAAGAAAGTTTTATATTTAATAAGTTTATTTTCAATTATATCGTTATTTAAAAATTTAAAATTATTAAACAGAAAGCACATGAAAGCATTTGTTTTTCCGGGTCAGGGGGCTCAATTTGTAGGAATGGGCAAAGATTTATACGAACAGTCTACTCTGGCGAAGGAATATTTTGAAAAGGCTAACGAAATACTTGGATTTCGTATTACCGATTTAATGTTTGAAGGAACTCCGGAAGACTTACGACAGACTAAAGTTACACAACCTGCCGTTTTTCTGCACTCGGTAATTTCGGCTTTTGTACTGGGAGAAGAATTTAATCCCGATATGGTTGCAGGACATTCATTGGGCGAATTTTCAGCATTGGTGGCAGCTCGTGCCCTGACTTTCGAAGATGGATTAACTTTGGTGTCGAAACGTGCTGTGGCCATGCAAAAAGCCTGCGAACTCGAAGAATCTACAATGGCCGCCATTATTGGGTTGGATGATGAAATTGTCGAAGAAGTTTGTGATTCGATTAAGGACATGATTGTGGTGCCTGCCAATTACAATTGCCCGGGACAAATCGTCATTTCCGGTACATTGCAAGGTGTGGACATGGCTTGCGAAATGCTTAAGGAAAGAGGTGCGAAACGAGCACTCAAACTTAGTGTGGGTGGAGCTTTTCATTCTCCGTTGATGGAACCGGCCAGATTGGAATTGAGCGAAGCTATTAGTCAAACTACCTTTTCTATTCCTATTTGCCCTGTTTATCAAAATGTGAATGCTTACCCACAAACCGATCCCGTTAATATCAAACAAAACTTAATTGCTCAACTCACAGCTCCTGTAAGATGGACTCAAACCATCAAAAACATGATTACTGATGGAGCTGATGAATTTATTGAATTGGGACCCGGAGATGTCTTGAAAGGATTGATCAAAAAGATTAATCCCAATGTTATCGTTCACTAATTTATAGAAAAGTAAATTAAACTTATCGAAAAAGATGTATGCTGTAAAAAGTTTACATCTTTTTTTGTAAGTAAAAATTCAATTTACGTAAATCAAATGTTATTTAAAGCAATGGCAAGCTGTGATAGAGGAAAAAATTGTTTTTTTAAAAAAAAATTAATGAAGTAACAAGGAATGAAACCCACATGTATTGCATACACAAACACGAATGAATTTAATATTCAGACATGTGGTTTCCATCAGACCTTTGAAAAATAAATTATATTCTGATGAAAATCAAAATTTATCCCTTAAATTTGTAGAAACTGCAACAGTAAGCAATTTAATAACTAAATTTATTCATATTTAAACAATTAGTTAAGATGCACACTTGGTTCGAATGCAAAATCAAATACGAAAAAGTGATTGAAGAAGGAAAAACCCTTACCGTGAACGAAACATACTTAATAGATGCTTTAAGTTTTACGGAAGCTGAAAAGCGGATTATTCAGGAAATGGAACCTTATATATCTGGAGATTTTTTGGTGGCCAACATTCGCAGAGCGCGCATTAACGAAATTTTTGCACATGATGGCGGTGACAGATGGTATCGTTGCAAAGTTTTCTTTATTTCATTGGATGAAGAAAAAAGTGTAGAAAAGCGTACGGCTGTTACTATGCTTGTTCAGGCTACTTCAGTAAAAGAAGCTATAGAAGTTCTTACTTCAGAAATGAAAAATTCTTTGGTCGATTATGAATTAGTTTCCGTTTCCGAAACGCCCATAATGGAAGTTTATCCTTATGTGGCGGAAGAGAAAAAAGTTGTTCAAGAAACTTCGAATTTCCAATAAGGAAAAATTTACAAAAGAATACATAAACATGTCTATCGAAAAGAATTTAAAAAAAATTCGTGTTCAAATTCCCGAAAACGTGCAATTGGTATGTGTTTCCAAGTTTCAACCCAACAAAGCCATACTCGAAGCATATCACTTGGGTGAAAGAATTTTTGGAGAAAGCAGGGTACAGGAACTTTGTGAAAAACAAAAGTCTCTTCCAGGTGATATTCAATGGCATTTTATAGGACATCTTCAAACCAACAAGGTGAAGTATATTGTTCCGTTTGTGGATTTGATTCATGCCGTAGATTCTTTCAGACTTTTGGAAGAAATTGACCGTAACGCCCGTAAAATTGGAAGAGTTGTTCGTTGCTTGTTGGAAATCCATATTGCTCGTGAATCATCTAAATTCGGATTTCTACCTGAACAACTTATAGAAATGTTGAAGGGCGAAGGGTGGAAAAATTTACACAATGTTCAAATTTGTGGGTTGATGGGCATGGCAACCTATACAGATAATCAAACTCAAATCCGACAGGAATTCAGGAATTTAAAATTACTATACGACCAACTGAAAGATTCATTTTTCAGTAACGAAGCATCCTTTCGAGAACTTTCAATAGGTATGTCTAATGATTTCCAGATTGCAATAGAAGAAGGCAGTACAATCGTCAGGTTGGGAACTTGCATTTTTGGCGAAAGAAATTGTACTGTTATCACTTAAAAAATTATGGCATTCACTCCGAAAAGCTTTTTAAAATTAGTTTGTTTTTAAACAGCAGTATAGAGTCGGTCAAGAAAAAGCTGTGATAGCAAGGCAGAATGAAGAACTTAATCCCCAATTTGTTTGTGCGCTACATCAGTCCGATTGTCGCTACAAGGGCAAAACCGACTCAACAAAAAAAGGCCAGAAATGGACAATCAAAATCTAAAAGGCGGATATTGTTATTTCAATATTTAGAAACCCCTAATGGCTGATTTTTCTGCAAAAGTTGCTGTTTTTATACAAATTATCGAAACATATCGATACAATAAAATTTAACAACTTTTTTTGATAAAAATCTCACATTTATCTGCAATTATAATACAGACAAACAATGAACAAAATTGTAGTTTTAACCGGTGCAGGCATGAGCGCTGAAAGTGGCTTGTCTACTTTTAGAGATAGCGGAGGATTATGGGAACAATATCGTATAGAAGAAGTTGCTACCCCTGAAGCATTCAAGAAAAATCCCGAGAAAGTATTAAATTTCTATAATGAACGCCGGAAACAGTTGCTTAAAACCTTGCCCAATGAAGGACATGAAGCTTTGGTCATGTTGGAAAATTTTTTTGATGTGTATATTATTACTCAAAATGTAACCCCCCTAAATAAACAAATAATAAAACAAATAAAAAACATATTAAAATGCTTATAATTAGCATTTAAACAAAAGTAAATTTATTTTTGTTGATTGTTTTTTATTTGATTTTTTATCATATATTTGTACCTTATTTGTACCTCGAATTTTAAGAAGTATTTTTTTTGATTTGAAACCTCAAAATATTTTATAAGTTTCACTTTGATATATTTTTCAAAAATTTAAGCAGTTTGATATTTCAGATAAAAAAAATTTTTTTTGTTTAGAGAGTAACTTTAGTAACTTTAGTAACTTTTCAAATTCCAATAAATTTATATTTGTATATATGGCATTTGTGGCACTTTTGACACTTTGGTTTATAAATAATTGAATAACAATAATTTATAGTAATACTATAAATGGCATTTCTTTGGCACAATTGGCATTTTGGTACAATCAAACCGAAAAGCAAATAATTAATACTTTAATTTAAGGAACAATGGGAATAAAAGTATCATTACGAAAAAAGAAAATCAGTGATGGCATGGAAAGCCTTTATTTAGATTTTTATCCGGCAAAAATCGACCCTAATACCGGGAAGCCGACACGAAGGGAATTTTTACGGTTGTATATTTATGCCAAACCTAAAACACCAATTGAAAAAGAAAAAAATACTGAAACGCTTAAAATTGCTGAAAGTATAAGACAAAAACGGGATAATGAATTAAACAAGCCCGAAATATATACGGAGCTTGAAAAGGAGCAATTACGTTTAAAGGAGCAAAGAGAAAAATGTTTTGTTGAATACTTCATGAAGTTAGCAAAAAAGCACACAGGGCGTAATTTAGATAATTGGACATCGGCATCTAATTACCTTAAAGATTTCACAAATGGAAGTATAAAATTTTCAGAACTAAATGAAAAATTTTGCAATGATTTCAAAGATTATTTACTTACAACAAAAAGCCGTCGGGGTAGTGCAGCCCTTTCTGTTAATTCAGCAGCTTTATACTTTTTGACATTAAAAACTGCTTTAAAACAAGCATACACCGATGGTTTGCTGTATACCGACCTGAATGTTAAAATACGGCCGATTAAAAACAAAGAAACCAAACGGGAGTACCTAACTATTGAGGAGTTGAATAAACTTGCCAATACACCATGCAATAATGATATATTGAAGCGTGCAGCTTTATTTTCAGCTCTTACCGGTTTAAGATTTTCCGATATTCATAAACTTGTTTGGAGTGAAGTTAGATATACCAAAGAACAAGGTTATTTTTTAAGTTTTAGACAGAAGAAAACGCAGGGGGTTGAAACCTTGCCAATTTCGGAACAAGCATATACTTTGCTGGGTGAACGGCGTGGAGAAAATGAAAAAGTTTTTGCCGGGTTGGTTTATTCTACATATACCAATAAACAATTATC
>JAHDRA010000075.1 GCA_018433525.1 Paludibacteraceae bacterium
AGATGTCGTATTGTCAAAGATCGTTTTAGATGCCACAAGTTTGGTTTTGACGATTTAGTCATGGAACTTGCTTGCGGACTACACAATTTAAGAATTACACTGAATAACAGTGCTATATAATATTAATCGAAATAATGTCTATTTAATAAAACAAGTAATCATGAAATTAAGCAAATTTATTCTCGCATTTCTTGTTCTTTCAGCATTAGTATTTGCCTTGCCTGCTTGCAAATCCAAACAGAAAGTAGTTGAAATTCCCGGTGCCAATGCAAAAGCAGGTACTTCGACTTCAGAAAATCAACAAAAAACCACCTCGCCTGTAATAGTAACTCAGCCAACAACAAGTACTGAAAATGTCCCCGAAATTACAAGAAGCGAAAGTTTCAGTTTGGCTGAGGGTGAAACCAATCAAAGCGCTATGAATTATAAATATCATGTGGTAGTAGGAAGTTTCAGAAATCAATCAAATGCCAAAGGACTACAACGTACGCTTAGCAATGAAGGCTATAATCCAGTTATTGTAATCAACGAACAAGGAATGTTTCGTGTAATTATGAATTCTTTTAATACTTACAATGAAGCACACGTTTTCATCAGTAAAATACAAAGCCGATTCCCTGATGCTTGGGTTTTAATTCAAAAATAAAAAGGGATGTGTGTTTCAAAGCCATGAAATAACGACTTGGTTTGACTTTCCTATTAATTTGGCTAATGCTTAATCTGGGATAAGTTCTTCTTTTGGAATGTTTCATGGCTTTTGGCTCAACAGACAAAAGAGAAGTTTGTGCATTCTCAACCTTAAACTGGCTATTTTTGTCTTTAATATATCATTTTTAATACTGCTCTTTTTTCTTGGTTTTACTTTTTTTGTTAGGTATTGGTTTTTATTTTTATTTTGTGAATTTTTTGAAAGTTCCTATTTCCCTTTTGCTTCGTGCAAGCCACTTAAAAAATAAGATGCTTGTTGATTGACATTCCAAATTCCTGATTCTCTTCCCTAGCATAAGCACCATTGGCAAAACATTTTTCTACAGAATGGTCAAATATTTTTTCTCTTTGAAAAATGCTTTCCTTGAGGAACTTATTGTTTGCGGTAGAAGCTATTTCTACATATACATCAATTTACTTCCTTCCCGTTTTTTCAAACCAAAATAGTCAACTTTTTATGGGATGATTAAATGGAGTGAGAACTTATTTTTTCTTCGGCGCAAGCACTACTTTTTTCTGACTTATTCTATACTGTTGTATAAAAATTAACAAAATTAATTCGGTACAGGCTCAATAATTCAATATTAATTTGATAAAAAGAAAAATAGAGAATCGAACCAAAGTCGTTTAAAATTGTTGGATAAAGAAAAAACTTAAAAAAACACCAATCATTATGGCAACACACATAACTAAAACCATTTGGAGAAAAGATAATATTTTCGATACCGATGTTGACGGGCACATCATAACCATAGATTTAGGCAAAGAAGCCGGAGGTGAAGATGCTGGGCCACGTCCCAAAAAACTGCTGTTGGTGGCAGCGGCAGGTTGTAGTGGACTGGATGTTGTTTCGCTTTTGAAAAAAATGCGTGTGGAACTGAAAGGGTTTGATATTCAGATAGAAGCGCAAATGAGTGAAGAGCATCCCAAACAATACACATCCATGAAAGTAATCTACGAATTTGAAGGAGACAATTTACCGATGGAAAAACTGGAAAAAGCTGTTACCCTTTCCTACGAAACATATTGTGGTGTCATGGCCATGTACAAAAAAGCTATTCCTATTTCATGGGAAATAAGAATCAAATCCTGAGCAAGCTTAAAACTTTTCTTTTCCCATTTGTTAAATAAACCACGAAATTTTGCTAAATTTGCAACAGTTTTCTTTTTCATTAATTCACAAAATAATCACCACTTTAAATATTTGAAGACTATGCAAACAATGGATTCTTTTAATTTTGCCGGCAAAAAGGCATTTGTTCGTGTGGATTTTAACGTGCCACTGGATGAAAATTTCAATATTACCGACGATACGCGCATTCGTGCAGCCATCCCAACACTTAAAAAAATTTTGAATGATGGTGGTTGTGTAATTATTGCTTCACACATGGGAAGGCCCAAGAAAAATCCGGATCCCAAATATTCCTTAAAATACATTCTTCCACATGTATCAAAGCTTTTGGGTATAGAGGTTAAATTTGCACCCGATTGCATAGGACCGGAAACTGCAGCTATGGTTTCTGCGCTAAAACCGGGAGAAGCTCTTATGCTGGAAAATTTGCGCTTTTATGAAGAAGAAGAAGGAAAACCGCGTTTGCCCGAAACGGCCACCGAAGAAGAAAAAGCTGCTGCAAAAAAAGAATTGAAGGAACGTCAGAAAAAATTTACGGCTACGCTGGCTTCTTATGCCGATTGCTACGTGAATGATGCTTTTGGAACCGCTCACCGTGCCCATGCTTCTACCGCACTCATTGCTGATTATTTTGATGCCGATCATAAAATGTTCGGATATTTAATGGAAAAGGAAGTGGCAGCTATTGAAAAAATAATGAACAACACCGAACATCCTTTTACAGCCATCATGGGAGGCTCAAAAGTTTCTTCAAAAATTGATATTATTGAAAATCTGCTCAATAAAGTTGACAATCTGATTATTGGCGGTGGTATGACTTACACTTTTGTAAAAGCACTGGGTGGAAAAATAGGCAGTTCAATTTGCGAAGAAGACAAATTGGATTTGGCACTTTCATTGCTCGAAAAAGCAAAAAGCAAAGGGGTAAATATGGTATTGGCCGTTGATGCAAAAATTGCTGACGCTTTCAGTAACGATGCGAATACCAAATTTGTTCCCGTAAACGAAATTCCTGACAATTGGGAAGGTTTGGACATTGGCCCCGAAACAGAGAAACTTTTTGCCGATGTAATAAAATCCTCAAAAACCATTTTATGGAATGGCCCCGTTGGTGTTTTTGAATTCGATAATTTCACACACGGATCTTTGGCTGTAGCTCAAGCTATTGTTGAAGCCACCAAAAATGGTGCATTTTCGCTCATTGGTGGAGGCGATTCTGTTGCCTGCATCAACAAATTCGGTTTGGCAGATGGCGTTTCTTATGTTTCTACAGGTGGCGGAGCTTTGCTGGAAGCCATTGAAGGAAAAGTTCTTCCCGGTATCAAAGCCATTAGAGGCTATTAATTTTCAACTTTGATTTTCATATTTTAAATAACGCCGACTTTTACAACAAAAGCCGGCGTTATTCATTTCTTATCTTCCCGATTGGCTAATCAGTTGAAATAAATATTGATTGAAATCATCTTCACTCAGCAATTTTTCGAGTGTCAAATGCATTCGGTAACACCAAAAATTTCGTGGATTGCTGGGCACGTTGATGCGTTCAGCAAAAGGATGTTCGTATCGAAGTTTTTCGTCCAAAGCCATCCAATCCTGCCAAGGCAAAATTACCCACATAGCTTTCGATTGAAGATGCTGTTGAACAATGCGTTCAACAATCCATGTTTCACAAGTTTTTGGAGCTGCTCCCTGCAGGCCCAGCGCATGATTGTAAAAACGTTGAGTTACGGCGGAATCTTCCTCCCACCATGCTCTGAGTGGATTCATATCATGAGTAGAAGTGGTACACACCGATAAATAGGGAGCTTCCGATGGCATTCCAAATTCCATATTTGGTTTTTTTGGCATGCGTTGAACTTCAAGACTCAAAATTTCGAGTATTTGCATTACTTCGGGCACAGAATCGGGCACCATACCCAAATCCTCTCCACACGGTAACATACTGGTAGCAGTAATAAGGGCTGGTAATTTCTTCATTGCCTGCTGTTTCCAAAATTCGTTATGACGATGATAGAAAAAATCGACGTAAATTCTATCCAGCGTTCTACGCGTTTCATCCGGCAAATCGCGAAAGGAAGCAGTACTGTGCATGGCAATACGCGGATGAAATTTTTCCGGTTGACGTAAATCGCGCACAAAAAGAACTTCGCAATGCAAAGAGTATAAACCGTCGCGAATCATCACATCTTTATTGCTAAAATTATATCCTAAAGAATTGAAATAAGCTTCAACTTTTTTCTGCGTATCATATTCAGGTTTGAACTTATAACTTTTCCAGCCATGAGGTACAAAAAATTCGCGAATGACATCATCGGCATATTTTCCAAAAGTGGCATACAACACATGTTCTTTCAAATAAGGTTCCAAGTAACGACTTTCGTCCCACCTAAGTCCCTTAGCTTCAAGTTCCTGACGCGTAAAAGGCAAAGCAGGATGAAAACTGCCGGTAAGTCCCCAGACGTCATCAGCCGGAATTTCCCAGATACGAAAAAATCCAAGAATATGATCGATACGATAAGCATCGAAATACTCCGAAAGTTTTTGGAAACGCTTTTTCCACCAAAGAAAATCATCTTTTTCCATTTCTTCCCAATTGTAAGTGGGAAAACCCCAATTTTGACCCGTAAGTGAAAAATCATCAGGTGGAGCACCGGCCTGTACCTGCGTATTGAACAATTCCGGATTAATCCATACATCCACACTGAAAGGGCTCACTCCAATAGGAATATCACCTTTGATAACTACACCATTTTCATGTGCCCATTGCCGCACTTCCGACAACTGACAATGCAAATGATATTGCAAATAATAATATATGGCAAGTTGATCATAATGTGGCTGTTTCGGATCGGAAAACTCCAATATTTCCTGTTCTTCGTACCGGCTGTATTTCTCCCATCGTCTGAAATCGGGCGTTCCATAAAAATCACGTAAAAAAGAAAATGCAGCATAAGGAATCAACCAAGATTTATTGGAGACAAAAAAATTCAAATAGGATTCGGAAGCAAAGACTGTGGCTTTTTCCTGTTGATAAATAGCTTCAAAATACTCCCATTTAAGATTCATCACATTTTGATAATCGGAAAAAGTTTTGGCATTAAATTCTTTTTTCTTATCCTCAAAATATTTTTTCTGCAATTCATCATTTAAGGTTCCCATACTTTCCAGATGAAGATATATGGGATGGAGGGCATAAACCGAAACAGCATTGTAAGGATACGAATCGTAATTGGTATGATAAAGGATGGTATCGTTAATTGGCAAAGTTTGTATGATACGCTGACCGGTTTTTTTTGCCCAATCTACCATTTTTTTTAAATCGTAAAATTCACCTATTCCGCAACTTTCCTCACTGCGCAGCGAAAAAACAGGTATGGCCACGCCGGCACCTTTCCATGAAGGTATCGTACGAATAAAATGTTCATCATTAACGATATTTAGCGATTTCTTCATCACCGATTCCACCACCCTGTTTGGTCCGCCACCCCATGCCAGCACTTCATCCGTAGCCGTATCAACTATTAAATATTTATATTCGAGCGGAAATTTGAATTTTGTGGCATTCAACGCAACGCTGCACACCGGAAAATCAGATTCGTCCAGACGAATTTTCTTTGCAACATCCCAATTCCCCAATGCATCCTGATTGCCAATAACGGCAAAATGCCGATTTGGTTCAAGCTGAGCACATCGCAGACGAAGAACCAGATTTGCATCTTTGACCTGTGGGGCTGCATACAATGAATTTCTTTTGAAAAGACAATCGGTAAAAGCCGAAGATTCAAACGGACTATCGCCGTAACGTGCTCGCCAATTATCGCTGATGTATACGTCGGGAAATTCCGTGTCGATTTTTATTTGACGAAAACCGCCATATTCAAATTCCAATGTGGATGATCCGTTTTCCAAAGCATAGCGGTAAAAAAGTTCCTTTGTATCCGAATGAATATCGATAACGGCTGTCCATTCAAAATTTTTACCGCAATTCATTTCTATTCTTTGCGGTGTATCATGATTGTCGTTCTTTACCAAAAGAACAATCGATTGCCCCCACTGCGTAATGAAATGTATTTTAAAATGAATTTTCATCAGAATATAATTTATTTTTTAAAGGTCTGATGGAACCCAGATGTATGAATATTATATTCATTCGTGTTTGTGTATGCAATACATGTGGGTTTCATGAGTTTTTATTTCTGTTGTCAATATATGTTATTCGTAAATTCAAATTAAAGGCAAATTAAATTTTCCCTACTAAAAAAGAAGGTCTGAAACGTTTCAAAACAAAATAAGGCTTGTATTCCGAACCAAAACCTTTGTAAAATCTTGCTATCCCATCAACTCTCGAGCCTTCAAAATCGAGAATGACATCTCTTTCGGCATTTTGTCGAATAATTTCATCCACCAGCAAAAACATGGCAGATGTTTTTTTGCCAACAGCATTCGAAACCGGAATCCAATAGGTTAACCTTTTTTTGGAATGAATCATGCAGAGAGCAGCAATCAATTCGTTATGCGGAGAAAAAACGCCAAAAATATCAACAGCATTTTTTTCTTTCCCTTGTCCGAGAAGAATTTCGAGCAGAGAACGCTCCGGATAAATAAATTTTTTCTCCTGTAAATAGTAAAAATCTAAAAAATCGCTGATAGAAAATAAATTTTTCACCTGCAAACCGGCTTGCTGCGCTTTGTCTATATTTCTTTTGGTGTTTTTTGAAAATTTAGCTTTGAGTTCCTCATACGTTGGCCGAAGGGACAATACATAGTTCGGAAAAGATTCGGCTTCGGGAATAAAATTTTCTTCATTAAAATTCAATTCATAACTTGGATAAGGAATTCTTTTCAGGAACTCTTTAATAATTATTTCGCTTACTTCTGAAGCAGAAAAAATACCCAGCTGTTGCGTCAAAATCGGCTGAACAAGATAGGGAATGGCATATTTTGTTTTTACCGGCAAAGGCATGACATATTTGTAGTCATCTGCCACAAGTGCTTCCCATTCCGGAGATACAATATCCAAATACCATGTTTCGGCATAAACCAACTGATTTTTCGCTTGCGAAATGGATTTGTTCCACTTTTCATAATCAATTTCGCTATGTTCGAGATGCTTTATGGACATAAAAAATTTGTTTAACAAAAGTAAAACAAACTTACATAAAAAAAATGATTTATACACTCCTCACGATAAAAATCATTTGTATTCAGTCAATCCTTAAAAAGTCAATTTTTATGCTGAAAGTTTATAAAACTTTTTGAATTGGACTCAATATTTTGTTTTTCATCAGAATATAATTTATTTTTTAAAGCTCTGATGGAACCCACATGTATGAATATTATATTCACTCGTGGTTGTGTATGCAATACATGTGGGTTTCATAAAAATTTATTATTCAATTATTTGAAATCGGTCGGCATCCATCCACACCGGAAAACGTTGACGGTAATTTTGTAGAGAATCGAGTGATATTTCTGCAGTTTTTATATCAAAAATATTTTCTGGAAACGTGAGCAAAAAACGCCCTTTGAAATCGACCAATGTAGAATGTCCGTTATATTCTATACCCTGTCCATCGGTTCCAACTCGGTTTAAGCCACACACATACGCTTGATTTTCAATAGCTCTAGCTTGCAACAGAATATCCCAATCGCGAATTCGCTTGGAAGGAAAATTGGCAGTATAAATCAGCAGGTCGTAACGATTGTCCACATTTCTCGACCAAACAGGAAAACGTATATCGTAGCAAACCAACACACAGATATTCCATTTTTTATAATGAACAAGCAGGTGTCGGTTGCCGGCAGAAAAATATTGGTGTTCTCCACCATGTCGAAACAAATGCCGTTTATCGGCAGTTTGAATGTTGCCATCGGGAAAAACAAAAAAACTCCGGTTGAAATAACGATTATTTTCGCAGGCTATAAAACTTCCTGTTAGGGCAATACCAAAATTCTTAGCCCAATTTGAAAGTGTTTGAACCGTTTCCCCCTTCCCTTCTTCGGCCAAATCGAGGCGATTGGTACAAAATCCGGTCGAAAACATTTCGGGCAATACCACCAAATCGGTTTCCCCTTGCAAGGTTTCCAAATGTCGGTTTATTCTGTTAAAATTGGCTTGTTTGTCTGACCAAGCTATAACATCTTGAATAAGCGTGATTTTCATATTTTTATAAATTTTAAAAATCCATCCGATTCAATTTTCTAAAAAATAGTCGGATTATACTTTTCGGGATATCGGGGAGAAATATTTTGATAAAACTGCTGAATTTCAGAAAAGTCAGATGAAAAATTTCCCGATGGATAAAGCAATTTCCCTATCCCGATTTGTTTTTTTTTGTAATCAATGAAGGCCAATTCGATAGGCACATTGGCACCGGAAGCAATATAATAAAAACCTTTTTTCCAAGCTGGCACGTAACTTCTGGTTCCTTCAGGCGCTATAACCAAATGAAAACGATCATGTTTTTCAAACTCTGCTATCATTTGCTCAACTGTGGCATTGCTTTTGGAGCGATCGATCGGAATACCTCCGACAGCCTTAAAAAAATAACCCAACGGAAACACAAACCATGATTTCTTCACCAAAAACGAAAATTGCATCCCAACTGACCACGAGAAAAGTTTGCCGATAACGAAATCACAATTGCTGGTGTGTGGAGCAAAACAGATTACGCTTTTTTCAGGAATTTCATGGGGAAAAATTATTTCCCAACCCACGCTTTTAAAAAACAAATAAATTAACTTTTTCATCATTTTAGTCTCGAGGAAAATTTTAAAAAGCAAATAAAAACAATATTTCAGTTAACCAGATTCAGTTCAATGTTGTTTTTATTTCCCAAAACAGTAAATTATTTTTCTATGTTTAAGTTTCTTCCGAAAAAGTTTTTCAAAGTTAATTATTTTTAATAGAGATGGAGATCAAAAAGCATAAAATTTTTATGAAACCCACATGTATTGCATACACAACCACGAATGAATATAATATTCAGACATGTGGGTTCCATCAGACCTTTAAAAAATAAATTCTTAGTACATGACAAAAAAATTGTAGAAACATTTATATTCTATATTTTTCAGATATTTAATAATGGGGCTTTGCCCCAAACCCCACTTACTTTTTTGTCTTGAAACAAAAAAGTAAGCAAAAAAAATTCAAGACTGTGTCCACTTCACTCGAAAAACTTACGCTCGAAAAGCTGAAATCGCCCAAACTCATTCCGACGAAATACGTCGGAACTCAAACAAGGACGATTTTTAAACGCTTTTCTCACTTGTTTTTCGGCTCACCGGACAAGGTCAA
>JAHDRA010000013.1 GCA_018433525.1 Paludibacteraceae bacterium
CCCCAACGTACCAAATCAAAGAAGCGACTCCCTTCCATAGCAAATTCCAAACGTCGTTCCCAGCGTAATGCTTTACGTGCATAATCCTGTGTCCAAGTGCAGTTTACACCGTCTTCATAGGGTTGAATATTTACATAAGAAGAGGCGAAACCAATTAAACTTGTGCTCACTTTTGCACGGTTTCGGATTTGATTTATCAAAGGCAGTGCATCTTGATAATCACCTGTTTCGATAAGTGCTTCAGCACGCATTAATAGTACATCAGCATACCGGATAACAATTGTATTTTTTGAATTTGCATACCACGGACCTGTTTTTACGTAATATTCACTCGCTGGATCTACATTTTCCTTCAATGAAGAATAATATCCATACATATTCGGATTGCGGGATTGATCTGTCCTGAAGTTTACATTGGTATATTTATATGGTTTACCGGGTATTGCCACCGTGTGAAATAATCGCGGGTCTGTTTTGTCGGTTGCTTCATTATACTCAACATCAGAATAAGTATCAAACATCGGTAATCCATTGTTTGTTTTAAATGCATTTACCAAATTTTGGCTAGGTTTGTTAAAATCTCCCCCGGGAGTTGGGGTTGTAAGAGCATTACCCATATTCAAACGTCCGTAAGTGGTTCCGTCATCTTTAGAGTATTGTACAGCAAAGAGACTTTCCTGTCCATTTTCATAACTTCCTGGAAGAAAATTATAGGCAAAATCGTTTTCTAATCTATATGGTGAATTTATTACGATGCCCGTTAAATCAATAACTTTCTGCATATCACCTTTGTCAATTGAAACGACATTGTGCATTTCATCTTGACGATAAGCTTTGTATAAAAACACTTTTGCTAAATACGCTGCGGCGGCATATTTGTTTGCACGTCCTACTTCAGATTGTGTTTCAGGCAGATTATCATAAGCAAACTGAAAATCATCAGCTATTTTTTGCCACAATTCATCATTTGTCAAAGCAACATTTGAGGTATTTGCGATATCCTCAGGAGACATAGATTCATCAATATATGGAACCATTTTGAATACAATTTTTTGAATGAAGTGCATGTGCCCTCTTAAAAATCGCATTTCAGCTATTCGTATTTTTTTGTTAGGCATTTCCTTTTCACTGATATTATTTAATAATTTCAAAGCGAAATTAGCTCTTGAAATTGCCACGTAATTTCTATACCAAAACCCATCGGTGTACCAAGTTTCATTTCCTATGGATGGAGAAGATATTTCAAGAAAATGTAGAAATTCTCCATCGGTGGCCCCACTACCTCCTTTATAAGCATCATCAGCGCGAACGTTTCCATAGTTCCATAAACTTAAAGGCCTATTTATTTCATCATTCCCAATACCAGCATATGCAGATATAACTGCATTTTCCACTTGTTCGCATCCAGTTAATTCATCATCTGTTAATGCTCCAGAAGTAGGTACTTCTAAAAAATCCGTACAAGAATATAAAGAAAGAATAATTCCTACTGAGAATAATAATCTTTTTATATTAGTTTTCATATTTTCAATTTTTATTTTTATAAAATATTTAAAATGCCACGTTTAATCCGAATGTAACAGTTTTTGAAATTGGATATGCCAAGTTCGGATTTTCAGGATCAAGTCCTGAGAAGTCTTTACTTTTAATGGTAAACAGATTTTGTCCGCTTATATAAAATCGTACTTTTTCGAGTTTTGCTTTAGTAATTAAAGTATGTGGAAAAGAATAACCCAGTTGTGCATTACGCAATTTCATATATGAACCGTCTTCCACATAGTAAGAAGAAGTTCTTTTCTCATTATTATCGTCGCTGTACGAAATAGCCGGGATATCCGAACTTGTATTTGTGGGACTCCAAGCGTTCAATAAACGTGTTCCTTTATTAGCTCCCAATTGATCGACCGACCAAAAATCAGTAAATCTTTTTACGCTGTTATATACTTGGTTCCCATATATACCTTGAAAAAAACATATTAAATCAAAATTCTTAAACTCAATATTAATATTTAATCCGTATTCAAAATCGGGATAAGGATTGCATATCCAAGTACGATCGTTTTCGTCAATCTCGTCATCGTTATTCAGGTTTTTATAGCGAATACGTCCTACTCCTTTTCCTGGCTGCTCAACATAATTATCCACTTCTTCTTGTGTTTTAAACAATCCGTCTGCCACATATCCGTAAATGGAATTGATTGGCCTTCCAAGTATATTATCGGTGGTGCCGTTACCCCCATAATTATTTACTACGCTTTCTGGAAGCTTTGTAACTTTATTTCGATAGCCTGATATGTTTCCCATTAAATCGTAAGAGACTCCAAATGATGTTTTTCCCCTGTAACCGAGCGAAAATTCCATTCCTTTATTTTCCATTGAGGCCCCATTTACCCATTGAGAACCGCCTTCACCAATTGCCCCAAGATACGGTGGAGAAATCAAAATATCATCTGTTTGCTTAATGTAGTAATCGAGTGTACCGTATAAATTCTGATTAAACAATCCGAAATCAACACCTAAATTTGTCTGTGTCGTAGTTTCCCATTTAATTTTATCGTTTGCACGCTGCCTTATCTCATAACCTGACGGTAAAAGACCTTCGTCGCTTCCAGTTATATCATATGCAGTTCCCGAATTTATTCCGGGTCCAGTATCTCCAATATAATTGGTATATATCAATGTTCTATTGGCAAAATTATCTATTTCCTGATTCCCTGTCTGTCCCCAGGAGGCGCGAAGTTTCAAATCATAAATAATATCTTTAAAGTTGTTCATAAATTTTTCTTGGCTAATACGCCATCCAGCAGAAAATGCAGGGAATGTACCAAAACGGTTTTCTTTCCCAAAACGAGATGAGCCATCACGGCGAGCAGTTACAGATGCTAAGTATTTATCGTCATACACATAATTTGCTTTTCCAAAAAAAGAAATTAGAGCATAACCTGTTGAACCTCCTGTGGCATAAGTTTCTCCAGTTCCAGCAGATGGCCACATGTAATTAGGATTTTCTATTTCAAAATCTTCTTTTTTAGCTGAAAATGAAATGTCTGTTTCTTTGTTAAATTCGGTCCCGGCAAGAAAATCCATGCGGTGTTTATTTATTTTAAATTGGTAGTTTGCTATATTACTCCATGTCCATTTCATGAAATGATTTTGAACAATTTGAGAAGCATTATTCAATCCTTCACCTAATCTGCCTGTGTAAGTATAAGTAAGTATACGCTGATAATAATTGCCATAATCAATACCAAAATTGCTTTTAAAATGAAAATTTTTAATTGGCTGAATATCAATGTAAGCATTGCCGAATAATCTCCAATAAGAATAAGGATTATCTCTATTAGCATCTAAAACACGGGCAGGATTATCTCTATCCAACATACCAGAAGTAACGCTCGACCAGTCCCCATCCACCGTTTTTACAGGCATAATAGGCAACGCCATTAAAGCTAAATCCAAAACTCCAGCCGGAGCTTGTAATTCACTCGTTTTATTTAACGAGAAATTTTCACCTATGGTTACTATATCGTCCAATAATTTGTAATCGGAATTCATACGTGCAGAAATGCGATTGAAATACGTTTGTTTAATTGTTCCTTTGTTATCATAATATCCCAGAGAAAAAAACTTGTTTCCTTTATCGGTGCCGTTACTTACTGATAAATTATACGATTGTGCCTCTCCAGTTCTTGTGATAGCATCAAACCAATCAGTGTTAGATGATAACATCCGTTTTGTACCATCAACTAAGTATTTAGGCACCAGCATATCGTTCAATTTAGGATTTCCATTTTCATCATAACTGTAACTAAACATATAACCGATACCATTAGCATTAGGATCATATCCGCTATTTATCATCGCCTGCCACAAGCTTTCACCGTATTGTTTAGTGTCCATCATTTCTACTGTTTTACCATATTGGGACAACGTTAAATAACTGTCGAAATTAACGATAGTTTTTCCTTTTTCCCCTTGCTTGGTTGTAATAATGATAACGCCGTTTGCTGCACGTGAACCATAAATTGTCGCTGCTGACGCATCGCGTAGTACCTGAATAGATTCTATATCGTTACTGTTCAGTTCATGCATTCCTCCTTTGGTAGGTACGCCGTCAATCACGTAAAGCGGATCATTATTGTTCATGGTACCAATACCGCGAATACGGACTGTGGCAGCACCACTAGGATTCCCATCCGCAGTAACAGACATGCCTGCAACTCGTCCTTGCAATGCTAACATAGGATTATTTCCAGATTCGGACATCATATCTTTCACATCAACCACAGAAACTGCACCGGTTAAATCGGCTTTTTTCTGAGTTGAATATCCAGTAACAACAATTTGATCTAATAAAACAGTTGAAGGGGACATTCTCACATCAATTATTTTTCTATTTCCAACTTTTTCTTCTACATTTTCCATCCCTACCATTGAAAATTGGAGAATAGAATTTGGAGAAGATACAGCAATATTATACTGCCCATCATTGTTGGTAACGGTCCCATTATTTGTTCCTTTTTCTATAACAGTTACTCCAACCAATGGCAAACCATCATCAACAGAAGAAACAACTCCCGATATTGTCCTGTTTTGTGCCAATAGTATACTAGAAAAAAACAAACCTAAACTTATCAATAACCATTTAATTTTTTTGTTGAACTTCATAATACTAGTTTTTAAGTCATTCATATAAAATTTAATCTGTTTTAATATCCCTTAAAGGAACATTTAAGTGTTTTCGAAAACAAAATTATATTGAACAATTTCCAATCACTATAAATTTTGTTTCATTGTGATGTATTTTTGTTTCATTGATAAAAATTTCAATGTTTCTTCAAAAGAATTTTATTGATCTGATTAAGTGTTTAAAAGGACAGCTAATAGTATTTTGCAAAAAATATTTCCATTATTCTCCAAAAAAAAATGAATTTTTTCTCATACAGACAAAAAAATAGCAGAGGAAGAAAAAAACCGGTTTTTTCTTCCTCTGCTATTTTTCCTACTTGCGCCCAGAAATGTTTCCTGAATTTTTTATTAAACTTTTTTCTTGCCAGCAGTCGTAGATTTTTTTGTTTTTGATGTTTTGGTCGTTTTAGTCGTTTTGGAGGTTTTTGTATTTTTTGCAGACTTTTCGGTCGAAGCTGTTTTCCTCGTATTTCCCTTTTTCCCTTTTTTATCTGTTCCGGCCTGTTCCTGAATCATTTCCATACATTGTTCAAAAGTTAAACCTGTAGGATCGACATTTTTAGGAATTTTGTAGTTCTTTTTTTCAAAAGAAATGTAAGGCCCGAAGCGTCCGTTTAAAATTTGAATCTCTTTGTTTTCGCCTAAAGTTTTGATAGTTTTCTTCTGATCTTCCTCCCGTTTGTGTTGAATAATTTCTATGGCGCGTTCCAGTGAAACATTCAACGGATCTTCCCCTTTCGGTATGGAATAAAACGAATTTCCCTGACGGATATAAGGACCAAAACGTCCAATGGCAACAGTCAGCGGTTTTCCTTCAAATTCCCCTACTTCACGCGGGAGTTTAAACAAATCGAGCGCTTCTTCGAGTGTAATGCTGTCGATGGACTGACCCGGACGCAGCGAAGCAAAAACAGGATTTTCAGCATCTTCGGCCGTTCCAATTTGAACATAAGGCCCATATCTTCCTATTTTAACCGTAACCGGTTTCCCTGTTTTGGGATCGGTACCCAACGTGCGGCCGCCAACTTTTCGCTCGGTGGAAGTTAAGGTTTTTTCAACCGTTGGATGAAATTTTTTGTAAAACTTGTCGATAACTTGCGTCCAACCTACTTTTCCCGCCGCCACATTATCAAATTCCTTTTCCACATTGGCCGTGAAGTTATAACTCAGAATCCCGGGAAAATATTCAATTAAAAAATCGTTGACCACTATACCGATATCAGTCGGAAATAATTTTGCTTTTTCGGCACCGGTGATTTCCGTAGCCGACCGATCGGAAATTTTTCCGTCAACAAGCTTCAGCACATTGTAAGTTCGTTTTTCGCCCGGACGGTTTCCTTTTTCTATGTATTTTCGATTTTGAATAGTCGAAATAGTTGGAGCATACGTAGAAGGTCGCCCAATGCCCAATTCTTCGAGTTTTCGCACCAAACTTGCTTCCGTATATCGGGGCGGACGCTGGGTAAAACGTTCCTGAGCGAGAATTTCTTTTGGCAACAATTTTTCGCCCACATTAATGGCCGGTAAAATTTCCGATTTTTCTGAATCGGACTCATCATCTGTCGATTCGCTGTAAAGATGAAGAAAACCATCAAATATAATCACTTCACCCGAAGCCACAAACTGGTAAGGTTGACCTTGCATTCCAATTTGAATGGTGGTTTTTTCAAATTCCGCATCCGCCATTTGTGAAGCCAGCGTACGTTTCCATATCAGGTCATACAATCGCTTTTCCTGGTCTGAACCATCAATTTCGTGAACATTCATATAAGTAGGACGAATCGCTTCATGAGCTTCCTGAGCGCCTTTGGTTTTTGTAACATAATGTCGCAATTTCCAATATTTTTTCCCCAACATGTTGGTAATTTCCGCTTCTGCCGCCTTCAGGGCAAAATCCGACAAATTCACCGAATCGGTTCGCATATAGGTTATTTTTCCCGATTCGTAAAGATGCTGAGCTATCAACATGGTTTGAGAGACCGAAAAACCGAGTTTCCGTGCAGCTTCCTGCTGAAGAGTAGAAGTGGTAAAAGGCGGTGCGGGTGATCTTTTGGTCGGTTTGGTAGTAATATTTTCCACCCGAAAAATTGCTTCCTTACATTGATTTAAAAAATTCAATGCTTCTTCTTTGGTGGAAAAACGCTGTTGAAGTTCTGCCTTCAATTCTACGGAACGACCATCTTTGTCTGTTGTACTGAAAATTGCCGTTACGCGATAAGACGATTCGGGAACAAACTGATTGATTTCTCTTTCGCGTTCCACAATCAGACGGACAGCTACCGACTGAACACGCCCTGCCGAAAGGGAAGGACGAATTTTTTTCCATAACAGCGGAGAAAGTTCAAAACCAACAATTCGGTCGAGGACACGACGCGCCTGCTGGGCATCTACCAAATTCAAATCCAAATCTCGCGGATGCTCAATGGCGTGAACAATGGCATCTTTGGTTATTTCATGAAATACAATTCTGCGTGTCTTTTCTTTTGGCAGTTTAAGTTCTTCCGACAAATGCCATGCAATAGCTTCTCCTTCGCGGTCTTCATCAGATGCCAGCCAAACCAACTCTGCCTGTTCAGTGGCTTTTTTTAATTCCGAAACCAGTTTTTTCTTGTCGGGTAAAACTTTGTATTGAGGCTGATAATTGTGTTCAAAATCAATACCAATGCCTTTTTCGGATAAATCACGAATATGTCCGTAACTTGAAACGACATGATATTCTTTTCCCAGAAATTTTTCGATAGTTTTGGCTTTGGCCGGAGATTCTACAATAACAAGGTTTTTTGGCATATTACAACTTTAAATTAATAAGCGGTATTTAAAATTGCCTGCAAAGTAACAAAATTTGAAAGGTATCAGCCAAATTTTCAGATTATTATTTTTAAAATTTATAAAACGAAAACAGAAAATGAGCTGAAAGTTACAAAATGTTCACTTCATTGAATAAAAGGAAATAATCTAATTTAGTGGACAATTTTCACCTTTTTTTCTCTTTCCTGATTTACATATAAAAATCCGAACTTTCAGTAAAAATCATTATTTTTGTAATAAAGTTGCAATTAATTTATGCAGAAATACCTTGACATTCTCAAGCAATACTGGGGATATTCTTCATTTCGACCATTACAGGATGAAATTATCGGTAGCATAGCTTCCGGAAAAGATACGTTGGGACTTATGCCTACCGGCGGAGGAAAATCACTGACTTTTCAGGTGCCTGCCATGACAATGGAAGGAGTTTGCGTGGTTGTTACGCCCTTGATTGCACTGATGAAAGATCAGGTAGAAAACTTGAAAAAAAGAGGAATTGCTGCTGCTGCCATTTTTTCAGGCATGTCTTACGACGAAATTCTGATGACGCTCGAAAATGCTTCACTTGGAGCCTACAAATTTCTTTATGTATCGCCCGAAAGGCTTGCAACACGCATTTTTATCGAAAAAATAAAACAGACAAAAGTTTGCCTCATTGCTGTGGACGAATCACACTGTATTTCTCAATGGGGTTATGACTTTCGACCTTCTTACCTGAAAATTGCCGAAATCAGAGCGTTTTTACCTAATGCGCCAATACTTGCACTTACGGCTACTGCCACTCCTGAAGTCGCCGAAGACATACAGAAACAATTACATTTTCCGGCATCCAACATTTTCAAAAAAAGTTTTTATCGTTCCAATTTGGCTTATGTGGTTCGATATACCGAAGATAAAAATCAGTATTTGTTGAAAATTCTCAACAGTGTACCGGGCACTTCGGTAGTTTATGTGCGAAACAGAAAAAAAACAAAGGAAACAGCCGAGTTTCTTGTAAAAAACGGAATTGTAGCCGAACATTATCATGCAGGCCTCAACAACGTGAAAAAGGACGAAATTCAAACACGCTGGAAAAACGGGAAAACCCGCGTCATTGTTTCCACCAACGCTTTTGGCATGGGAATCGACAAAGCCGATGTACGGTCAGTGATTCATTTGGATTTGCCCGATTCGCTGGAAGCATATTTTCAGGAAGCCGGAAGAGCAGGCCGAGATGAAAAAAAAGCTTTTGCCGTGCTGCTTTTCAACAACAGCGATGCTGCAAAAATTAAAAAACGCATTTCGGATACTTTTCCGCCAAAAGAAATGATTCGCAAAGTTTACGAATCTTTGGGCAATTATTATCAGGTTGGTATAGGCTCAGGACTGGACAATACTTTTCCTTTCGATTTGGTCGATTTTTGCACTAAATTTCACTTGCCTGTATTAATGGCTTTCAGCAGCCTGAAAATCCTTCAGCAAGCCGGTTATATTGAATTTACCGATGAAGAGGAAAGTACATCACAAGTGCTTTTCACGGTTAAAAAAGAGGAATTGTATCAACTAAAACAAACTCCGAAGCAAGAAAAGCTTATACACATACTTTTACGTTCTTACACGGGACTTTTCACGGAGCCGGCTTTTATTCATGAAGAAGTCGTTGCACAACGGCTTCAATGGAGCCATCAGGAAGTGTATCAACAGTTAATCGAACTGTCAAAGGAAAAAATTATCCGTTACATACCAAGAAAAAAAACAGCATTCATGACTTTTACACAGGAAAGGGTGGACGCCAAACAAATATATTTAAGCCGTGAGGCTTATGAAGACCGACGAGAGCGATTTGTTTCCCGCGTGCAGAGTGTACTGAACTATGCCCAAGAAGAAAATGTCTGTCGAAGTCAAATGTTGCTTTCCTACTTCGGCGAAAAAAACAGTCAGCCTTGTGGCAAATGCGACGTGTGTCAAAAGAAGAAAGAAACTAAAATTTCTACTGCCGAATTTGAAGCCATTCGTTCGTCAATTGTTCAGGTACTCTCAAACGAAAATCTTCCGCTCGATATGGCTGTTCATAAAATTCATTTTAAAGAAAAAAAGGTATTGCAGGTTATCCGCTTTATGCTCGACAACAATCAAATAAAGGAAAACGAAAAAAAACAGCTTATTTTGGCGAAATAAAATCACCCGCTCCACTGTTTTCTATTTTCAGCTGTTTTTTAATCGTTTAAATGTACTTTCAGCGTATCAGCAAAACTTTCAGGAACTAATAGAGCATACTTACCACTTTCAGCCTGAATTTGACGGGCAATCGGTTGAAAAGCCAGCAAATGGCCTGATACTGAAATCCCGGAACTACGATTGCTTTCATGCTTTTGTGTACAATTTGCTTGACAATGGCTTTCGCAATAGCATCGGCGGGCATCCCGTTTTGTTCATCTTTTTCCATTTTTCCGACAGCTTTTTTCATTTTTTCGTAATAAACCGATTCGGTCGATTGAGAAGCTGCGGTATATTTTCTTGCCGACGTGAAATTGGTTTTGGTATCACCCGGTAAAATGGTGCTGCACTGAATGCCAAAAGGTTTGGTTTCCATGTCAAGCGCCTGCATAAAAATAAGCAAAGCTGCTTTGGAAGCGGAATAAAATGCCTGAAAAGGAATAGGAACAATGGCAGCTACCGAAGATGTGGCAATGATTTTTCCATAGCCCTGTTTCCTGAAAATGGGTAAACAAGCCTGAATAACTTTTACTGCTCCAAAAAAATTCGTTTCAAACTGATATTTGGCTTCTTCAATGGAAGTGTCTTCGATAGAACCGGCTATGCCGTTACCTGCATTGGAAATAACAGCATCCAAATGCCCATTTTGTTCCAAAATCTCGTCCAACACTTTTTTTATTTCTTCTTCACTATTCACATTCATTTTTGTAGAAATAATTTCTCCGCCATTTTTGGAGGTGCTATTTTCACCACCACTACGGGAGGCAGCATAAACCCTGTAGCCCTTGTTCATTAGTTGAATGGCTGTTGATAATCCAATACCGCTGCTTGCTCCGGTTATTAATATTACTTTATTCTCCATATTACATCTCCATTTATAAAAATTTTTCTGCAAAAATAATCAAATGCAAAGAAAGATTTACATTTCCAACGTTTTTTGGAAAAATTCTTTTGCTTCTCTCCGAATCAAATTCCTCTGACTTTAATTGAGAAGCTGGATATTTCTCCTAAAATGATTAATTTTGCATTTGAATTTAAAATACAACACTAAAATTTTTTATTTTTGATGGAAACTGTACTTAGCGGCATACGTCCGACCGGCAACTTGCATTTGGGAAACTATTTTGGCGCATTGAAGAATTTTGTACAAATGCAAAATGAATACAATTGTTATTTTTTTATAGCCGATTACCACTCACTGACCACGCATCCCACACCGCAAAATCTGACGGAAAATGTGAGAGAAATTTTAGCGGAATATTTGGCTGCAGGCCTTGATCCCGAAAAAGCAGTTATTTACATACAGAGTGATGTGCCCGAAGTTACGGAACTGTATCTTTTCTTGAACATGAATGCTTACGTCGGTGAATTGGAACGCTGTACTTCCTTCAAAGATAAAGTTCGCCAGCAACCCCACAACGTAAATGCCGGACTGTTGACTTATCCGACATTGATGGCTGCCGATATTTTGCTGCATCGCGCCAACAAGGTTCCGGTAGGTAAAGACCAGGAACAACATCTCGAAATGACGCGGACTTTTGCCAATCGATTCAACAGAATGTATCAGGTAGATTATTTCCCTGAACCGCAAGCTTTTAATTTCGGTAACGAACTGATTAAAATTCCGGGACTCAACGGGACGGGAAAAATGGGAAAATCGGAAGGAGAAGGCAATGCCATTTTCTTATCGGACGAGCCGGAGGCAATTCGGAAAAAAGTAATGAAAGCGGTAACCGATGCAGGTCCCACGCAACCTCACCAGGAAAAATCGCAACCCATCGAAAATCTTTTTCAATTGATGAGAGCCGTATCCAGTGCCGAAACTTTAGCTTATTTTGAAGAACAATACGATTCTTGCCAAATCAAATACGGGGAAATGAAAAAACAGCTGGCAGAAGATATGATTACTTTTACTGCTCCGTTTCGTGAAAAAATTAAAGACCTTCTGGGCAATAAAGATTACCTGTCGAATGTTGCCCGCATGGGAAAAGAAAAAGCACAGGAAAATGCGCGGAAAACCATTCGCGATGTTCGCGAAATAATCGGTTTCAAATCAATATAAATAACTTCTTTCTCTACTTTTTAGAAGAAAAAAGGGAACTGCTCAAAAATGAACGGCTCCCTTTTTATATTTCAGGTATGTAACTTATTAAAGTTGAGGGCCTGCAGATAAAAGTTCTTTGGCATTTTCGTTATCGAGATACTGTTCAAAGTTCTTGATATATTGAGCAGCCAAAGATTTTGCTTTCTGTTCCCATTCTGCCGGATTAGCATAGGTATCGCGCGGATCAAGAATAGCAGGGTTCACATTGTTCAAAGATTTCGGAATAGTCAAATTCATAATTGGAATATGAACTTTTTCTGCTTTTTCGATTGAACCGTCAATAATGGCATCGATAATGGCCCGGGTGTCCTTAATGGAAATACGTTTGCCAGTACCATTCCAACCGGTATTAACCAAATAAGCCTTTGCATTGTGCTTTTTCATTTTTTCGGCCAACACTTTAGCATAAATGGTAGGATGCAATGTTAAAAATGCTTCTCCAAATGCAGGCGAGAAAGAAGGAACGGGTTCGTTGATACCGCGTTCGGTTCCGGCCAATTTTGAAGTATATCCGCAAAGGAAGTGATACTGTGCCGATTTTTCATCCAAAATAGAAACCGGAGGCAAAACGCCGTAAGCATCTGCCGACAAATAGATAATTTTGCTTGCGTGTCCGGCTTTTGAAGGAAGCACAATTTTATTGATATAATAAATTGGGTAAGAAACACGTGTATTTTCCGTTTTAGAAGCTGCTTTTGAAAAGTCGGGTGTGCCATCGGGCAAAACGGTAACATTTTCCAACAAAGCATCCCGACGAATAGCACGCCAGATATCCGGTTCGTTTTCTTCGCTTAAATCGATAACTTTGGCATAACATCCACCTTCATAATTGAATACGCCGTGATCATCCCATCCGTGTTCGTCGTCACCAATTAAATAGCGTTTTGGATCGGCAGAAAGAGTTGTTTTTCCTGTCCCCGACAAACCAAAGAAAATGGCTACATCTCCGTCTTCGCCAACATTGGCA
>JAHDRA010000087.1 GCA_018433525.1 Paludibacteraceae bacterium
ACTCCCGATTTTTCTTCAATTCCAACAATATCAAAATCGTCTAATATCTCTTTCGGAAGAATGTAACGGGCAAGTGCATCAAGCTGTTCGTAAGTGGACATATAAAAAGTATTTTTTCACAAAGATACTTTTCTTTTTCTATAGACACATATTTTTGCAGGTGAGCCCTATCCTCCCGTCAAAGTTGCATTTACTAATTGAATTTAAGTTGTATATATCCTGTATTTTTTTTGAAAAAAACTTGTAGGTTTAAAAAGAGTTTATAATTTTGCTTCATGATTAAGCTATTAATTCCTTTTCTACAAATCCAAGAAAATAATTCAAAAAAATTCAGGGAAACAGTTCTGATAATTCATCAACATTTACTAATTTCGTGCTTGTTTTTTTTGACAAACTATTTTTTTCATGTTAAAAAAAGTCTCATTAGCTAAGGAGCTAAAAAAATATTTTGGTTTTGATACCTTCAAGGGGAATCAGGAACAAATTATTCAAAATGTGCTCAATGGAAACGACACTTTCGTCCTTATGCCTACAGGAGGAGGTAAATCATTGTGTTATCAGCTTCCTTCTCTTTTAATGGATGGAACGGCCATTGTCATTTCTCCTCTGATTGCTCTGATGAAAAATCAAGTGGATGCCATGCGCAATTTCAGTGAAGAAGATGGCGTGGCTCACTTTATCAATTCTTCGTTGTCGAAACAAGCTATTGAGCAAGTAAAATGTGACATCCTGAGCGGAAAAACTAAATTGCTATATGTTGCTCCCGAATCACTCACAAAGGAAGAAAATATCGAATTTCTCAAACATATAAAAATTTCCTTTTACGCTATTGATGAAGCACACTGTATTTCGGAATGGGGACACGATTTTCGTCCCGAATATCGACGTATTCGTCCTATTGTCAATGAAATAGGAATTGCTCCCATCATAGCTCTTACTGCCACTGCCACTCCAAAAGTGCAACACGATATTCAAAAGAATCTGGGAATGTTGGATGCTAAGGTTTTCAAATCTTCTTTCAACCGTCCCAATCTGTATTATGAAGTTCGTCAAAAAACGAACAACATCGACAAGGATATTATTAAATTTGTACGTTCTCAAGAAGGAAAATCAGGCATAATCTATTGCCTGAGCAGAAAAAAAGTGGAAGAACTGGCCGAAATGTTGCATGTAAACGGAATTTCGGCTTTACCCTATCATGCCGGCATGGATGCTGCTCAGCGGAGCGAAAACCAGGACAAGTTTTTAATGGAAGAAGCAAGCGTCATAGTGGCAACTATCGCTTTTGGCATGGGAATTGATAAACCCGACGTCAGATATGTGATACACTACGACATGCCCAAAAGTCTGGAAGGATATTATCAGGAAACCGGACGCAGCGGACGTGATGGAGGCGAAGGTCAGTGCATAGCTTTTTATTCTTATAAGGATCTGGAAAAACTGCGAAAATTTATGCAGGGAAAACCACTTGCCGAACAGGAAATTGGCAATCAACTCCTAATAGAAACACAGGCTTATGCCGAATCTTCCATCTGCCGACGAAAACTTTTACTTCACTATTTCGGTGAAGAATACAAAGAAGATAATTGTGGTAATTGTGATAATTGTATGAAACCCCAAAAATTTATGGAAGCGCAAGAATTGTTGACTTTGGTTCTTGAAACCATTTCTATTTTAAAAGAAAAATTCAAAGCCGAACACATTGTGGACATTCTTAAGGGAAATGAAACATCAGACGTAGTTTCCTATCAACACAATGAATTGGAAAACTTCGGAGCCGCCTCCGATGAAGATGAAAAATTGCTTCAGGCTGTTATTCGACAAGCCCTTATCAGTGGATATATAACAAAAGATGTGGAAACTTATGGAGTGCTCAAAATCACTCCCAAAGGAAAAGATTATTTGAAAAATCCTACTTCGTTCCCAATTGTTAAAGATAATGACTTTGAGGAAGATGAGGAAGTGAATCTGAAAAATATTGCCAGCACCAGCGCTGCCGATGAAGTATTGTTTTCCATTTTAAAGGATTTACGCAAAAAACTTTCAAAAAAATTGGATGTACCGCCTTTTGTCATTTTTCAGGATCCTTCGCTGGAAGCTATGGCCACTACCTACCCTATAACAATGGATGAACTACAAAACATACCGGGGGTTGGGGCAGGAAAAGCCAAGCGATACGGAGATGAATTTTTAAAAGTCATCAAAGAATATGTGAAGGAAAACGACATAATTCGTCCTGAAGATTTGAGAGTACGTACTGTAGCCAATAAATCGAAACTTAAAGTCTCTATTATTCAGGCTATTGACAGAAAAATTGCCCTCGACGATATTGCCTTGTCCAAAGGATTGGATATTACTGAACTGCTGGATGAAATTGAGGCAATTGTATATTCAGGTACAAAAATTAATATCGATTATTTTTTGGAAGATGTTATGGACGCGGACCGCGTAGATGAAATTTTCGAATACTTTAATTCTGCAGAAACCGACAGCATAGACGATGCATTGGATAAGCTTGGAATAGACGATTTTAGTGAAACGGAAATACGGCTGGTAAGAATCAAGTTTCTCTCCGAAGTTGGTAACTAAACCTTAAAAAAAGGAAAGTTTTTCAGAAACAAAGTAAAAAGAGAAATAATCCTGTTTTTTTTCGTATTTGCTAATTCCTCTTGTCAACACCCCACATTAACTTTTTCTTCAACGTATCGAAAAAAGTATGCTGAAGCTGTTTTATAACTTTTATGGTAAAAGGAGCTTTGGCAATGTGCAATTGTGTAGTTTGTTCCAACACTTTCGATCGCCCGTCAAGCGCTACAAGATAGCTGTGTGTACGACTGTGAACCTCAAGATCGATGTTCCAGTTGTCGGGAATTATCAAAGGCCTCACATTCAAACTATGAGAGGCAACAGGCGAAAGAATAAAATTTTGTGCCTGAGGTACAACAATTGGGCCTCCAACACTCATAGAATAAGCAGTTGAGCCTGTTGGCGTTGAAACCAATAAACCATCAGCCTGATAGGTATGAATCAATTCGCCGTTGACGCTGGCATTGATGCTGATCATGGAAGAAGAATCCTGTTTCAAAACCGACACCTCGTTCAAAGCATAAGGATATTGCAACGGCGTTCCGTCCGAAGTTTTCACCAAAAGTAAAGTACGTTCTTCTATTCTGAATTTTCCTTCTAAAAGAGCTTCCAACGCTTCAATAATTTCATCATTCGAAACATCGGTAAGAAAACCCAACCGTCCGGTATTGATGCCGATAATGGGAATTTCTTTATCACCGATTCTTGCCGCCGTATTTAAAAAAGTTCCATCACCTCCAATACTCAAAGCAACATCGGCTTTGAAATTGTCATTCTCGATTTTTTCCACGTTTTCCAACCGATAACCGCCTATATGTACAAGGAAATCGTACAAATCACTGTCAAGCATTAAAGGAATTTGTTTTTCCGAAAAAAAATCGAACAGCACTTTAATACTGTTAATGATGACCGGCCTATATATATTTCCAAAAATTGCAACTTTCATCAGAATATAATTTATTTTTTAATGGTCTGATGGAACCCACATGTCTGAATATTATATTCATTCGTGTTTGTATATGTAATACATGTGGGTTTCATATAAGAATTTTTTTTACAAAAAAAGAAGAAACATTCTGTAAAACAAGGAATTGAATTAATAAAACGCATAGTTTTTATAAAAAAACAAAAACATAGACAATTCTTCAAGTGCGACTTCAAAATTTTGAGTTATTTTTGTAGAGAAAATGAATCTGAAACTTCACACAAAGGAACTAAATGAAAACGACATTTACAAATAAATATTTTTCTAAACAAAATGATTTTTTCTCTTTTTTTCATATTGTGGAACGGAGATACTATTGTTTGTTTAATTTTATTTAACCATCAAGAAATGAATAATTAAAATTCAATTGACATGACAAAATTAAGTGTAAATATAAATAAAATAGCTACCTTGCGCAATGCACGAGGTGGCAATACTCCCGACGTCTGCAAGGCCGCCATCGATTGTGAAAAATTTGGTGCCGATGGCATAACCGTTCATCCTCGACCCGACGAAAGACATATCCGCTATTCCGATGTTTGGGCACTCAAACCAATTTTGCAGACCGAATTCAACATTGAAGGTTATCCTTCTCCCAACTTTATGAAACTGGTTACAATGGTAAAACCTACACAGGTTACATTGGTTCCCGATCCTCCCGAAGCCATTACTTCCAATGCCGGATGGGATACGGAAAAACATCTCGATTTTCTGAAAGACATTACTGCCGAATTGCAGGATGCCGGAATTCGTGTTTCCATTTTCGTTGATGCAAATATTAAAAGTGTTGAATATGCCGCATTGGCAGGTGCTGACAGGGTAGAACTTTATACCGAACCTTATGCCCGCGAATACGCAGAAAACAGAGAAAAGGCTGTTGCTCCATTTATTGAAGCAGCCAAAGCAGCCAAAAAACTGGGATTGGGACTGAATGCCGGACACGATTTGAATCTTCAAAATCTGCATTATTTGCATGCTTGTATTCCATGGCTCGATGAAGTTTCCATTGGTCATGCCCTGATTTGTGATGCTTTGTATTTGGGACTTCAGGAAACAATAAAACAGTACAAAAATCAGTTGAAATAGTAAGGCATGAATTTTGAAACAAAAACAAAAAAATAAAAATTGAAATAATTATGATTAATCTGCTTATTCTTCAAGCTTCAGCAAATGTTGCCACTACAGTTGCCGACCCGCTACAGTCGGAAATAAGCCTATGGACAATGGCGAAATTTGGTGGTCCCATTATGATAATTTTGGCTTTAATGCTGGCTTTTGCCGTATATTTATTTATAGAAAGACTGATCACGATCAATCAAGCTTCCAAAGAAGATGCTTTTTTTATGGAAAGAATCAAGGACTATATTTATGAAGGAAAAATTGAAACTGCATTAAAACTCTGCAGGGACACAAATTCTCCCAGTGCAAGAATGATTGAAAAAGGAATCACCCGATTGGGGCATCCTTTGAATGATGTTCTGGTAGCCATAGAAAATGTTGGTAATATGGAAATTGCAAAACTCGAAAAGGGATTAGTTATTATGGCTTCTATTTCGGGTGGTGCTCCCATGCTGGGTTTTTTGGGTACTGTTACCGGAATGGTATCAACTTTTTTCAATCTTTCTCAAAAAGCAGGTGGAAACATCTTACTTGGTGATCTTTCCGTTGGTATGTATCAAGCCATGGTTACCACCATTGGCGGTTTGATTGTTGGAATTTTGGCATATTTTGCCTATAATTACCTTGTATCGAGAGTAGATTCTGTAGTAAACATCCTGGAATCGAAAACTATGGAATTTTTGGATTTGCTCAATGAACCGGTAAAATAAATATTTTAAAACATTCGCAGCATGGCATTAAAAAAAAGAAATAAAGTTGAAGCAGGTTTCGCCATGTCCTCCATGACAGACATTATTTTCCTGTTATTGCTTTTTTTTGTTATTGCATCAACTTTATCGTCTCCTAACGACATAAAATTAAATTTGCCTGAAAGTAGATCTAAGTCTTCAACCAAGCAAATAATTGCTAAAGTTGCTATTGATGCTGAAGGAAAGTTATCGGTAGCCAAAGGAAATCAAAAACCCGTTCCTATTGAACCTAAATTGTTGGAATCGTATCTTTTAAATATGGCCTCACAAGACAGTATTTCTTTTGTTGCACTTTATGCCGATCAAAATATTGCTTACAAGGAAATAGTAAGGGTTTTGGATATCGCCAATCAACATGGTTTTAAAATTGTTATAGCCACCAAACCGTTTGAAAATTGAGAAGGTGTGAAAAAATCCGAATTATATGGTATTGTTGGGTCAATCATCTTTTGTATGATGCTGCTGGTACTATTGCTGATCATTAAAATGCACGCATCAACATCTGTTGAACCTGAAGGCATTATGGTCAGTTTTGGTGAAACTTTGGAAGGAGGCAGCAGGGCAGCTTCCCCTTCTGCTGCAGAGGAGTATGCAGTATCGAAAAAAGCAAGTGAAAAAATTTTGACTCAAAAAGATCCTTCTGTTTCGCTCGACAAAAAGACTGACAACAGAGAGCAGGAAAGGGAATTGTCCGAGAAAAAAAGACTTGAACAAGAGGCAATATCAAAAGCCAATATTATGGAAGGGATATTTGATAAAAAGATATCAGGGAATGAAAATGTGGGCGATGAGAATTTATTAAAAGGAAATCCTGCCGGAAGAGGAACTTCAAATGGGAACAGCTGGTCGCTTAGTGGACGAAATTTGGTGGGAAATCTGATTACCCCCAGATATGAACAAAATGTGGAAGGTGAGGTTACTGTCAACATTCGGGTTGACGAAAACGGAGTTGTTGAGGGAGTTTCTATTGGTGTTCCCACCAATATTTCCGATGCAACAATTTTAAAAGCAGCCATGGAAGCAGCAAAAAATACCCGTTTCAGTCCCGGAAAGGGGAAAGCTACCGGAACCATCACCTATCATTTCAGATTAAAATAAACTACCGGAATGTGGCTGTTTTACAGAAATATGTGGAAAAATAAAAAACGACCTTAACATAATAAAAATGAAAAACTTATGAAAGCAATGGTATTTTTGGCTGATGGTTTTGAAGAAATCGAAGCCATCGCTCCAATTGACATTATGCGTCGAGCAGGAATAGAAGTTACAACCATTTCCGTTTCACGCGAAAAAGAAGTGAGAGGTGCACATGGTGTTTTGGTTGAGGCAGATCGTTTGTTTGAAGAAGTCAGTTTTTCTGATGCCGATTTGCTGTTTCTGCCGGGCGGAATGCCGGGGACAAAAAATTTAAATGCTCATGACGGTTTAAAACAACTTTTGCTGAAACATGCCAATGAAGGCAAAAAGTTGGCGGCTATTTGCGCTGCACCTTCCATATTGGGCGAATTGGGATTGCTGAAGGGAAAGGAAGCCGTTTGTTTTCCCGGATTTGAAGAAACACTAAAGGGTGCTATTGTATCCGATAAAAAAGTTGTTCAGTCAGGGAATATTATTACCGGTAAAGCTGCCGGCGCCGCCATAGAATTTGCCCTGAAACTGGTTGAAAATCTGAAAGGAAAATCTGCAGCCGAGCAGGTAGGTTTGTCTATTTTTGCTTTTTAAAGAAAAGCTAAAAACAAAAAAGCAAAAGAGTTATTACAAAAACAAAGGAGGAATTAAAAAAATAATTCCTCCTTTATTAAAACTTTAACAAACAAATTAATTGATAGCATCGCTTAATTCTGCACCGGCTTTGAATTTTGCAACCTTTTTAGCAGGGATAGTGATGGGTTTTTTGGTTGCCGGATTAATACCGGAACGAGAAGCACGTTCAGCAACCGAGAAAGTGCCAAAACCTACTAAACTAACTTTATCTCCTGCAATTAAAGCTTCAGAGATACTTTTAACAACAGCGTCAATTGCTTTCTTTGCATCAGCTTTGCTTAGCCCAGATTTTTCTGCTACCGCACTGATTAATTCTGCTTTGTTCATAACATAAAATTTTTTTAAAGTTAAACACACTAAAAAATCCTTTTTAAAGCTACAAATGTACATTATTGAAAACAAATAGCAAGCATTTGAATAAAAAAATTTCTGTATTTTTTACTTTTTCTTACAAAATATGTTACAAAACATGTTTTAGTTAATTTTTTCGCTACATTTGCAATTTAAAAAAACGATTTAATGAACTATATACTCCATTAAATGTTTTGAAAGTTGGTAAATGGTTGTGGAAAGAAGATTTTGTCTGAACAATTTTCTTGAATAAAAAAATAAGTATTGCATGAGTTACAGATCCTCTTTTTTTGGTTCTATACCTGTGGTGGTTAAGAATCTGATTTTAATAAACATCATATTGTGGTTGGCAACTTTGGTTTTACCTCGTTTTTTTCTGCGTTGGGGGATAAATGTTGATCTGGTCAACATTCTCGGTATGCATTACTGGGGATCGAAACAGTTTAATCCTGCTCAACTGATCACTTACATGTTTTTGCACGGAAATTTTGAGCATATTTTTTTCAATATGTTTGCCTTGTTTATGTTTGGAACGGTATTGGAACAATTTTGGGGTCCCAAACGCTTTATGCTGTATTACATGGTTACAGGTATTGGAGCTGCTCTTATACAGCAACTTTTTTGGTCTGTAGAATATCAGCCGGTAATTTCAGCACTCAACGAAGCCATAAACACCGGGAACAAAGATGCCTTGTTTTCTCACGAAGGAGTATTGTCCCGTTTTTTTAGAATCAACAATTTGGCAGCTTTAGACACCACTTCATTAATTGAACTGAAGCATCTTTTTGTGAATCTACCCGTAACCATAGGTGCTTCAGGTGCAATTTTTGGTTTATTACTGGCATTTGGATGGCTTTTCCCCGATGCTAAACTTATGCTTATATTTCTCCCGATTCCTATTAGAGCCCGAATATTTGTATTGATGTATGCAGTAGCCGAATTATTTTTAGGGGTGGCTGGTTTTACGGGTGATAATGTTGCTCATTTTGCCCATTTGGGCGGTATGCTCTTCGGAATTTTTTTGATTTTGTATTGGAAGAAAAAAGGTGTACATTGATGTAAGTATTCTTAAAAAATTTATATAAAGAATATAATTTATTGATTTACATTGTTTTATTTTCAAATTTTTTGCTATGAATATTTTTGACAATATTAAATTATCCTATCGTCAGGGAAGTCATCTGATTAAACTCATATATATCAACCTCGGTGTGTTTTTGCTGTACCATGCTGTTTTAATCACTTTCAAACTATTCAATGCCAGTGGTATTTTTCTTCTTCCATTTTTGGCTATGCCGGCAGATGGAAGGCAATTGCTTTATCATTTCTGGACACCGGTTACTTACATGTTCATGCACGAAGGTTTCCTTCATCTGTTTTTCAACATGTTGTGCCTTTACTGGTTTGGAAAAATATTTTTGATGTATTATTCCGAAAAACAACTTACCGGTTTATATCTGGTGGGAGGATGGGTAGCCGGATTGTTTTATTTTCTGTCATTTAATATTTTCCCCTATTTCGATGCAGCTGTTTCACAAGGTTTACTTTTGGGTGCTTCCGGTTCTATAATGGCCATTATTGTAGCTTCAGCCGTCGCTTCACCGAATCTGGAAATGCGGATACTGTTTCTCGGCGGCATAAAATTGAAATACATTGCATTGGTGGCGATCCTTACAAGTTTTTTCGGAATCACGTCCAACAATGCCGGAGGTGAAATTGCTCATTTGGGAGGAGCTTTAATGGGTTACCTTTTTGTGGTATCTTTACGTAAAGGAAAGGATATTACCAAATGGCTAAATGGAGTGCTGGATAACATTGTGAATCTTTTTTCGAGAAAAAAACTCAAAATAAAAAAACCCAAATATTCAACTTCTTACCGAAAAATGACCGATGAGGAGTTCAACATGGAAAAGTCCCGACGAATGCAAGAAATAGACAGAATACTCGACAAAATTAAAACATCGGGTTACGACAGCTTGACGGCAGAAGAAAAAAAAAGACTTTTTGAACAGGGAAAACCAAGATAAATTTTTTGTCGATCCAATCGGAAATCGTTTCTTTCCCCAAAATCAATTATTGAAACAGACGGTAAAATGATCCTAAAGAAAATTACAAAATGGGGTTTAATTAGCGCAAATATTATTGTAGCATGCGCTTTGCTTTTCAGCGTTTTTGCAGGTTTTGTAAGTCCTGCGGTATTTACTTTTTTTGCTTATTTTGCACTTGTTTTTCCCATTATTTTTTTTCTTAATTTTGCATTTTTCCTTTTATGGATTGTGCTAAAGAAATGGTATTTTCTCATTTCCCTGAGCTTAATGCTTGTTTCTTTCCCTCAATTAAAAACAAATTTTTCTTTTCATTTAAAAAAACAACCGGTTTCTTCAATTCAGCCAGACTTTACCATTATTAGTTACAACACTCACATGATGGGACTCGAAAAAAAACACGATGAAGCAAACAAAAAAATAAATCCGGTTATTCAATATGTACTTTCAACCGATGCCGACATTGTATGCTTACAGGAATTTATGGTCAGCACAAACGAAAAATATCTTACCGAAGAAGATGCCATGAAAGCTTTTAGCAAATATCCGTATCATCATATCTATTTCAAAGCACATGAAAAAAAAAGCTTGTTGGGAATTGCCACATTCTCTAAATTTCCCATTATCAATCGACAAACCATACCCTACAATTCTTCAGCCAATGCTTCCATTTATAGTGATATAAACATTCACGGAAAAACCATAAGGGTAATCAACAATCATCTTGAATCCAATCAGTTGACGGAAAAGGACAAAGCCATGCCCTATCAGTTGAAGGATAATTTCAACACCGATTTGGCAACGAACATAACTGTTTATTTTTCAAAAAAGCTTGGAGCCGCCTACAAACTCAGAGCAATTCAGGCCGATGAAGTTAAAAAGGTTATTTCTTCTTCTCCCCATCCTGTTGTTGTTTGTGGCGATTTCAATGATGTCCCTTCTTCGTATGTATATACAAAAATTCGCGGAAAACTCAAAGACTGTTTCTTGGAGCAGGGAAAAGGATTTGGATGGACTTTCAACGAAAAGCACTATCGATTTCGAATCGATTATATTTTCCATGACCCGTCTCTGGTTTTATTGAATTTCAAAAAAGATAAAGTTCCCTATTCCGATCATTTCCCTTTGAAAGCAGCTTTTCAAAAATTATAGAATGTTGGTCTTTTACCCAAGAATTTTGTCAGTAGAAAAGACAATGGATTCTTTAAGAATAAAAAGCTAATAAAAATTTTTTCATAGCTTAAATTATTTGTTTTTAGGCATATAGAATTTATCCCAATAAGAAATATTAAAAAAACATTGAAAATTAAATGAAAGAAAGCGTATAAATTCTTATTTTAGTGCTCTGAAATAAAACAAAATATCAATATGTTGACCATAGGAATTGCCGGAGGAACAGGTTCGGGAAAAACCACCGTCGTTCGCAAAATTATAGAAAGATTACCTGCCGGAGAAGTAGTGGTTTTACCACAAGATTCGTATTATCGCGACAGCAGTTTTCTTCCTCTCGAAAAAAGGTTGGAGATTAATTTTGATCATCCCGATTCCATTGAATTTGAACTGATGATAAAACATTTGCAAGACCTCAAAGAAGGAAAACCCATCGAACAGCCCATTTATTCTTATCTCACGTGCACGCGAGCAGCCGAAACCGTTACAATTTATCCACGCGAAGTAATCATTGTGGAAGGAATTTTGGTGCTGTGCAATCCGGAATTACGTGAACTAATGGATCTGAAGGTTTTTGTGGATGCCGATCCCGATGACCGTTTGATTCGGGTTATCAACCGCGATATTGAAGAACGCGGTCGTACGGTGAACAAGGTTATCGAACGTTACGAGCATACCGTTAAACCCATGCATGAACTTTTTATTGAACCCACCAAACGTTTTGCCGACCTCATTATTCCACAGGGTGGAGATAATCATATTGCTATTGATATTCTTACCAAATATATCGAAAACAACCTGAAATAAGAAAAAAAACCGCAAAACAATATGACAAACGCCGATTTGCAAAAAATAATGTTTTTTGATATTGAAACTGTTCCTCAAACTTCAAGTTTTTCTGAGCTTTCTAATGAAATGGCCCAACTTTGGGAAGAGAAATTTCAAAAACTTAGAATCAGGATGCCCGAAAAATACAAGGAGGACACATCGGCAAGCGAAGCTTTCGATACTTCAGCCGGAATCTATTCCGAATTTGGCAAAATTGTCTGTATTTCCGTAGGTTTTATCTATTTTCAGGGAGAAACCATGTATTTTAGAACCAAATCGTTTGCTTCCGACGATGAAAAGGAACTTTTAAAAAATTTTTCCGACCTGATTTCCAAATTTTGCTCATCAAAAGACAATATGCTTTGCGGACACAACATCAAGGAATTTGACATACCCTATATTTGCAGACGCCTGCTTATCAATGGATTGGAACTTCCTCCCGTATTTCAAATATCGGGGAGAAAGCCGTGGGAAAACAATTTTCTCGATACCCTGGAGCTTTGGAAATTCGGCGATTACAAAAATTACACACCCTTGAAATTGTTAACCGCTGTTTTCGGAATTCCAACTCCAAAAGATGATATTGATGGAAGTCAAGTCGCTCAGGTTTATTACAAGGAAAAAGATCTTGAACGCATTGCCAATTATTGTACCAAAGACGTCATTGCTACCGCACAGGTATTTTTGCGCTTAAACGGATTTGAATTGATTTCACCCCAAAATATAGAAAATCTATAACATTTCGATAATGCAACGAAATATAATATTCATCGTTTATCTCCTGATTATTATATTCTTAACATCCTGTCGAGAAGGGGAAAAGGTAAAATTATCTTCCGAAAATTCTTTCAGAGATATTCAAGAAATTGTCAAATCCGATACATTAAGAGCCGGAACCATGTATGGCTCAACATCCTATTTCCTTTTCAGAGAAGAATGGATGGGTTATGACTACGAAATGGTGAAAAATTTTGCCGACTACCTGAAAGTTAATTTAAAGGTGATTCCGGCAGCTACCGAGTCCGAACTATTTCAACTGCTTAAAGAAGGAAAAATAGATATTGCTGCATATAACCTTCCTGTAACCAAAGCTTTAAAAAAGCACTTTCTCTACGTTTTTCCTCAACCTCAGACGTATATGGTATTGGTTCAAAATATGGGGCGGAAAGCGCTTTCAAGTGTAACGGATTTGATAGGAAAAGAAGTTTATGTAAAAAAGAATACACTTTTTTATCAAAGACTGAATGCCTTAAACAAAGAAATTGGCGGTGGAATAAAAATAGTTATCGCTCCCGATTCGGTTAGTAATGATGAATTGATAGAAATGGTGGCCAACAATAAAATTGATTATACCATTGCTTACTATGACAAAGCTTTGTTGCACAAATCATACTATAAGCGTCTCGATTGCCGTTTACCCGTGAGTTTTGAGCAACCCAACGGTTGGTTAATTAGAAAAGAAAACACTGATTTGTTCAAAACCCTTTCAACATGGGGTCAACTGGCTGGAACACAAAGAACCGAAGATCGACTTATCAACTTATACTGGGAAAAAAGTCCGTATTTTATTACCCGTAAAATAAAAATACCCAAAGGGTCCATTTCTCCCTATGACGAAATGTTTAAAAAATATGCCCCAACTATAGGATGGGATTGGCGAATGCTAGCAGCAATAGCTTTTCATGAATCCAAGTTTGATTCGGCAGAAATATCAAGGGCAGGAGCGGTAGGGTTGATGCAGCTCATGCCTCAAACAGCAGCCTCTTTTGGTCTTAATCATGAAAACTGGTTCAATCCCGAAGCAAATTTGGATGCAGCAGTACAATATATTAAAAGTTTAAATTTGATTTTCAGAGAAATAAAAGATAAAGATGAACGAATAAAATTTATTTTGGCCAGCTACAATTCAGGACCTTCGCATGTTCTCGACGCAATGGCTCTGGCCAAAAAATATGGTAAAAATCCCCATATCTGGTTCAACCATGTTGAAACTTATCTCCTAAAAAAGACTGATCCCGATTACTATCGCGATCCGGTTGTAAAATATGGCTTTTTTCGCGGTGCGGAAACCGTTCGGTATGTACAAAATGTATTGGACACTTATGAGAAATACTTAAGCAGAAAATAAGACATTTTTTCATAGTTGTTCCTTTTTATTCCATTGTTTTACAAGAATTTTCTACAATTTTTCATTCTGGCATTTATTTTGTTTAAAACTTTTTGTTCTTTTTACCCGAGACAAAAGCGACATGATTTCAGATTTGTTTTATTGATTGTTTGTTTTTCATAGTCAATTGAATTGAGAACCACAGAAAGTTGAATTATGAAAAAATTAATTGTTAAACCGCTCATAATTGCGTTCCAGATAATTTTAATACTTTTACCGACTGACGCAAAAGCCCAGTATTTTGGACGAAATAAACCAAGCTATCAGACTTTTAAGTATCAAATAAAGCAGACTCCGCATTTTGAAATCTATCATTACCTTACTAACGATACGGTAATCAAATATTTCGCAGGTTGGACTGAAGAATGGTATCGGTTTCATCAATTGATATTCAAAGATACTTTTAAAACCAGAAATCCTCTGATTTTGTATGCCAATCATGCCGATTTTCAACAAACAAATGCTATCAGCAGCATTATCAGCGAAGGAACGGGCGGCGTAACCGAAAGTCTGAAAAATCGCGTTATTCTGCCTTTTGCTCCTACCTTATACCAAACCGACCATGTGCTGGGACACGAATTGGTTCACGCTTTTCAATACCACAAACTGTTAAAGCCAGATTCGGCCAAGTATTACAACATAAACAATCTTCCCCTGTGGATGGTAGAAGGAATGGCAGAATATCTTTCCATTGGGAGCGTTGATGCCAACACTTCCATGTGGATGAGAGATGCACTGATTCAGAAAAAATTTCCATCCATTAACGATTTGAACAATACTTCCGAATATTTTCCTTATCGCTATGGACAGGCTTTATGGGCATTCATAGGTAAAACATGGGGCGATTCGATAATTCTGCCGTTATTTGAAAAAACCGCCCAATACGGACTGGATAGAGCGATTGACAGCCTTTTCCACTTTAACGAAAAAACCCTTTCCGGCATGTGGAAAACAGCTACGGAGAATCATTACGGAAAATTAATGAAAGATACGACGTATAATGTTATCGGGAAGCAAATAATTTCCAAAAAAAATTCAGGTTCTACCAATGTTTCGCCATCTTTAAGTCCGGATGGTAAATATATCGCATTCTTCTCCGAAAAAAATGTTTTTACGCTTGATTTATATTTGGCTGATGCGCAAAATGGAAAAATAATCAAGAAATTATGGAGTGTCAACCGAAATCAGGAAATAGATGATTTCAGTTTTATAGAATCGGGAGGAACTTGGTCGCCCGACAGCAAACAATTTGCTTTTGTTGTTTACAGCAAAGGCCGTCAAAAACTGGCTATTGTAGATGTACGCAAAGCCAAAATGAAACTTTTGGAAATAAAAGGATTAAATTCATTTTCAAATCCCGAATGGTCGCCTGACGGCAGATATATTGTCGTTACGGGTTTGGTAAACGGGATTGGGGATTTATATCTTTACGAAGTAAAATCAGGAAAAACCGAAAAACTGACTCACGATTTGTTTTCCAATATTCATGCTTCATGGTCTTCGGATGGCAAAAAAATAGTATATTCTTCCGAATACTTATGTGGTGCCGGAAGTAAAAAATTTGCATTTCATATAAACATTCTCGACTTGGAAACCCGAGAAATAAAAACCTTAGATGTTTTCCCAAAAGCCGATAACCTGAATCCTCGCTTTTCAAACAATAACCGATATATTTATTTTGTTTCTGATGCTGATGGATTCAGAAATCTGTATAAATATGATTTAAACACCGATAAAGTTTTTCGTTTAACGCAATACATGACAGGAATTAGCGGAATAACTACATTCTCTCCAGCAATCAGTACAGACAGGCAAAATAACTTGATTGCCTATACTTACTATTTCAACGGCAATTACGAAATTTATACAGCTTCCGCAACCGAATTTAACGACGAAGAAGTAAACGGAAATCAAGTAAATTTCGATGCCGCAACTTTGCCTTTGTTGCATCATTTATCCGTCAATATTGTTGATTCTACGCTTTACAATCGCCCGGCAGTGATTGCACTTCCTGTCGATTCAATCAATAATCTGCCCTATCGACCCAAATTAAAACTCGATTATATTTCAAATTCGGTCGGGGTTGGAATTTCAACAGGTCCAAGTTACAACACCACCGATATGGCCGGTAGCATATACATGATTTTCAGTGATATGGTTGGCAACCATCAAATTTATTCTTCCTTGTCGCTGAATGGAGAAATTTATGATTTCGGCGGTCAGGTAGCTTATCTGAATCAGGGAAGAAAAATCAAATGGGGAGCATCCTTATCGCATATTCCCTACAGAAGCGGCAACATGTTTTGGACAATTGATACGCTGAAGATAAATAATACCGACTATATTTTCGACAATCTCGTTTTGGATTACATCCGCATGTTTGAAGACAATATTTCGCTGTTCAGCTATTATCCACTCTCTCAAACACGTAGATTTGAAGGAGGAATTTCTGCATCGTGGTACTCATACCGCATCGACAGATACAACAATTATTATGATGCGTTGGGCTACTATGTGGGAGGAAATCGTAAAAAGCTTCCTGCTCCGGATGGCATAAGTTTTCAAACAGCAAACATTGCTTATGTGGAAGATGATTCCTACTTCGGCATGACCTCACCCTTGCAGGGACACAGAGCAAGATACCAAATAGAAAGATATTTTGGAAACATCAATTTATACAATGCTTTGATTGATTACAGAAGATATTTGTTTAACAAACCTGTTGGGCTCGCATTTCGACTTTATCACAACGGGTTGTACGGAAAATCTTCTCAGATTGAACTGGCTTCACCAATGTATATTGGTTACCCGTGGTTAATCAGAGGATACGAACAAATATCGGTTTATGGAGGAGCAAACAATGTTGCAGGCTATTCTTCTTTGAATGTCAATAACCTTGTGGGAACACGCATGGCACTTGTCAACGCTGAAATTCGTATTCCTTTCAGTGGACCGAAAGTACTGGCTCCCATTAAATCAAATATTTTTCTTACCGATCTGAATCTGTTTTTGGATGGTGGATTGGCATGGAACAAAGGAGATCAAATAAAAATCAAATGGGAACCATCCAATTTCAATGATCGTATTCCTGTGTGGAGTACAGGAATTTCCATGAGAATCAATTTGTTTGGCTATTTGGTAATAGAACCTTACTACGCCATACCATTCCAAAATGGAGGTTTCAGAAATAAAGTTTTCGGAATCAATTTCGTACCCGGATGGTAATTTTAAAACTAATTTAATTTCTTGAATATCTTTTTGTTAATACAGAATCAAAACAAAAAGTTTCATCAGAATACAATTTTTTTTTTTAAAGGTCTGATGGAACCCACATGTCTGAATATTATATTCATTCATGTTTGTGTATGCAATACATGTGGGTTTCTTATTTTCATTGGTCGAAAAAGGAAGAAGATGCATTAAAAAGTTAATTGTTGTTAAATATCAAATTTTTTCTCCGAATATGTTGTACAACATAAAAAATCGATGTACATTTGCATATGTTTTTCATGGTATTAGATTTAAGGTTAATTAAAAAGATTGGGTTGTCGTGAGACAACCTTTCTTGTTTTTATAACTTCCATTCTTCGCAATTTTTTTACTTTACTTCGATGAACAACGCCATTACCCGAATAAATACATGTGTGAATAATGCACTCCCAAAAGCTTTCAAAACCATTATATGGCTTTTAAAAATTATCTTACCAATCAGTTTGGGAGTCAGTTTACTGCAGTATTGGGGAATTATTGCCACCTTATCCGTTTACCTTACTCCATTGTTTTCACTTGTAGGGCTTCCCGGTGAATCAGCCATAGTTTTCATTACCAGTATTTTTATGGCATTATACGCTCCCATAGCCATCATTACGACTTTGCCTCTGGAAATGCGTGAAATCACCATCTTGGCTCTCATGTGTCTGATTTCTCATAACTTGATTGTAGAAACTGCCGTTCAAAAGAAAACCGGTTCTTCTGCATTTATCATGTTCTCGCTGCGTATTATTTCTTCTTTTGTTACAGCTTTTGTTCTGAACAAAATACTTCCCATGAATATGGGACACGAAAAAATTGTACAAGCAGGCGTAAGCTATACCGATATGGGAAGTATGCTTTTGGGGTGGCTGAAAAGTTCCGGTTGGCTGATCTTAAAAATTTCTCTCATTATTACCGGATTGATGATTCTTCAAAACATTCTGAAAGAATTCAACATACTTGACATGCTGTCGAAAATATTTGCTCCATTCATGAAAATAATGGGATTACCGAAAAACTGTTCTTTTTTATGGTTTGTAGCCCAAATTTTAGGATTAACTTATGGTTCGGCTGTCATGATAGAAAGTGTCGAGAACAAAGAAATCAGCCCTCATGATGCCGATTTGTTGAATTATCATATTGCAGTAAACCATTCCTTGCTGGAAGATACCTTACTTTTTGCTGCTATTGGGGTTCCTGTATTGTGGATGATAATTCCCCGTTTCGTTTTGGCAGTTATCATTTTATGGGGTGTGCATGGCATCAGAGCATTGCGCCGCCAATTTTCTCATCCTGAAGCAGAAATTGTTTGACAATCAATAAAAAACCGAGCTGAGAAAAATTTTCCCTGTTTCAAACATATTTTTTATGCCCGAAAAAACATCCAGAACAAAAAAATTATTGATAGAAGTTGCACGAAAATTATTCGCTGAAAGAGGGAAAAAAAATGTTACCATGAATGACATTGCCGAAACTTCAGGGAAAGGAAGAAGAACTTTATATACTTATTTCAAAAACAAAGATGAAATATATAAAGCCGTAATTGACAGCGAACTGATCAAAATTTTTCAGGAAATTCAATCTGTTTCATTAGAAAAAATCGAACCGGACATTAAACTTACCAAACACATACACAAACATTTAGATGCCATAAAAGAAACCGTAAATCGAAATGGTTCGCTCAAAGCCGATTTTTTTCGCGATATTTATGAAGTAGAACGCACCCGGCGTAAAATTGACATTCAAGAAATTGAACTCATTAAATCCATCCTGAGAGAAGGAATTGAAAAAAAACTCTTTAAACGTATGAACGTCGAATTGTCCTCTATCATTATCTTATATGCTTTGAAAGGGCTGGAGGTTCCCTACATCAGAGAGAATATGGGTATCGAATTCGAAAAAAACAAAAACAGCATCGTTGACTTTGTACTGGCCGGAATTAAACTACCGACTTCAAAGGAGATGATTTAATTTGGATTAAATAAGAAAGTACGCTATTAAGATACCATACTTACCCACAAAATAGAACACTCCTCCGCTGATAACAAAAGATTATATGGAAAACACTGTTTTTTGCCGGATGCTTTGTGGTAAAAAATCACTACTGCCTGATGATTTTTAGTGTTAGTTTTTTATTCATTAAATTTGAAAGTTGTATTCATTTCAAAATGTTCCCAACCACGACTTCAATTCTGTCAACATTTCCAAATGGTATTTGAAAGATTCTCTGATTCCCCAGCCATGACCGCCGTCGGAATAAATATGCATGGTTGCAGGAATGTTTTGCTGTTGCAATGCCAAATAGTATTTTACAGAATTCACAGGTTTTACCACATCGTCGTCATCCGACAATACGATAAAAGCTCGCGGTGTGTTGGCATTGACCTGCAATTCGTTACTGTATAATTTTTCCATTTCAAATGTTGGATTTTTTCCTAGCAGATGTTCGCGCGAACCGGCATGTGTTTCTTGTTTGTTCATGGTGATAACCGGATAAAACAAAATTTGAAAATCAGGCCGTAATTCTGTAGGCGCATGAGTTGCCACTGTAGCAGCCAAATGACCTCCGGCAGAAGAACCCATTATCCCAATACAATCGGGATGAATATTCCAAGTTTTGGCATTCGTTTTAGTTAGTCGGATGGCTTCATAAGCATCGGAAATTGGCACTTCCAAATGTCCGTTAGGCATGCGGTATTTTAAAACAATAACCGCTATTCCCTGATTGTTGAAAAACGAAGCCCAATCGTAACCTTCATGATTCATGGCTAAATGCTGATAACCACCTCCGGGGCAAATAACTACAGCCTTTGTTGGTTGCGAAGCTTTGGGAAGATAAACGGTAATGCAGGGTTTGAAGTTCGATTTGGCATCATCGTAACCCAATGTTTCCATTCCGTTGGTATTTGGTAATCCGTTTTGCCAGAGATCAATAGTAAAAGGTGATGTTGGAGTGGAAATTTCTTTATCCTGTGCACCAACAAAAGGACAAACCACCAACAAAAGCAGCAAAAATAAGGGCTGAAAAGAATAAAATGTTTTCATCAGAATATAATTTATTTTTTAAAGGTCTGATGGAACCCACATGTCTGAATATTGTATTCATTCGTGTTTGTGTATGCAATACATGTGGGTTTCATTGAAATCTGTTCCAATTTCAGAAATTTTTTCCTTAATTTTGTCCGGTAGCATATTTTTCTGTTTTTGTAATTAACATCTAATATACTCATTTTTAATGATGTATTACATAAAATACGCTGCTTTTTATTCATTTTTTCTCTTCTTTTCCCTTTATTTTCATTACTTTCTGAACTGCGAAACTTTAGTAAATTTTTTATCTGTTATAACTATATTTTTATTTTTTGAATGCAAAGTCTGCTTACGCTTCTGTTTTTTTTGATTTCTTTTTTTCATGGGCAGCCACGTATTTTTCAGCCTTTTCTATTGCTTCTGTGATATTTTCACAAATGTTTTCTTCAGACAGCATTTCAGCAATACCCGATTTTTCAAGTGACTCACGCACTTGAGGATTTACACCTGAAAGAAGGATATGAATTTTATCTTTTTTTGAAAGTTTTATCAGGTTAGTAAGGTTATGCAAGCCTGTAGAATCAATAAATGGCACCTTTCGCATACGTATTATTCTTATCATTGGTTTATCCCCAATTTGCTTCATGGTCTCTTCGAATTTACTTGCAACTCCAAAAAAGAACGGTCCCTCAATTTCATACACTTCCACACCTTTTGGTAAAGTTAGTTTTTCTGTATCAGCATTCCCTTCTACATATTCGGCTGAATTGATGTCATTTTTGAAAACCGATATGGAAGTAGTTTCAGAAATACGACGCAAAAAAAGTACCACAGCCAATAACAACCCGATTTCGATGGCTATGGTCAGATCGAAAATTACTGTAAGTAAAAAAGTGGTAACCAATACAGCTACATCTGATTTTGAGTTTCGGAGCAATGCTTTAAAAGTGCGCCATTCGCTCATGTTGTACGAAACAATAACGAGTACTCCTGCCAGACAAGACATGGGTATATGACGGGTGAGATTGCCTAAAAAAAGTAATATGAGCAACAACACAATGGCATGTATGATTCCTGCCACCGGAGTTCGTCCACCGTTATTAATATTTGTCATTGTTCTTGCTATGGCTCCGGTAGCTGGTATTCCGCCAAAAATGGGAGTTATAACATTTGCTATTCCCTGTGCTATCAATTCTGTGTTTGAGTTATGACTATCGCCGATAACTCCATCAGCAACTGTAGCAGAAAGCAATGATTCGATGGCACCAAGCATGGCAATTGTAAATGCAGTGGGCAATAACGATTGTATTACTGCAAAACTTATTGTTGGAGTTTCAGCATGAGGCAGTGATGCATTAATAGTAAAACGATCTCCAATAGTTTCGATACCGGTTATGCCAAATTTCTCCCTGAGAAAATAAACAATCAGTGTAACAATGGCGATTGCGAGCAGTGATCCGGGAATTTTTTTTGAAAATTTTGGTGTTATCACAATAATGAGTATTGACAGCAAACTCACCCCGAGCGCCCAGTAGTTAATAGTACCAATAAATTTTCCGTAGGTAATCCATTTGTGAATAAAATCGCCCGGAAGTTCACCGGTTTGAAGTCCGAGCAAATCTTTGATTTGAGTGGTGAAAATGGTGAGCGCTATACCACTGGTAAAACCCACTACTACAGGAAATGGTATGAATTTTATAATACTGCCAAGCTTGAAAATACCCATACATATAAGCATCACACCGGCAATCATGGTAGTAGTGGCAAGTCCGGATATGCCAAATTCCTGCACAATGCCATACACTATAACAATAAATGCACCGGTAGGCCCGCCAATCTGAACTTTGCTGCCTCCTAAAAGCGAAATAATAAAACCTGCAATTATGGCAGTAAACAAACCCTTTTCGGGTGTAACTCCCGATGCTATACCAAAAGCAATAGCAAGGGGCAGGGCTACGATTCCTACTATTACACCTGCCATGAGGTCGGCGTAAAACTGTTCCTTTGTGTAATTCTTCAGCGTATGAAAAATTTTAGGCTGAAAATGCATAACATGAAATTTTTTTTTTAATTTGGTGTGCAAAGTTATGGCATTTCAACGAACTTGATCCTCCAAAATATGTTTTTTAACATAAAAACAAACTGAATCGTTGCCTTTAATGACTTTAATCTTCAGAACAATTGGGTAAATTACCCGTTTAATTTCAAATTTAAATGTAATTTTGTCATTCAAATTTACCATTATCAGCAAAAATTTATGTATGAATTCACTTAGTACATAAGAAAAAATTGTACAAATATTTATATTATTTATTTTCAGATATTTAATAAAGGGGCTTAGCCCCAAACCCCACTCATTTTTTTGTCTTGAAACAAAAAAGTAAGCAATAAAATTAACTTAGTTGAAGCAGCTACGCTCAACATAAATCAAATAAATTTGATTTTGTTTTCGCTTAAACGCTGCTTTCAAGACTGTGTCCACTTCACTCGAAAAACTTACGCTCGAAAAGCTGAAATCGCCCAAACTCATTCCGACTAAATACGTCGGAACTCAAACAAGGACGATTTTTAAACGCTTTTCTCACTTGTTTTTCGGCTCACCGGACAAGGTCAACCCGAAGAGCTTGACTTATTTGTTCTGGTTTACAGATATATAACATAAATGTCTCAATTTTTGTCCTGTACTGAAAAAAGGAAGCTGAATTCAAGTCACAAATGCAACTTTTTGGTTATACAAATTTCGTAATAAAAATTCATTTGGTGTTAAGAAATTTAATTTTTTTCTTGGTCTGTTGTTCAAAATATCTTCTACTCGCTTTATATCCTGATCAGAAAGAT
>JAHDRA010000017.1 GCA_018433525.1 Paludibacteraceae bacterium
CCAGATTTCGTACCTTTGTCCTACGGTTAAATGTTTCATCTTTGTAACTTTTTAAGGGGAAGAGACCAAAGTAAAGCATTTATTCCATCAGGGCAAAGGGGAAATGTTCTTTTTTCTCCTTTGTCTTGAAAAATAATTTTTTCTTTACCTTTTATTTCCCCTGAAAAAGTTGCATTAATTACTTGAATTTACGGTTCAATAACAAAGATATACGATAATTTTGAATTCTGATGCAGCTTTTTCAATTTTGATGATAAAGAGAAGACGAACAAAAAAAAATTGTTAAATGAGTAACAGGTTTTGCAGAGAAATCCGTCTTTTTCTCTGTTATCTTTATTTGAAAATAGTGAAGACATTAAATATTGAAATGAAACGTTAACTTCTCGTGTTTGTCGGTTTTTCATTATTGCATTTTTTCTTATTTTTGCATAAAAATCTTATCATGAATTTAGATGTTTCGGTGATTGGCTATTTGGCGGGGTTTTGTACTGCTGTGGCACAGTTTCCACAAGCATACAAAGTTTACAGAACCAAAGATACACGAAGTATTTCGCTGGGTATGTACGCAATTATGACTTTTGGCGTTTTCCTGTGGCTAATTTACGGAATTTTGATTCAGGACTGGCCAATGATGTTGGCAAACGGAATTGGGTTAATTCCCTGTACATTCAATTTAATCATAACCTTTCAGAACGTTTTTCGTGAACGAAAGAAAATGATATAAATTGGAGTAATTAAAAAAATTATCAGTTTAGGTTTTCGAAACTGAGAAAAAATTTAACGTTTCATTATCAATACGCTATGAAACATATTCAAATTATCAATGGGCCTAATCTCAATCTTTTGGGAGAAAGAGAGCCTTCCATTTATGGAAACAAAAGTTTTAACGGTTTTTTTGAAGAGTTGAAAAAGCAATATCCCGATGTGAAATTGGAATATTTCCAATCCAACAATGAAGGTGAAATTATCGATAAGTTGCAAGAAATTGGATTTTCCGCTGACGGAATAATTTTAAATGCAGGAGCTTATACGCATACTTCTATTGCAATTGCCGATGCCATTCGCTCCATTCAATCGCCTGTGATCGAAGTGCACATTTCCAATGTTTTTCAGCGCGAAAGTTTTCGTCATCATTCTTTTTTGTCCGAAGTATGTAAAGGCTGCATTATCGGATTCGGACTGAACTCTTATCGACTGGCTCTAGAAGCTTTGCTGCTTATTTAAAACGGATTAGGAAGCTGGTTGAATTTCAAATTTATTCATTAATTTTTTATGCCAAAATTTACAAAAATAATAGCTACCATTAGCGATAAAAGATGCGATCCCGATTTTATTCGCGATTTGTTTGAAGCAGGGATGAATGTGGTTCGGATGAATTCGGCACATCTCAACAGGGAAGGATTTCTGAAAATTATCAATAGTGTTCGTTCGGTGAGCAACGAAATTGCCCTGTTGATCGATACCAAAGGTCCTGAAGTGCGAACGACCATTGCCGAAAACGATAAAATAATTTTACATGCCGGCGACACCATTAAAATTATTGGCGATCCAGACAAAATCTCGACCAATGAATGTGTTGCGGTCAGTTATCCGTTTTTTGTGCGCGATTTACATGTAGGCGATGATATTCTTTTCGACGATGGAGAAATCGAGTTGAAAGTGGCAGGGAAAGATGAGCAGTATCTTTATTGTAATGTGTTGAATGATGGTGTATTGGGAAGTAAAAAAAGTGTGAATGTTCCCGGTGTACGCATCAATCTGCCATCCTTGTCAGCACGCGACAAGGAAAATATTTTATTTGCCATTGAAAACAATCTTGATTTTATAGCTCATTCATTTGTTCGAAACAAGCAGGATATTCTCGATATTCAGCAAATTCTGGATCAACACAACAGTCCGATCAAAATTATTTCGAAAATCGAAAATCAGGAAGGCGTGGACAATATAGAAGAAATTCTTGAATACACCTATGGGGTAATGATAGCTCGCGGCGATTTGGGAATAGAAGTGCCTCAGGAAAAAATTCCGGGTATTCAGCGCCTTCTGATCAGAAAATGTGTTATGGCAAAAAAACCGGTTATTGTGGCTACTCAGATGCTTCATTCCATGATTACCAATCCACGTCCCACGCGGGCAGAAGTTACGGATGTGGCCAACGCCATTTATTATCGCACCGATGCCTTGATGTTGAGCGGAGAAACTGCTTATGGCAAGTATCCGGTTGAATCGGTACGAACCATGTCGAAAATTGCCGAAGAAGCCGAAAAAACGAAACTGACGGAAAACGATATTCCGATTCCTACGGCAACAGTCGATATTACTTCTTTTCTGGCAAATGCTGCTGTGGAAGCCAGCAGTAAATTTGGTATTCGGGCTATTATTACCGACTCGTTTACCGGATCGACGGCCAGAAATTTGGCGGCCTATCGAGGGAAAAATCCTGTTTATGCCATTTGTTATCGTGAAAGATTGACGCGCGAATTGGCTTTGTCTTATGGTGTTTTTCCCAAATATCAGGAAGAAAAACGAACCAATCAGGAATATTTATTGTTAGCTTTAAGGGATTTACTGGATAGAAAACTTTTGACCGAACAGGATTTCTTCTGTTATTTGAGCGGAAGTTTTGGAGAAGGTCACGGAACCACTTTTCTGGAAATCAATCAAATTGAAAAAGTTCTTAAAGCATTGAATAATTACCAGTTACCCAGTTTTTAGACTTATTTAAAAATTCCTTTTTTCTAATATCCGAAAAACATCAAACAGTTAAAACGCTAAAATGGTTTAACTGAATAAGTAAATGTGATTATCATTTCGTTAATAAATGATTGGATAGTATTTTTTATAGAAGTTTATGCAATTACATAACATTTAAAAACCTATCGAAGATTAAACTTTGTAGGTGTTTTGAAGTCTATTAAATATGTAAGTTTTCATAAACACTTATAAAACGAAAAGATATTTGTATGAAACCCACATGTATTGCATACACAAACACGAATGAATATAATATGTCAGACATGTGGGTTCCATCAGACCTTTAAAAAATAAATTATATTCTGATGAAAAAAGTATTTTTTATTTCCTTTGTTTTTTTATTCTTAAGTTTTGAAATCTTAGCTTCAACGGTTATAAAGGGAAGAGTAATTGATGCCAGGTCTGGCACTCCATTAGAGTTTGTAAATGTTGCTTTATATCAATTAGGTTCTTCTGTTCCCTCTGTCGGATTAACCACCGATGCAAAAGGGAATTTCGAAATTTCCTCTATTAGCAGTGGTAAATATATTCTCAAAATCAGTATGGTAGGCTATCAGGCTTATGACAAAGAAGTAGATATAAGAAGCAATATTTTAGAACTTGGAGTCATTCGTTTGGAAGAAGAATCGAAAGTATTGAACGAAGTGGTTGTTGTAGCTCAAGGTTCTCAAATGAAATTCGACATCGATAAAAAAGTTTTTAGTGTTGATCAGAACATCGCTTCTTCAGGAGGCTCAGCAACGGATGTTCTTCAGAATATCCCTTCGGTAGAAGTTGATAATGAAGGAAATGTGTCTTTAAGAAACGATGCAAATGTTGAAGTTTGGATCAACGGTAAACCTTCTGGACTTACAGTTGAGAATCGTGCTCAAGTTTTACAACAAATGCCTGCTGAAAGCATTGAATCTATTGAAATTATTACTAATCCTTCTGCAAAATTCAATCCTGAAGGAACAGCCGGCATTATCAACCTTGTTTTGAAAAAAAACAGACGTGGTGGTTATTATGGTAGCCTTTCGGCCGGAGTAATGTATCCGGATGGAGCAAAATTAGGTAGTAATGGCGGAATAAATTTAAATTATAGTAGCAGCAAAATAGATGGTTATGTCAACATGGGTTATCGATCGATGAACATGAAAGGCGGGGGTTGGAACAATCGATACAATTATCTCGAAAATGATACTACTTTGCTGAAACAAAATAATTCATCAGAAAATAATTTTGATGGTGTCTTTATGCGTGCAGGTCTCGACTGGCATTTGAACGATAATAACACTTTTGGTATCTCGGGCTTTGGAATGACACACAATGAAGATGGAAACAACACCATTAATTATGGTTTATATGATGTTGATAATTTTCTTCTGAAAAACTATAGCCGTTATAATTTGGATAATGGAAATCATCCAAGCTTTCATCTGAATGTTGATTATCAACACGAATTTGGAAGAAAAGATAATAATATTATGGCCAGTATTTCTTATTCAAAACATAATAGAAAATCTGATGACCAGTATATTCAAAGGGATTATCTATTAGATCTTACCTCAAGCGACATAACACAAACTACCGACAATCGGAATCATCAGTGGGAATTTAAAATCGACTACTCGAATAAAATTACGGAAAACAGCAGATTGGAGGCCGGTTGGCAAAGTAATCTTCAGGAGCGAAACAATTTAACCAGTGCCATAGACAATTTGAACAATGGAGTGGAAATTTTTAGTTATTCAGACAATTTCGATTATAAAGAACAGATACATGCTGCCTATCTTACCTATGGTAACAAATTTGACCAGTTGAGTTTGCAAGCCGGACTTCGGGGTGAATATTTGGAAAAAAAAATCAACAATTTGGAGACTCAATCTTATTTTGAATTATTTCCCAGTTTTTATCTTTCCTATTCATTACCTGAACAAAACGAGTTGCAATTGAGCTATACCCGTCGAATAAACCGTCCCAGAGGACGCATGATCAATCCTTTCAGAGATTATTCGGATTCGACCAGCATATCGTATGGAAATCCACAACTTTTGCCGGAATTTGCCAGTTCGTTGGAACTCAATTATTTGAAAACATGGAATCAACATTCTCTTTCGGCGTCGGCCTATTATCGCTTTACAGATAATGTTATTGAAAATGTGCGTTATATGAACGGACAAACGATGGAAAGTACGTACTTTAACATCACAAAATCAAAAAATGCCGGTCTTGAGTTGGTTGCAAAGAACAATTTGTTTAAGATATTGAGTCTGACTTCTTCTTTAAATTTATATTACAGTCAGTTGGATTCGGCTTCATTTACCAGTCCGTACAATACGACTGTTACCATTCCAAATCAGGATGATTTTTCATGGAGTGGAAGATTGCTGGCAAATTTAATGCTCAGTAAAAATACTTCTGCACAAATCACCGGCCGTTATTTATCTCCCCGCATCATCTCACAGGGGGAAAGAGCTGCCAATTATTCTCTTGACCTGGGTTTTAGACAAACATTTTTTGATAGAAAGTTAAATCTCAACCTAATGGTTCGTGATTTGTTAAATTCGAGAAAATGGAAATCAACAACATGGGGAACCGATTTTTATCAGGTATCGGAATCTTATTTTCATGGAAGAATGGTGGGCATGACTCTATCTTACAATTTCGGCAACATGAAACCCAAACAAACAGTTAAAAAAAGAGCGGAATCGGAAAGTCCTTTGAATATGGAAATGGAAAATATAGAGTAAGAAGGAAAGGCATTGTAGTTGCCAAAAGCTTTTTATTTGAGTCTGCGCCGAAATTCCGCACAAACCAAAGCTGCCGCTACGCTTACGTTGAGCGATTCGGAAGTGGTATTTCCGGGTGGATAGTTTGGAATAAAAAGACGTTCGGTAACCAATTTTTCAATTGCCGGAGAGATGCCGTTCCCTTCGTTTCCGAGAACAATAATGCCATTTGAAGATAGGGGAGTAGTATAAATATTTTCTCCTTTCAGAAAAGTTCCGTAAATAGGCAGTTTATCTTTCAATGGCAACAGAAAATTTTCCAGATCGACTTCCTGAACTTGTACGCGTGCCAGCGCTCCCATACTGGCTTGTACAACTTTAGGAGCAAAAGCATCTGCCGAAGTTTGAGAAGCAAAAATATGTTTAATGCCGAACCAGTCGGCAATTCGAATAATGGTACCCATATTGCCGGGATCCTGAATTTCATCCAGCGCCAACGATAATTCTGAGCCGATTTCTTCCAACGATAAAGCGATGTCGGTCGCTTTGCCGAAAACGGCCAATATACCTTGAGGATTTTTTTGATTGGAAATTTTCTTGAACTCTTCAAAATTTACTTCCAATAGTTCTTTTGTCCGAATGGGCGTATTGTTTTCGAGCCATTCAGGTGTAACCACTAAAAGTTCGCAATGAAATGTTACCGATAAATCGTTAATCAATTTTGTTCCTTCAGCAATAAACATATTGGTTTCATCTCTGAATTTTTTTAGGTTCAAAGAATTGATAAGCTTGATTTTATTTTTCGATAACATGAGTTTTTCGTTTTTCAGCAGGATATTTTGTCTATTCGTCGCTGATGTCTTCCTCCTTCAAAATCGGTTTCAAAGAACACATCCACAATTTGTTTGGCTTCATTTTCGTTGATAAACCTTGCCGGCAGCGAAAGCACATTGGCGTTGTTGTGTCTGCGTGCCAGCGATGCGATTTCGGGCATCCAGCAAAGCGCAGCGCGAATTCCTTTGTGTTTGTTCACCGTCATGTTGATGCCGTTTCCCGTAGCACACAGGGAAATGCCAAAATCAAATTCTCCGTTTTCTACTGCCGAAGCCATAGGATGGGCGAAATCGGGATAATCGGAACTTTCTGCCGTATAGGCGCCAAAATCTTTTATTTGCCCAACATTTTTCGATTTCAGATACTCAATCAGTTTGTTTTTAAGTTCAAAACCTGCATGATCGCTACAAATGGCAATTTTAAGTTCGTTGAGTGGTTTCATGTGATTGAATTAATTTTAAAGAAATTGATGAAATTCCTTGCATTGATTTATTTGTCCGGAAAAAATTTTTTCTGACTGTTTGAAAAAATTTGGTTGCTGCACCGGCAGTGGATTGTGTACGATTCATGCAAATTTTTCCACATCATCTTTGGTAATCATCGGAGAACCGAGAATAATCAATCTTTCCACCACATTGCGCAGTTCGCGTATATTTCCCGTCCACGAGCGTTGTTGTAGAGCCTTTATGGCGTCCGGTTCAAATTTTTTGGGATGAATACCTTCCTCTGAACAGATTAATTCCGTGAAATGTTCTACCAGCAAGGGAATATCTTCTTTTCGTTCGTCCAAAGTTGGAACATGAATTGGGATAACGTTAAGCCGATGAAACAAATCTTCGCGGAAATTCCCTTTTTCGATTTCCTTTTTCAAATCCTTGTTGGTTGCGGCAATTACTCTAACGTTGACTTTGATACTTTTGTCGCTCCCCACACGCGAAAGTTCATTTTCCTGCAAAACCCGCAAAACTTTTGTTTGAGCCGAAAGACTCATATCTCCAATTTCGTCGAGAAAGATGGTTCCGTTGTCGGCTTGTTCAAATTTACCGATCCTTTGTCGGATGGCAGAAGTGAAAGCTCCTTTTTCGTGTCCGAAAAGTTCACTTTCAATCAGTTCCGAAGGAATGGCCGCACAGTTTACTTCAACAAATGGAGCATTGGCCCGGTTGCTTTTATCATGTATTAATCTGGCTACCAATTCTTTTCCCGTTCCATTTTCACCGGTAATCAAAACGCGCGCGTCAGTGGGAGCTACGCGCTCAATCATTTGGCGAACGTTTTCCAATGCGGCTGATTGACCAATCATTTCATATTTTTTTGCTGTCTTCTTTTTCAGATTTTTGGTTTCCACAACCAAATCTTTCTTTTCCAGCGCATTACGTACTGTAATCAAGAGACGGTTCAAATCGATGGGTTTTTCGATAAAGTCAAAAGCTCCTTTTTTTATACATTCTACGGCTGTTTCTATATTTCCATGTCCGGAAATCATCACGATAGGAGCTTCAATGTCTTTTTCTTTCAGTTGCGTAAGCAGTTCAATACCATCCATTTCGGGCATTTTTATATCGGAAAAAATCAAATCAAACATTTCGTTTTGAGCTGCTTCAAGGCCTTTTAAACCGTTTTCGGCAAGTGAAACCTGATGTTTTTCAAATTCCAGAATATCTTTCAAAGTATTACGGATACTTCGTTCGTCATCAATAATTAATATTTTGGCCATTTTCAAATTATTTCTTTCGGGGTTTGTTTTTCAGAAACAAAGTTAAAAAATATCTTTGTTATTTAATTGCAGAAGCTGACGGACTTTAAAATTTTAAAAATTTCCGGATGCTTTGAATGATTTCAGGAAAAAGTCGAAAGTAGGAAACAGACTACAGTCCAAACTCGGAGAGCGATGTGCCAACAGAAAATTGATATACGCTGTTTCCAACCTGATAGGTAGACATGCCAAAACCAACATTGAATTTGTATAATTTAATGCCTCCGCCAAAAGAAAGACCTGCCTGCGATTTAAAATCTTCTACTTTCATTTCTTTTGCACGCCTAAAATTATATCCCAATGTCAGATAAAAATTATTGGAAGGAATAAATTCGGCATTGAAAATAAAATGACGCAAAGCCATGTCAAAAAAATTAATTTTTTTCGTTTCATTCTGCGTGGAAGAAGCGTAAGATAAATCCCAGTGCTGCAAATTGTGTAAAGTCCCCGTAAAACGCAGCGGCGCATAAGCCAATTTTTTGGTTATTCCCAATTGGATGTTAAATGGAAGCGGTTCGTAATGCTGTCCTTCTTCATCGGAATAATAACCTTTTATTTGGCTGCCTATGTTACGCAATACCAATCCTGCCGAAAAAAAATTGGTTGGGTCGTTATAACTGATGCCCGCATCTATGGCTGCCCCAAAACTCGAATAACGTTCATAAGCCGAATATATCGGTTTAAAAGTTCCCCCAACAGAAATTTTTTCGGTAATCGGGTAGGCATACATTATGTAAAGTGCCATGTCTTTGGCTGTAAATTCACCAATAATTTCGTTTTGTTCCGTTGTTTCCTGAAAAGTGCCGTAGTCGACATACTGCACGCCAAAAGCCATGTAATGCTTGTTTTTGAAATTTTTTCCAAACACGGCACTTCCATACTGAATGTCAGCCAAATAGTTGGCCATGCTTAATGAAAGAAAATCATTTGTTTTGTCGGTAAGCAGCGACGGATTGCAAAAAGAAAAATTTATATCGTTGTCTTTCAGCGAAACATTGGTTCCTCCCATTGCGGCAATACGTGAAGATACAGGCAAATCCAGAAATTGATATACACCTTTGCCTGCCTGTGGATAAACTAAGGCAACAAAAGTTATTAGGAACCATAAAAACAAAACAATTCTTTTTATCATTAGTTTCTTCAAAAAATTTTTTAAAAATATTGTAGAATAAAGATTTTTTCCGTTCTATGCAAAATATATCAAAGTTTTGGTAATTTTGCAATGCATTTAAGAACTACCAATGTTAATTAAAAAATAACGGCAAAATTAAGAAAAAGGTACGTTCGGAGATGACTTTTTATGAAAAATATAATTTTGTTATCGATTTTGTTTAAAAGAAAAATTTTTTTTACCCATAAAACATCAACTATTAAAAAAAAATTGTACATTTGTACCATCTGAAAAATAAAAAAGACTTTATCATTATGGAAGAAAAAAAATCACCAAAAGCCTCATTAGAAAATAAGAAATCATTATTTATTCTGATCGGTTTGGTTATGGCATTGTCATTTATTTATATTGCTCTGGAGTGGACAGCCAGAGAAATTACCATTTACGAAGGCGTTCAAACTGATCTAAAAACGGAAGAAGAGTTGGATATCATTCAAACAACACAGGATGAAACTCCTCCACCACCACCTCCTCCTGCACCTGAAGTAATTGAAGTACTCAATGTGGTGGAAAATACGGTGGAAACTCAAACCATTAACATAGAAACAGAAGATACCAAAAATAAAGCCGTTGAAATTATAGCTGCGCCTGTGGCGGCACCTATTCACGAGGAAGATGAACAAGTTATTTTTCAGGTGGTTGAAACAATGCCTCAATTTCCTGGTGGAGAACAAGCTTTATTCAAATTTTTAAATGAAAATATCAAATACCCGGTGATTGCTCAGGAAAACGGAATTCAGGGACGTGTTATTTGCCAATTTGTTGTGAATACCGATGGTTCAATAGTTGACATTCAGGTTGTAAGAGGTGTTGATCCTAGTCTGGATAAGGAAGCGGTTAGGGTTATTCAATCCATGCCCAAATGGATTCCGGGTAAGCAACGAGGAAAACCTGTTAGAGTAAGATTTACGCTTCCCATTAATTTTAAATTACAGTAAATTTTATTTTTCCTTACATTATACTATTTCGGTTGACCTTTCATATCGAAAAAAATATATTAAACCGTTTGGCCAATTTATCCAAACGGTTTTTTGTTAAAGAGAATATTAAAATTGGAAACAAATAACTATCAGGAAAAAACTATTTTGGTCGGTTTAGTAACACCGCAACAAAACAGGGAAAAAGCAAAAGAATATATTGAAGAATTGGCTTTTTTGGCAAAAACCGCCGGAGCAGTTCCCGAAAAAATTTTTTTGCAACAGTTGGATCATCCCAATCCCGAAACTTTCGTCGGTCCGGGAAAACTGGAACAAATAAAAAACTATTTGGCGGATCATCCCGTTGATATGGCTGTATTTGATGACGAACTTTCAGCACGACAAATCAGAAATCTCGAATCGGAATTAAAAATCAAAATTTTGGATCGTACCAATCTGATTCTTGATATTTTTGCCAAGCGCGCAAAAACTGCCAGTGCCAAAACTCAGGTTGAATTGGCTCAGTATCAATATCTTTTGCCTCGCCTAACACGTATGTGGACTCACCTTGAACGTCAACAGGGAGGAATTGGCACCAGAGGACCCGGCGAAACCCAAATTGAAACCGATCGAAGAATTATTCTTTCAAAAATTGCGCAATTGAAACAAAACTTAAAGGAAATCGACCGTCAGATGAGCACACAGCGAAAAAATCGCGGAAAATTGGTGCGGGTGGCGTTGGTTGGCTACACCAACGTTGGGAAATCAACGTTAATGAATTTGCTGAGCAAGTCGAATATTTTTGCCGAAGACAAGCTTTTCGCTACACTCGATACGACTGTCAGAAAGGTGATTATAGATAATTTGCCTTTTCTTCTTACCGATACGGTCGGTTTTATCAGAAAGTTGCCTCATCATCTTATCGAATCTTTCAAATCGACACTCGATGAAGTTCGCGAAGCCGATTTGTTGATTCATGTAGTGGATGTGTCTCACCCGAATTTTGAAGAACAGATTCAGGTTGTCAACCAAACGCTGAAGGAAATTACCAATGAAGAAAAGCCCATGATCCTGGTTTTCAATAAAATTGATGCTTACAATCACAAAGCCAAAGACCCTGATGATTTGACTCCGAAAAAACCTGAGAATATTTCTTTGGAGGAAATCCAAAAAACTTGGATGGCTAAAATTCATGAAGATTGTGTGTTCATTTCAGCCACAAAAAAACAAAATATCGAGGAACTGAAAAAAATTATGTATCAGAAAATCAAGGCTATTCATGTTCAACGTTATCCTTACAACGATTTTCTTTATCAGGATTTTGAAATGGAGGAAAATGAAACGGATGTGGTTGAGTAAAATAAATTAACAATTCAATTCTTACACTTATGAAAAATTATCGACTTCTTACTGAAAATGAAATTCATTTGCTCACTTCTAAAGGTTGCACGGCGGAGAACTGGGAAATGGTGAGAGTTTCAGAAGGTTTCAAACCGGATTATATTGCGGAGGTTCATTTTTCCGGAAATATTTTTCTCGGTAACTTCAATAAAATTTTTGTGTTGGCAGGAGGATTGCAAAGACATGCCGGCATTCGTCGGTGTTGTCTGCATAATTGCACGATAGAAGATGATGTTTATATTGATCAGGTAGCCAATTATATAGCCAACTATCATATTGGCGAAGGTTCTTACATTGAAAATGTAAATTTGCTGGTGGTAGAAAAGGATTCAACTTTTGGCAACGGAGTAAAAGTGCCTGTAATGAATGAAGGAGGAGGAAGAGAAATTCCGATTTTTGATTTTCTTTCGGCGCCGTTGGCATATGTACTTACTTTATATCGCCATCGTCCGGTGCTTATTCAAAAAATTCAGAAGCTTATTGATGATTACGCTTGTAAATTAAAATCTGATACCGGCACAATTGGTAAAAATGTCAGGATTGTGAATGCCGGCAGTATAAAAAATGTTCGCATTGGCGATTGTGCCAATATAGAAGGTGCTTCGTGCCTGATCAACGGAAGCATCAACAGTAATGCTTTTGCTCCCGTAACCATTGGAGCCGGTGTAAAATGCGACGATTTTATTATCAGTTCTGGAGTTTCGGTTACCGATTCCACATTGATTTCCCGTTGTTTTATCGGTCAGGGTTGTATTTTGGGGAAACATTATTCTGTGCTCGATTCACTTTTCTTTTCCAACTGTCAGGGCATGCACGGAGAAGCAACCGCCATTTTTGCCGGTCCTTATACGGTATCGCATCACAAATCTACTTTACTCATTGCAGGAATGTTTTCTTTTCTCAATGCAGGCAGCGGTTCCAACCAAAGCAATCACATGTATAAACTTGGTCCCATTCATCAGGGACTGGCTGAACGCGGTGCAAAAACTACCAGCGATTCTTATTTGCTTTGGCCGGCTAAAATTGGTGCCTTTACGCTGGTTATGGGGCGACACACCAAACATTCCGATACTTCCGATTTGCCTTTTTCTTATCTGATAGAAAATGCTACCGACAGTTTTTTGGTGCCGGCAGTGAATTTGCGAAGCGTGGGAACAATTCGAGATGCCCAGAAATGGCCAAAAAGGGATAACCGAAAAGATCCCAAAAAACTCGATCCGATTAATTTTAATCTTTTGAGTCCGTACACCATTCAAAAAATGATGAAAGGAGTTGAAGTTCTCAAAAATTTACAGAAAATTTCGGGAGAAACGACTGAAATTTATACTTATCAAAATTGCAGCATAAAAAATTCGTCTTTACTCAAAGGCATTGACCTGTATCACATCGGAATATATAAATTTTTGGGTAATTCGCTTATCAGCAGATTGAAAGATAAACATTTTAATACCATTGAAGATATTCGGGAAATTTTGAAGCCCGATACTTCTGTAGGTAGTGGCGAATGGATTGATTTATCGGGACTGATTGCGCCCAAAACAGAAATTGAACAGTTGATGAAGAAAATCGAAGATCAACCGATTACGCTCGAAGATATTCAAAGCGAATTTGAAAAAATGCACGAAGCGTATTACAATTATGAATGGACTTGGGCAAAAGAGAAGTTGGAAATTTATTGGGGAAAACCAATTGCTGAAGTTACCCGTGAAGATTTGATACAGATGGTGGAACTGTGGAAAAATTCTGTTGTTACACTCGATCATCTTATTTATGATGATGCCAAAAAAGAATTTAGTTTGAACGCTAAAACCGGATTTGGTGTCGATGGTGATGAACAGCAGAAATCTCTTGATTTCGAATCGGTTCGTGGAAGTTTTGAAAACAATCCTTTTGTGCTGGAAGTCATTAACCATATAAAAATAAAAAGCGAATTGGGTGATGAACTTTTAGATAGATTGAAAAAAGTTATCAATTAAAAAAGCAGATTTTTTAAAACTTATTGATTATGAACAATTTTAATTTTTATAGTCCAACTTATTTCGTTTTCGGAAAAGGACGAGAAAACGAGGCGGGGAAATACGTTAAACGTTTTGGAGGAACAAAGGTACTGCTTCATTTTGGAGGAAATTCAGCCATTAAAAGCGGATTATTGGACAGAGTCAAGAAATCGCTGACTCAAGAAGGAATTTCTTTTGTGGAATTAGGCGGTGTATTGCCCAATCCGCGTAGTGGTTTGGTTTACAAAGGAATAGAAATTTGTAAAAACGAAGGTGTAGATTTTATCCTGGCTGTTGGCGGCGGAAGTGTAATTGACTCGGCAAAAGCTATTGCAGCCGGAGCGTTGTATGATGGTGATTTTTGGGATTTTTATACCGGGAAAAAAGTTGAAAAAGCTTTGCCGGTAGGAACGATTCTTACCATTGCAGCAGCCGGAAGCGAAGGATCCAGCAGTTCAGTTATTACCCACGAAAATGGCTTATTAAAACGTTCGGCAGAAGGAAATGCCTTGCGCCCTGTATTTTCCATCCTCAATCCGGAACTTACGTTTACTTTGCCAGCTTATCAAACGGCCTGCGGCATTACCGACATGATGGCCCACGTGATGGAAAGATATTTTACCAATACCCGGGAAGTGGAAATTACCGATCGCCTTTGTGAAGGAATTTTGCTGACAATTATAAAAGAAGCTCCCGTTGCAATAGCCGAACCAACAAATTATGGAGCCCGTGCCAACATTATGTGGGCAGGAATGGTGGCTCACAACGATATTTGTGGAGTAGGACGGGAGCAGGATTGGGCAACTCATCAAATGGAACACGAGTTGTCGGCACTTTACGATGTAGCTCATGGTGCGGGTTTGGCTGTTATGTTTCCGGCATGGATGAAGTATGTAATGAACCACGACATTATGCGCTTTGCTCAATTTGCCGTGCGCGTTTGGGGCTGTGAAATGGATTTCCAACATCCCGAAATAACAGCAAAAGAAGGAATAGCCAAATTTGAACAGTTTTTAATTTCAATCGGCATGCCTATCCGCTTTGCCCAGCTGGGAGCTAAAGCTGAGGATATTCCTACATTGGTGAAAAACATGAGACTTGGTAACTGTACGGTTGGAAGTTTTGTAAAACTCACCGAAAAAGATGTTGCGGAAATTTACAAACTGGCCGTTTAAAATTTTTATATCCGGCGCAATTCAGTAATTTTGTAGCAATATTCTCCTTTTCGATATAAGGAGAATGTTGCTTTTTTTTATTCAATAGTAAAATGAATAGTTCTTGTTATGGAACCCAAACATTTATATTTTCCTTCAGCCGATATTCATCTCGATATTTTGCTCCCGGCTTCAAAAAGCATTAGCAATCGTGCGCTAATCATAAATGCTTTATCGGGTTCACGATCTGAAATTCGGAATCTTTCGGACTGCGATGACACGAAAGTTATGCTGCGGGCGTTGAAGCTGGATCAATCTATCATAGATGTTGGAGCTGCCGGAACAGCCATGCGTTTTTTGACTGCTTATTTGGCCATGACAGAAGAAGAATGGACGCTTACCGGAAGTGAACGAATGAAACAAAGACCTGTGAGACTGTTGGTAGAAGCCCTGAATGATTTGGGCGCAGAAATAGAATATCTTGAGAAGTCGGGTTTTCCACCTTTATCAATTAAGGGAAAAAAATTGACAGGTGGAACGATACATTTCGATGGAAGTGTAAGCAGCCAATATATTTCGGCTTTGATGATGACGGCGCCTTACATGAACGAAGGATTGAATATAATTTTGGAAGGTGAAATTATTTCGCTTCCTTATATACTGATGACCAAGAATATGATGAAAGAATTTGGTGTTGAGGTCAATTTCTTGACAAACAGGATTGAAATTGCTCCACAGTTTTACAAACCGGTAGATTTTACGGTTGAGTCTGATTGGTCGGCAGCTTCATACTGGTTTGAAATACTGAGCATTGCAGGAGAAGGAGAAATTTTTCTGAAGGGTTTGCATCAAAATAGTTATCAAGGCGACAGTAAAGTGGCGGAATTATTTGAAAATTTAGGTGTTGCTGTTCAATATTTTTCGGACGGAGTTTTATTAACGCCCAACAGGAAAAAGATAGATTTCTTTAATTATGATTTTATCAATCAACCCGATTTGGCTCAAACTTTTGCGGTTACCTGTTGTCTGAAAAATATTCCGTTCCATTTAAAAGGGCTTAAAAGTTTGAAAATCAAAGAAACCGATCGAATCTCAGCTTTAAAAACAGAATTGGCAAAATTTGGCTTTTTGCTTACCGAACCTGCCGAAGGAGAGTTGTCATGGAGTGGAGAAAAAAAAGACGCTTGTCATTTTGAAGAGACAGGCGAAATTTCTATTAAAACTTATGACGATCATCGTATGGCAATGGCTTTTGCTCCCGCTGCCTTGCTGTTTCCCATTGCGATTGAACATCCCGAAGTGGTCAGCAAATCCTACCCAACATTTTGGGAAGATGTAGAAAAAATTAAAAAGGGAAAAGTTAATTAATAGAGCCTTAAAAAGTTTTTTTGTCTTAGTACATGACAAAAAAATTTCAAAACATTTATATTCTTTATTTTCAGATATTTAATAACGGGACTTTGCCTCAAACCTTCACTTACTTTTTTTGTCTTGAAACAAAAAAGTAAGCAAAAAAAATTAATTTAGTTGAAGCAGCTACGCTCAACATAAATCAAATAAATTTGATTTTGTTTTCGCTTAAACGCTGCTTTCAACACTGTGTCCACTTCACTTGAAAAACTTACGCTCGAAAAGCTGAAATCGCCCAAACTCATTCCGATGAAATACGTCGGAACTCAAACAAGGACGATTTTTAAACGCTTTTCTCACTTGTTTTTCGGCTCACCGGACAAGGTCAACCCCAAGAGCTTGACTTATATGTCCTGTTTTACACATAAACAAATGTCTCAATTTTTGTCATGTACTAAAAAAGGTTTTAATGACGACCCTGGCTTTCCGGCCCATGGTAGATTTCTTCTAAGTTTGATTTCCCCTTTAAATTGACTAATGAGTAATCTGGGATAAAAAAAAAACAGGCAACTTTTGGGGAAGCCTGTTTTTTGTTTCAGTAAAAAGTTCATTTAATCAGCCAACAGCATTTCCATGATGGTGCAGGCAGCTTTGGTAACGGGAGTTCCGGGTCCAAAAATAGCGGCTACTCCGGCTTTATAAAGGAAGTCGTAGTCTTGTGGAGGAATAACTCCACCCGCAACAACCAGAATATCTTCACGTCCCAGCCTCTTCAATTCTTCAATAAGTTGTGGAATCAAGGTTTTATGCCCGGCAGCAAGTGAAGAAACACCCACTACATGAACATCGTTTTCCACAGCTTGCTTGGCGGCTTCTGCCGGAGTTTGGAACAGCGGCCCCATATCCACATCAAAACCACAATCTGCATAGCCCGTAGCTACAACTTTTGCACCGCGGTCGTGTCCATCTTGCCCCATTTTGGCAATCATAATACGTGGACGACGGCCTTCCTTTTTGGCAAATTCTTCAGTAAGCTGCGAAGCCCGCTGGAAATTTGCATCGTTTTTTGTTTCTGATGAATACACGTTTGAAATAGTTCTTATGATTGCTTTATAACGACCTGCCACTTTTTCGCAGGCATCGGAAATTTCGCCCAGTGTTGCTCTGACACGTGCTGCTTCTACTGCAAGCTCAAGCAAGTTGCCGTTACCGGTTCTGGCACATTCTGTAATGGCATCCAAAGCTTTTTTCACTTCTTCGTTGTTTCTGGAAGCTCGGAGCTGTTTCAGTCTTTCAATCTGTTGCATGCGTACTGCCGTATTGTCGATTTCGAGAATTTCGATGGGTTCTTCTTTTTCCAGCGTATATCGGTTAACTCCAACAATTATTTGTTTCCCGGAATCGATGCGTGCTTGTGTACGGGCAGCAGCTTCTTCAATTTTCATTTTCGGGATACCGGTTTCAATGGCTTTGGCCATTCCTCCCAGATTTTCGATTTCCTGTATCAAGTCCCATGCTTTTTCGGCCAATTCTTTGGTCAAGGATTCTACATAATAAGAACCTGCCCAGGGGTCAATTTGTCTGCAAATATTGGTTTCTTCCTGAAGATAAATCTGCGTGTTGCGGGCAATACGTGCCGAAAAGTCGGTAGGCAAGGCAATAGCTTCATCCAAAGCGTTGGTATGCAGCGATTGTGTATGACCCAGCGCTGCTGCCATGGCTTCGATACAGGTTCTTCCTACATTGTTGAAAGGGTCCTGTTCTGTAAGTGACCATCCCGAAGTTTGGGAGTGCGTACGAAGTGCCATAGACTTTGGATTTTTAGGATGAAACTGTTTCACGATTTTAGCCCAGAGAAGTCTGGCCGCACGCATTTTGGCAATTTCCATAAAATGATTCATTCCGATACCCCAGAAGAAAGATAGACGAGGTGCAAAAGCATCGATGTCGAGCCCTGCATTGATACCGGTACGCAAATATTCCAAACCATCGGCAAGTGTATAGGCCAGTTCCAAATCGGCAGTAGCACCTGCTTCCTGCATGTGGTAACCGGAAATGGAGATGGAATTGAACTTGGGCATATTTTGCGAAGTATATTTGAAAATATCGGCAATAATTCTCATGGAAAATTGTGGCGGATAAATATAGGTGTTTCGCACCATAAACTCCTTCAAAATATCGTTCTGGATGGTTCCGGAAAGTTCTTCGAGTTTAGCTCCCTGTTCGAGCCCTGCCACAATATAGAAAGCAAGAATGGGCAGTACGGCGCCGTTCATGGTCATGGAAACGGACATTTTATTCAAGGGAATTCCGTCAAAGAGAATTTTCATATCCTCTACGGAACAAATGGATACGCCTGCTTTCCCCACATCGCCCACAACTCTTTCATGGTCGGCATCGTAACCGCGATGCGTTGGCAAGTCGAATGCTACGGAAAGCCCTTTTTGACCTGCAGCCAAATTACGACGATAAAAAGCATTGGACTCTTCAGCAGTAGAAAAACCTGCATATTGGCGAATAGTCCACGGACGCGTTACATACATGCTGCTGTAAGGACCTCTCAAAAAAGGAGGAATTCCGGCTGCATAATGTAAATGTTCCATTCCTTTCCAGTCGTTTTTCTCATAAAAAGGCTTAACGGGAATTTGTTCGGGCGTTAGCCAATTTTCTTCAGTCTGAAGCATGGCAGCTCCACTTGAAGTAATGTTGCTGACATCAATGTTGTTAAAATTCGGTTTCATATTTTTTTTGTTTTTTGAATCAGACTTTCCGACGACGAAAATTCAATGGTCAGTCGAAAATACTGTATTTCAATGTTTACTTTTTTCTAAAATAAAATCATTAATCGATAATAAAAAATCTAATAGGACAAGTTATTGTAATTTTTCAGTTTTGGACGTTGATAATTTCATTTTTCACACGATAGGGAATAATATAAAAACGGAAACATCCCACACCGCATGTGAAACAATCAAGGTTACCAAATTTTTATTGTATTTGTAAAGCAATCCCCAAAATGCACCGCAAACCATGGCAGACATAATCAGCATGAAGTTAAACGACCAAATGTGTACCAAAGTATAAATCAGCGTTGTAACTATCAATGCCATCCATGAACCAAATTTTGGTTCCAGCATTCGCTGAACGTATCCTCTCCAAAAAATTTCCTCTGCCGGGCCAATCAAAAGAATGAGCAATAAACTCAACAACAAAGGATTTTCTCCTTCTTTCATCATGTAAATCTGCCCAACCTGATCTTTTGCAAAATCGAACAGCAATTTTGAAAAGAAATCGCCCAAGAAAAACACCACATATAAAACAACAGCCGATCCCAGACCAATGAGTACATCTTTCAGCGAAAGCGAAAATTGTTTTTTGAAATCTTTTCCGAGAAAAGCACTCATCAAAGTCAGCGTTATGCCGGCAGCCGTCATGGTCAGCCAGAAGTTGACATATTCTTTGGTCCAGGGAGAAAACATGACAAACCAAAAAATGATAGCAATCAGTATGGGAATAATAATTCTTTTCATAACCATGCAGCAATAAAATTTGAAATAGAGAACAACAAGCTGAATACAAGTACCAACTGTGCAGTTTGTGCATCCAAATCAAAAATCTTTTCGGGTTTTTCCACTTCTGCGGTCATCATTTTTTTGATGTTTTTCACAGCCAAAGGCAACGAAAGCAACATCAGCAAAGCAACCGGATGAATCATTTTGAAAATAATCATCAACACCACACCCACATAAGCTCCAATACTCAAAACAACATACTGTATTTTTGCACCTTTGATACCCAACAGCATGGCTTGTGTTTTGATGTTGGCTTTTCCGTCGTCGCGAATGTCTCTTGTGTTGTTGGCATGTAAAATGTTGACAACCAAGAAGGCAACAGGTATATTCAACACCACTGCAAACCACATGAGTTGTCCGGTCATGACGTAAGCTGTACCCAACCCGATCAGCGGCCCGTAGATGATAAATATAGTCAAATCACCTAGCGCAGCGAATTTCAATTTGTAATAGAAATAAGTTGCCATTGCGCCAATCGCTCCGATCCACAACAAATCGATGCCCGTTCGGTAACAAAGAAAAAGTCCCAGCACAACACCTACCGCCAGCAAAACAATGCCAAAATGCAAAATCGTTTTGGGTTGAAAAACCTGATCGACCAACATTCGGCTTGAACCAAACGTCTCTTTACGGTCCACATGGTGTTGATAGTCGAAATAATCGCCAATCAGATTTCCGCTGGCTTGGAAAATGGCGGCACCCAAAAGTGCCAACACCCCAAACCACCAGTTAACCTCGCTTCCAAGCTCATTTTTCAGAAAAAAGACATACGAAATGGTCAACAATGCAGGCATGGTTGAAGCAGGAAAAGACCAGGGCCTGGTAGCCAGCAATCCGTTTTTAATTTTTTCTTTCATTTTGAAGATGTTGGATAGAAAAAATTTTTTGACTGGAGAATTTATTTTTTATAAATGAAAATGATATACAAAAACTTTACAGACCCAGTTTTTTGTTGAAATCCTTCAAGGTTTCCAACACATTGGATTTTATGCTGATAAAGTTCTCAATCCCTTCCTTTTTCAAATCTTCCATACAAGCGGGAGCGCCTGCCACAACAAAAATCGTTTTGTCCTTCAACAATTTGTAAGCTTCGGGGGCTAATGTGGCATATTCTTCGTCGCTGGAGCAAAGCACAACAATTTCGGCTTTTGCATCCAACGCTGCTTTTACGCCTTCTTCCACAGAAGAGAATCCGAGATTGTCGATAATTTCGTATCCGGCACATCCAAAGAAATTGCCCGAAAATTGAGCTCTTGCCGAGCGCATGGCTAAATTTCCAACGGTCAACATAAACACTTTTGGACGCTTGGACGTTTTTTCGACCGCTAAGCGTAAGTTTTCAAATTCCACAGCACCACGCAACGGAAGAAGCTTTTCTGTTCCTTCTTCATGCGAACAGCAACCACACTGTTGCAATTCCTTGTCGATTTTTTCGGCAGCAGTTTCCAATAAATTTGGATATTGATTGGTGCCTACCAAAATTTCTTTCCGGTTCGAGATAGCTTTTAAACGTTCATTGGCTGTAGCCTTGATGGTCTGTTGAACCTTTCCGTTTTGAACGGCAGCAAGGAATCCGCCTTCGTTTTCCACATTGAGGAAAAGTTTCCAAGCCTGATTGGCTATTTCGGCAGTTAAAGTTTCGATATAATAGGAACCGGCTGCCGGATCAACAACTTCACTGAAATGAGCTTCTTCTTTGAGGAGTAATTGCTGATTGCGGGCAATTCTTTCCGAAAATTCGTCGGAAGGTTTGAAAGCAGTGTCATAACCGAGCACCGACAAAGAATCAACACCTCCAATAGTTGCACTCATGGCTTCGGTTTGTGTACGAAGCATGTTGACATAAGCATCGTAAATGGTTTGATTGAAAATGGTCGTTTCGGCGTGGATACGCATTTTTGCTGCACATTTGCAAATTCCATTTACTGTATTGGGACAGTCGGGACGAGGACAGGGAGGTTGATAAGCATCAACAATTAATGCCCACAACATGCGTGCAGCACGGAATTTTGCAATTTCCATAAAATAGTTGCTGCCGATACCAAAATTGAATTTTATTTTTTTGGCGGCAACCGCTTTATCCACTCCTGCGTCTATCAACATGGAAAGGTATTCGTTTCCCCATGCCAAAGCGTAACCGAGTTCCTGGGTAATGGTAGAACCTGCGTTGGAGAGAGTGGTGGCATTCACGCCAATTACACGATAAAAAGGCAATCTGCTTATTGCCTGAACAACAGCTTTAGCCTTTTCGGCAATCTCTTCTTTCGTCAATTTTTTGCCTGCCAGCAACATGCGATTAATCGGGTCGAAATTGATAGAACCCTGCAATTTCTTGACCTCATAATTTTGAGCAATGAAATACTCGGAGAGAATATCGGCAAGTTCGGCAGCTTTGCTGATGCAAATCGTGAAATTCAACTCCACACAGTCAGCTGCAATATCCTTGAGCAAAGTGGCAACAAATTCTTTAGATAGATCTGCTTTTTTCAGCTGAAATCCAATGGAGTTCACCCCTCGATTTAGAATATACAGGGCTTTAGCATTGGCTTCCTGTGCGTTTTCAACTTTTATGTCCTGCCGTACAAACCATTCATTATCGCTTTTTGTCCCCCTCACATAAGGGAAAGCTCCGGGCAACAATTCGGTGATTTTCAGATCATCCACATCTTCCTCGCGGTAAAAGGGTCTCACATTGAAACCTTCATTGGTTCTCCAGATCATTTTTTTCTCAAAATCGGCTCCCTTGAGGTCTGCAATGATTTTATCCAGCCATTCCTGCGTGGAGACAGGAGGAAAATCAGCTAATAAATTTAATTTTTTTTCTGCCATAATATCAAATTTTTATCGAAATTTCTTTGAGCTGCAAAATTACTACTTTAAATCGATTCTTTAAGATTTTTTGGGATTAAATAAAGAAAAAAAGTGGTAATTAGTTTTGAATCTAAGCTGAATTTATATAAACAATGACGAGAAATTTTTCCTAAGAAAAAAATTAAATACTTGGCATACAATTATCTGACAAAAAATGAACTAAAAAATATTTCAACTGCCTTTATTCAATTCAATTTTTTTAATTACATTTGTTTTTCAATGCAAACGTTTGCGTCAATTTAAAAAATATGAATCATGCAAAAACTAATTATTTTTATTTTTTCGGTTTTATTTGCCTTTCCTTTATACGCCAAACGCGTAATGACAGGGATTGAAGTACTCAGAGCAGATAATTTCAAATTGTTGGAAGGCAAAAGAGTAGGTTTGATTACCAATCCGACAGGTGTTGATGGAAATTTAAAATCTACCATCGATATTTTATATGAAGCACGCAACGTAAAACTGGTAGCCTTGTACGGGCCTGAACACGGCGTAAGAGGTGATGTTTATGCAGGCGATAAAGTTGTGAATGCCACAGATGAGAAAACAGGTTTACCTGTGTATTCGCTTTATGGAACTACACGCAAACCAACTTCTGAAATGTTAAAAGGAATTGATGTGCTGGTTTATGACATTCAAGATGTGGGTTGTCGTTCCTATACCTATATCAGCACCATGGGTTTAGCTATGGAAGCTGCTGCCGAAAACGATATAGAATTTATTGTGCTCGATCGTCCCAATCCACTCGGTGGAGAAAAAATTGAAGGCAACCTGACGGAAGAACCTTTTATTTCTTTTGTCAGTCAGTTTAAAATTCCTTATATTTACGGTCAAACTTGTGGAGAACTGGCCCTAATGTTAAATGAAGAAAACGCACTGAAAAAGAAATGCAAACTGACGGTTGTCAAAATGAAGAACTGGAAAAGAAGTATGAAATGGGAAGACACCGGATTGGAATGGGTCATTGCTTCACCTCACATTCCGCATAAACATTCAGCTTACTACTATCCGGTTACCGGAATTTTGGGTGAGCTGGGTTACGTATCGGTAGGCGTTGGCTACACCCTTCCATTTCAAGTTGTTGCAGCGCCCTGGATAAAAGCACAGGAATTTGCCGATGCCATGAATCGTTTACATTTGCCGGGCTTCATTTTTCGACCCATCTTTTTCACTCCATTTTATGGAACTTTAAAAGGAGAAAATTGTCAGGGAGTGCAGATTCACATTGTCGATTTCAAAAAAGCCCATCTGTCTTTGGTTCAATTTTATATTATGCAGGAGTTGGCACGTTTGTATCCGGATAAGAAAGTATTCGACAATGCCAACAAAGAAAGATTTTCCATGTTTGATAAGGTAAGCGGAACCGATCAAATGAGAAAACTGTTTCAAGTTAACAATTCGGTATCCGACATTCAGCACTATTGGGACAAAGATATTCAGTCCTATTATCAACTTTCAAAAAAATATTATTTGTATCACTGATCAAATGAAATGATAAACTCCTTTTTATCCGAAATTAAAAGTTTTATCCCCGAAAAACGAATTTACACCGACGAATTACGTTTACTCGCATGGGGCACGGATGCCGGCTTCTATCGTTTGATACCGAAAGCAGTTGTTCAATCTGCCAGCGAAATGGAAGTCAGTTTGCTTTTACGCGCTGCAACCAAACATCATCTTCCCGTAACTTTTCGTGCTGCCGGTACCAGCCTTTCGGGACAGGCAATTTCCGATTCGGTGCTGATTCTTGCCGGTAGCAACTGGGAAAGATACGAACTTGCTCCCGATGCTTCTTTCATCCGCCTGCAACCGGGAATTGTGGGAGAACGCGTTAATCAGATTTTAAAACCTTTTAGAAAAAAATTTCCACCCGACCCTGCTTCAATTAAATCGGCCATGGTGGGAGGAATAATCGTTAACAATGCTTCGGGAATGAGTTGCGGAATACGCGAAAACAGTTATAGAATGTTGATTTCGACAAGAATAGTTCTTCCCGATGGCAGTGTGTTGGATACGGGCGACGAAGAAAGTAAAGCGGTTTTTGCTAAAACTCATCCCGAATTTCTTCGCAAAATAGAAGATTTGCGAGACGAAATACGCAACGACGTAACATTAAAACAACTGATTGAAAAGAAATACCGGATAAAGAATGTTACCGGTTTATCCATCAATTCTTTTATCGATTTTGACGACCCATTCGATATTATTACACATTTAATGGTCGGTTCGGAAGGAACACTCGCTTTTCTTTCGGAAGCAGTAATGAAAACAACTACCGACTATCCGTACAAGGCAAGTGCTATGGCATATTTCGAGAACATGCATTTAGCTTGTGAAACCGTAAAAAATTTAAAATCTTTTCCTGTCAGTGCTGTCGAATTTTTCGACCGTAAAGCCATTCGTTCAGTAGAAGACAAATTTGAAACGATATCTGAGCTAAAAACTTTGCCGGATAATAGTGCAGCTTTACTCATAAAAATTGAAGCATCAGATGGAAATGAATTGAATGAAAGAATTCGACAAGTGGAAAAAGTCCTGAATGATGCTCATACGCTTCTACCTGTGAGCTTTACCGACAAAGAATCCGAATACAAAAAATATTGGGACATGCGTTCAGGAATTTTTCCTTCGGTGGGTAGCACCCGGCCAGTAGGAACAACTTGCCTGATAGAAGATATAGCTTTCTGCATAGAAGATTTAGCGGAAGCAACAGACGATTTGCACGAAATTTTTATAAAAAACCACTATGAAGATGCCGTCATTTACGGACATGCACTCGATGGAAATCTTCATTTCATTATCAGTCAGCGTTTTGATACGGAAGAATATATTCATCAGTATGAAAAAATGATGAATGAAGTAATTGAAATGGTGGTAAAAAAATATCACGGTTCGCTCAAAGCCGAACACGGAACGGGCAGAAATATGGCTCCATTTGTAAAAAAGGAATGGGGAGAAAAGGCTTTCGACATTATGCTGCAAGTGAAACAACTTTTCGATCCGGAAGGAATCCTGAACCCGGGAGTAATATTCAATGACAATCCGCGTTGTCATTTGGAAAATATTAAACCCATGCCGGCTGTGCATCCGCTTATCGATAAATGTATCGAATGCGGCTTTTGCGAAGTAAATTGTGTAAGTGCCGGTTTCACCATGTCTTCGCGGCAACGAATTGTTGTGCAACGCGAAATTAAAAGATTGAAAACTTCTGATGAAAATTCCCGACGCTTGAAGGAATTGGAGAAAAGTTATCGCTTTATGGGAGAACAAAGTTGTGCCGGCGATGGGCTGTGTGCAACATCTTGTCCGGTTTCGATCAATGTTGGCGACTATATCCATGTGCTTCGCAATGAGAACATGAAAAACAAAACAATGGCTCAATTTTTGGGACGCTGGACTGCCAAACATTTCAATTGGGTGGCTTCAGGTTTGAAATCGGTACTCTATATTGCTTCCGCTGCACAACACATATTGGGTAACAAAGCAATGGGTGCAATTACTCGTGGAATACACAAATGGAGTGGCGGTGTTTTCCCTTTGTGGACACCGGCCATGCCCAAACGAAGAAATAAAATAGAAGTATCAACTTCAACCTCGACTGACTCATCATTGAAAGTAGTTTACTTTCCAAGTTGTTTGAATCAGATGATGGGCGTAAGTAAAAATGACCCAGAGCTGACGCCACTTGTAGAAAAAACCGTATCTTTGCTCCATAAAGCAGGCTACCAAGTTGTTTTTCCAAAAAACATGGAAAAAATGTGCTGTGGAAGCATTTGGGAAAGTAAGGGATTGCTTTCGGTGGACGAACAGAAATCGTCAGAATTGGAAAAAGCACTACGTGAAGCTTCCGAAAACGGAAAAATTCCGATTCTTTGTGATCAAAGTCCTTGTCTTTATCACATGCGCAAGTCGATGAAACAACTCTCACTATATGAACCGGTTGAATTTATACACGATTTTCTACTGGATAAATTGGATTTTTACCCTATCGATGAGCCCATTACTATCCATGCCACTTGCTCCACCATCAAAATGGGATTGCAGCCAAAGCTTGTAGAAATAGCCAAACTTTGCAGTACTCAGGTTTTGGTACCTGAAGAAGTTGGATGTTGCGGCTTTGCCGGCGACAAAGGATTTACCATGCCGGAACTGAATGCTCATGCGTTGAGAAAACTTCGCCCACAAATAGAAAAAGCCCATGTTAAAGTGGGTTACAGCAACAGCCGTACCTGCGAAATTGGTTTAAATACCAACACCGGAATTCCATACCAGTCGATAGTATATTTGGTGGATAAATGCACAAAAAATAAAATAAACAGATCTTAAAAAATTTCACGAATAAAATCATGAGAAAATTTCGTTTGTCAGTAGTTTTATTATTCTTTGCATTCTCGTTTTTGCAGGCTCAGCCGAAGCGGGAAATGAGGGCAGTGTGGATAGCAACAGTTGCCAACATCGATTGGCCCAGCTCCAATCGGTTGTTACCCACCCAGCAGCGAATCGAAATTGTGAACATGCTCGATCGGCTGACTGAAAACAACATTAACGCCATAGTTTTGCAAATTCGTCCGATGGCTGACGCTTTTTATCCTTCTAATCTGGAGCCCTGGTCCCATTGGCTTACTGGCCGACAGGGCGTGCGGCCTTCACCTTTTTACGATCCGCTTCAGTTTATTATAGAAGAAGCTCACAAACGCTGCATGGAAGTTCATGTCTGGCTAAATCCCTATCGGGTTACAACAACCGGTGATTCCATGATGCTATCGAAAGAGCATTTGTTTTACAAAAAACCGGAGCTTTTTGTTCGTTATGGCGGAAAATATTACTTCAATCCCGGACTGGATGAAACACGGAATTTTTTAAACAAAGTGGTGGAAGATATTGTAGAACATTATGATGTAGATGGGGTACATTTTGATGATTATTTTTATCCTTATCCGGTGAAAGGTGAAGATTTTCCGGATGATGAAACTTTCATGAAATTTCCAAGAGGTTTTGCTCCCAATCAGAAAGCCGACTGGAGACGTAACAATGTAAATATGGCTATTGCCGAAGTACAACAAACCATTAAAAACCTCAAACCTTGGGTTGAATTTGGCGTAAGTCCTTTTGGCGTATGGAGAAACGACAATGTCGATCCACGTGGCTCTGCAACTCGCGCTGGCATTCAAAATTACGACGATTTGTATGCCGATATATTGAAATGGCTGGCCGAAGGAACGATAGATTATGTTACACCGCAATTGTATTGGGAAATCGGTAAAAAAGTTGCTAACTACGAAGTTTTGTTGAAATGGTGGATAGAAAATTCTTACGGAAAAAATCTGTATATCGGATTAATTCCGTCCTCTTTGGGCGATAAAAAAAATCCGGCATGGACAACAGGAAATGAAATTATTCGACAAATCAAAATGAATAGAAATTCCTCACAAGTGGACGGAGCCGTTTTCTTCAGTGCAAAAACCTTTCTGCAAAACAGACAGGGGTTAAATGACAGCTTGCAATCGAACTATTATCGTTATCCGGCACTATGTCCAATAAACAGAAATATTTTAGGCGAACCTTCTGCGCAGCCGCAAAATTTGCGGGTTTTGAGAGATGGCAAGGATGCTTTTCTGTTGTGGGATGAAGTGAATGAAGAAGGAGGCTGCCAAACTGCCTATTATGTGGTGTATGCTTTTAAGGGAAAAGAAGTTGGCGACTTGAATGATCCGGTCAACATTATAGCTCGAACAACCGAAAATTGCATCGATTTGCGAATCCTACCCCACAAATTTAAGGGAAATTATACATTTGTGGTTACTGCTGTCAATCGTTTCAGGCAAGAAAGTATTCCGACGCAAGGAATCACACGTAAGTTGTAATTTCTGATTTGCGAAAAAATAATTTTAAAGAAGAGGACTGAAAAGACGCGAAACGGAATCCATCAGTTTTTTTGTTTTTTTTCGGTTGTTCCACTGTTCCAGCGTAATTTCCTCACAGTAATGTATATCTTCCAAGAACAGCTCTTTAAGTGTAAGGGCTGTTTTTTCTTCATATACAAAAGCATTCGCTTCGAAATTTTGGTAAAAACTTCGATAATCAATGTTACAAGAGCCAACAATGGAAACAAAATCATCCATCACCACAGTTTTTGCATGTAAAAAACCTTTTCGATAATAAAAAACACGAACTCCGGCCTGCAGCACTTTTCCCAGATAACTGGAAGTACTGGCAATGACAATTGGCGAATCGGATTGTGTCGGAATCATTATCCTCACATCTATGCCACTCAAGGCAGCCAACTGCAAACAGCCTTCTATCAGTTCCGTCGGCATGTAATAGGGTGACTGAATATAAATATATTTTTTTGCCGACATAATGGCTTTGGCTATGCCTTGCATAATGGCTTCCCATTCGGTGTCGGGGCCACTCGAAACAATTTGTACCAGATTGTTGTCAAACTGCGCTGGTACCGGATAATACTTTTTGTCGGTAATCAGTTTTTTTTCCACAAAATACCAGTCGCTCAGAAAAAGATGCTGTAATCCATGAACAGCAGAACCTTGAATTTTGAGAAAAGTATCGCGCCAATAACCCAGACGGTTGCCATACACGTATCGGTCGGCAATATTCATTCCTCCGGTAAAAGCTACTTTTCCGTCAACAACAAGTAATTTGCGATGATTGCGGTAATTGATCCGGCTGCGCGAAATTCGGAATCGAAGCGGGAAAAAGGGACGAACGTAAATTCCTGCTTTTGTCAAAGTTTTTAAAAATTTTCGAGAAAGATTAAAACTTCCAATAAAATCGTAAATAATTCTGATTCTGACTCCTTCGTGCGATTTTTTTATCAATAAATCTTTCAGCCGATTTGTAATGCTGTCGTCGCTGATTATGTAAAACTCCAAATGAATATGCTCCCTGGCCTGTTCCACAGCTTGAAAAATGGATTCAAAAGCTTCTTTCCCGTCAGAAAAAACTTCTATTTTATTGTAGGTATAACCTACTGCTTCGCTATTACGGTACAACAGTTTGATTAAATTCATTTGATGGGCATCCAGCAAATCCGAATTGATTTTACTGAAATCGAATGAAGAAATGTCGCGGTGATCGAGACTGTGAATACTTTTACGTGAAATAATTTTCTGTTTGCGCAAATCCTGTCCGAAAATCAGGTAAAGAATCAATCCAATAACCGGCAGAAAAAGAATAATCAGCATCCACGACAAGGATTTCGACGGATTCCTGTTTTCGAGCAAAAGCACAGAAATTGTTGTCAGTATGGTATAGACATACAAGGCTATAAAAAAAATCGAAATAATTTCCGACATTTACTTAATTGTTTTTTTCGGGTTATAAAAATGAAGCCATTCGTGTCCGTCAAAATTTTTTCTGCTCGCCGGTTGACAAGTCATAACTGGTGCGGCAATTCCGTTGCCAATTTCGATTGGAGCAACTTCTACATTGGCTTCATCCCACAAATTTTCGGCTATAAAACTATTCAGCAATTGCGCTCCACCTTCCACCAGAACAGAATGAATATTCCGATCAAAAATTTCCTTTAAAATTCCGCGTAATCCTTCTTTTTTAAAATCAATTTGAATATATTCCACATTGTTAAGTTTTGCAGGTTGCCTTTCGGTAAAAACCAACGTAGGAACCAAACCATCGAGCAAATGATAATTTTCCGGAATCCTTCCCTGTCTGTCGAGCGTAATTCTGATGGGTGTTTTTCCTGTCCAATTCCTTACGGTCAAACTTGGGTTGTCGAGGAGCACAGTATTGGTGCTCACCATAATAGACTGATTTTCAGAACGCATTTTGTGGGTCAGTTGTTTGGTGATTTCGTTTGAAATTATCAAAGGCGGTTCGCTGACATCATTTCTAATGCGATCAATAAATCCATCAATGGTTTGTGCCCATTTTAAAACAATGAAGGGTCGTTTTTGTTCCTGAAAGGTAAAAAAACGTTTGTTCAGTTCTCTACATTTTTCTTCAAGTACTCCCACATACGTTTCAATGCCGGCATCTTTCAGTATTTGGATTCCTTTTCCCGAAACTTTGGGATTGGGGTCAATCGTGCCGATAACAACGCGGGGAATACCTTTTTCAACAATTAAACTTGCACATGGAGGCGTATTGCCATAGTGCGAACAAGGTTCCAAATTAACGTACAGCGTAGCATCTTTCAGTAATTCGGGTTGTTTTACGGAAAAAATAGCATTGCGCTCGGCGTGTGCTTGCCCAAAATGTTGGTGAAATCCCTCTCCGATAATGGTATCGTTATAAACCACTACCGCACCAACAAGCGGATTTGGAGCAGTGTATCCATCCCCAAGCGAAGCCAGTTGCAGGCATCGTTGCATATATTTGATTTCAATATCCATGTCGGTTCTTTATAAAATCAGTTCTAAACAAAAGAAATTGTAACAAAAAAAGCTAACGAGAAATTTTGGATATTCTTTATCTTTGTATCATGGAAAATATTCTTCAATACATACATTCCGAGCTGAAAGGAATCTATCCTGAAAGTGAAATTCGATTTATCGGCTATTTGTTGCTCGAAAAATTGACCGGTTTTTCACGAACAGAAATTTTGCTAAACAAAAATACACAAATTTCTTGTGAAGCAGCCAAACAATTGGATGGTTTTTTAAAAAAACTAAAAAATCATGAGCCGGTACAGTATGTTTTAGGAGCTACCGAATTCTGCGGACTGAGTTTCAACGTGAATCCGTCGGTACTGATTCCACGACCCGAAACAGAAGAACTGGTGGAATGGATATATTCTGAAAACGACCGAAACAAACCGTTGAAAATGCTGGATATTGGCACCGGAAGCGGATGTATAGCCATCAGTCTTAAAAAAAACTTTCCATTGGCCGAAATAGATGCTTTTGATGTTTCGCCAGAAGCTTTGAAAGTGGCAAAAGAAAATGCCAAACTCAATCGGGTAAATGTCAATTTCAGAGAAATAGATATTTTTAATCCTCCTGCATTCAGTAAAAAATGGGATTTGATTGTCAGTAATCCGCCTTATGTGCCCGAAAACGAAAAAAGTGAAATGCAACGCAATGTTACCGATTATGAGCCTTCCTTGGCATTGTTTGTGCCTGACAATCATCCGATGAAATTTTATGAAACAATTACCAACTTTGCTCGATTAAACTTGGCAAAAGGCGGAAAACTATATTTTGAAATTCACTATCGAAGTGGGAAGAACATGCTAGATTTGCTTTCCAAAAGTGGATTCAGAGAAGTTCAATTGAAAAAGGACATTTCCGGAAAAGACCGAATGATAAGTGGAATTTTTTAGAATTTGTTTGAAATTTCCGATGATTTTTCTGCTGACAAAAGCCGAAAAAAACATACAGCAAATTTTTAATAAACCGATCCGTTGGAAAGAACCCGGTTCAATCATGAAACAACGCTACTTTAAAGGGTCTTTAAATGATATTTGAATGCTTTTTAAATCTTGTTTTTTGTGGAAAGCATATTTATTTTTTGTCGAAATGTAATTTTTTATCAACAAATTCAATAATATAGGAGATTGTTTTTTCGATTCCCAATGCGGACGAATTGATGCACAAATGATAGGAAACAGCCGCACCCCATTGTTTATCGGTATAATAATTGTAATAATCGGCTCTTTTCTTATCCATTTTTTTTATGTAGTCCATCGCTTTTTCTTCTGTCATTTTCTGATTGCGGCATACGCGGTTAATTCTGTCAGGCAAATCGGCAGTAATAAATATATTTACTGCTCTTGGATGATCCTTTAGCACATAATCCGCACACCGACCTACAAAAACGCATGATTGCTTTTCGGCCAAACTGCGAATCACATCGCTTTGAATCTTAAACAGCATTTCACTGCTCGGATAATTATCATTAAAATAATATTCATCAATCATAATGGAATTTCGGAGTCCAAACATTCCTCTGAAAAATCCCTGACCTTTTTTTTCGTCCAGCTGTTCCAGAAATTCTTTTGCCAGCCCACTTTCCTGCGAGGCGAGCTGAATCAGTTCCTTGTCATAAAACGATATTCCCAACTCGCGGGCAATCCCTTGCCCGATCAAATGACCGCCGCTACCCAATTGGCGTCCAATGTTGATAACAAATCTTTGATTCATAAATATAGTTAATAACTTCCACTCTTTTTCGACAAATTTTTACTTCATTTATTCGGTTTTTAAAGCAAAACAAAATATTTTTTCCCCTTTTGCTGTAAAAAAAATATTTTATTGGTCTTCATTCTTTAAAGAAACAAGGATGAGGATGAAAAATTTTAACATAAAACAAAAGTACAAAATTTGGATTAAAATTCAAATGCGATCGAAAAAAAAGGTTTTCGGATCAGAAAACCTTCTTCCTCTTGTCAGATGCAACTTTGTTCTTAATTTTTCTTGTTGCCTATTATAAATTTCTTCAAGAAAAATGTCGAGATTGACAAAGAAAATATACAATAAGATGAATTCTGGCGTTTGCTTCTTTTACTTTTTATCAAAATGTTTATCCGTCAATAGTTTTATTGTATTGATATGATTTTTTATTTTATCAACACTTCTAATGGAGAACGATAACTTTGTGCAAAAAGATTTACTGCATTTATCCAGTCGTTGTCCGTTGGAAAGCCCCATTTGTTCCAACCTCCGCCAAAAAAATAGACAAAAGTATTTCCCGGTTGATATTCGGAAATAAGCAGAGCGTGATTGTTTTTAATTATTGCTTTCGTAATTGGAGCCGGTACAAAAATTCCAACGTAATTTCTGCCTGAAGGAACTTTTGCATCCGAAACGGCATCTTCACAATAAGCTGCTGTTCCTTCTTCTTGGTTCATAGAGAGTTTACCGGTATTTTCATGGAGAAATATTCCGGCTGCCAATGGTAAGGACTGTTGATAGCCGGTAAAGGTAACTTCGGCTTTATTTAGCAACGTTCCCGCACTGACGGTAATAGTTAATTGTTCTTTGTAGAATTTGTCTCCAACCTTTATTGAATCGTAAAATAAAGAGAATTTCGATTGAAGCGGCCCAACATAATGAACTTTGTAACTGTTGAAATAATTCCCAATCCAAAGAGAATCGTTCCAAAAAGGAGCAATGCCGCCAGCCCCCAATGTGTGCCCAACTTTGTAGCAGTCCAGTCCTTTCCCATGATCAATATGGTAGGATTGACCTTTTTGAAGTTCATTAAAGTAAAATGTATCAACAATGAGTTCTTTGGTACGTTTTAGCCATAAATCTACTCCGTTGCTTGGATTTTCTCCAGCCAAAGCCGGCCCGTACATTCGATAGGCTGCCAAGTCGTTTTCCCATGCAAAATCATCTTTTCTTTCCGGTACAAAGCGAGCAAAAGTCTTTGGTTCTACAGGCGAAGGATTTCCTTTTTTCAAGTGATAGGCAACTTTTTTGTTTGCAGGGACAGCAGCCTGAAAAATAAATGTTTCAAGATTTCCATTCTCATTTTTAACCAATTGGTAAGCAATTTCCTGATTGTGATTGTTCTTTAAAATCCATTTGTCGCTTTCTTCAAACAGTTGCAAAAATTCTTTGTCATTTATTTGAATTATTTCGTCGTTTCGATCAAATGAACCCGTATTGGAAATTTCAATTGTTTTTATTGAAGACGAACAACCGGCCATGAGTACAGTAGCCAGATAGAGGAATATTTTTTTCATGATCTAAAAGAATTGGAGTCAATTATTTTTCCTGTACGGAAATTTAATTGACTCGTTGAAAAATCTTTGTTTAATTAAGAAGGTTGTTTTCCCAAATAAGCCAAAATTCCACCATCTACATACAGAATATGCCCATTTACAAAATCGGAAGCGCTGGAAGCCAGAAAAACAGCAGGTCCCTGCAAATCTTCAGGAGTTCCCCAACGTCCGGCAGGCGTGCGGGTAACAATAAATGTATTGAAAGGATGCCCTTCTTCGCGCAAAGGAGCCGTTTGAGGAGTTGAGATATAACCCGGCCCGATTCCGTTTACCTGGATATTGAAAGCTCCCCATTCACATGCCAAATTTTTTGTAAGCATTTTCAGTCCACCTTTTGCAGCAGCATAAGCCGAAACGGTTTCACGACCCAATTCGCTCATCATGGAACAGATATTGATAATTTTTCCGCCGCCTTTGGCTATCATACCCGGAGCGACGGCTTTTGAAACAATAAAAGGACCGTTCAAATCAATATCCACCACTTGTTTAAAATCTTTGGCGCTCATTTCCAATGCTGGAATTCGCTTAATGATACCGGCATTGTTTACCAGAATATCTATGGTTCCGACTTCTTTGGTGATTTTGGCAATGGCTTCTGTTACTGCTTCTTCGTCCGTAACATCAAAAACGTAACCATGTGCATCAATGCCATCGGCTTTGTAACTGGCCAGTCCCATGTCAACTTTTTCCTGATTGATATCGTTGAAAACTATTACTGCTCCGGCAGCATGAAAAGCTTTTGCAATGGCATATCCAATGCCGTAGGATGCTCCTGTAATCAGAGCAATTTTTCCTTTTAAATCGAATTGATTCATGTCTTTTAATTGTTATTTTGATTCGTTGATAATTTATTGATTTTCATGTAAATAATTAAATATTAATCGAATTTAAATATTATTTCAGATCGGTTTTTTTGTAAAAATCCTGATCATCATAATCCAAATTTTCACCTGCCATTCCCCAAATAAAAGTATAATTGCTTGTAGCAGCAGCCGAATGGATGGACCATTGCGGAGAAATGACAGCCTGATCGTTTTTCATCCAGATATGGCGGGTTTCCTCGGGTTCGCCCATAAAATGACAAACAGCTTGATCATCAGGCAACTCAAAATAAAAATAGGCTTCCATTCTACGACTGTGAGTATGGGCAGGCATGGTATTCCAAACACTTCCCGGCTCAAGTTCGGTCATTCCCATTTGCAGTTGGCAGGTTTCCAGAACCTGAGAAACCATCATTCTGTTGATAAACCGATGATTGGAGCCTTCTAAACTCCCCATTTCCAAAATTACCGCATTCTCTTTTGTGATTTTTCTGGTGGGGCAGGCTTTATGAGCTGTAGCTGAATTAAAGTAAAATTTTGCGGGATTGGAACCATCAACGCTTTCAAAAGTAACTTTTCTGTTCCCTCTGCCAATGTACAAAGCTTCCTTATAATCCAATTCATAACTTGTCTCGTCAACAGTGATACATCCTTTTCCACCAACATTGAAAATGCCAATTTCTCTCCGTTCAAGGAAAAAATCGGATTTTAAAGGATCAATCGATTCCAATGTAAGTACTTCGGCAACAGGCATGGCACCGCCCACCAACATCCTGTCGAACAGGGAGTAAACCATATTGACCTCGTTTATGGTGAAAATTCTTTCAACCAAAAATTCTTTCCTTAGTCGTGAGGTGTCGTAATTTTTTGCATCTTGTGGATGAGAAGCATACCGAATTTCATAATTAGTTTTCATAATTAATTTTTTTGAATGTTATTTGTAATTTTTATGTGTGCATGCACATAAAACATTGTATGATATACGTTTTAATTTTTGATTTTCATTTTTAGTTCAACGAAATTTTGTTGATTGAGAAAATTTCATTGTAGTTTCCCGATAAACCAACTTTTAGTTTAACTCTCAGTAAATTAAACTATTATGACTAAAAAATAAAAAGTAAAATAATTTTCGTTTGAATAAACAAAGTTACAAAAATTTTCGAGACCAGAGAATTTCAAGTTCCATGAATTTAATGCTGTTTATTTTACCTGCCACAACCAGCCTAAATTAACGGAAAAATTTATATTGTTGGAACTGTCAAAAAAATCTGTTTTATTGTTGGAAAAAATATCGCTCAAGCTGTAATTGGCTCGAGCATCAAGCTGCAAAACGTTTTTTCTGATTCTGAACATAAATCCCAATCCTCCACAAATGCCGTAATCGAAAGGATTTTCAATGGATTTGACATGTTGGACTTTTTCAGAAGAAACGGTTTCGTTTTTTAAAACATTTTCCGTAAGTAAATAACTGATTTTAGGGCCAATATTGAAAAAAAATCTTGATTTATTGCCAAAATAAATATGCGTCATAAATGGAAGTTCAATATAATTCAGCCGGCGACTGTAAATTGAATCGGTTTCTTTCCATCCACGTTGAAAAAAGTTCAATTCAACCTGTAAACCTACATTTTTTTCGGTGATATGCCGGAATATCAATCCTCCATTATAACCAAGCAGCATGCCCTGATTGACCGATGGCGAAAAATTGATCATGGAAGCAGATATTCCCTGAGTGGTTCCAAAATAAATTTCCGGTTTTTCAGAGCTGGGTTGTGCGAATAAATTGGCAGAAAATAAAAAAATACAAAGGAAAATGGATATTTTGCGCATGACATTATTTGGCTTTTCGTTCTCCCATATAAAGTTTGTCGTTGATATAACCGGAAAATTCCGATTGTTTTTTGAAATGAAAATCTGATTGTATTCCTTCATCAAAAGTTATTTCCTTCAACTTTTTAGTAAGATTATTTTCGTAATTTTTCAAAATGGGAATAAAACAGTTCAACAAATCGTATCCGAGCAAATCATAACGTGGTCTTTCACTTTCTACTTCCCATTCAAAGAACTGATGAAATGTTTTTTGGTATTCTTCAAGAGCGGAAGCATCGATTTCAGGTTTAAAAGGAGACACATAAATTCTGTCAAACCTTTCTATATATTGATTTTCCCAGCCATATTCCTGATAAAGCGTCATATCGAACTCATCAATATAAACATAGAATTCTTTCAAAAATGGGGTAATTAGGCTTGAATTATCTGTATTGAAAAAGAGAAGATTTTTTTGATTTCTTTTTAAAACTTCAGGAATACTTTGATTTTTGTTAGAAGAAGAAAAATTAAATTCGTTAAACTTATGACGTTCTTTCAACAGCCTGTTTTTCAATCTTTCCATAAACAGATTCCCTTCATCAAGAATGCTGATGCCCGGTAGATTCACAAAAACAATATTAGCATTGCGATAAGTTTTCTGAATAATTTTATCTACAAGAAAATCTATCTCTATTTGAGTATCGTTGGGATTGAATTGAAAAAGATACGGATTAATGCCTATTTCATACACTTTTGAAGAAAAAGGAATAAGAACGTTTATTTTGTTTTCTTTTGCAAAATCACTTATCAACGAAATTTGATTGCTGTAAGCAGGTCCAACAATCAAATCAACACTTTTCATTTCTGGTTTTGCTAAAATTTCTTTCAATTTTTCGTCCGATTTTTCGGTATCGAAAGTGAAAATTTCCAATGAATAATTATTCTCTTTGGCCTTTTTTATTGCCAGTAAGCTGCCGGCATAAAAATCTCTAAAGCGTCCGTTTGCATTTTGCTGAGAAGGAGTGTCAAGATTAAAAGGCAACAAAAAAGCTATTTTGATATTATTTTCAGTAGAAATGGCCGTAGCAATTTCAGGATTTTCAATATCCTGCAATGCAGAGTCCATTTCATTGTTATTCAGATTTGTTGATGGTATCGAATCTTTTTTCAAAATAGAAGTCGGAATCGTTAGTTCCGTGCCGATTTTCAGTACGGGAAAGGCATCCGGATTTAGCTTCAAAATATCATCAATTGTAACATTATACGTTCTGCTGATAGAAAATAAGGTTTCATTGGGTTTTACCAAATGTTTGATAGACTGAGGTTTATCTTTTGATGGAAGCTGCTTTTCGTTCAATTCCTTTTTTCCACTTGGAGTAATCACTTCAACTAAGTCTCCTTTTATTTCTGTCTCATTTTTTGTTGTTTGGGTTTTATATGGAATAAAAAGGACGTCTCCTTCCCTAAGAATATTTTTAGATTGTGGATTATATTGGATTATTTCCTCTTCACTGACATTGTATTTTTTACTGATACCGAAAAGTGTTTGATTTTTTTCAACCTTATGTTGGATAAATAAAGTTGTTGTAGAAGTGGAATTGTCTGCTTGCTGATGAAGATTTTTTTGATTTTCTTCAAAAGATTTTTCTTGCAGTAATGAAAGCTCATTTTTCAATCTCTGGCTTGCATCCTCATTTTCCTGTATATTTTTTTGTATTGGAATCAAAATTTTTTGCCCTGATTTTAGTCCTTTTTGTATTTCAGGATTAACTTTGCTAATTTCTTCAGGGGCAATGCCGAATTTGCGACTTATGGCATACAAACCATCTCCCGATTGCACCGTGTACACATAATATTCAATACCATTCACTTTTTTAATAGGGTAGGAGTTGGTTTGTTCCATTGAAAAACCCGTAAGCGACAATATGATTACAGTCAGCAAACAGAAGATGTTTTTTTTCATTTGATGGATATTTGGAGAAAAATACTTGTTTTATGACAATTGATAAAGTTTCTATGAATCCGGCTGCTAAACCTTGCAAAAATATAAAAAATTAATGAAAAGAGGAAAGCAGGCAATAAATCAAAGGTTTTTTTGTTTTTGAAAAGAAAAATGTACCTTTGCTAAACTGTAAATCTGACGTTATCATTCAGGTTATATGAAAAAACTTACGATTTCCTTTTGTTTCTATCTTATTGCTTTATCCGTTTCGGCTCAACTTGTTGCAACAGATAAATATGCTGTTTATCAGAATTTTACAGGTGTCGATTATCTCTTCGTTTTTAATGGAATTTTACCCGGAACCGAAATACGCTTTACAGGAAGTGGTGATAATGTGAAGTGGTACAGATTTTCTGACACGACAACACCATACAGTACTTTACCCTATATATTTCCTGAAGATGCAAGCGGATATATTTTGGATGTCGATGGTCATCAAACTTCTGTCTGGGTGATTGATTACCAAAATTATTTGCCCGTTTTTCATACGCTCGCTTCTGACGAATCGAGCGATAATCGGTGCAACGAGTTAACTTTATTGCTCGATGCTAATGTGCCTGAACTGTATTACTATACCTTATCGGGCATTCGTAGAAAAATTAATAGAAATTTCACGCTTAGTTACCAAACTTTGGAATGGGACAATGAATGGAAAACAGTCGAAAGAACAAAAAAAGTTACTCTTCCGGTTGCGGAGATTACCGTGCCGGCTCCTTTGTGCAACACCCAATTTTCTTTGCAGGGTGATCAGTTTGTATCCGAACCATCATTAAGCCTTCAGCCGGTCGGAATAGTTTCATCTTCTTACACTGCCACTGCTTTGGAGTGTCATATAAAAACCTCTACCACAGCACGTACAGAAAAAAATGAAGATGAGCGTCCAACTTCAGATGCTTTGAGCGGTTCAGCTCCATTGGAAATGCTTTTCAATGCCGAAGTCAACAATGCAGGAACCATTTTTTACAAATGGGATATTTATAAAGACAATCAGTTGCTTGTTTCCCGTTCCGATAAAGAACATCGTTATACTTTCACAGAGGCCGGCACTTATAATGTTAAGCTGACAGTAAACAATGATTTTTGTTCATCATCCGATTCGGTATCGATTTCAGTCAGTACTTCAGATCTTCAAGTTCCAAATGTGTTTACTCCCAATGGAGATGGAATCAACGACGAATTCAGGGTGGCTTATAAATCACTGATTAGTTTTGATGCGCGTATATACAATCGATGGGGAAGAATGGTTTATCATTGGAACGATCCACAAAAAGGTTGGGATGGAACCATAGGAGGGAAAAAAGCGCCTGTCGGAGCTTATTTCTATGTGATAAAAGCTGTTGGTGCCGATGGCATTAAATATTCCAAAAAAGGCGACATTAATTTGTTGAGAGGAAGAGAAAATTAAAATTTAAACTTTTCCGTTCTCCAAAAAATAATCGGAAAAATTCTTGAATTGTCCTTTTCAACCATCAATTTTTTAATGGGTTGGTTTTTCCATCAAATACATACTGCAAACACCAAAAGTAAATTTTTTGTACTCAACCAATTCAAAACCATTGTTTTGAAGAATTTCAATCATTTCCTTTCCTTTGGGGAAAGCGTGCATGGAAGAGGTGAGGTAGCGATAGGCATTTTGGTCGGAAGAAAGATATTTTGCAGTTTGGTGGACAAAAAGTTTGATGTAAAGTTGGTATCCTTTCATCAACCAGCCTTTTTGAGGTTCATTCAGTTCAAGTATCAATAAATGACCTCCCGGTTTCAGCACACGAAAAATTTGATGCAAGCTTTCTTCCAATTTTTCAAAATTTCGTACCCCAAAAGCTATGGTTACGGCGTCAAAAGAGTTGTCGTCAAAATTGAGTTGAGCGCAGTCCATCACCTTCAGTTTTATTTTATCCGAAAGTTGGGCATGTTCAATTTTTTCTTTGCCTATTTCAAGCATTTTGGGAGAAATATCTATCCCTGTAACTTTATCGGGATTCAGCAACCGAAAAGCCTTGATACACATATCGGCAGTTCCTGCAGCCACATCAAGAATATGCTTGGGGCGGAAGCGCTTTAGTGTACTTAATGCACGTTTTCTCCATAATTTTGCAAAACCCCACGACATCAAATCGTTAAATTTATCGTACTGGGCAGCTATGGTGTCGAACATGCGCACCAATTGTTCTGTTTTTCCTTCTTTTTCGTTGTATGGTTTTACTTCCTGAAAAGTATATTGGCTTGTGGTTTTTTCTTTATTCATTTGATTTGTAATTTGTTTGCAAAATTAATTACAAATTTCGGTAATCAAAGCATTTCATTTTATCAAAAAAAGAACCAAAGAAATTTTACTTATCTATGAATCTATCAGTTTCTTAAAAGTAAAATTTAAATTTTCGTGAAAAGTTGATGAAAAAAATTTTGTATTTTGACCTTATTTTGTAATTTTGCAATCGATTATTGGTGTTTATTTTTTGTTCTGAAAAGTAAACAAAAGGGAATCCGGTGAAAATCCGGAACAGTACCCGCTGCTGTAAGCTCCTTTATAACGTACTGAACCATACTTTGGCCACTTTTTCCACAAAAAGAATCTATTTTGGGAAATGGGAAGGCGTTCAGATACGGAAGCAAGTCAGAAGACCTGCCAATATCATTTTTGCTTTTTTGCTTTCGGGAATAAATGGCAAAGAAAGTCGAAACATATCTCCCTGATTGAGAATATATTTTTTCATCTGATGTGTTTTTCTTCTTTTTTATTTTCATGAATTTTCCTTAACAAATTTAGCAAGTTTTTGTAGTCGAATTGTTTAATTTTAAAATGGAATAAAAATGAAAAAGAAAAGTTTGATTGTTTTATCTACATTATTGTTGATTTTTTTTACTTCTTGCGAAAATGATTCGGACTTTAAGCTCAAGACCACTGTAGATTTTGAGGATGTTGAGCTGGGAGAAAATGGCTTTTGGAATGGATCCGATTTTTCGAAGAAATTCGTTTCCAACGGTTTTATTTTTCTTAATGATTTTACTTCATCGCCCTGGGGCGATTTTTGGTCGGGGTTTGCCTGCTCATCTTTAACCGATACCATTACTGCCGGTTACGATAATCAGTACAGTGTGGCTGCCGGTTCAGGTGCATGGGGCTCAAATAAGTTTGCTGTTGCCTTTGATGATTCGGCCACTGTGAATTGTCCGAAAAATGAATTGGGAACTTACGAAGCAAAAAGTATCATGCTTTGCAATTCAACTTATGCATATCTCGATATGCGCAATGGATCGGCTTTCAGTAAAAAATTTGCCGATGGAGACTGGTTTAAGGTTACCATAAAAGGCTTTTTGAATAATAATGCTACAGGTGCGGTTGATTATTATTTGGCCGATTTTCGGAACGGGAAACATTATCTTTGCCATCAATGGGTAAAAGTTGACCTTTCTTCTCTTGGAAAAGTAGATCAGTTGATTTTTCTTTTCGATTCCAGCGATAAAGGAACTTTTGGAGTGAATACACCAAAATATGTTTGCATAGATAATCTTGAATTTGAGCAAGATGCTAAAAATTAATTTTTCAAAAGACTTTCAACGTATGATATTGCTTTTACCTGCCATAATATCAGCATTTCATACTTTTGAGACCGGGTGTAAATTCCCGGTTTTTTTCTTTTTGGAAGTTTGACTTTTTGAGAAATTGCCCTTGTTTTTAAAATGATGTGCAGCATTAAAATATTCTACTTGAAAAAACTCTTCAATAGTTTAATAAAATTCAATTCTTTTGCAATAAAATAGATAAATTCAAAAACTTATCGCTATTTTTGCATAGTACAATAGTGAAAAAATGGTTATCAAATAATTAAATGATTGATAATCAAAAATTAATTTTGTATCCAATCATGTAACACCTATTTATAAACGATATGGAATATACAACTTTACAGGGAAAACTGATCATGCCTGAATATGGGCGTAATATTCAGCAAATGATAGCTTATGCCATGACGATAGAAGACAGGGAAGAGCGAACCCGTTGTGTAAAAACCATTATCAACATTATGGGAAATTTGTTTCCATATCTGCGCGATGTGAACGATTTCAAACATAAATTGTGGGATCACGTGGCTATCATGTCCGATTTTAAACTGGATATCGATTTTCCTTATGAGGTTCTTCGGCCTGAAAATCTTTATACCCGTCCCGAAAAGATTCCATATAAAAATTCAGATATTCGATATCGGCACTATGGCCGCACGTTGGAAGAAATGATAGAAAAAGTCGCCGATTATCCCGATGGAGAAGAAAAAAATGAATTAATACGCCTGATAGCCAATCAGATGAAAAAATGTTTCCTTACATGGAATAAGGAAGTAGTTGATGACCGAAAAATTTTCGATGA
>JAHDRA010000095.1 GCA_018433525.1 Paludibacteraceae bacterium
AAGAACTCCCGATTTTTCTTCAATTCCAACAATATCAAAATCGTCTAATATCTCTTTCGGAAGAATGTAACGGGCAAGTGCATCAAGCTGTTCGTAAGTGGACATATAAAAAGTATTTTTTCACAAAGATACTTTTCTTTTCTACAAACACATATTTTTGCAGGTGAGCCCAAAAAATATGTGTTTGTAGAAAAGAGAAGTATCTTTCCTCTATAAATCATAGGTTAATTTTTTGAATAAGATAATCGTATTATTTTGATAATCAGATTATTGCTGATATTTGATTCTTAAAAAAAGACAAAGCGATAACGTCCGTCTTCATTGCTAAAAACGGAAACACAGAAATATTTAAAATACTTTCCTCTGCGAGCTTTCCTGTCTCACACGCGTTTTCATTACCGGCAAATTCTATTGTTCATTTTGCGTACACGGGATAATATCTTTCGATATTTCGCCACAAAGATAAGGAACTGAGAAAATGCCGGAAGAAACCACCCGAAGAGAGAGGTTTCTCAATCAGGCTTTTACTGCCTGTAAATTTCTCGTGACATCAAAAGGCTTTCCGTTTTGCAATACGTTGAAAATAATAACCAGCATTTTGCGGGTTATAGCCAGTAATGCCTTTTGAGATTTCATCCGTTTTGAGAGATGATAGTACTTTTTACCCAAAAACGTCTTCTTTGAGCGGGCTGCCGACCACGATACCTGAATTATTACTGTGCAAAGATACGCATGTCAATGTACTTTTGGTTAAACGGCGAAATTGTCGGCTGAGTTGACGCATCTGTTGTAAAATCCCTTCAGGAACAAAACTGCCCTTTATCAAATCTTTCTGAAGACATTCTGCTATCCACTGTGCATCCTTTACATCGCTCTTTCGCGCGGGCAAGTGCTTGGTAAAATAAGGATTGATTAGTTTTAACGAAAAATCTGATTGAAAAACCTGCCTTATAGTTAAATACTCGTACTCTCCATCGCTACATCTCTACAACCTTCCTCTACCAAAATATCACGCAAGGTTATCAGATCAGGCGTGAGTGTCCCGTAAAGTTTTTCTAAAATTTTTTTGCCTTGTTCGTCCAAAATGCACGCAAATATGCTATCTTTGTGGACGTCAAGGCCACATGCTTTTTCCATAAAATTACCGAATTAAATTGTTCAACAATTAGTTTATTTCATTGGTCGTTAAAAAACCAATTTACAAAAGCAACATTTGTGCTTCGAGCACGGTACGGTAAACCTTTCAAGTTTTGTGGCCTTGATTTTTATTTTCACACGTTTGGAAATACCTCGATTTTCATGTAATTTTGCAATTAAATATCTTTATTCCTCGTTTTTTTATTGTAAGTTTCTTACGTTTCCTTTTAAGATATGAGTATTGTCGACAAAATAAAAAGTTCTTCTTCCACAGCATTTTCTTTCGAGCTTTTGCCTCCATTGAAAGGGGATGGCATAGCTTCCGTATTTAAAACCATCGATTTACTAAGAGAATTCGATCCTAAATATATCAATATTACAACGCATCGGAGCGAAGTTATTTTCAAACAAAACGATCAGGGACTTTTCGAACAATCAGATGTTCGTCGGCGTCCTGGGACGGTCGCTATTGCCGCTGCCATAAAAAGTAAATATAAAATTCCGGTTGTTCCGCATGTGATATGCAGTGGATTTACAAAGGAAGAAATTGAATATGAACTTATTGATTTGCAATTTTTGGGAATCACTGACCTTTTGCTGCTCAGAGGAGATAAAGCCAAGCATGAGAAGGATTTTGTTCCAACGGGACATATGCATGCCACCGATCTTCAGCAACAAGTCAACAACTTCAACAAGGGCATTTTTCTGGATGGCAGCAGAATGAAAGCACTTCCCGCAGAGCCTTTTTCCTATGGAATGGCAGCCTATCCTGAAAGACATGAAGAATCGCCCAACACCGAATCGGACTTGTATTATACTAAAATGAAAGTGGATGGCGGAGCCGAATATCTGGTTACCCAAATGTTTTTCGACAACCAAAAGTATTACGATTTTGTAGATAAGTGCAGAAACATGGGGATTACCGTTCCTATTATTCCAGGTATAAAACCAATAACTTTAATGAATCAGCTCACAGTGCTGCCTAAAATTTTTCACACCGAAATTCCTGAAGAGTTTGCGTCTGAACTTCGCAAGTGTAAAACCGATGCAGAGGCAACCGAAGTGGGGGTGGAATGGTGTACCAAGCAGGCCTCCGATTTAAAGGCTCATGGTGTACCAAGTATTCATTTTTACAGCTTAATGGCTGCACAGAGTGTTAAGCGTGTTGCTAAAGCCGTTTTTTAAAATATTCAATCTCTATTTATGCATCTTATTTTTTCCATACTGATTCTCATTGTCTTTATTGGAGTACTTTTCCTTCTTTTTGTGTTGGGATTCATTCGGTCGTTTTTTAATTTTGGGAGAAAAAGTAAAAAAAGAAAACAATCTAAGGAAGATAACAACATTTTTACGCATTCATCAAAGAAGAAAAAAATTTTCGACAAAAACGATGGAGAATATGTTGATTTTGAAGAAATTGAAGAAGAAACAAAGTAAGTGGATAAATCCAGAAAAAATTTGTTCCGATAAATTTCTCTCACATTTGGGCATGGGCTACAAATAGTTTCGTCCTTAAGAGATTTACTCATTAGCCAATTCAAAGGGAAAGTCAAAGTCGGAAGAGTTGTTCGATAGTCAGGAAAACCAAGCTCGTTTTTTTATTGAAAGCAATTTTGTTAAACAGCCCTGCTGATTTTTTTTTAATATCCACCCCCTGGAGAAGTTCTGCATAAAAGTTTTATAGGGTAGATAAAGTTTTATCTGTTTTATACAAGATTAAAACCTTTTTCCTATTGTGGAGTTGGGTTTAATTGCTTGAATTTACGAGAGAATATAATTGTCCCAATATAAATTTATTGATTGATAAGCGCTACGGTCGTGCAGGCCACAATTCCAGCTGTCTCTGTTCTTAAACGCCCCACTCCGAGAGAAACAGGATCGAATCCTTTTTCGATGGCTGTTTTTACTTCGTCGATACTGAAGTCGCCTTCAGGACCAATCAAAATAAATATTTTCGTGGATGGTTCTATCAGTTTTTTTAAAAAATTTCTCTTTCTCACACAGTCAAATTCTTTCATTATCTGGTCGGTATAACAGTGTGCTATGAATTTTTGCTGTGCCGAGTAGGTTGTCAGTACTTCCTGAAAACTGCAAAGGGAATGAACGACAGGAAATTGTGCTCTCATTGATTGCTTGCAGGCAGAAATAACAATTTTCTCAAGTCGTTCGGGCTTAATCATCTTTCGCTCGGAAAACTTACAAATAATAGGGGTAATTTCATGTATCCCTATTTCGGTTGCTTTCTCAACAAACCACTCAAAACGCTCGACATTTTTAGTGGGAGCTATGGCAATGTGTAAATGATAATCAACGTTTCCCTCATCAGGCAAAGTCTCAAGAATTTTAAATTCGCAATGGTTACTGTCTGGGAAAAGAATTTCAGCAAGGTAGCCATTCCCCTTTCCATCAACTATCACTATTTTATCTCCTTTTTTTAAGCGAAGAACTTTTATGGCATGTTGTGATTCTTCTTTGGGTAAAACATTGTTAAAAGCAACTTCGGGAGCATAAAAAACGGTCATAATTATCAAAAAGTAACGATAAAATTTATTGTGTCAAAACAGGCAATATAAGTTGAACCAAATTTATCCGAAAAAAATTATATTTATCCATTTTTCTCATAAATTTCGGCTTTGGCAGCCAACAAGGTGTTTTTCATAAGCGAAACGCGAGTCATTAATCCTACACCTCCCGGCACAGGAGTAATAAATGAACATTTTGGAGCCACTTCATTGAAATCTACATCTCCTTTTAGTTTGAAACCCGATTTTGTTTCGGTTGAGGGAACTCTTGTTGTTCCAACATCAATAACCACTGCTCCTTCTTTTACCATATCCCCCTTTAAAAATTCTGGTTGCCCTATGGCTGCCACGATAATATCGGCTTGTTGGCAAATTTCTTTCAAGTTTTTGGTATGACTGTGGCAAATCGTAACGGTTGCATCACCCGGATAAGTTTTTTGCATCAAAAGCATGGCAGTAGGCTTACCTACTATGTTACTGCGCCCAACAACAACACAGTTTTTTCCACTGGTTTCTATCCGATAACGCTTCAATAATTCCATAATTCCCATTGGCGTGGCCGAAACATAACACGGTAATCCTATACATAATCGGCCAACATTGATCGGATGAAAACCATCTACATCTTTTTTATAATTAATTGCTTCAATCATTTTTTGTTCCGAAATATGTTTCGGTAAAGGTAATTGAACAATGAATCCATCAACATCAGTATCTTCATTTAAGCGTTCCACTTCTTGCAGCAAACGTTGTTCTGTTACATCTTCTTCTAATCGAATCAGAGTGGATTGAAATCCGCAGATTTGACAATCTTTGATCTTTCCGGCTACATACGATTCACTTCCACCATCATGACCAACAATAATCACTGCCAGATGAGGACGCTTTTTACCGGCTTTTATCATTTGTTGAACTTCTTCAGCAATTTCCTTTTTTATCTGTTCCGAAATTAGTTTTCCATCCAAAAGGGTATACATGTTATAACTTGATTAAATGTTTTTAGGCATATCAATTTCATCAGAATATAATTTATTTTTTAAAGGTCTGATGGAACCCACATGATTATATTCATTCGTGTTTGTCTATGCAATACATGTGGGTTTCTTATTTTTACGGTTTTTAGTTTGTTTGCAGAAAAAGGTAATTGAGCTAAAAAGAATGAATTGAAAATAAAGGAAAACAACAATATCTTCGTGGAAAATACGATTAATTTTTTAAACACTTCAGTATCGGTAATGTTCCGGTTTAAAAGGTCCTTCGGGATTCACACCAATATATTCTGCCTGCTCTTTGGTAAGTTGGGTAAGCTTTACTCCCAATTGGCCTAAATGCAGTCGGGCAACTTCTTCGTCCAAATGTTTAGGTAAACGATAAACATTTATTTCGTATTTTTTTGTAAACAGCTCAATTTGAGCCAGTGTTTGGTTGGTAAAGGAATTGCTCATGACGAAAGAAGGATGACCTGTTGCACAGCCAAGATTTACAAGCCGTCCGTCGGCAAGAAGCAAAACACTGTGTCCATCGGGGAAAATATACTTATCCACCTGCGGTTTGATATTTACTTTCTGAATGCCAGGAAATTTTTTCAATTGATCCACCTGAATTTCGTTGTCGAAATGTCCGATATTGCACACAATGGAGCCATCCTTCATTTTTTCCAAATGCTGAATGGTGATAATATCGCGATTGCCGGTGGCAGTAACATAAATATTCCCTTCAGGCAAAGCATCTTCTACCGTACACACTTCAAATCCTTCCATTGCAGCTTGCAAAGCACAAATCGGGTCAATTTCGGTTACCAGCACTCTTGCTCCATAAGCCCGCATGGATTTGGCACAACCTTTCCCCACATCACCATAACCACAAACTACCACAACTTTGCCTGCCAGCATGATATCTGTTGCCCTTTTTATCCCGTCGGCCAAAGATTCACGGCAGCCATAAAGATTATCGAATTTCGATTTGGTAACCGAGTCGTTGACATTGAAAGCGGGGAACAGCAATGTTCCTTCCGCAAGCATCTGATAAAGCCGATGAACACCCGTAGTGGTTTCTTCCGAAACGCCACGAATTTCCGGAGTTATTTTCGACCAGAAGTTGCTATTTTCCTTTAAAACTTTTTTCAATATAGCCAACAATTCTTTTTCATCTTCTCCTTCGGCAGGCCGGTTCAATACGTTTGCATCTTTCTCTGCTGCCACACCTGTATGAATCATAAGCGTTGCATCGCCGCCATCATCAACAATTAAATTCGGGCCTTTACCGCCTTCAAAAGTTAAAGCCTGCAAGGTGCACCACCAGTAATCTTCCAGTGTTTCGCCTTTCCAAGCAAAAACAGATATTCCGGCTGCTGCGATGGCTGCAGCGGCATGATCCTGCGTGGAATAAATATTGCAACTGCACCAGCGTACTTCAGCGCCAAGTTTTGCTAACGTTTCAATTAAAACAGCCGTCTGGATAGTCATGTGAAGTGAGCCGGTAATGCGGGCACCTTTCAGTGGCTGCTGGGCTGCATATTTTTCTCGAATTGCCATAAGTCCCGGCATTTCTTTTTCTGCCAGTTCTATTTCCTTTCTGCCAAAATCGGCCAACGAAATATCGGCCACCTTGTACGGCAAAGAAGTGAACAATGCTTTATTGTCTGTCATTTTGTTGATTCTTTTGTTCAAATATCCTTTAAATCTAATGAAAAGTTTGCAAAGATATGAATTTTACTTGAAAATTCTTTACTTTTGCATCAATGTTTTCAAAGGTAGCCGCAGTTCATAGAGGCCGATAAAGATGAACATTTTTGTTGATATCCATACACATGGGAAATCTGAATTTAATCCGTATTCTGTGAGAAGTTTACAGATTAAGGAGGCAGCTCTTTTTTTTGATGCTGAAGAGCGGCGGTTTTGTTCGGTGGGTATTCATCCTTGGAATGCAGAACAGGATAATCTTCAAGATTTGGAAAGGTTTTTTCGTTATTCTTCCGATACACGGTGGATAGCGATAGGTGAATGTGGACTCGACAAAAATATTTCCACTCCTTTTGCCACGCAGAAAAGCATTTTTGAAGGTCAAATTTCTTATTCCGAAAGTTTGAAAAAACCTTTGATTATCCATTGTGTCGGTTATTTCAACGAGTTGTTGGAAATTAGGAACAAGTTTCGACCCGAACAACTTTGGATTGTGCATGGCTTCCGCGGAAAGCCCGAATTGGCCAAGCAATTATTAAAAACCGGAATTTCTCTTTCATTTGGCGAAAAACGGAATGCGGCAAGCGTGGCAGTAACGCCAATTGACAGACTTTATGTGGAAACAGACGAAAGTTTATTGCCGGTTGAACAGTTTTATCGAGAAATTGCAGAAATTAAAAATTGTCGGCCCGAAAATTTGAATGCGGGAAAGAAATTGCTTCATTTGAAGAATATTTGAATCGATTCAGCTAAAGTTGCAATTTTCAAAGAGATAAACCGAAAAAAATTAATTCTTTGAAACAAAAATTGTTTGATTATTATTGTTCTCTTTTTTACTTATGACATAACCAACAAAAAATGAAAAAGTTATATTTGGTTTTTATTTTCAATTTAATTCTTGCCGGAGTTTTCGGGCAGGGCATATCGTTGATGCAGCAACGAAAATTAATGAATGCCTTGAATGCCATATCCAGCTTGTATGTGGACAGCATTAACGATAAAAAACTTATCGAATCGGCCATAACTGCCCTGTTGAAGGACTTGGATCCGCATTCATCCTACATTCCACGTGAAGAAGTGGAGCGTATCAATGAACCGCTGGAAGGCGAGTTTGAAGGAATAGGCATTCAGTTTCAAATTTTTGAAGACACCTTGATGGTGGTTCAAACTATTGCAGGATGTCCGGCCGAAAAAGTAGGAATTCTTCCCGGCGACCGAATTATTTATATTAACGACGAATTGGTGGCGGGTGTAAAAATTCAAAATTCCGACATTTTGAAACGCTTGCGTGGGCCGCGAGGTTCGGAAGTTACAGTCAAAGTTTTGCGGCGTGGAAAACCCGAATTGCTCATCTTCAAAATTATACGCGATAAAATTCCCCTCTACAGCGTGGATGCTCAGTATATGATTGGGAATGATATAGGATACCTCAAAATCAACAGTTTTGGTCGGACAACCGATGAAGAATTTGTCAAGGCATTTACCGAACTTCAGAAAAAAGGAATGAAGCATTTGATTGTCAGCTTGCAGGGGAATGGGGGCGGTTATCTGGCTACGGCTATTCAACTGGCTGATCAATTTTTGGATCGTGGAAAACTTATCGTTTACACAGAGGGATTCCATCAACCCAAGAAAGAGTCGCTTGCTACCGCCGTAGGAAAATACGAAACCGGAAAACTGGTTATTCTGGTTGACGAATACTCGGCTTCAGCCAGCGAAATCGTTTCGGGAGCTTTGCAGGATTGGGACAGAGCAGTCATTGTTGGACGAAGAACTTTCGGCAAAGGATTGGTGCAGCAACAGCTTCCGTTGGTTGATGGCTCGATGATGAGGTTGACGACAGCACGATATTATACGCCATCGGGGCGTTGCATTCAGAAACCTTATAAAGATGGTGCTGATAAATATGAGCGCGAATTGCTGACCCGTTACAAAAAAGGAGAATTAATCCATCCCGACAGCATTCATTTCCCCGATTCACTCCGTTATCAGACTTTGCGACTTAAACGTACCGTTTATGGCGGTGGAGGTATTATGCCCGATGTTTTCGTTCCGCTGGATACCACACGTTTTACCGATTATCATCAAAAGTTGGTTGCAAGGGGAGTAATCAATAAAGTTTCCGTTCAGTTTATCGATCAGAACAGGGAGGATTTGAAGAGAAAATTTAGTACGTTCGACAAATTTGAAAAGGAATTCACGGTTGACGAAGCCTTTTTGCAGCAACTGATTCAGGCCGGAGAAAAGGAAAATATTCCGTTCCAGTCCTCTCAGTTTGACACGTCAAGAGAGCTGATCAAACTGCAACTTAAGGCATTGATTGCACGCGATTTGTGGGATATGAACGCCTATTACCGCATTATAGACAACGACAATGAAGTGCTGAAAAAAGCAGTCGAATTATTGCATACGCCGAATGCGTACGAACAAATTTTAAAGTAAAAAGGTCAAAGCAATGATTTTGTTGAAAGAAACTTTTTCGTTGAATCCTGTCATAGAATATGTTATCGACAATTGGGTAGAACTTACCGGTGCTATTTTAAGCCTGATATATCTGATATTATCGGTGAGGCAGAAAATCGGATTGTGGATTTTCGGATTTTTGTGTGCGGCATTGTATGTATATGTTTTCTTTCAAAGTAAGTTTTATGCCGGCATGACACTCCAATTTTATTACCTTGCAGTGAGTGTTTACGGATGGATTACGTGGAAAAGAGGAAAAACGGACACCCAACCCGAATTGCCGGTAACACGAACTTCCAAACACATGGCTTTCAATTTGCTGACGGGTTTTTTGGCTATTTTGGTGATTTATTTTTTCATTTTAAGTAATTTTACCGATTCGCCACTTCCCAGAGGTGATGCTTTTACCACAGCCTTGAGTATAGTGGCTACGTGGATGCTTGCAAAAAAATTGCTCGAGAATTGGTTGCTGTGGATTGTTGCCGATGCCGTTTCGACAGGTTTGTATCTTTATCGCGGACTTTATCCTACTGCCATACTTTTTACTGTTTATACGCTGATGGCTGTGTTGGGCTATTTTCAGTGGAAAAAGTCCATGAAACATCAGACACATTAAAATGTATTTGAAGTAAATGAAGAATATGCTGAGAGTTGCTATTTTGGGTCCTGAATCTACCGGAAAAACCGAGCTTGCCAAATCCCTTGCCGAATATTTTCAGGTGGATTGGGTACCTGAATTTGCTCGCGCGTACGTGGAAAGTTTATCCCGACCGTACGAATATGAAGATGTTTGTCGCATTGCCGCCCATCAGATTGATGAAGAACTGTTTTATGAAAATCATCCGAGCGATGGGAAAAAATTTGTTTTTTTCGATACCGATTTAATTATCACTAAAGTATGGTTTGACTATAAGTATGGCAAAGTACCCAAATTTTTACAGGAAAGATTAAATTGCCATTTTTTTGATTTTTATTTGCTGTGTTATCCCGATTTGCCGTGGCAACCCGATTCGGTTCGTGAACATGGAGACGACAGAGAATTCTTTTTCAACTGGTATAAGCAAGAAATAAAAAAAACAGGAAAATCTGTTTCTATTATCACCGGAATCGGCAATGAAAGGCTCCAAAATGCCATTCGGGCTTTGACTTCTTTTGTGAGATATTTATAAATTTTATTATTCAAATTTATGGAAAAGGAAATTTTAGATGCCATCATCGAATTATCGAAAATAGATCAGTATAAATTTGCATGTCATCAGCATGTTAGAAATGAGCGAATGCCTTCCATCAATAATTTGCAGGAAATTGTTCAGTTGTGCCGTTCTGTTTTGTTTCCGGGCTATTTTGACGATGCAGCGCTCGATTCCGATACGTTGCTTTATCATATTGGGCTTAGTATCGATCGATTGAAACTTTTGCTTACCGAGCAATTGAAAGCGGGATTCTGTTTCGAAAGAGAACATTCCACAGATAAAAATTTATGCAGCGACATGGAGCAGAACGTTGTTCAAAAAGTGAATGCTTTCATAGCTCAATTGTCTGAAATCCGCAGAAAGCTTTATACCGATGTTATTGCCGCTTACAATGGCGACCCTGCTGCCAAAAGTATTGGAGAAGTGATTTTTTGTTATCCGGGAATTCGAGCCATCAGCAATTATCGTATTGCTCATGCGCTACTCAAACTCGATGTCCCTTTGATTCCACGTATTATCAGTGAGCTGGCTCATTCGGAAACCGGTATCGATATTCATCCCGGAGCCGAAATTGGAGATTATTTTATGATAGATCATGGCACAGGTGTGGTTATTGGAGAAACTTCGGTGATTGGAAACAACGTGAAAATGTATCAAGGCGTTACGCTGGGAGCCAGAAGTTTTCCGTTCGACGAGAATGGAAATCCCATAAAAGGTATCGTTCGTCATCCACGAATTGGCAACAATGTAATCATTTATTCCAATTCTACCATTTTGGGAAATATCACCGTTGGTGATGGTGCCGTAATTGGCGGTAATCTTTGGGTGGATAGCGATGTCCCGGCCGGGGCAAAGCTTTCGCAGGACGATAAACTGAAACGTTGATTGTTAACCGATGAAAATAACTTCCGGAAACGACAATAAAATCAGGAAATTCTTTGCCGAGAAGGAGTTTCCTATGATAGCCAAGACCTTTCAGGGACTCGAAGAGGTATTGGCTGAAGAACTTACCGAATTGGGAGCCAACAATGTACAAATAGAGCGGCGCGCAGTGAGCTTTAGCGGTGATAAGGCAATGTTGTACAAAGCAAATTTGCATTGCAGAACCGCCTTACGTATTCTTAAACCGATTTTTTCTTTTGAAGCCGACAATACAGACGAATTATATAAAAAAATAAAGTCGGTGGAATGGGACGCTCTTCTGCATGTGAATAATACTTTTTCGATTGATACAACCGTTTTTTCTGATGAATTTCAGCATTCGCGTTTTGTAACCTATCGGGTGAAAGATGCCATAGTTGACTGGTTTTCAGAGAATTTTAACGATCGGCCAAGTGTTTCGATTGAAGACCCCGATTTTGTGTTTAATATTCACATCGCCGGAAGTCATTGTACTTTGTCGCTCGACAGCTCCGGTGAATCGCTTCATAAACGGGGTTATCGAACCGGACAGACAAAAGCTCCGCTGAATGAAGTTTTGGCGGCCGGAATGTTGATGTTGGCCGGTTGGAAAGGACAATCCGATTTTCTTGATCCGATGTGCGGCTCCGGAACTTTGCTTATCGAGGCAGCCTTGATTGCCTTGAATATCCCTCCCGGTATTTTTAGAAGTTCTTTTGCTTTTGAAAAATGGCCCGATTTCGATAAGGTGCTTTTTGATGATTTATATAATGATGATTCTCAGGAGCGACTTTTTGAACATCATATTTTCGGATCGGACATCTCAGTATCTGCCATTAAAATTGCCCAGCAGAATGTTAAAAGTAGCGGACTGTCAAAATATATTTCTTTAAAGGTACTGCCGTTGGAAAAGCTTGAACCGCCTTCATCCGATTGTTTTATTGTTACCAATCCACCTTATGGCGAAAGGCTCCCATCAAAAGACATTTTTGAATTATATGCCAACTTGGGATCATTGCTGAAACGTAAATTTTCGGGTTGTACTGCTTGGGTGATCAGTTCCAATGAGGAAGCACTGAAAAAAATTGGTTTAAAACCTTCAAAACGTTATCGGTTAATGAACGGACCTTTGGAATGCTGGTTTCAGCAGTATGAACTTTTTACGGGGAAAAGAAACGATTATTTGCAGAAAAAGAATTCCTGATTCCAGTTGTATTTATAATCTTTTGAATATTAGTTATTAAAGTTTCTTTTTTGACTGAAATTATTAAATTTCGGCATTTTTGCTTTTGGGAATCAAAAAAATAATTTACTTTTGTACCCGCTAATGCCCAGATGGCGGAATCGGTAGACGCGCTGGTCTCAAACACCAGTGGATTCACTTCCATGCCGGTTCGACCCCGGCTCTGGGTACTTTAATCGGCAGTTAATCATTTGATTTTCTGCTGATTTTATTTTTATGGGTGTAACATTTCAACAAAAAGATGATTTTTGCGGAGCAGTAAAATTGCTCCGCAAAAATTCTAACTTTATCAAAAATTTACTTAAGCAGTAACAACTTTCTTACTGTCGTGAAATTACCGGCTTGCAGTTGGCAGAAATAAATGCCACCCGGCAAGTTGGTACCGTTAAATTCTACTTCGTATTTGCCGGCATTCTGTTCGCCTTCGAAAAGTGTTGTAACTTCCCGCCCGAAAACATCATAAACTTTCAGCACAACGCTGCTTCTTTCCGGCAATTCGTACCGAATCATAGTTGTAGTAACAAATGGATTGGGCTGATTCTGGAACAAGGAAAAATGATGGGGTAAAATATTTTCATTTTTTCCTGTTGGTGATTCAGTTACAATTTCAGCAGAAGAACAGTAGCTCCAGGCTCCACCGGTTTGCACTTTATGATTATACGCACTGCTATTGTTAGTCAATCTCAAAGCTAAATAATTACCATTTGTCAAATTGAAAGCAGCAGCATTGGTTTCAAAAGTAAAAATGGTCTTATAGCCATCGCCGGTAATTATAGCTTGAGGACCACCGGATATAAAATCATTTCCATCGGTTGATGAACCAATCTCTACTGTAAATTCATCTCCATTTGCCGGTGTTGTTGCAAATACTATTTGTCCCTTCCATGTGTCATTTCCTGAATAACTAATATTTTTTGTTGCCACCTCGCTTGCTATCCAGATTTGAGAATTACCGGCATTTAAAGTAACATTTCCGCATGCTTTGGTCCGATTATCACGATACATTTTGCCATCATTGTTTAGCCACCAGGCTTGCAAAGAATAGTGCTCGGATGTTGTCATCAAAGGATAGTTATCAGTCATACCCAAGCCGTTGTATGAATCAGCTCCAATTCCATCTCTATCTGCATCGCTCCCAGTATAATCGCCGTAATAATTACCCAGAATGTTCTTATGGAAAGAGCCGCCGGTGTAGTCATAATATATCGGAGTAGGCGAATTCCAGCTGTTAACGGAGAAGCTTCCGTAAACATAAGCGTTTCCACTAGGATTATTATATAAATTATTCAGATAAAAGGTATTGTTGCTCGAAGAATACAGGTAGATGCCGTAGTAGGCGTTAGAGCTGGCAGTGTTGCCCGTAAATGTGTTGGCGTTGCTATTATACAGGTGGATGCCCTCAAGTTTATTATTATCAGCTGTGTTGCCCATGACTGTATTGTTACCAGCTTCGTGCAGGTAAATGCCGTAGTTGTTGTTCAAGGCACTGTTATTCGTGATTGTGTTGTTGCTGGAAAAATAATACAGGAAGATGCCGCAGTCGTTGTTAGAGCTGGTAGCGTTGCCCGTGATGGTGTTATTGCTGGAAGAAAATAGGTAGATGCCTTCAGTGTTGTAGTGCTCGCTGTCCCAGCCGCAGCGATTATCATGGATGGTGCAGTTAGTAGTACCACTAAGATAAATCCCTGCATAATAAGTAAAATAACCAGAACCAGTTGCTCCATAGATCGAAAAGCCGCAGCCTTCACCGCCGATAGTTACATTGTTAGCAGTTACTTCAAATACATGGTCATTTGCATTTGTTGCTATAACAGTAGTTGTGGCATAACCACTCTCCGATTTAATGGTGAGGCTTTTGGTTACATTTATATTCTCGGTATAGACACCATCTCCATGCCCGGTGCCGCTACTGCCAACAATGATAGTGTCGCCAGGGTTTGCAGCATCAATTGCAACTTGAATGCTGGTTGCCGCTTTCCCCCATGTGTCATAAGGAGGAGTATTCGAACCATTTGTTGCTACATACTTGATTCTTATAACGGTTTCGTTTCCAACAGTTGCAGCTGGTTCAGGAGCCGAATACTTGCGAACAAAAACTTGTCCCGGAGCATTTGTGGTGGTATAACCATAATTTTGGTACAAATCTGAAACTTCTGCTGAAGTCAAAGCACGATTATAAACTCGCACTTCATCAACTAAACCATTAAAATATTCCCCACTATATGAACGTCCTATTTGGAAGGGATTTGAATCGGTTGTTCTTGTAAAAGTAAAACTACCTATATAATTGCCGTTAATATAAAATTTTCCGGTTGTACCTTGATAGGTTGCTACCATATAATACCATTCACCGGCAACAATTTCATCCGGAGCAGCCACATAAGCGATTTGTGAATTATTGGCCACCCAGAATAGCCATTTTCTGGCAGGAGCACCGGTATTTGAACTAAGATTAATGCCAATATACCAATCATTATAGTTCCATCCAGAGCCCATTACAATTCTTCTATCACCTGGAACGGAAGAAGCTTTTACCCAAGCTTCCATCGTGAAATCTGTCAGTGTATTACTAATAATAGGGGTTTGTACATAATCATTTGAACCATCAAAACTCAACGCCTTTCCAAATTTCCCATCTACCCATGTAGGACTATTGTACAAAGTACCATTGTTTCCATTACCCGACCTATCATAAGCCGTTGTTCCGCTGCCTTCATCCAAATGCCAGCTTCCTTTTACTGGACTATTACCATTTATCACTCTTACAAAAGTATTGGTTGCATTGCTGACAGCTTGAGCAGAAGGATTACCATAATACATAAAGATTTCAGTTGTTCCTGCAGTGGGCACTTTTACCCAGATGATGGAAGTACCTGAAGCATCCCATTTTTCCACCCAGTAATTTAATTCAGTTCCATTCCCGTCGTAAAAACGAATATCACTGCCATTACTGTTGGCGTGAGCATAAGCGAAATTGGAAGTTGTTAATTCAACTTTTACCTGATAATCGGCTATTGGTGTTGCCGGATTCAAAGTAATCGGTACTCGATAACTGAAATTCTCTTCCGCTGATTTCATCCATGCTTTCAGTGTCATGGCATTCGAAACATTTAATGTTGAAGAATTAGGCACAGAAACATACTTGTGAGCTCCATTAAAATTCAATGCTTTGCCTGCTCCCTGAGCTGAAACCTGCAAAATAAAGGAAAAATTAAACAAAAACATAGCCAGCGAAAATGCAAGCAACCAAGAGCCAAATGAGTAAAAAAAATTTTTCATAATGTATCAATTATTTAAGATTGGTAATGTGTAAAGTTTTCTGATTCGTATTTTGATAGCAAAACAAAATAGTAAGATACAAATCCAACTCCTTTAATAGCGGCAATTTTCTTCATTTCGCTCAAAACCATTTCAATAATCAAATATTAACTCTATTACGTATTAAATAACAAATATATGAATAAATAATAGAAATTGTACCGTTTTAGTCAAATTTTTACAATAAAATAAAACAAAATAATTGTTTTTTTTCAATGTTTCGAATGTGATAGTTAAAAACCAGAAATATTAGCCAATTCAAAGGGAAAGTCAAAGTCGCAATGCTCCATAGTTAGAGCTTGTCTCAATTGTATTTAAGCAGATTCTAACATTTGTTTCAAAATGATACTCCGTTATATGGTGTTATCTCTTTGTTTGTAATGGATATATCGAGATTCACAAACAACTGTTTTGTATTTTTAAACATTGCCATTTCCTCCAAAACTAAAATCTTTCCCTTGTTGCAGATTTTGAGTGTAGGGATAAATGTGAATTTATTGCAGTACATATCGTAAAAATCGACTAATGATAGATTTTTTAATAACTCATCTCTGAAAATTATGAATGTTGTCAATTATTTATCCCGTTAGATATAGAAAACTTTGTGACTTATCATTTAATAAAATAGGTTATTGGAAAACATTATGACAAGTTGATTTGTTTGTATAAATATACATTTCGTTCGGGAAATGCAAATGATTATTTAAAAATTTAATTATTATTGGACAAAAAGTATTATTTTGTTCTTTTTTTATTACTTTTGCAAAACAAAATATTCAAATATGAGTAAAAATACAGAAAATATGATTTTTGATGAAGCAATGATCCAACAATTCTACGAGTCCTTTCCTGAAAAAATTGAACAGATAAAAAACCGGCTTGGCAGACCATTGACTTTAACAGAAAAAATACTCTATACTCACCTCTCGGCCGACGAAACATTAAAAAATTTTGTTCGTGGCATCGATTATGTCAATTTCTCACCCGACAGAGTAGCCATGCAGGACGCTACGGCTCAAATGGCTCTGTTGCAACTCATGAATTCGGGACGTTCAAAAACGGCAGTTCCGGCTACAGTTCATTGCGATCATTTGATACAAGCTCACGTTTCGGCTGAAAAAGATTTGGATACCGCAATAAAAACGAATAGCGAAGTGTACAATTTTTTACGGGCTGTTTCCAACAATTTCGGTATCGGTTTTTGGGAACCCGGTTCGGGAATTATCCATCAAGTAATTTTAGAAAATTATGCATTTCCCGGCGGATTGATGATAGGTACCGATTCTCATACACCGAATGCCGGAGGATTAACCATGTTGGCTGTGGGCGTCGGTGGTGCTGATGCTGTTGACGTCATGTCAGGACTGCCGTGGGAATTGAAAATGCCTAAAATAATCGGTGTGAAATTAACGGGAAAACTTTCCGGCTGGACATCGCCGAAAGATGTTATTCTTAAACTTACTGGCATGTTAACCGTAAAAGGTGCAACCAATGCCGTAATCGAATATTTTGGAGAAGGAACAGCTTCACTTTCGGCTACGGGAAAAGCTACTATTTGCAATATGGGCGCAGAAGTTGGAGCAACCAGCTCTATTTTTCCTTTCGATAACAAATCGGCTGTCTATCTCGAAGCTACAGGACGTAATTCAATTGCTGAAACTGCAAAAAAATTGGCCGAACATTTACAGGCCGATTCGGAAGTTGTACAACATCCCGAAAAATATTACGACCGACTGATTGAAATTGATTTAAGCACATTGGAACCTCACATCAACGGGCCCTTTACTCCGGATGCAGCTTATCCAATTTCGATTTTTGGGAAAGTGGTGAGAGAAAAGAATTATCCTCAAAAATTGGAAGTCGGGCTTATCGGTTCATGTACCAATTCTTCCTACGAGGATCTTTCACGAGCCGTTTCGGTATTGCGTCAGGCAAGGGAGAAAAATCTGAAAGTTCGGTCGCAAATGATTATTAATCCCGGATCCGAAAAAATAAGAAGTACAGCCGAACGCGATGGCATGTTGGATGAATTTAAAAGTTCAGGAGCCATAATTATGGCAAATGCTTGCGGCCCTTGCATTGGGCAATGGAAACGCGACATAGATGTAGCGGATCGTCCAAATTCCATTATCACTTCTTTTAACAGAAATTTTACCAAACGAAATGATGGCAATCCCAATACCCATACTTTTCTTTCTTCTCCCGAAATAGTTGCAGCTCTTTCTATTGCCGGCGATTTGTGTTTCAATCCGTTGACTGACGAGCTGGAAAACGAAAAAGGAGAAAAGATCAAACTGGATGAACCACAAGGTTTTGAACTTCCTCTGTTGGGATACGAAATAAAAGAATCGGGTTATATAGCGCCTTCGGAAGAAAAAATGGAAATCAATATCGATCCCAAATCAGAAAGATTACAACTATTGCAACCTTTTCCGGCATGGGATGGCAAAGATATGATTGAGTTACCATTGCTGATAAAAGTTAAAGGCAAATGTACTACCGATCATATTTCAATGGCAGGTCCGTGGCTTCGTTTCCGGGGACATTTGGACAATATTTCCAACAATTTGCTCATGGGTGCCGTCAATGCTTTTAATGATAAAACCAATGCCGTACTCGATCCGGAGACTAAACAATATATGGCAGTTTCGGCTCTCGCACGCAAATACAAGGCAAAAGGTACAGGCTCTGTGGTAGTTGCTGAAGAAAACTACGGCGAAGGTTCGTCTCGTGAACATGCAGCAATGGAACCCCGCTATCTGAATGTTAAAGCCATCATCGCCAAATCATTTGCCCGAATACATGAAACAAACCTGAAAAAGCAGGGTATGCTGGCTTTAACCTTTATCGACAAGTCCGATTACGATAAAATTCGCGAAGATGACCGCATTAGCATTCTTGGACTTTCCGACTTCAAACCGGGGAAAAATTTGTTGGTTCAACTTCATCATTCCGATGGAAGTGTCGAACAATTTAAAGTGGCACACAGTTTCAATGAAACTCAGATTGAATGGTTTAAAGCCGGGAGTGCACTGAATGCCATGAGAAAATGAAACGTTTTGTTCCAAAACTCAAGAAAAATTATTTTCCAAAAGCACAAATTAATATAAGAGAAACTTATCAATAAAAAATAGAGGTAAAAAATGAAAGAAGAACTTTTAATTTACAAATTATCTGAGACTATCAAAAAAACCAGCCAAATAGACAAGGAATTGTTTACCAAATACAACGTAAAACGTGGTTTAAGAAACGAAGATCATACGGGAGTACTGGTCGGTTTGACCCGCATTGGCGACGTAGTAGGCTACGAACGTACCGAAGATGGCCAATTAAAGGCAATTCCTGGTAAACTTTACTATCGCGGAATTGATGTAGAAGAATTGGTTCATGGTATTCAGTCCGAAAATCGTCTTGGTTTTGAAGAAACTGCTTTTTTGCTGTTATCAGGGTATCTGCCTACCAAAGACGAACTGGGAACTTTCAAGAAAATACTCAATGAAGCTATGCCTCTTCAACATCAGGCAACCATGAACATTATGGCACTGAAAGGACACGACATCATGAATATTTTGGCGCGCTGCGTTTTGGAACAATATATTTACGATGAAGATCCCGACAACATTTCACGCGACAATCTTATTCGGCAATCCATCAATCTGGTTTCCAAATTTCCAACTATCATTGCCTATGCTTATAACGTTCTTCGCCATCACGAAAAAGGACGATCACTTCATGTCCGCCACCCGGATGAAAATTTTTCTTTTGCTGAAAATTTCTTGTTCATGATAAAAGGAAAAGGACAATATACACCACTGGAAATTAAAATTCTCGACTTGGCTTTGATTCTTCATGCCGAACACGGCGGAGGAAATAATTCCACTTTCAGCGTACGTGTAACCAGCTCTACCGAAACCGACACCTATTCTTCCATTGCTGCCGGCATAGGTTCGTTGAAAGGTCCGCTTCACGGAGGTGCCAACCTGAAAGTAATGGGAATGATCAAAGAAATGAGAGAAAACATTAATGATTGGACTGACGCTGATGAAATTGATCAATATCTGAAAAAGTTATTGAACAAGGAAGCTTATGATAAAACCGGACTGATTTATGGAATTGGTCACGCCGTTTATACCATCAGCGATCCGCGTGCCATATTGTTGAAAGATATGGCTCGCGAACTTGCCAAAGAAAAAGGCCTTGAAAAAGAATTTGCATTTCAGGAACTGATAGAACAGCGTGCCGTAGAGGTATTTATGAATTATAAAAATGGGAACAACAACAAGCAGGTTTGTGTAAATGTCGACTTCTATTCTGGATTTGTTTACGAAGCCATTGGAATACCCAAAGAAGTTTACACGCCTATTTTTGCAATGGCCCGCATTGTTGGCTGGTGTGCTCATCGTATCGAAGAACTTAACTTTACCAGCAAAAGAATTATTCGTCCTGCTTATAAGAATGTCAACGAAATTCAGCAATTTATCCCTCTCGAAAAACGTTAAATGCAATAGTTGAAAGGATTTTTTTAAACAAAAATCCTTTCGGCTTTTAAAAAGGAAAAAATATGAAAAAAATAAAAGTTGAGCAACCGGTGGTTGAGTTGGATGGAGACGAAATGACGCGCATTATCTGGCGAATTATCAAAGAGCAGCTCATCCTTCCCTATCTGGATATTGATATAAAATATTACGATTTAAGCATACAAAATCGCGATCGTACCAACGATGAAGTTACAATTGAGGCTGCCCATGCCATAAAAAAATACAATGTGGGAATTAAATGTGCCACCATAACACCCGACGAAGCAAGAGTGAAGGAATTTGGATTGAAAAAAATGTGGAAATCGCCCAACGGAACAATCAGAAATATAATAGGTGGAACTGTTTTTCGCGAACCTATCATTTGTTCCAACATTCCCAGACTGGTGCCTAATTGGACAAAACCCATAGTGATTGGCCGTCATGCTTTTGGCGATCAGTACAAGGCAACCGATGTACTCATCAAAGGAAAGGGAACACTAAAAATGACTTTTACTGCCGAAAACGGAGAAACACAGGAGTGGGAAGTTTATAATTTTCAAGGAGATGGAGTAGCCATGAGTATGTACAATACCGATGAATCCATTTATGGATTTGCCCGCTCGTCCTTTCAGGCAGCACTCGATAAAAAATGGCCCTTGTATTTGTCCACAAAAAACACCATTCTTAAAACTTATGATGGCCGTTTTAAGGATATTTTTCAGGAAGTGTACGAAAAAGAATTCAGGGAAGCTTTTCAAAATGCCGGCATCACTTACGAACATCGTCTGATTGACGATATGGTAGCTTCTGTTCTCAAATGGAATGGCGGCTTTGTATGGGCTTGCAAAAACTACGACGGCGATGTTCAATCCGATTCTATTGCTCAAGGATTTGGTTCACTGGGACTGATGTCGTCGGTTCTGATTACGCCCGACGGAAAAACCATAGAAGCAGAAGCCGCACATGGAACAGTTACACGTCATTACAGACTTTATCAGCAAGGAAAAGAAACTTCTACCAATCCTATTGCTTCCATTTTTGCTTGGACACGCGGACTGGCACATCGCGGAAAACTGGATGGCAATAATGCACTAATCGATTTCGCAAGAAAACTTGAAGAAGTCTGTGTGCAAACTGTAGAATCGGGAAAAATGACAAAAGATCTTGCCATACTTGTTCATGGAGAAAAAGTTAGCCGAACCGATTATCTGAGTACCGAAGAATTTCTGACAGCATTGAAACAAAATTTGGAAGCAAAACTTTCCGCTTGATTCAATAATTTTCCTAAACAATAAAACTAAAAAAAGCTGCTTGAAAAAATCAAACAGCTTTTTTTACATTATGAATCAGAATTACCGAATGTTATTCGATAGGTTTCTCTGAATTTTCAGCTTCTTCAGAAGCAGGTGTTTCTTCTGCTTCAACAACCTTTTCTTCAACCTTTTCGGTTTTTTCCTTCTTACTCGATTTTTGAGGTTTTTCTGACTTTTCTTCCGTTTCGGCAGGTTTTTCAGAAGGTTCTTCCACTTTTGTTTCCTCTGCCACCTTTACTTCTGCAGGTTCTTCTTTTTCAGCTGGCTCAGCTTTTTTGGATTTTGTTTCCTTTTTGGCCAATTTTTTAGCGGCTTCACTTTCCATCTGATCTTTCAAATCTACCAATGACTGAATATCTCCAAAAGTAGTTTTTTCGATAGCCGGAGTCTGCACGGTTGAAGATTCTTCTTTCTTTGTACGTTTGGTAACCGATTTCTTTGGAGAAGTCGAAGTTTCACCTTCTGCACTTTCAGTTTTGGCGGCACGTTTCAGGTCTTCGTGAATACGTGTGTGGGAAAGTACAATTTTCTTTGCATCCTTGTTGAATTCGATAACTTTGAAAGGAAGTTTTTCGTCAACCTGTGCCTGTGTTCCGTCTTCCTTTACCAACTGTTTGGTTGAAGCAAATCCTTCTACACCATAAGGCAAAGCAATAACGGCCCCTTTATCGAGCATTTCAACAACTACGCCGTCGTGAATACTATCCACAGCAAATACGCTTTCGAGCGCATCCCACGGATTTTCTTCCAACTGTTTGTGTCCCAAACTTAAACGACGATTTTCCTTGTCAATATCGAGTACTACTACTTCGATTTCACTTCCAATTTGTGTAAATTCAGAAGGATGTTTGATTTTCTTTGTCCACGACAAATCAGAAATATGAATCAAGCCATCTACGCCTTCTTCAATCTCTACAAATACGCCGAAATTGGTAAAATTGCGAACTTTGGCAACATGTTTGCTCCCAACCGGATAACGTTCTTCTATATTTTCCCAAGGATCGGATTTCAGCTGCTTGATGCCCAACGACATTTTACGTTCATCGCGGTCGAGCGTCAAAATAATGGCTTCCACTTCGTCACCAACTTTCAAAAAGTCTTGTGCCGAACGAAGATGTTGCGACCAACTCATTTCTGATACGTGAATCAATCCTTCCACTCCCGGAGCAATTTCTACAAATGCACCATAATCGGTAATCACAACCACTTTGCCTTTTACCTTGTCGCCAACTTTTAAATTGGGATCCAACGCATCCCAAGGATGTGGAGTAAGTTGTTTCAAACCCAAAGCAATACGTTTTTTCTCTTCATCAAAGTCCAGAATAACGACGTTGATTTTTTCGTCCAGCGAAACAACTTCACTTGGATGATTGATACGTCCCCACGACAAATCGGTAATGTGAATCAAGCCGTCCACACCTCCCAAGTCGATAAATACGCCATAGGAAGTGATATTCTTGACAACACCTTCGAGAATTTGTCCTTTCTGCAATTTGCTGATAATTTCTTTTTTCTGTTGCTCCAATTCTTCTTCTATCAGAGCTTTGTGCGATACGACAACATTTCGGAATTCCTGATTGATTTTTACAACTTTGAATTCCATAGTTTTGTTGACGAAAGCATCGTAATCGCGAATAGGTTTAACATCGATTTGTGAACCGGGCAAAAATGCTTCGATACCAAACACATCGACAATCATACCGCCTTTGGTACGGCATTTAATGAAACCTTTAACTACTTCCTGCGATTCGAGAGCTGCATTTACGCGATCCCATGCTCGACTAATACGTGCCTGCTTGTGTGAAAGCAATAATTGGCCTTTCTTGTCTTCCTGACTTTCAATATAAACTTCAACCTTATCGCCGACTTTCAGATCGGGATTGTATCGAAATTCACTCATGGGAACAACGCCATCGGATTTATAACCGATATTTACAACAACTTCACGTTTGTTGATGGAAATCACCGTTCCTTCTACCACTTCTTTGTCCTTAACGGCATTCAGGGTTTTGTCATAAACATTTTCCAATTCCTTTTTTGCTTCAGTAGTCAGGGTATTTCCTTTTTCATAAGCATCCCAGTCAAATTCTTCAGGGGTTATTTCAGCTTGAACTGGGGCAACTGATTCCTTTACAGGTTCTTCAGGTACAGAAACTTCGGGTGTTTCTGCAACAATTGGTTCTGCTGCATGCGATTCTGCAACACTTTCTTGTTCGGGAGACAGAACTTCTTTTACCTCTTGAGTTTCTTCTTTTTTGGCTTCAACAGCTTCTGGAGAAACATTTTCTGCCAGGGCAGATTCGTTCTTTTCTAAATTGATTTGGTTTTCTTCCATTCTAAAAATTTGTTTTTTTACTAATAAATAGTAGATTAGACTTTATGTTGACTTAAAAAAATACGGGCACAAAGATACAAAAAGTTTATGATTTGATTTATAATTTTTTACAGAAACTTATTTATTACAGGGGCATTTTTTGAAGTTCTGTTTCAATGCTTTTTGAATAGCGGCTTCAGCAAGTGGTTCCATCACCTGATAGCCTTTTTGATTGGGATGAACTCCATCTTCGGAAAATTCGGATTTTAAACCGTTTCTTTCATCTGCCATTGCCGAGAAATAATCCAGATAAACAAATCCGTTTTTCTGACAATAATCTTTAATCCATGCGTTCAGAGTTACAATTTTCTCAGCCGGCTGCAAACCCCGACGCCAAGGATAATCATAGGCAGGCAATACGGAGGAAAGAACCACCTTAATATTGTGAACCCGTGCCAATTCTGACATAGAAGAAAGATTGTCTTCAATCATTTCGAGTGATGAAGGCCCTGTATTGCCTGCAATATCGTTGGTGCCGGCTAAAATTACTACTACCGCCGGTTGCAGTTTAATCACATCCTGACGAAAACGCAAAAGCATCTGAGGGGTTGTCTGACCGCTGATACCCCGATTGATATAGGAACGATTTTTAAAAAAATCGGGACGAATATTAATCCAACCTTCGGTGATGGAATTGCCCAAGAAAACTACTCTTTTTTCACCTTTATCAGGGGCTCCCAATTTTTCATTTTCTGCTCTGAAACGACCTAAATTTGGCCAGTCTTGCGCATTCAATTGCTGCATGTAAAAACACAACATAGTCATAATTAAAATATTAACAAAATACTTTGACTTCATAACGATAAATATTTAAGTAAATGGATTGTAAAAAATATCTTGGTTATCAAATTTTACGAACAACAACTTTTGTAATTTTATGATTTACAAAAGTAGTTAAAAATAGATATAAATTTTCTACGATTACTCTGAAAAGTACAACATAACGATTCGATCGATTTGCATTAAAAAAAGATTTTTTTATCACAAAGAATTTAGTTCTTCATAAGAATTATGGATTTTACCAACAAAATTTTCTACATTTGCAATGTTCACAGTCTTCAACATTATTTCGACAAAACGACATGAAAACACATACAAAAAATTTTTATTTCCCGAATTTTGAGAAAATAATCTGTTTATTCCTACTATTGACTGGATTTTTCTTAAAAACTCTTTCGCAGGACTTTGCCAAAGGAGCTGATGTAAGCTGGGTAACACAAATGGAAGCTGCCGGAAAAAAATTTTATACTGCCGAAGGAGTGGAAACGGAATGTATGACGTTACTGAAAAGTTTGGGAATGAATACCATCCGTCTTCGTGTATGGGTCAATCCTGCCGATGGATGGTGCAACGCTCAGGATGTACTTTTGAAAGCACAACGAGCAAACGATTTGGGCATGCGCATTATGATTGATTTTCATTATAGCGACTCTTGGGCCGACCCCGGAAAACAAACCAAACCTGCAGCATGGTCCAATCTTTCTTTTGCCGACCTGAAAACAGCTCTTTCCCAACACACTAACGAAGTACTTACTTTTCTGAAAAACAATGATATAACTCCGGAATGGGTTCAGGTTGGCAATGAAACTTCTGATGGAATGCTTTGGGAAGATGGAAGAATTTCAAAAAATCCACAAAACTACGCCGAGTTAAACAATGCAGGATATGATGCCGTAAAATCCGTTTTCCCCAATGCCAAAGTTATCGTCCACTTACCCAATGGCTATAGCAACAGTTTGTACCGTTGGTTTTTCGACACGTTAAAGAATTATGGCGGGAAATGGGACGTTATCGGCATGTCGGTTTATCCCTTTTGGTACACGACCAAAAACGACTGGAGAAATTGCAATATCAGTTGTTTCAACAATATGAACGACATGGTAAGTCGATACGGCACAGAAGTAATGATAGTGGAATGCGGTATGCAATGGGATGCTCCGGAAGCATGCAGAGATTTTCTTTCCGATTTGATTAACAAAACCAAAAATGTTTCGCAAGGAAAAGGATTGGGCGTATTATATTGGGAGCCGCAGTGTTATCCCGGATGGAACGGATATACATTGGGCGCTTTCGACAATACAGGGAAACCTACTATTGCCCTCGATGCTTTTAAAGAAGTCAGTCAATCGACCCATCCGCTCCAACTAAAAACCGGATGGCGTTATGATGACTTACAAAAAGTCATACTTTTCGATAAAACATTCAGTAAAGTTACTTTATTTGACAGCGCCGGCACTGCCATACAAAGTTTCGCGTCAACCAACCGCATTTCTATGAAAAACATGCAAAAAGGAATTTATATCCTTCATGCAGCATTGAAAAACTCGGAACCACTTTTAATCAAATTCATTTACAATTAAATGCTGCTGATTATTCTTTGCTGAAACAATATCCATCTAAACTTTTTAAACGTTTTTTCCAACTTATATTTTGTTCAATTATAAAAACAGAAATCGGTTCTTTTGAAATACATTGAAGTCATATTGCCTTTGCCATTGCCCAATACTTTTACCTATGCTGTTCCCGAAGCAGATGAGAACTCGATACAACCAGGTATGCGAGTTGTAGTACCATTTGGTAAAAAAAAATTATATTCCGGAATTGTATATTATGTTCATATTCTTCGTCCGGAAACAACTTATCAAATAAAAGAAATTGTCGGTATTTTGGATGAGAAACCCATTTTGCGCCGACCTCAAATCAAATTTTGGGAATGGATAGCCAATTATTATCAGGCACATTTGGGGGAAGTTTATCAATCGGCTTTACCGGCCGGTCTTAAACTGGAAAGTGAAACTCTTGTACGGGTAAAGCCGGATTTTGATACCAACGTCCATTTTTCAGAACGCGAAAAAAAAATTCTGGATGTCCTTTTAAATCAGAAAAAGCCCATTTCATTGTCAGCGTTGGCAAAAGATAGCGGAATTTCAAACGTTTTACCTCAACTTAAACTGCTTCTGGAAAAAGACATCATCGAAATCAGCGAACAGCTTACCGAAAAATTTCATCCCAAAACTGAAACATACATACGTCTTCGTCCTGAAATTCAACAAGATGAAAAACTTCACGAAATTTTTGACCAACTAAAATCGGCAAAAAAACAGTTAAGTTTGCTGATGAACTATATTGATCTTTCAAAGTGCCTTGATCCAAAAAATGTACGCGAAGTTTCCCGCAAAATACTTCTTGAAAAATCAGGCATTTCTCCCGCTGTTCTGAAAGCGCTCACCGATAAAAAGATTTTTGAGATCTACGAGAAAATTGTCGGACGTCTCGACTTTTCTGAAGACGAACTTCAGAAACCCTCTATTCTTAACGAATTTCAAACAAAAGCACTGCAAGAAATCGAAAAAAAATTTAAAGAAAAACCGGTGGTATTGCTGCATGGCGTTACTTCGAGCGGGAAAACGGAACTTTATATTCATTTGATTCAAAAAGTTTTAAACGAAGGGAAACAGGCACTTTACCTGGTGCCCGAAATTGCACTAACCACTCAACTTACTGCCCGACTGAAAAGAATTTTCGGTAAAAAGCTGGGAGTTTATCATTCAAAATTTTCCGACGCAGAACGCACCGAAATTTGGAACAATTTGCTGAACGACAAAGGCTATGAAGTTATTATAGGCGTTCGTTCCTCCATTTTTTTGCCTTTCCGACAATTAGGTCTGGTAATCGTTGACGAAGAATACGAAACAAGTTACAAACAATTTGACCCGGCTCCTCGCTATCACGCACGTAACGCTGCCATTGTGCTGGCTTCCATGCACGGAGCACACACTTTGCTCGGTTCGGCAACACCGGCAATAGAATCCTATTTTAACGCTGTTACGGGCAAATACGGACTCGTAAAACTTGATCGGCGATTTGAAGAAATTTCGTTGCCCGAAATCGTGGTTGTAGATTTGAAAGAAGCTTATCACAAAAAACAAATGAACGGCCATTTTTCCGATTTGCTGATGCATGAAATGCAGAAAACTCTTCAAAACAGAGAACAAATAATTCTTTTTCAAAATCGAAGGGGGTATGCGCCCTATCTGGAATGTAAAAGCTGCAACTACATACCCAAATGCAAAAATTGCGATGTAAGTCTAACTTATCATAAAACTACCAATGCTCTGACCTGCCATTATTGCGGATACACTGAATCTTATCCTGCTTCCTGTCCGGTCTGCGGAACACCGGCGGCCTTCTCCACGCACGGATTCGGAACAGAAAAAATTGAAGATGAAATAAAAAAAATCTTTCCCGAAGCCCGAATTAGCCGAATGGATCTGGATACCACCCGTTCAAGGAAATCGTATGAAACGATTATCACCGATTTTGAAGAGTATAAAATCGATATTTTGATTGGCACTCAAATGATTACCAAAGGACTGGATTTCAACAAAGTTAGTTTGGTAGGAATTCTAAACGCAGATAATATTCTGAATTTTCCCGATTTTCGATCACACGAACGAGCTTTTCAATTGCTATCACAAGTTAGCGGTCGTGCCGGCAGAAAGGATAAACAGGGAAAGGTGATTCTGCAAACCTATCAACCGAAACACCCAATTATTCAACAAGTAATCGCCAACGACTACGAAGGAATGTTTGCAAACCAGTGCGAAGAGCGCAAACAGTTCAAATATCCACCCTATACACGACTGATTTTACTTATAGTTCGTCATCACGACAGACAGATACTTCAGGAAGCTTCTCATCAACTGACCAACTCGCTTCGGAGCGTTTTTGGCCGCAGGGTACAGGGTCCCAGTGATCCGCTAATTCCTAAAATTCAAAACTTTTATATTAAACATATTCTATTAAAAATAGAAATAGAAGCATCTCCTGAAAAAACAAAAAAATTGATACGAGATTGCATCAATCTTTCCCTCTCGCAACCTTCATTCAAATCGGTTCATTTACAAATAGATGTAGATCCACTCTAAACTCCAACCAAATCTGATTAGATAAAAGTATTTCCCCTCTTTCATTTTATTTAAAATAGATCATTAATTTTGGAATTCGTAAAATGAATTGATTTAAAAAATTTTATCTCAATATATAAAATAAGAATTTAACCTTATTCTCAATTCAAAAAATGATAAATAATCAAACAAAATTAATTGGATAAATAAAAAAAGAGTAATGTAAATAACTTGGATTTTCTGAATTTTATATTTTCATCTTGGCAAATGATAAAATAATAAACAAGTTAACCTATAAGTATAAAGTTAAACTTTTCAAAAAATTTTATATTAATTAATTGATTATAAACATATTAGTATCATATATTAAAGTGTTGATCAAGAAATGATTTTTTGTTCACCTAATATTGCCATATTAAAAATAAGTATTAATTTTGCATACATTTAGCTAAAATATCAATTTTAACTGAATCGGATAATACATTTTATTGCAATTTAAGTAAGTTATATTTATAGAAAATCAAGAAAACAAGCGATGAAAAACAAGTATATTGATCTGATTGAACAGACTTTTGAATTCCCCAATGACGAATTCAATGTCATTGACAATGAACTCTGGTGGTGTGGTGTTCCACTGATGGATGTCATCAAGCAGTATGGAACTCCGTTGAGAATAGCCTACCTGCCGAAAATAGCCGAGAATATACAAAAAGCCCGGCGTATGTTTAATGTGGCTATGGCAAAAGTTGATTATCAGGGAGATTATATGTACTGTTATTGTACAAAAAGTTCTCATTTCTCTTTTGTAATGGAAGAAGTTTTGAAACATGACGTACATCTGGAAACTTCTTCCGCTTTCGATATCAACATCATGGAATCGCTTTATGAACAAGGATTACTGAAGCCGGAAACATATATTATCTGCAACGGGTTCAAACGTCCACAATATATAGAAAATATTCAAAATCTGATACGTTTGGGATTTTCTAATGTAGTACCGATACTGGACAATAAATTCGAATTGGATTTGCTGCTGAAAGATTTCGATAAGAAATTAAAAATAGGAATCAGAATTGCTGCGGAAGAAGAACCGAAATTTGATTTTTATACTTCCAGACTTGGTATTCGATACAACGACATTATTCCCTACTACACAAAGCACATAGCAAACAATCTAGATGTAGAACTGAAAATTTTGCATTTTTTCATCAACACTGGTGTCAAAGATACGGCATACTATTGGAACGAATTGAGTAAAGCCGTAAATTTATACTGTGAACTCAAGAAAAAATGTCCTGAACTCGACAGTTTAAATATCGGTGGAGGCTTCCCGATTCAGACCCACTTGGATATGTCGTACGATTACGAATACATAGCCGAAGAAATCATAGCACAGATAAAAAACATCTGCACTCAGAACGGAGTTCCCGAGCCAAATATATTTACCGAATTTGGTTCTTACACCGTTGGTGAAAGTGGAGCCATGCTTTATTCCATTGTCAATCAAAAAAAACAAAACGACCGCGAATTGTGGGACATGATCGACAGTTCGTTTATGACTACACTGCCAGATACATGGGCAATCAATCAGCGGTATGTATTTTTGGCTATCAACAATTGGGATTCAGAATACGAACGAGTCAATCTTGGCGGTCTGACCTGCGACAGTGAAGACTTTTACAATGCCGAAGTTCATTCAAATGCTATTTTCCTTCCGAAAATGGAAGAAGGGCGGGAACAATATATTGGATTTTTCCATACTGGCGCTTATCAAGAATCGTTGAGCGGATATGGCGGCATACAGCATTGTTTGATACCGGCTCCAAAAATGGTAATTATCGACAAGGATGAAGACGGAGAGTATTTTACCAAACTTTTTGCCAAAGAACAAAGCTACAAGTCAATGTTGAAAATTTTGGGTTACTGAGTTTAAAAAAATGTTAAATAAAAAACCACTGACTAGATAAAATATCGCAGGCAGTGGTTTTTAATTTTTCAGGGAACTACAATGTTTGGTAAAAGAAAAAACAAAAAAACATTCATCAATAAATTTAGCGAATGAAAATTGTTAAATTGACAGGATTTGGATGACGCCCAATAAATCTTCATTTACCGGCTTGTCGAATTTAATGGCTTTTGTAAACGGTACATGAACAATTTCATCGTTCACGATGCCAATCATAATACTGCGCTGCTCATCCAGCAAAGCATCTACGGCTGCCACACCCATGCGGCTGGCCAAAATTCTGTCCGAAGCAGTAGGTGAACCACCCCGCTGAATATGTCCCAAAATTGTTACGCGTACATCATATTCGGGATGTTCGCGGCGCATTCTTTCAGCCAAGCCATTGGCTCCGCCGGTAATTTCACTTTCGGCAACAATGACAATGCTGCTGTTTTTCGATTTTCTGAAGCCGTTTTTAATCAGTTCTTCCAACTGATCGACTTTGGTTTCCCTTTCTGGAATAATGGCAGCCTCCGCACCTGAAGCCAGGGCACTGCTTAAAGCCAGAAAACCTGCATCGCGTCCCATGACTTCTATAAAGAATAAACGTTCGTGGGAAGAAGCCGTATCCCGAATTTTGTCTACTGCATCGATAATGGTATTCAAGGCTGTATCATAACCAATGGTAACATCCGTTCCCCATAAATCGTTGTCTATTGTCCCCGGCAAGCCTACAATGGGTACGTTAAATTCTTGTGCAAAAATTCGAGCACCGGTTAAAGTTCCATCACCTCCGATAACAATCAACGCATCAATTTCTTCTTTCCTCATAGTTTCGTAAGCCGTTTTTCTTCCTTCGGGTGTCATAAATTCAGCGCACCTGGCCGTTTTAATAATCGTGCCTCCTTGCTGAATAATGTTGCTCACGTTTTCGGTCTTGAATTCTTTGATTTCTCCGGTTATCAGTCCCTTGTAACCTCGGTAAATCGCTTTTACACGAATACCGTTGAAAATTGCCGTACGTGTTACTGCCCTGATAGCAGCATTCATTCCGGGAGCATCACCTCCGGAAGTAAGTAATCCGATACATTTAATTTCGTATTTCATTTCTATTTTGTTGATTAATTGATTATCAAAAAACTAATAAAAATCAGGCTAACCTTTCTTCCAAACGTTTGGCAATGCAATCCATCAACCATTTTGGTGTGGAAGTAGCCCCACAAATTCCAATTTTTTTATCCTTTTGAATCTCGAGTTCATTCACTTGTTTACAATCGGAAATATAATATGTCTGTGGATTAATGCTTTTGCAATGTTCATAAAGAACTTTTCCGTTTGAGCTTTGCTTGCCACCTACAAAAAGAATAACGTCGTTCTGTTGTGCAAAATTAATAATATTTGGTATTCTGTTTGCTACTTGACGGCAAATGGTGTCGCTAAATTTAAAATCATCCTTTTTCACCATGCGTTTTGAAATTTCCTCTATCAGATGATGATAATGTTCAATATCTTTGGTTGTCTGAGAAAACAAATGTACTTTCTTTGAGAAATCGATTTTATCCAAATCTTTTTCTTCCTCTATCACAATGGCTTTACCATCGGTTTGCCCTACCAGTCCTTTGACTTCAGCGTGTCCTGTTTGTCCGTAAATAACTATTTGTCCGTCTTCCGAAGCCAATTCTTCATAGTTTTTCTTGATGCGCGATTGCAATTTCAGTACCACCGGACAGGTAGCATCAATCAGGGTAATATTATTCTTTCTGGCTGTTTCGTATGTGCTTGGAGGCTCTCCGTGAGCGCGAATCAGCACTTTCACATTATGCAGTTGGTTGTATTGCTCATAATTGACAGTAACGAGTCCCAATCGCTGAAGTCGTTCCACTTCTTCTTCGTTGTGCACAATATCTCCCAAACAGTATAGAGTTGAGCCTTTTTCCAATTCTTCTTCTGCTTTTTCAATGGCTTTAACCACGCCAAAGCAAAATCCGGATTTGTTGTCTATTTCGATGTTCAAAATTTTGAAGCTTTATAAAAATTAAAAAAACAGATGAATAACACTGAAACTTTAATTGAATCAGCTTATTATTCTAACGTTTTTTGATAAAATAAAGTTTTGAGCAACTCTCGCTGTTCGTCACGAGTCAGATTGGAATTGTCTATAACAATGGCATCGGGGGCCTTTTTGAGTGGGCTTTCTGAACGATGAAGATCTCTTTCGTCCCGCTCTTTTATATTGGCAAGCACTTTTTGAAAATCAACTTTTTCACCTCTGGCCAGCATTTCTTCCATTCTTCGTTGAGCTCGGATTTCGGGAGAGGCGGTTAAAAAAATCTTCAGCTCGGCTTCAGGAAAAACTACAGTTCCAATATCTCTTCCATCCATTACAATTCCTTTTTGCAAACCCATTTGTTGCTGCTGCCGCACCAGTTCTCTCCTTACAAAGTCCAAAGCACTTACTCGGCTGGCTGCATTGGCAACTTCCAATGTTCTGATTTCTTTTTCGACATTTTCGCCATTGAGATAAGTTTCGGAAACTCCATGCTCATTGGTTTTAAAATCGATTTTTAAAGAGCCGATATTTTTTTTCAGTGCTTCGATATCAATATCATTTTCTGTTATCCAACCATTGCGCATGGCATACAAGGCAACTGCACGATACATGGCTCCCGAATCAATGTAAGTATATCCTACATCTCGTGCAAGATCTTTTGCCATAGTACTTTTACCGCCGGAAGAAAACCCATCAATAGCGACAACAATTTTTTTCATCGGGATTAATTTTTATTTGCAGCAACAAATTCCAAGCTTTTATAAATCGAATCCGATATCTTTTCTGAAATATTTTCCTTCAAAATTAATTTTTTCGGCATTTCTCAATGATATTTCCAGCGCTTCTTTCATGGTGTTTCCATAAGAACTAATGGCCATTACTCTGCCGCCATTGGTTACCAGTTTCCCGTTTTTCAAGGCAGTGCCGGCATGAAAAATAATACTTCCTTCCACTTTATCCAAACCGGAAATTTCCTTGCCCTTTTCATAAGCTTGAGGATAGCCGCCGGAAACCAGCATTACTGTGGCTGCGAAACGCTCGTCAATTTTAATTTCTTTTTCGTCCAAATTTTCATTTACCACACCTCCCAGTAAATCAACAAAATCGGATTTTATTCGCAACATGACGGCTTCTGTTTCAGGATCGCCCATCCGAACATTATATTCGATCACGTAAGGTTCACCTTTAACATTTATCAAACCAAAAAAAATAAACCCTTTATATACAATTCCTTCTTCTCTCAATCCGTTGATAGTGGGTCGAATAATATATTCTTCTACTTTCTTCATGAAATATTTATCGGCGAACGAAACCGGCGAAACAGCGCCCATTCCTCCGGTATTTAATCCGGTATCGCCTTCACCTATTCGCTTGTAATCTTTGGCTTCGGGCAGAATTTTGTAATTATTTCCATCCGTTATCACAAATACCGAACATTCAATTCCGGAAAGAAATTGCTCAATTACAACGGTTTTACTTGCTGTTCCAAATTTTCCTTCCAGCATGGATTTTAATTCCTGTTCAGCTTCTTCCAAGCTATCGATAATCAGCACGCCTTTCCCTGCAGCCAGTCCGTCGGCTTTCAGTACGTAAGGAGAGGAAAGTTGCTGGAGAAATTGTATGCCTTCGTCAATAGTTTCTGAGGTAACGCTGAAATATTTGGCTGTCGGGATGCCATGTCTGAGCATGAATTTTTTGGCGAAATTTTTACTGCCTTCCAGTTGCGCAGCAATTTTTGACGGCCCGATCACAGATACGTTTTTTAATTGTTTGTCAGAGGCAAAAAAATCGGCAATCCCTTTCACCAAAGGATCTTCCGACCCAACAATTACCCAATCGATTTCATGTTCCAACACTGCTATTTTGATGGATTGAAAATCATCTGCCGAAAAGGGGAGATTGGTTCCCAGCGTTGACGTGCCGGGATTTCCGGGAGCAATATAAAGATTTGTAAGCTGTGAACTTTGAGCAATTTTCCATGCCAAAGCATGTTCACGACCTCCTGAACCCAGAAGTAATATATTCATGTTGTAGAGTTGTTTTTACGTTGTGCAAAAGTAACATTTTTCATATTTTCGGGCAAACAAAAATGGCTCACCTGTATAAATTTGTAGAAAAAGAAAAGTATCTTTGTGAAAAAATACTTTTTATATGTCCACTTACGAACAGCTTGATGCACTTGCCCGTTACATTCTTCCGAAAGAGATATTAGACGATTTTGATATTGTTGGAATTGAAGAAAAATCGGGAGT
>JAHDRA010000105.1 GCA_018433525.1 Paludibacteraceae bacterium
ATGGTTTGATAAGTATTAAAATTGGAGATGGTACAGTACAAAGTGGGGATTTCACAAACATAGAATGGGCAAACGGGCCTTATTTTATCAAAACAGAAACCGACCCGGCAGGTGGAACAGATTACACAATTACAGGCACAAACCAATTGCTGAGCGTTCCTTATGCTTTGCACGCTAAAACGGCTGAAACGGTTACAGGTGGAATAACTGAAAGCGACCCCAGCGTGCCCACCGGCACTACCCCAGGCGAAATGCAATACTGGAACGGCACAGCATGGGTAACCGTAGCAGCAGGTAACGAAGGACAAATATTAAGTTTTGTTGGTGGTGTACCCACATGGATAACAGTAGTAGGAGATAACGATGTTAAAAATCCTACTACCGGTAAAATATGGATGGATCGCAACCTTGGTGCTTCGCAAGTAGCAACAAGCAGTACAGTTGCTGCCGCTTATGGCGACTTGTACCAGTGGGGGCGTTCAGCCGATGGACACGAAATCCGTACATCAGGCACAACAACAACCCTGGCAACAAGCGATACCCCCGGGCATGGCAATTTTATTACTAGTGGCAGTTACCCTTACGACTGGCGCAACCCGCAAAACGATAATTTATGGCAAGGTGTAAGTGGCACTAACAACCCCTGTCCAGCCGGTTACCGACTGCCAACAGAAGCCGAATGGGAAGCCGAGCGTACAAGTTGGAGCATCAATAACGCAGCCGGAGCTTTTGCCTCTCCGCTTAAATTGCCCGTGGCAGGCTACCGCAGCAACAGCAATGGTTCGCTCTACAGTGTGGGTTCCTTCGGCTACTATTGGTCAAGTACCGTAGATGGTACCTATTCGCGGCTCTTGCTCTTCTACCGCACCCGTACTGCCTGCAACCACCCTTACAATAAGTTGCTATTACATGATGTTCCAAGGTTGTACCGAACTGACTACAGCTCCTCTGTTGCCCGCCAAAACCTTGGCTAAAACATGCTACCAGAGAATGTTTAATGGCTGTAGCAAGCTGAATAACATAAAAGTAAACTTTACCGCATGGAACGAAGCCGAAAATTCAACCCAAAATTGGGTAGAAGGTGTGTCGGCTACCGGTACGTTTACATGTCCTGCGGGCTTAGATACCACTCTCAAAGACGCTTCACATGTGCCTGTTGGCTGGACGGTCGATATTACTACGGGCATCAACACTCCTGTAGTGGATAAAAACCAACTCGACCCCAAAGGCATTATGTACAATCTTTCAGGGCAGAGGGTAGATGAAAACTACAAAGGTATCGTTATTCAAAACGGAAAAAAATATCTAAAAAAACATTAAAATAAAAACAAAAATCCCTGTAAAACTTTCCCTTTAGGGGAAGGGACAGGGCTAAAAAAAATTAAAGCTATGAAAACAAAATCGATTATTTTAACATTAGCAGTTATGCTGTTTGCTCTTGTGGGCAATGTAGCGGCATACGAAATTGGTTATTGGGAATATTATAACGAAGAACTAGAAAATACTGATCTTGCACTTTATATAATTAAAGGCAACGCAAAATATGCGATAAATAATATTGACATGACTGTACACGGTACTAATAAAACATCAGACCAAACAGGCAGCATAAATTTTCCACCCACTATAACCGCCGAAATTAGAACTGTTACAGATATAATTTATGATGAGCATGGAAATGTTGTAAACTATGTTTGGAAGTATGGTACCCTTGAATACACGGTTACATCGGTAAGTTTAGGCAGTAGTGGTATTACAAGCGTAAGTATTCCCAATACGGTAGAATACATTGGACAGCAAGCTTTTTCGGGATGTGCGGCACTCAAAACAGTCAGCAGCAGTTCGGTAAAGTATATTCACTGGGGTGCTTTTCAGAACTGTCCGGAACTTGAAACCGTAAGCGCAGCCAATTCGGTAGTGTATATTGGTAGAGAAGCTTTCGCTTATTGTCCGAAATTTAAGCATCTCAACGGCGTTATTTCTATAGATTCCATCGCAGCTCATGCTTTCAGGCAATGCCCATCTCTCGAAACCGTCGGCGGTCAGGTAAGACACGTTGGATATGAGGCTTTTGCAGGATGTGAAAAGCTTAGGACATTTTTCACAGGAATGGAGTGCATACGCGAGTCGGCTTTTGCGGGATGTACCTCTCTTGCTGCTGCAAGCCTCGGTTCGGCAAAGTATATCGGAGAAGATGCTTTCTCGGGATGCACGGCACTTAGCAGTGAAATATTTATTATTGCGGAAAATGTCGGGCAAAGAGCGTTTTACAATTGTTCGGCAATTCCTAAAGTACACATCAACAATACGGTAAAATATATCGGAAAAAATGCTTTCTACGGATGTACAGGAATGGAAGAATTGACTTTCGGCGAAAATTCCGAGCTTGAGATAGGCAATTGTGCTTTTCAGGGATGCTACGGACTTAGAGATGTAACAATTCGCGGGAAAATCATCGGCACCGAAGCTTTTCGTGATTGCTACGATGAAACGGGTGGCTCGGGCGCTCCGCAGCAAGCTGTTGATAATTACCGCAAAAACAGGGGCAATACCGGCGGCACCGGACTGAAAAACGTTACCATTGACAATTCGGTAAAAACCATCAAAAATGAAGCTTTTTACGGATGTCGGTTGCTTGAAACAATCACTATCGGCAATTCGGTGGATACCATCGAACAAGGTGCTTTCTTTAACTGTTCGGGGCTTAAAGGTACGCTGACTTTTCCCTCATCGGTAAAATTTCTTGGAAGTTCAGCTTGTTGGGGATGCGGTATGACGAACGTAGTGCTTAGTCCATCGTTGGAAATTATACAAGATGGCACTTTTTACGAATGCCCGAATTTGGAAAGCATAGATATTCCGGCGAAGGTGAGAATTATAGACGATAGGGCTTTTTATAAATGTCCGAATTTGAACCGAGTAACAATGATAGGGGTTGACTCCATCGGTACATCTGCATTTTACACATGTACGGCACTAACCAACGTAGCATGGGGCGATTCTCTTAGAATTATCGGTAACCATGCCTTCGAAGGGTGTACGAACATAGAGGGAAAAATGAATTTTCCCAAGCCGTTGAAGTATATAGGTTGGAAAAATTTTTCCGACTGCAAAAAAATTACCGGCGTAAGTTTTCCTGACGGACTGGAAACAATCGGGTGGGAAGCTTTTTACGGATGTACAGGTATTAGCCAATTAACCATGCCTAATAGTGTGAAGGGTGTTGGTCCTAAAGCTTTTTACAATTGTTGGAATATTGAAAGCAAACTGGAATTCCCTGCATCACTGACTTATCTTGGGGAGGGTGCGTTCGGAAACTGCCATAAACTGTCGGGCATTGACTTGGGCAGTGCCTCAAATTTGGAAACTATCGAGAGTTATGCATTCTCGGGTTGCGGAGGAATTAAGGGATTGGTATCAATACCTAACGGCGTAACTTCCATTAAAAGGGAAGCATTTTACGGTTGCGACAGCATAAACAGCTTGCACATTGGCGCATCACTGCAAGAGATAGGCATAGATGCTTTTTTTGCAACTCCTTGCGACAATCTTTCTACTATAACCGTTAGTAACAGTAACTCCACGTACGACAGTAGAAATAATTGCAATGCAATGATTGCAACATCTACCAATACGCTTATTAAGGGATGCTACCGTACTGTTATTCCCGAAACAGTAACCGCTATCGGAGATGAAGCTTTCGCCGGTTGCTGCATTACCGGTAATTTCAATATTCCTGATGCAGTAACAACCATCGGGAAAAGTGCTTTTCTCGGTTGTGACGGAATAACAAGCATTGGCTTGAGTGCTAACAATTCGTTGAAAACCATCGGACAGTGGGCATTCCGCGATTGCGATAATATGACAGATACGCTGCAATTGCCGTCGATAGTCTCTGTCGGTTTGGGGGCTTTTATGTATTGTGGAATTCCTGCCGTAGTTTTTGGCAATCAGCTGACAAGTTTGGAACCACAAGCGTTTTTATCTTATGATTTGCAATACGTTACATTCAAGTCGTCCACACCTCCCACAACAGTTGGGAATACTGCTTTCCTCTATTCACGCGACATTCCTATGTTTATTCCAAACGGAACAACTGATGCTTATAAGGAAAAAATGCCTAATCAGAAAATCTTTATCGAGGAGGGAGAGAATACGGTCAGAGCCGTATCGGCAGATCCGAAATCGGGCAAAGTAAATTTTGTTTCTTGGAAAAACGAGAACGAAGAGATAACGGAAGTAACCATTTTTGCCGAACCGGAAAGAGGGCATAAATTTGTATCTTGGAGCGACGGCAACACCGAAAATCCACGTACCATAACCGTAACAGAAGACCTTAACCTTGTGGCTTACTTCGAAGCTCTTGATTACGAGGTAACAGCAATAAGCAACAATCCGAACATGGGCAGCGTAAAAGGTGGAGGCATTCATAAGTATGGAACTGAAGCAACACTGACTGCCGAGCCGAAAGATGGTTACAAGTTCAAAGAGTGGCAAGACGGCAATACCGACAATCCGCGTACTTTTGTGGTGTTGTGCGATACTACATTTACAGCACGCTTCGACGTGGCTGACGGCATTTACGAAAATTACTTGACAGGAGTAGTGATTTCAACTACAGATAAGGGTGTTGTTATAGATAATGCACAAGGTAAAAGTTTGAGTATCTACAATTTAACAGGTCAATTGCTTGTAAAAGAGACATCAATTACCACAAACAATTTTGTAGTGCGCATAGGACGTCAAGGCATATATCTTGTAAAAGTAGGCGACGACCAAGTGCAAAAAGTGATAGTTTTTTAAGTTAATAATAAAAAGAAAAAATGCCACGTGATTGATTTGAAATAAATCAAACCACTACCATAACAATCTGTTATTGGTACTCTTTGCGGACGGATTTCCTTTGTTGCTATTGCGACTGGAATTTCGTCCGCAACTTTTTGTATAGAATGTGATAAATGAATAAAAACACCACTGTCCGTCCGATTTTTAAATACGGTCGGAAGAAAATGTCAGTGGATAGTTTTGTAAAGTGGGAATTGCGGTAGTTTCCTACCTTTTTGTTTTAATGCCCTATTGACGGGCTTTGAGCCAATTCCCGGACTCGAACCGGGGACCTACGCATTACGAATGCGTTGCTCTACCAACTGAGCCAAATTGGCAAATCCTTTAATTGCGTTGCAAAGTTAATATTATTTTTTCTACCGAGCAACTATTTTCAAAGCATTTTTTTACCGCTTGAAAGCTCTTGCAATTTCGCGTTTGTCGTCGCTCTCTTTTAGAGATTGGCGTTTGTCGTATAGCTTTTTGCCGCGCGCCAAAGCTATTTCTAATTTTGCATAGCCTTTGTCGTTGATAAATAGAAAGGTGGGAACAATGGTCAAGCCGTCTTCTTTAACGGAGCGTTGCAAGCGGCGCAGCTCTTTTTTAGTCAGTAGCAATTTGCGCACCCGAAGTGTTTCGTGGTTATAGAAAGTTCCCAAACGGTAGGCAGCTATGTGCATGTTGTACACCCACAATTCATTGTTTGCAAAAGCGCAATAGCTGTCGTTGAGGCTTACCTTGCCTTCTCTAATCGATTTTATCTCTGTGCCGTAGAGCGCAATTCCTGCCACAAACCGTTCAATCAATTCATAATCGAACGAGGCGCGTTTGTTTCTTATATTTATTTTTTGCTTCGACATGAGATGCTTTTTTGAAGACGCAAACTTACAAAAATTCTTTGACTTTTGGTCGAAATGGACAATTTAACGTGAAAAAATGTGTAACTTTGCCCACTTTTTGCCATTTCCGGTTATCGCATTGCACGTAGTCTCTGCCTTGTCGCTTTCAACTTTCAACTCTTTTTGCCCAAAATGACACCATCTATTTTATGAAAGATGGATTAATTGTTAATAAACAATCAATTAAGATGGCAGATTTAGATAGCGCTATATTTTATCAACCAACAATTCCTGAACCAACAAGCGGCACATTCACAGACGATCGTGATAATAAAGTTTATAAATGGGTTAAAATTGGCGACCAAGTATGGATGGCAGAAAACCTTGCCTACTTGCCTAGTGTAAACATGGTTGCCGATGGTTCTGAAGATGCAGCAGGCTCTTATTATTATGTTTACGGTTACGACGGTACAAGTGTAGCAGCTGCCAAAGCCACAGCCAATTACACCACCTACGGCGTATTATACAATTGGACAGCTGCGCGTAATTCGTGCCCTGCGGGCTGGCATTTACCAAGCGATGCCGAGTGGACAGAATTAACCGACTACCTTGGCGGATACAGCGTTGCCGGTGGTAAACTTAAAGAAACCGGAACAACTCATTGGAACAGTCCAAATACCGGTGCAACCAACGAAACCGGCTTTACAGCCCTGCCGGGAGGCAGCCGTGGCGAAGATGGTACATTCAACTATGTTGGAAGCCACGGTCTCTGGTGGAGTGCTACGGAGAACAATGCAACTACTGCATGGCGCCGTACCATGGATTACGATACCAGCGATGTACGCAGAGGCCTCTTCAAAAAAGGGCTTGGGTTTTCTGTTCGTTGCGTAAGGGATTAGAATTCATTTGACTATTTGATTTATTTTTGGCTATATTCCAGTTTACAAAGGATTGTGGAATCATTTATATTTATCGGGCGGAATATGTAAATTTGAAATGAAAACAAAAACAGTATGACAATAACCACCGAAATGCTAACACGCAATATAGCAAAAAGCGGTGAA
>JAHDRA010000092.1 GCA_018433525.1 Paludibacteraceae bacterium
TTTACTTTTCCCGATAATGCTGTTCCCGATTCGGCTGTAATAGCTTTGCGTTATCTCACCTGGTTTGGAGATAAATATTCTCCAATGGAAATCAAAATTTATCAAATGAATAAGGCTACTTTTTCCTATTCGGAGCATTATCCCTCCAATATCAATCCGGATGATTATACCGATCGGTCCATTCTTTTGGGAAAAAGAATTATCACGCCAAGCGATACTTCCGGTTCGCGTTCCGATGGGACACAAGTACGTTTCAAGCTTTCCGATAGTTTTGTTCAATGGTTTTTCCCCGAAAATCGGACCTACAACAGTCAAAAGGATTTTCTTCAGAAGTTCAAAGGGATGTTTATTACCACAACTTTTGGCAGCGCAAACATTCTTTATGTGAATCAAATCGATTTGTACTATTACTATCATTATACTTATGTACGAAAGACTTCCGATGGTTCCGACTCGACGGTTACAGTCAATAATGTTATTACTTTTCCTGCCAATGCCGAAGTTCGTCAGGTTAACCGTATTCAGCATCCTGACAGAAATGAAGTCGTTCAATCGCGTCCAGAGGTGAATTATGTTGCCTCTCCGGCAAATATCAACACACGAATTTCGTTGCCTGTCGATAAGATAGCGAAGCAAATGAAAACAACCATCCACAACAAATATCTTTCCGTGAACAGTGCGTTGTTGAAAGTAGAGGTTACCGAACAGGATGAAGCAACTATTGCCGTTCCCCTGGTGCAAAACATGATGTTGATAAAAGAATCGGCTTTGGACAGATTTTTCAAAAACAGCGAATTGCCTTCCGATACCTGTGCATTGATAGCTCAGTATTCCTATACAAAAAATGCCGATACCGATAGTTACGATTATTATTACACTTTCAACCTTTCCAAATTGATTTCGAATGAAATAAAAAAGGCTGAAACCAATGGTACCCAACTTCCCGAAACTATGGACTTGTTGCTGGTTCCCGTTACCGTGCAATATAACAACAGTGGGTACTACACCAGTGTGAAACATCAGATTTTACTGAGTGGAGTAACGATCAAAAGCGGGAAAAA